>CAYRFQ010000115.1:0-22350 GCA_964423615.1 uncultured Alcaligenaceae bacterium | reverse complement strand
ATACAAGGAGACCAAACGAATCATGGCGAAGCAACTGCTTTACACTGACGATGCCCGCAAGAAATTGTTGGCCGGTGCGGAAAAGCTGGCCAAGGCCGTCGGAAGCACCCTCGGGCCAACCGGTCGAAACGTCATCATCGAGAAGAGTTTTGGCGGCCCTACCGTCACGAAGGATGGCGTCACGGTCAGTAAGGAAATCGACCTCGCAGATCCCTTCGAGAACATGGGAGCGAAACTCGTCAACGCCGTTGCCCAGAAGACTTCTGATGGGGCCGGTGACGGAACAACCACAGCGACCTTGTTGGCCTTGGCGATCTACCAGGAAGGCCTCCGCAACATCACCGCCGGAGCGAATCCGATGTCCGTCAAGCGCGGCATCGACAAGGCCGTCGAAGCGACCGTCAAATTCTTGCGTGAGGACTTGTGCAAGAAGGCCACGGAGATGAAAGAAGAAGACGTCAAGCACGTCGCAACGATCAGTGCCAATAACGATCCGGAAATCGGTGAGAAAATGTTCGACGCCGTGACCCGAGTCGGTAAGGACGGTGTCATCACTGTCGAGGAAGGCAAAACGGCTGACACCGAACTCGATTTCGTCGACGGTATGCAGTTCGACAAAGGCTACATCTCGCCGTACTTCATCAACAACACAACAGACCTTCGCTTCGACTACGACGACGTCCGCATCTTAATCTACGAGAAGAAAATCTCGAACCTCCGTGACCTGATTCCGTTCCTCGACATGTACTACAAGACGATCGGCAAGCCTTTGTTGATCATCGCCGAGGACGTCGAGAGTGAGGCTCTGGCTGGTCTGGTTGTGAACAAAATGCAAGGCGTCCTCGACGTTTGTGCCGTGAAAGCTCCTGGATTTGGCGATCGTCGCAAGGCCATTCTCGAAGACATCGCCATTCTGACCGGCGGACAATTCATCAGCGAAGACCTCGGGTTGAAGCTCGAGACCGTCACCGAAGCCCAACTCGGTAAAGCCAAGCAAGTCCAGGTCGACAAGGAAAACACCACCATCATCGTCGACAAGGACACCCAAGACGACGTCCAGGCCCGAGTCGCCCAGATTCGTCGTCAACGAGACAACACCGAAAGCGAGTACGACAAAGAGAAATTTAGCGAGCGTCTGGCCAAACTCGTCGGTGGCGTTGCCATCATCCGTGTGGGTGCCGCCACCGAAGCCGACATGAAGCAAAAGAAAGGCCGCGTCGAGGACGCTCTTCACGCGACCCGTGCTGCCGTCGCCGAAGGGATTTTGCCGGGTGGTGGTGTAGCTTTGCTACGGGCCATTACGGTCGTCGACGAACTGGCCAAAACACTCGAAGGCGACGAAATGGCCGGAGCCAACATCGTCCGCCGAGCCCTCGAGAAGCCCATCCGTACCCTGGCCACCAACTCCGGCGAAGACGGCGCGGTGATCGCTGACGAGGTCAGACTACGCGGCGAGAAGAACAAGAACATCGGCTACAACGCCAACACTGGTGAATACGTCGACATGTTCAAGGCAGGGATCGTAGACCCCACCAAGGTGACGACATCCGCCTTGGAAAACGCTGCGAGCATCGCTGGTCTCATGCTTACGACCGACGTCCTCGTGACTCGCATCGACGAAGACGAACCCGACAAGAGCAAGGTCGTTGGAGCGGTTCACTAAGAAGTTAGTGCCGGTCTTGGAGAACTCGGTGCAAACCGACTCCAAGGCCTGTCCTCAATCGTTTCGCGATGTGGCTGCGGCAACTTCACGATCCACACGGTTGGTTTGTTACCAGTCGGAACTGCAAACGAAGTTGCCTTGATACTAGCCCGAAACGCCAACGAAGGTCCTAACAGTCATCCTTCGCTGGCGTCTCGGGCTAGTAGCCCAATGCAAACGGCTGACACGAATGAACGGCTTTCAGAACGGGAAGAACTAGACAGTTGTCCTTTCACGCCCACAGGAATCGTAAAGAACGAACGATCCGCTCAACGCGAAAAGAACCTCCGGCCGTAGAGAAAATCCCCCAATTCCTACCAATCCCCAAGTTGGCCTTACAATACTAAGGAGGATTTTGGCAGACTGTCTTGGATTCTCCAACCAACCAATCATCCTTTGCAACGAAGGAATGATCACAACGGTTTTTGTTTTTCATCTTGGATAAACCAGGAGCGCGCATGGCCATCAAGCGAGATTATTACGAAGTTCTGGAAGTCGAACGGACTGCCGATACGGAAACGATCAAAAAGGCGTATCGGAAAAAAGCCATGCAGCACCACCCAGACCGCAACGGCGGTGACGAGGAAGCAGCCCGACTATTCAAGGAGTGTACCGAAGCCTACGACGTCCTCAGCAATGCCGAGAAACGCCAAGTCTACGACCGCTACGGACACGAAGGGCTCCAGAGCATGGGGGGCGTTCCGGATTTCGAGGGCATGGACCTCGGGGAGATTCTCGGAAGTTTCTTCGGCGACTTGTTCGGCGGTGGTGGTGGACGCCGAAGAGGTCCCAAGCGTGGACGCGACCTACTGTATCGGATGGAGATCGACTTGACCGAAGCTTATTACGGAACGACAAAGTCGATTACCATACCGCGCGAAGAAAATTGCCAGGATTGTAGTGCTTCCGGTGCCAAGCCAGGAAGCACCCCATCCACCTGCTCTCAATGTAAAGGCCACGGCGTTGTGCTCCTATCCCAAGGATTCCTCCGCGTCCAACAGACGTGCCGGACTTGTGGAGGCCGTGGGACCATCATCACCGATCCTTGTACCAAGTGCCGCGGAAGAGGTCGGGTGAACACCGAACGCACTCTGGAAATCACCGTTCCGGCAGGCATCGAATCGGGACAACAGATCGCCGCTCGTGGGGAGGGAGAAGCTGGAGAACCGGGGGGACAACGCGGAAACTTGATTTGCGAAATCTTGATCCGCGATCATCCACTCTTCAAGCGTGAAGGCGACCACTTGATTTGCCCCGTCCCTATTACGTTCAGCCAGGCTGCTTTGGGGGGCAAGATCGAAGTTCCGTCCATCGATGGTCCCATCGAGCACGAACTCCAACCCGGCCTCCAACACGGAGAGCCCATTCGTATCCGTGGCAAAGGAATGCCCAATTTGCATCACAAACGCCCTGGCGACCTCATCGTCGTGGTCCAGGTCGAAACTCCCAGAAATTTGACAAAACGCCAGGAAGAACTTTTCCGAGAACTCGCCGAGCTGGACAAGAGCTACGTGTCCGCAGAGCGAAAAAGCTTCTTCGAACAGATCGGTTCGTTCTTTCGAGGGACCGAGGCGGAGACACCAGACAAAGAGTGACTCCCGCAAAGTTTTTTAGGAACACAAATCTGAAGACACATTTTCCGGAAGTGACCTAGAGCCGAGTTTTGGAGCCGTCGTGTCTGCACGAGACCAGGATGACCAGGAAACGAGGAGAATCACCGTGACGGACGAAACCAAACCTGCCGATGCGGAAGTCCCGACCCAGGACGAGACGCAACAGGCCGAAACCCAACAAGATGAGTCCCAACAAAACGAAACCATCACCTTGCCCTTGGAAGAATGGGTCGGTGTCCAGAAACTAGCTGCCGAAAGGCAGGAGTATCTCGAATTGGCTCAAAGGACCCAAGCCGAATTCGCCAACTACAAACAGCGCCAGACTCAACAACAAGAGCGGGAGCGGTCGTTGCTCCGTGGAGGCCTGGTCATGGAGTTGCTTCCCATCTTGGACAATCTTGAGAGGGCCCACACCGCAGCTGCCAACGGCGGAGATGTTGAGGGACTCATCAAAGGCGTTTCGATGGTACAACTGCAATTCCTCGAGATGCTCAAGCAGAAGTTCGAAGTGACTCCCATCGAAGCGGTTGGGGAAACCTTCGACCCCAACAAGCACGAAGCTGTCACCCAAATGCCTTCCGAGGAACACCCGGTCGACACCGTCACCCTGGTCGTCGAAACGGGCTACATGATCCAAGATCGCGTGTTGCGTCCTGCCAAAGTCCTTGTGTCGGCTGGGCCTCCCGAGTAAGCCATCGAGCATCGACACCGAAGATCGACTCCGTCGATCCATCCTAACCATCCCAGGAGAAGAGAAGCCATGCCCACCTACGACTATGTTTGCGATGCTTGTAAGCACGAGTTCGAAGAGTTCCAGTACATGAGTGAGGAACCACTCAAGAAATGCCCGGAGTGTGGCAAGATGACACTCCGCCGATTGATCGGGACCGGGGCGGGAGTGATTTTCAAAGGATCGGGGTTTTACGAAACCGACTACCGTAGTGATTCATACAAACAGGCAGCCAAGAAAGAGAGCGAAAGCTCGAGTAGTTCGAGCGATTCGAAAAGTTCCAGTGACGGAAATTCCAAGAGCGGGACTACCAGTTCCGAGAGTTCCAGCTCCGGGGGAGAAAAAAGCAGCTCAGAGTCGAAAAGTGCGAAGTCAGAGAGCTAATTATCCGATGATTAAGGTACGTTGCCCGATTTGCCAACAGGTGATGCAAGGGCAAACTCAAGCAGAATGGCCGGAATTTCCATTTTGCAGCAAACGCTGTAAGCTCATCGACCTCGGTCGGTGGCTTGATGGAAATTACGCGCTTCCTTCTCAGGAAGACGACGACCCTCCGTTCGACTCCTCAAGTAATCCGTCCGACTCTCCCCCCTAAACCGGCACTTGCTGCCGTTCATCCATAAATGCGGGACACGGCTCTTTTGTCGTGTCTCGTTTTTTTACGTCCTAAGGTCCTCTGGTCAGATAAAACCAATCCGAGGTGCAACTGCTCACCCCGGCCAGTCCAAAACTACTACCCATCAGGTCCCCGCTTCCACTTTCTTCAAGAACGGCGAATCCTCCAGAAGTCCAACGCCTTTTTCACCGCTCAGATTGGGCACGCTGTTCAACTCATCGAACTGAGACAGAGCCCCCGTGCCGTCATGATTCCACGAGCGAAGCCCGCACTGACAACGACAGTTGGGTGCGCCTCGAACTTTCCCTCGCCCGAGAACCCCCTGACGATCAATTTCCTTCTCGTCTGAGATTGCCTCACGGGATATAACAGGCGCAACCTCTCCACCGTCACACAAGCAATTCACTCGAATCTCGTATCGAGACGCAAAAGGAGTCCCTGATGGAACACAATTCACGTTATGCCATCTCATTGAGATGTTTGTCCCGAAGAATCGTCCTCGTCGGGATGGTCATTTTTCTTTTTGTCTATCCGATCAAACCCGTCCTCGCACAGAAGAACGACGGCCCCACTTCGATCAAGTCCTTCACTTCGAAAATGAAGAAATATCCCGGCTTGTTTCCGATTTACTGGGACGGCGAGAAAGGCAAGCTGTGGATGGAGATCCAGACCTTCGGAAAGGAATTCCTCCACGTCCACTCGCTTCCGTACGGCATAGGCTCCAACGACATCGGACTTGATCGCGGACAATGGGGCAGGTCCCGCGTCGTCTTCTTTCAACGAGTCGGTCCCAAGGTCTTGCTCGTCGAGCCGAATTACCAGTACCGGGCGAACACGAATAACTTGGCCGAGCGCGAAGCCGTGATGCAGTCGTTCGCAAAGTCGATCTTGTGGGGCTTTCAAGTCGAGGCCGAAGAAAAGCAACGTGTCCTCGTCGACGTGACGCCCTTTCTGTTGAGCGACGTCCATGGGGTGAGGACACGACTCACGCAGACAAAACAAGGGAAGTATTCGCCAGACCTGTCACGGTCGGCAGTCCACTTGCCTCGCACAAAAAACTTCCCACGCAACACCGAGATGGAAGTGGTCATGACGTTCACCGGAAACCCCGAAGGCCAGTATATTCGCTCGGTCACCCCCACACCCGAAGCCGTCACGGTCCATCAACATCACTCGTTCGTCGCCTTGCCCGCGAAGGGTTATCGACCTCGTACGTTTCATCCACGGTCGGGTTATTTCAGCGTCCAGTACAAGGACTACGCCGTGCCTCTCGGTGAACCAATGACGAAGCGATACATCGTGCGACACCGTCTCGAAAAGAAAAACCCCAAGGCAAAGGTCAGCCCTCCGGTCAAGCCCATAGTCTACTACCTCGATCGAGGTGCCCCTGAGCCAGTGCGATCCGCGTTGCTGGACGGGGCCCGTTGGTGGAACGATGCCTTCGAGTTGGCTGGATACAAAGATGCCTTCCAAGTCAAGTTGCTCCCGGAAGGCGCAGACACCATGGACATGCGTTACAACGTCATTCAGTGGGTTCATCGGTCTACGCGAGGTTGGTCATACGGGCGGACCATTCATGACCCTCGAACCGGCGAAATCATACGGGGACATGTCACACTAGGGTCATTGCGAGTTCGGCAGGACATGGTCATCGCCGAGGGACTTCTGGCACCGTTTTCCAAAGACAAGAAAGTGTCCAGGGCTGCGATGAACATGGCCCTTGCTCGGTTGCGTCAATTGTCGGCTCACGAGGTCGGGCATACGCTTGGGTTGGTCCACAACTTCGCGGCGAGCACGACCAAGGACGCCTCCGTGATGGACTATCCTCATCCCAAGATTCGTCTCGTCGGTAACAAAACGATTGATGTTTCCAGGGCATATGGCGTTGGTGTCGGCGAATGGGACAAGACTGCGATCTTGTATGGTTACAGCGACCTCCGAGGGCAAGACGAAGAAAAGAGCCTCGCCAAGATCGTTGCCGAGGCTCGAAAGAAAGGACTCGTTTTCATCACCGACCAGGATGCTCGACCCGCGAGTGGAGCCCATCCGCTGGCTCACCTTTGGGACAATGGGCCAAACCCAACAGAGGAACTGGCACACCTCACGAAGGTCAGGTCCTTGGCCCTCGGCCGCTTTGGCGATAAAAACATCCCCAAGGGATATCCGCTCGCAAAGTTGGAAGAACGGCTAGTCCCTGTGTATCTCCTCCACCGTTATCAAATCGAGGGAGTCGTTAAACTCGTTGGAGGCGTCCGGTTCCAGTATGACCTGAGAGGAGACGAAGGAACCCCTGTAAAAGTCGTAGACCCGAAAAAACAGACATCGGCTTTCCTGAGTTTGATGGCAGTGTTGGAACCCAAATCTTTGGCACTCCCGGACCGACTCCTCGAGTTGATTCCACCCCGCCCACCAGGATATTCCAACAATCGCGAGTTGTTCGAGAAGAAAACAGGACCGACGCTCGATCCGTTTGCAGCAGCCGAGGGACTAGCCGACCATACTGTGGGAATGATCTTACACCCTGCTCGGTGTGCGCGGCTCGTCGAACAGAAATCCCGAAACGCCAACGCCCTGGGACTTGCCAAAGTTCTCAAGGGCTTGGTCGCTCGCGGTTGGCAACCACCACTCGAAGGGCAGACCAACTACCACTCCGCCTTGGCCCGGACTGTGGACAACGTCGTGCTATATCGCATCATGGCGTTAGCAACGAGCAAACAGGCCCCCCACCAGGTGAAGGCTCTGGCCTGGTCCCGTCTCCGAGCACTTCAAAATGACCTCAAGAGCGCTCTCGTCGGGCGGACCGTTGAGGATGCTCGAACGATTGCCCATTATCGCTACGGCGTGTTGCAAATCCAACGGTTCGAACAGGAACCGACCAAGATACCTCTACCCCAACCTGTGTCGCTACCCCCAGGTTCACCGATTGGGTGTTGTGAATGCTGGAGTTGCCGCGGTCATTGAGGGCGCTGTCGACCTGTGCTATAAGGTGTGCCTTGGCACACCTTACTCATTCCGAAAAAGTGGATATGGTGATTTGGGATTGACCGTCTTCCCGTCTATGAATGAACTAAGGTAGAAGCGGCAACACTTGTCCCAGGGAATCGTATGAATAACTCGACAGAGCTAGCTCGTAATCTTCCGGCCACCATTGCCGAACGCGTTCGCATCGTCAAAGATGGGACGCCTGCCCCGCAAGGAGATTTCGTTCTCTACTGGATGCACAACGCTCTGCGAGGGCATGAGAATCCTGCCCTCGATGCTGCTCTGAAAACGGCTACCGAACTGGACCTCCCATTGTTGGTTTATCAGGGTCTCTCCGAACGATACCCGTTCGCATCGGATCGATTGCACACGTTCATCCTGCAAGGGGCACGAGACGTCCAAACGGAACTCGCGAATCGAGGAATCGCATACGCCTTCCACCTCGAACGCCGGGGACACCGGGGACCTCATCTCAAGACATTGGCGAACAGAGCCGCTCTAGTCCTCACCGAGGACATGCCCGTCGAACCCCTGGTTGGCTGGGTCGCAAGACTCGTGGAAGCGTGCAAGGTTCCGGTGTGGTGCGTCGACACGGCTTGTGTCGTTCCGATGCAGTTGGTCCGCAAAGCGTACGATCGTGCGTTCAAATATCGCGAGGCCACGCGTAAACTCTACGACGAGCGACTCACCAGACCGTGGAGCGACCAGGAACCCAATCGACCTCCCTTCATCCCCGATGACCTACCTTTCGAACCAATCGATCTTCAAACTGCTGACTTCGCACGGTTGATTGCTCAGTGCGAAATCGACCATGCAGTGGGACCAGTTCCACACACTCTTGGTGGATCGGTCGCTGGATACCAACGTTGGGACCAATTCAAGGACATAGGTCTGTCGCGGTATGCCAAGAAACGAAACGACGCCACGTTACTCGGCGGCGTCAGTCGTATGTCTGCCTACCTACACTTTGGCATGGTGTCGCCGTTTCGAATTGCCCGTGAAGCTGCCGAACGCGATGCCGAGAAGTACCTCGACGAGTTGCTCATTTGGCGAGAGTTGGCTTACAACTTTTGCTTCTATAGACACAAGGACATCGACACCCTGAGGAGCTTACCCGATTGGGCCGTCCACACACTTCGTGAACACCAAGAAGACACGCGGCCTGCTCTCCATTCATGGGAAAGTCTTGCCAGAGGAAAGACCGATGACGAACTCTGGAATGCCTGTCAACATTCGTTGTTAAAGCAAGGCGAACTCCACAACAACGTGCGGATGACCTGGGGAAAGGCAGTCCTCCAATGGACGGAAAATCCCGAACAAGCCTTACGCACCATACTCGACCTCAACCACCGATATGCCCTCGATGGTCGTGACCCATCATCGTACGGAGGAATACTGTGGTGTCTTGGACAGTTCGATAGACCATTCCAACCACCACAGCCAATCATCGGGACAGTCCGACCTCGTCCAACAGAGGACCATGCACGACGGCTCAACTTACGAGCCTACAAAGAAGTGGTGTATCGACCATTGGCCAAAGACGGAAATCGCGTGGCCGTCATTGGCGCTGGTCTATCCGGATTGTTTTGTGCCAGAACACTGACCGACCACGGATACGACGTAAAGGTCTTCGACAAGGGACGCGGTGTCAGTGGCAGGATGTCCAATCGAAAAATCTCCGACGACATTCAGTTCGATCACGGTGCCCAGTATTTTACGGTCCGCGATGACAGATTTCGTCGATATGTCGATTCATGGTGTGACGTTGGGATCGTAGCCGAGTGGAAAGGAGACATCGTCAAACTTCAGAATGGCGGAGTGACTGATTATAGCTCCCGTTCGAGGTATGTCGGTGTCCCTGGCATGAACGCAATCGGAAAGCATCTGGCAGAAGACTGTAACGTGAACGTCCAAACTCAAGTAGCTCCTCTGGAAAGGAACGGAGATACGTGGCTTCTGAGAGACACAGATGGCAAAGAGCTTGGGACGTTCGACTACGTCGTGGTCACCACCCCACCGGTCCAAGCAGTGGCACTAATTGGAGGCACCTCAACACTGACGTCCAAGATAGCACATGTGGGAATGCAAGGATGTTGGGCCGTCATGGTGGCCTTGCAATCTCGCCTCGATGTGCCTTTCGATGGTGCCTTCGTTCAGGACTCCAAGTTGTCCTGGATCGCCCGCAACAGTAGCAAGCCAGGACGCCCTGATCACATGGATTGCTGGGTCATCCACGGTTCGCCCGAGTGGTCCGACGAGCACATCGATGCAGACCACGAAGAGGTATTGAAGGTGTTGTTGGACGAGTTTTGGAACGTGACAGGAACACAACCGGTTCCCGCCGTTCACTCATCGGCTCATCGTTGGCGGTATTCGATCCCACCAGAACCGTTGGACGACGTGGCGTTGTTTGATTCGGAAAACCAGTTGGTCCTTTGTGGCGACTGGTGTTGTCGAGCGAGAGTCGAAGGGGCTTTCTTGAGTGGCATGGCGGCGGCGGGACATGTGCTTCGTCAACTCATTCCCGGTCGTTCTCCCGTTCCGTCGGAACCACAACTGCAACAGGGAGAATTGTTCGCATGAGGGAGCACGCAGGCATGGCGAGTCAAAGATAGACTCGTCATTGTTGGCTCGTGTCGTCTTTTTTTGGCCGACGTCCAAGCTCTTTGTAGCCTGGTCATTCTGACCAGGTATTCCCGTCGTCCCTTTTTTTCTCAGATCCCCTCGAATACCACTCACAGAGCCAATCGATGATCACCGTCTTCAACCACCGTAAGGTTTCCTTCGGGAGACCCCGTCCCACAGGTTGGATTTGGTCCGACGTAATGAACACCACAGCCCAGTCCACTCCTGGCTGAGATAACTCGTCGCCTATGCTGCAATAATGTTGCTTCACCTCCATTTCTTCGAGTTCACGGACTCGGAGAATGGCAACTTCTACTCGTTGAGTCGGCCCCATCCAACAATAGCTGATCGTTTCCGGAGTTACCAAGACTTCATATTTGATGTTCCAGCGCATCCAAGCAACGAATCCGAACAAGACTCCAGCCAGCAACAAGATACTCGCAAAGCATCCCACCGACGCCGCACCGGTACTAATTCCGGCAATACCCAAACCAAAAAGTAGGACACTCATGACAATATCGCCTCGATGACTCCATTGTATCGTGCGAGAGGCACTCCCAGGGTAAGTGATCTTTAGGAAATGGTCCTCAACTTGAACTTGGATACCCGCCGACTCTGGAGGCTCAGAAGTCGTTTGCAGTCCCGCGCGCTCGGAAGCAAACTGCTCCAAAAAGGACGTAATCGGGATGTGGTCCGGGCGGACACGAGTGGAATTCCTGTCCGGGTTCGTTTGTGTCGCCTTGCGGCCGGCGATTTGATCCTGGAGGTCCTCGGGGTGATACTCTTTCATTCCATACGGAGTCTCTTCGAGGCTCACGACGTCAAGCAAACGACCATACTGTAACCAGAGCTTACGCGCCTTGATTTCCTCGGCCCTTTGGCCGCTCTGTTCTTTCCAGAGCAGGACAGTCTTGGCTCGGTCGGGATGGACCAAATACAGGCACAGGACGGTCGGCTTTTCTCGACTCGCGGCAGGACTCCATCCACCGAGATGTTGTGTTTTGAGAATCCCGGTGTAGTGCTTGAGTGGTTCCGACCAATTCGTTAACGTCCCAAAGCTCCATACTTTGACGTGGACCGTTTCGGACGTGATCGTGATTTGTTCGCTGGTCACCAACTTCCGGATGATCATCACAAGAATGGGACAACCGATCAAGGTCCCGACCAACCACACGCCCAGCGCGTGTATCTGCGTTTCCGGATGGTGCTGAACGTAAAGGCACAAGAACAGCGTCAGAAGCGACATCAACATGGGAACGAGTATGACACCCATGTAGTGGGCCGGTTTCCCAAAACTTCGGACGACGGTCAGAAGCGATGCTTGGGAAAGCGATGGCTGACGCCGCAAGTTCGGGTCGGTCTGGATGCGATCGTCAACCATATGTGCAAGCTCGGGACGTGTCGTCGAATCGAGGAAAGAAGCTGATCATGAGTGGGGAGTCGAATTGACCCCAGGGTCTCTGAACGTCCGAGCCAAAAAGACGAGCACCGTTTGCTGAATCCACAAGACTTCAGCTTCCCGGAGCCCGACTCCAAACGGTTCGATTCGGTTCGGTCCGGTTACCTGTACTCCCCAATAGTCTCCAGGTTGTGGGACGTAGCGAGTGCTCTGGTAAAGGGACTTCTTTACGTCGATCTTCTCGATAACGTCGAGTTCTAGCGACGCAAGCTCTTTCGTCCCGAACAGCCTACGTGCTCGGAACTGCATCGAGTATGGTCCGACGCAGAGTTCATAGCCATGGAATCCCTGTGAGATGGCCCACAAGCACACGAGAAACGCCACGAGAAACAAACCAACGGGAGTAATCGACTCCTTGACGGCGTTCTCCGGGCCTGGACCCCAAGGTTGCGTCCAAACGACGTACAGCATGTGAAGCCCTACGCCCACGAAGAACGCGCCAACCAAGAACAGGATGACCTGAACCAAAATCACGCCATCGATCTGGCGGCGGGCATAGGAGATCTTCAGAACGTTGTCCTGAAGATCCCAGACCAATCGACGAAAAACTTGCTTGTCCGAGTGCGGGTCAAATCCTGACGCTTCGATTTGACTGATTTGTTCTTGAAGTGTTCGTGAGGAGAAAGTTGCGTTGGTCACCTGTAGATTTCACCTCTGATTGGCCGGGAGGACCTGGGGCGATTGGCCTTCGCTTCCGACATCCGTAGTGCGCCATCGCCACTCGGCGGCTCGTCACACTCTACTCAAAACACGAACAAGATGCACACGGACGCGCCACTCGCAACGGGCTTCATTTGGCCGCAATCTCATCTTGGTCGGCTGTGACGGCTTCCTGCAGTGACTGGTCTTGGGGGCTCGTCGCCGAAAGAGATTCCTTGGGTGGTTCCGGGAACAACATTCCGCGTTCATGGCCAAATGCCATGAGTGCTTCGGCGAGCATCCAGACGCTGATCCCGAGCATTGTGATGGCTACCGTTAAAAGGAACCACTGTTCCTTTTCCCAGAACCCTTGGATGTTGATGATCATCGCCCAAACAGTCACGCTAAGCATCAAGGCCATCGGTACCAAGGTGTAAACGACGGGCCTTTTGAGTTTGAACAGGAAGACGCTCACCGTCAGTAGTGTCAGTGATGCGAGGAGTTGATTCGTTGTTCCGAAGAGCGTCCACAAGACCCGCCCGACAGGCAGCAGCGCGAACATGGCGACCCCCGCAATCGCCAAGACGGACGCGGTGTAACGATTCGTGAGAAAATCGAGTTTGACCGATCTCGCGATTTCCTCCAAGTTGAACCGGAGTAGACGCGTTCCCGAGTCGAGTGTCGTCAAGGCGAACGCGATGATCGTCACCGCCAGGAACGTACGGGCAAACGCCACGGGCACTCCGAGCATGTTCAGATACGCCGCACCCCCTGCGATGACGGATTCGAGTTTCGGCGCGAGGCCACCAAGCCACGTCGAATAACGTCCGTCAACGGCCCAGGCACTGGCACCGAGCCCGGCCACACACGCCATGATGACTAGTATCGCCAAAGCCCCTTCAGTGAGCATCCCGCCGTATCCGATAGGCAAGGCATCGGTCTCTTTGTCGACTTGTTTGGCCGTCGTGCCACTCGCCACGAGACTATGGAAACCGCTCACGGCCCCACACGCGATGGTCACAAACAGAAATGGGATGATCGGGCGGTACCCCGCATCGCCCATCGAAAAATCTTCTCCGGGAGTCCGGAAAGCTTCGGCCTGAATGACGCTACTTGCGTCGCCGAAGATCGTCGCCGCGATGAGCCCCAGAAACAAGAAAGACAACGCCACGTAGAGTTGAAAGCTGTTGATGTAATCACGCGGTTGGAGCAACAACCACACCGGCAGCACGGACGCCAGAAACGCGTAGACCAACAGCACACCGATCCAGGCATATCGGGTGGTTTCCACGGCACCAGCTAAATCCTGTTCGGCCTCTTTATTACCGGTGACCTTCAAGTAATCAGCGGCAGCACCAGCGGCGTAGGGACGTTCGAGTTTGCCGCTGTCCTTTCCTTCGTCCAGGACGTTTTTCGTTTCTGCACTCACAAACCATTCGTGCGTCGGAATTGGTTGCACCCCTCCCCAAACGATCAGCCCACCGAAAGCCACGAGACCCAGAACTGTGGCGGGAACGAGTTGCATCTTGAATTTGTAAGTCGCAATGCCGATTAGGACCGCCACGACCATCAATCCGAACGAAGGAATAATGGCGTCGGGGTTGAACGAGATGAAAAGGCCCGAAACGGTCAGGGCAAAGACTCCCATCGCCAGTGACATGGCGAAAAAAATGATGACGAGAAACAACAACCGGGCTCGCTGGCCAATTAACTCCTGACACACGTCGCCGATCGACCGCCCACGAAACCGCATGCTCACCGTCAACGCACCAAGGTCGTGAACGGCGCCCATGAAGATGCACCCCACAATCACCCAAAGGACGGCGGGCACCCAACCCCAGATGACCGCTAGTGCAGGTCCCAAAATCGGGCCAAGACCAGCAATCGACGCAAAATGGTGCCCAAACAAAACGGGGACCTTCGTCGGCACGTAGTCGACGCCGTCCCTCATCGTGTGGGCGGGAGTCTCGCGGTCAGGATCGAGTTGGAAGATACGTTGGGCCAGGAACTTTCCGTACCATCGGTACGCCAAGACCAGAACGCCGAAACATCCCAACGTCACGAGTAGAGCGCTGCCAGCCATAAACGACCCCAGTTGAGCAACCGAGAACAGGACAAATTATGGTTTGGGTCAACGAAGCGAACGACCAGGGCGAGCTATTTCGCGTTCGATCGGGGAGAAACGAAGATTGTTCAAATGGCGAACCCACTGCCCGCCCAAGACTGCATGTGAAAGACTACACGCGAGCTGCGGGAACCTACGATGCCTCTGTCGTGGCGTAGGTTCTCGCAGCTCGCGTGTTCTTGGAACTGTTCGCCGTGGAAGCGAAAGACCACCAATCGAACAGTTCCCAAGCCACTCGCTCGAGGACTCAATCATCCACCAATCTGAAGCGTTTCGGCAATCCTTGGACCGTACTTGACGATCACGCCCGCGAACACAACGGCGACCATGCTCATCAATTTGATCAGAATGTTCAGGGACGGTCCAGAAGTATCTTTGAAAGGGTCCCCAACGGTGTCGCCGACGACGGCTGCCTTATGGTTCTCCGACCCTTTCCCGCCCATCGCGCCGCCTTCGATGTATTTCTTGGCGTTGTCCCAGGCCCCGCCCGAGTTGGCCATGAAGACGGCCACGGCGAAGCCCGACGTCAGACCACCTGCCAAGAGTCCCATGATGCCCGCGACGCCGAGAAGTAACCCGATGACGATCGGGATCACCACTGCAACGAGGGCCGGAAGTATCATCTCCTTCTGTGCCCCCGTCGTGGCGATCTTCACGCAGTTGGCGTAGTCGGCCTTGGCGTTGGGATCCTCAAGCAGTTTGAGTTCCTTGAACTGCCGCCGGACTTCCTCGACCATCCGGCCTGCCGCCCGGCCCACGGCCTGCATCGTCATGCCGGTAAATATGAACACCATCAACACACCCATGAACATGCCCACGAGCAACTTGGGGTTCATCAAGTTGACCTGGTAGAAGTCCATGAACTGGGCGAGCGTGGCTTCCCGGATCGGAACCAGGTAAGCCACGTTCTTGGCGACCTTGCCGGATTCGCTCTTGGCTTGTTCCTTGGCGTGGGCAGTGATCAACTTTCCGAGTTCCACCGGAGTCAGCGTTTTGCCCATCGACGTCCCTTTCTCTAGTTTCGCAGGGACGGCGTACGCCTTGGCGTTGGGGGAGCTGCTGCTCACCTCGATGAAGGCATTGTGGAGCTTGTGTTCTTCGTAACCTTTGTCGTCCTGCATGGCGTACTTTTTGTGGCCAAGATAGACGACATCGTCTACGTCAACTTTATTTTCTGTGACGTACTCGGTGGCTTCCCGCTGGACGCCGATTCGGACTTCTTCGACGAACGCCGCCAACAACGCGAGGGCCGTCAACGCGGCGGACCCGATGGCGAATCCTTTTCCTGTCGCCGCCGTCGTGTTTCCGAGGGCGTCCAAGGCGTCGGTTCTTTCGCGAACGCTAGGTTCCTGTCCGGTCATCTCGGCGTTACCACCGGCGTTGTCGGCAATCGGGCCGTAGGCGTCGGTCGCAAGGGTCACGCCAAGCGTCGCGAGCATCCCGACGGCCGCAATCCCGACACCGTAGAGCCCCAACGAGGGTACCGCGAAGCCGCCGGCGAACGCATAGGCCAAGATGGTCGCCACGCCGATGATGGCCAGCGGTGCCCAACAACTCCACATCCCCATCGCAATCCCGCCGATGATCGTCGTTGCTGGTCCTGTGACGGTTTGTTCGGAAATCCAACGAGTCGGAGAATATTCGGTCGACGTGTAGTATTCGGTAAACCAACCGATCGCTACACCGGCCAGTAGCCCTGTGATAATGCTGGCGAGGATGCCGTACCATTCTGTAGCCCCACGGTAATCGAGGTCCCCAAGAAGGACGTACGTCACTCCGATCGCGCCAAGGATGATTAACCCACTGGCGCCCCAAACGCCGTTCCGCAAGGCCTGCAGGAGGTTCTTCTGTGTGGCGTCTTCTTTCGTGCTGACAAAGTAAATGCTGATGATCGAGAGGGCGATGCCGACTCCGGCCAAAACCATCGGAGCAATGACCAGTTGCAAGGCCTGCTCGGTTGCCAGCCCAAGAGAGACGGCCGCTGCGGCTCCAAGGGCGGCCGTGGCCAAGATCGACCCGCAATAGCTCTCGTACAGGTCGGCACCCATACCCGCGACGTCCCCGACGTTATCCCCAACGTTGTCGGCGATCGTGGCCGGGTTGCGAGGATCGTCTTCGGGAATTCCCGCTTCCGTCTTGCCCACGAGGTCGGCTCCCACGTCCGCCGACTTGGTGAAGATCCCGCCGCCCACACGAGCGAAGAGGGCCTGGGTACTGGCCCCGAGCCCGAACGTGAGCATCACCACGGTGATCTCCTGGAGGCTCATGTTGATGCCCATTTGCGGGCCAAGATACTGTAGGAAGATGAACCACAGGGAGATGTCGAGAAGACCGAGCCCGACGACCACCAAGCCCATCACGGCGCCGGCCCGGAAGGCCACTTGCAGGCCGTTGTTGAGCGACTCTTTACACCCTTGGGCTGTTCGGTTCGACGCCAAAGTGGCCGTGTTCATGCCGAAGAATCCGGCCAACCCACTGAAGAAACCACCCGTCAAGAACGCAAACGGAACCAACCAGTGCTGCTGCTCTAACCCGAATGCCTGGTAAGCCAACAACGCTACCAATACCAGGAAGACGATACCAACGACGCGATACTGGGCCCAGAGGTAGGCGAACGCTCCTTCGCGAACGTACCCAGCGACGCGTTTCATCTCGTCGTCGCCTTCCCCGGCAGCCAAAATTTGCCTGTAGAAAAGGTATGCAAAAACCAAGGCCAACACCGCCCCCGCGGGTGCCAACCAGAAAGCCACTTGTGCCACCGAATCACTCTCCTTATTTTGAGCCTTCTCAAGTTATGATTTCGATGAAGACGCACTCATCGTCTTCCATCGGAAAGTGCAATTTGTGGAATGTTCGTCGCGAAAGGCGATCTATGGAATAGTCTATAGAAGAAGTGAAGAACGCAACAGTGTCCTGACAGGAAAGATTCTTGCGAAGCGTTCTTCTTAAATTCCTGTAGCTCGCTTCCACAAAATCTCTTACGATCACAGTACGCTATGACCAACAGAGCAACGTTTGGGTTGTAGAGGAGTCTGGCTCCTGCCAGAACCGCGAATGTCACAAAACACAATACGTACCCGCATCCCCAAGCCGATTTCCTCGTCGAATCAGGATGCCTGTTTGATCCATATTTATCCGCCCGGACCAAACATGGGCCGACGATATACTCTCGGCAAAGATCCGTTAGTGCTCGGGCGCGACATGGATTGCGAAATTTGCGTGGCCGATTCGGCCGTCTCCCGCAGACATGCTCGCATTGCTCCCGCCGAGGAGGGGTACCACACCGAAGACCTCCAAAGCACCAATGGGACGTACATCAACGATCATCCCGTTCAAAGAGCCCTATTGCGAGACGGGGATTATCTGCGCATCGGCAGTTCCATTTTCCGATTCCTCTCCGGTGGAAATGTCGAAGCCGAGTATCACCAGGTGATCTACGATCTGACGATCCGTGATGCTTTGACGGAGGCGTTCAACAGACGCTATTTGGAGGAATTTCTCGAACGCGAATTGGTTCGTTCGAGTCGGCACAACCGACCCCTTTCGGTGGTCATGCTCGACATCGATCGCTTCAAAGTCGTCAACGACGAGAGAGGGCACCTTTGTGGAGACTACACACTTCGTGAAATGGCCCACCGAATCCACACGAGCATTCGCCGAGACGAGTTGTTTGCCAGGTATGGTGGAGAAGAGTTCACCGTCGTTCTTCCGGAAACAGACACCGCAGGCGCTCAACATTTTGCCGAACGATTGCGGCGTTTGGTTGCCGACGAACAATTCGACTACGAGGGAGAACAGTTCACTGTCACAATCAGCCTTGGAATTGCCACAACCCAAGGCGACGAATCGATGACACCGGAGAAACTGTTGAACTTGGCCGACGAGCAACTCTACCAGGCGAAACACAATGGGCGGAATCGATTCGAGCCTCGTCCGGTTTCCAACGATGGGGAACTTTGATTCCCGACGACGTTTATCCTCGGGCAACTCGTACGGCATCGACGAATTTTGAGGCCAACTCCGTCAAGCCTCTCCAATCCCCATTTCGGATCAGGTCTTTTTTCACCATCGAGGAACCCACCCCTAGCGCCGCTGCACCAGCTTGAATCCAATCGGGCACAGTCTCCAACGTGACGCCACCCGTGGGAGTCAGCTTGACTTGCGGCAGCGGACCGCGAATGTCCTTGAAATACGAAGGGCCAAAATGATTCGCCGGAAACACCTTGACCATGTCTGCTCCGGCTGACCAGGCGGTGGCGATCTCCGTCGGAGTCAGGGCTCCGGGCACCACAACCCGACCGTAGCGATGAGCCACTTCGATCACGCCCAGGTCCGTGATGGGTGAAAATACGAAGTCCGCTCCCGCATGAATGGCCGCAACAGCCGTTTGTGAGTCGAGGACCGTTCCGACGCCGAGGACGCCGTCCTGGCCAAACTCCTCAGCGGCGCGTTCGATCGCTCGGAGCGCACCTGGCGTCGTCATGGCGATTTCCCAGACTGTCACTCCCCCGTCACGCAAAGCTTTGCAGACGTCGAGGGCTTGGTTTTGGTCGTCGGCACGAATGACGGCGATCAAGCCGCTTTCTTCGATCCGGCGTACAGTTTCAATTCGATCGGTAGGCATGAGAGTTCGAGATTCCTTTGGCAGTAATGATTGAGTGCGTCGTGAATACGTTCTAACGAGATGGGAACTTGGCATTCACACCAATCCGAACCTCCAGAGCGCCTTGCTGGCGGTTCCGACTCGTGGAAACGCCAAATCGAACGACGGTCCAGGTTGGCCGGACCACTCGTCCTATTTACCTCGGTACAGGTATGCAGCTTTGCCAGAAATACGCCTGGAACAACACCAGGAGCCCCATCAAGAAAGCCAAAACGATACTATGCCAGAAGACGAAACGAAGAATCGCTCCCTCCTGCCCGGTTTGGCCCGTCGCAGCGGAAGCCACAACGATGCTCTGAGCGTCGATCATCTTTCCCATGACCCCGCCGGTGCTGTTGGCCGTCGCCATCAAAACCTTGGCTTGCATTTCCGTGAGCGGGAGGGTCCCTGCGCGGGCAAGGTTGCTCGCCGTCAACGTTTGGAGGCTTCCGAAGAGCGCATTGGATGACGTATCCGACCCGGTCAACGCCACACCAAGCCACCCCAACAAAGCAGCAAAAAATGGATACAACGGACCCGTGAGTTGGAACACCAAGCCGAGTGACGCATCCATGCCACTGTACCTCGTCACCCAAGCGATGGCGAGCATGCAAACGATCGTGACCAGCGCCCAACGAACGTGGAACAGCGTCCGAGAAAAGATGCGAACGAATTGTCGAACGCCGATTCCCAGCCACAACGCCGAGAGCAGAGCTGCCAGGAAGATACTTGTTCCGGTCGTCGAGAGCCAATTGAGTTTGTAAGTCGCGCCCTCGGTGTGTTCTTCACGAATTCGTTCCTGCGCCTTATCGATCGCCGAATCCGTCACGTTCGAGTACACGACGACGTGAGAGACACCAGCCAATGGCCCACTCGACGAATTCGTCAGTTGTGGTCCCATGAAATGGGCCGTCAACTGGACGGCCGCTTCTGCTGCCTCTCGGTCGTGTCCGGGGACGATCGGCGGCACACGCCTGACCTTGTTGTGCACGAACGGAAAATCGAAGGACACAATGGTAGGCCGTACCTGGACGCGAGAGTTGGTCTCTGGATGGGGTTCTGGCTGTGCTGATTGGCTTGGTCGTCCGAGTGTCAACGGAGAATCTAGGAAAGCTTTCACATCACCGAGCCCCCACAAAAACACGAACACAGAGAGGAACACCCAGGGTGACCAGGCATACGCGATTTGCCCGATGGTGTAGTGAGGAGTCTCTGATGCATCGGCTGCAGTTTTCTCTTCCGGGAAACGCCAAATCTCCCGAGGCTGCCAAAGCCTCAGGAACAAAGCCAGCGACACCATAGAAATCAATCCGCCGGCGACGTCCACCAGATAGCGACCGTGAAAGTTGGAAACAAGAAACTGAACCAGAGCAAAACTCCCACCGCAGACCAACAGGGCTGGCCAAACACCAACCACTCCTCGCCATCCGCTCATGACCCAAACGAGCCAAACCGGGATCAGTAAGGAGAAAAACGGTAGTTGACGACCAGCCATCATGCTCAACAGCATCGGTGGCAAATCCGTCACTTCTCCGAGGACTCGAATGGGCGTCCCCAAAGCACCGAACGCAACAGGCGAGGTGTTCGCAAGAAGGGCGAGACCAGCGGCCTGGAGTGGCCTAAATCCTGCTCCCATCATCAACGCGGCAGAGATCGCCACAGGCGTCCCGAATCCTGCCGCTCCTTCGATAAACGCTCCAAAACAAAAGGCGATCAGTAAAGCTTGAAGTCGTCGATCGCCCGAAAGAGCTGCGACCGAATGTTTGACGATTTCGAATTGTCCCGTTTCGACCGTCAAGGCATAGAGAAAAATGGCATTGAAGACGATCCATCCGATTGGGAGCAATCCAACGAGTGCGCCGTTACCAGCCGCCGCCAACATCGTCGGCATCCAGGTGGCGACCCGTTCAAGATACCCAGCCTCTCCCATCTTTGGAACGTAGCAGAAGATGGCGACGACCAGCGCCGACGTCAGTCCGATTATCGCGGCAACGTGGGCCTTGACCCGCCCTGAAGCCAACAGCCCGAGCAGCAGCAAGATGGGTAGTCCTGCCAGGAGGGTATTGAACCAAAGGAAATTGGTGGGGTCGTAAATTTGCTCCCAGACCATTCGTGTTGACCTTCGTGCTTGGTTCGATATTTGTTAGTGCTCTCCGATTGGATTATCTTGTCTCCGCCGGTGCAGTCATGCAAGCAATTTCGATCGTATCGGTTTTGTCGATCGGAAAAGGCAGTCCATCCCCATGCCCTCTTCCGAGTTAATCATTACGAACAACGTCAGCACTTCGACTGGCATTAAGATTCCTCAGTCGAACACGACGACGTTCTGGTGAGCTGCCTGACGGTGCTGGTGTACCTGAGTTATTCCTTCGAGGGAAGAGAAACGGCGTCTCGTGAATCGTACCCTCTAGTCTTTCGGTGAGAACGTACCAAGTAGAACGCGACGCCAACCTCATCGCCAAGGAGGATGAGAGTGGGATAACGACGAACTCTACAGTGGGATGCGAATAGGATTTGGTCAAGAAGCGGTAAGTGGAAATGCAAAGAGGGAACCCCATTAGGCTCCCTCAATCGATGAACTCATAGTCGAGATCAGGCGATCTGCGACTGATCGACAACAACTACCGGCTAGCGACGATGTTGTTATAGAAAGTGAAGTTTACAGTCGTCTGCTCACCACCACGCACGGTTACTTTCTGTTGCTGGGTAACAGGCTTGCCGTCGCGGACGATCTCAGCTTGCATCGTGTAGTGGAAGGTGCGACTCGTGGGCAGAGAAGGAGTCACCAAACGGCGACGAGCAGTTTTGCTCTTCGTAACAACGCCATCAACAGTCAACTTGGCATCAGCGGGCAAGTTCACGATGATGGTGGCTTCTGCCTTGCTCGGTCCTGTAGAAATCTGGTTGTTGTCACCACCGTTTCCAGGGTTGAGAGGATTTTCTTTCTTTTCCATCTTTCCAGGATTCGTGACCATCTTGCTTGGGCCACCGACGACGGGCGCACCCTGAGTCACGACACCTCCAACGCAACCACCGCCATAAACAGGACTTCCGACGGTTCCGACGCCGTAGCAACCACCGTAGCTCATGCCATAGCCACCAGCATATCCACCACCGTAGCAACCACCGTAGCTCATGCCATAGCCACCAGCATATCCACCACCGTAGCAACCACCGTAGCTCATGCCATAGCCACCAGCATATCCACCACCGTAGC
>CAYRFQ010000114.1:0-23125 GCA_964423615.1 uncultured Alcaligenaceae bacterium | reverse complement strand
ACGATCCACCCGTTGGCGTGGACGACATGTACATGGTCAACGAGGATGAAACTCTTGATGTAGCCGAAGCCCAAGGCGTTCTGGCCAATGATGAGGATATCGATGGAGGTCCACTCACCGCTTCGCTCGAAACCGATGTAACGCATGGAACGTTGGACTTACAGTCCGACGGCAGTTTTATCTACACTCCCGATGCGAACTACTTCGGCGACGACGTGTTTACCTACCGAGTAAGCGACGGTATGGATAACTCCGATCCTGTGACCGTGACGATCGTTGTCAAGCCGATCAACGATCCGCCCGTTGGCGTGGACGACATGTACATGGTCAACGAGGACGAGACTCTTGATGTAGCCGAAGCCCAAGGCGTCTTGGCCAATGATGAAGACATCGATGGAGGTCCACTCACAGCTGCGCTCGAAAGTGATGTAACGCATGGAACGTTGGACTTACAGTCCGACGGCAGTTTTATCTACACTCCCGATGCGAACTACTTCGGCGACGACGTGTTTACCTACCGAGTAAGCGACGGTATGGATAACTCCGATCCCGTGACTGTGACGATCGTTGTCAAGCCGATTAACGATCCGCCCGTAGGCGTGGACGATATGTACGCCATGAACAAGAACACGACGTTGACTGTTTCGGAGGCAACGGGAGTTTTGTTCAATGACATCGACATCGATGGAGGTCCACTTACGGCTATCCTCGCCAGTGACGTGACGAATGGAACGTTAGACTTACAGTCCGACGGCTCGTTTGTGTACACTCCCGTTTTCAACTTCGTCGGAACGGACATCTTTACCTATCGAGTCAATGACGGATTCATCAGTTCCGATCCTGTGACTGTGACCATCACTGTAAGGGCAACTAACGATCCTCCTGTTGGCGTGGACGACATGTATATGGTCAACGAAGACGAGACTCTGACTGTTCCGAATCCCATGTTTGAAGGCGTCTTGGCCAATGACATCGACATCGATGGAGACGACCTGACAGCTTCGCTCGAAACCGATGTGACTCATGGAACGTTGGACTTACAATCTGATGGAAGTTTGGTCTACACTCCCGATGCGAACTACTTCGGCGACGACGTGTTCACGTATCGAGTCAGTGACGGAATCGCCAGCTCTGATCCCGTGACTGTGACAATCGTTGTCAAGCCCATCAACGATCCGCCCGTTGGCGTGGACGACATGTACATGGTCAACGAGGATGAGACTCTGAGTATTGCGGCGGAAGGTGTCCTGGCCAATGATGAAGACATCGATGGAGATGACCTGACGGCTTCGCTCGAAAGTGATGTAACGAATGGTACGTTGGAGTTGCAGTCCGACGGAAGTTTTATTTATACTCCTGACGCGAACTACTCCGGCAACGACACGTTCACGTATCGAGTCAGTGACGGAACGGATAGCTCAGATCCCGTGACCGTGACGATTGCAGTCGAGCCGGTCAACGATCCTCCGGTTGGCATGGATGACGAATATACGGTCGAAGAGGATGAGACTCTGAGTATTGCGGCGGAAGGTGTCCTGTCCAATGATGAAGACATCGATGGAGATGACCTGACGGCGGCATTGGATGGTGAAGTTTCGAACGGAATTCTCAAACTCAACCCGGACGGATCTTTCGATTACATTCCCGATGCCAACTTCAACGGGACAGAGACCTTCACGTACCGTGCCAGTGACGGGGATCTCGAAAGTGATCCGATCACTGTCACAATTATTGTCGAGTCTGTGAACGATCTACCTGTTGCGGTCCCGGATATGTTTTCAACGTTAGATAATCAACTACTCGAAGTCTTCGGAACAGGAGTGCTCCAGAATGATACTGACGAGGACGTCAACGACATTCTGAGTGTGAGTGCGGTCGACGGAGTAGCTGGAAATGTTGGTCAACAAATCACACTCCAGTCGGGAGCCCTCTTAACAGTCCAAGCCAACGGTAATTTCCAGTACGACCCGAACGGGCAATTCGACTCGCTCGACATAGGACAGACCGACACCGATATGTTCACTTACACGGTCACGGACTCTTTTGGAGCTACCGACACAACAGAAGTCTTCATCCAAGTCATTGGGGCCGACGAACTCGACAATCTGCAGACTCCGACTACAGTCTTCACAAACAGTGCCTGGGCGAACGTGCCTCTCGGTGTTGACCCGGACGGCTCCGGTTCAGCCAGGGCGATGGGATACGATGCATTCACCAATGTTGCCCAGGCGTTGAACAATGTCGCCCAAAATGGCACGCTGGTACTCTTTGGCGGAGGGCCAACACAAGCGCTTACGCTCCCCAATGGCCTCAACTTGAGGATTCCCGCCGGGGAAGTCGTTACACTGAACGGACTGACTGGAGGACCGAACAGTTCGGTGGCGATTCTTGGAACCCTCGAGATCGAGGGCGGAACTGCACAGATGGCTGGAACCACTACCGGAGACGGTGGTGGGACCCTGAACCTCTTGGGGAACTCTACTCTCGACGGCATGGGCACAGGTAACATCGAACACGTCGCTGTTGTTGCTCCCAAGGATTCACTGGACAATACCATCACTGGTTTCTCCGAACTATCGAATAACGGAGGAACTGCGATTCAAGTCATGGGTGGCCTGTTCTTGGAGGAATCGACCATCACTCATGCGGACATCGGTATTAACATCGGCGAGTATGGCAGCATCGAGTATGGCAATGGAGTGTGCATCGAACAGGCCAACGTGGGTATTCAGCAAGACGTGAACGCGACCATCGTTGGTCAGACACTAGGGAATTTGTGTTTCGAGAACATTCGCGACCTGTTCATACAGTTCGTCAACAACACCCAGATGGAATTGGGGCCGATTATCGTCGATGGTACGGATGTTAGTTACAACGGTATAAAAGGAAAAGATCTGACCGGAACTCTCCTTGAGAATTTGGAAGAGCAAATCCAACACTACGCCGACGCCATCCGGTTTTCGGTGTTGGTGGCGGTGCAACCGAATTACGCCATCACCACGAGAGACATGGACACCAATACCGATCGAATCGTCATCCTTAGCTCCCAGGACAGTCCGAACGGGTACGTCACTGTCAATGCTATGGACCCTGAGAAAGTTCAGATTTTCAGCGGCGGAACGGTTGTCTCGAATGGGTCTCAGCAAACATTCGACGGGACGTCTGCCGAGTTCGAGATCTTCGGGACCCCACAAGACGACTACATCCAAGTCCTGGGAGCTGCCACCACTATTATCTACGCTATGGGTGGCAATGACATCATCATCGGTGGTCCGGAGACTGATGTGATCTTTGGAGGCTCCGGCGATGATTTCATCGTTGGCAATCCCGGAGATGACGTGCTCATCGGAGGTGAAGGAGGAGATATCTTGTTCGGTGGTAGCGGCAATGACATTCTCATTGGTGGAACATTGCCACGATTTTCCTTCGGTCAGTTTCTTGGATATCTAGAAGTTTGGGGGAGGAGAGACGTTAGTGCTCTGATGGCTCTCTTTGACGCCGTCACCGATGAGGAAGACCGCGATGACAAGTTCCTTGGAGGTTTGGGAGCTGACCTCTTCGTAACCCGCGGTTCTAACGACTGGGTCCTTGATCTGTCTGTGGACGACCACGAGACAGAAGTCTAGTCGATTCAACAAGGTGGCGGTTTTCCGCTACCTTTCAAAACAATCACAATAGGCACGCGTACGATGGATTCGGTCCGCGTGCCTATCATGAACAGTCGTGGCGATTGCTATGTCATGGGTTTGCCAAAGAGCTTGCGATGGCACACCCTACAACAACGGCAACCGACTCTTACCGAGACAAACATCCCAATCCGCTCTAATCCGGGAGTCGATCAATCCCACTCGGTGGTGGAAGACAAACGCATCCGGGACCACAGTTTTCTGTGGCTGGAGGTAAACATTCCGGAGTGTGTCGTCGGCTCTTTCGCCGATCAGATAATCGTCGTTTCTTCTGGCAACACGATTGACACGGATTGTCGCTCGAACAGTTTGGGCAATCCCAGGAACTACCGACAGAAGTGCCATTAAACCCCTTCTCGCCGCAATGCTGACAAGCATCGAAGCCATAGTTCAAATTACTGTCGAGACGGAAGTTAGACCGATACTTCGTGTTCTTCCGGATGAACGTGCCAACTGCGCCATCTGGGATCATACGTTTGTGTAAGCAGTCCGGACAGAAAGAGTCGTTGGGACAATTCCCTTCGCACCCTCCAGTACCGCAATTACTCGGGCAGCCTCTCTGCGGCAATTCAAACTGGGACCGATATTGCCTCCGCTTTTGAAGAAAATAGCGAACCGGGTCATTTGGACGGTTTTTCTTCACCCCACATATCTCACACGAATTGCCTAGAGTGCAGTGTTCCCGAGAACAGTTCAGTCCGTAGTGCTTGCCAGCGAGATCTTCGGGCAACCGGTGCTGATCACGTATGTGCCTCTGCTCGCGAAGGAAGTCTTTCACTGGGTACCCCTGCACGCTTTTCTTGTACCGGCAAACCTCACAGGAACTATCAGGCGTGCAAGTGTCTTGATGACAACGATTCGGACCATAGTGAATCGCAGCTAAGTTCCCAGGGTCAGGTGGCGGTACGGCGTACACCCTCGGGGGAGCCAAACAGGAAAGGCGAGACGAGAGCCATTGCAAAGCTCCGGGTAGAAGTTTCTTGGCGGTGATGACGTTGTGGCGTCCGTGCGGATCGTAACCAACACCGATCCCCAATCCTCGCCATTTGGCAAGGTAGAGGAAGCTGTTGACCTGTGCGTCGATGTTATATTCGTCTCGTCCGGAGTAAGCCACGTACATCTCGAGTTGCCCAGGTTGCACTTGGTATCGATCGATCATCTCGATTGGGTTTTCCGCGGCGATCCTTGGTACGGCCTCAAGTCCGATTCCGAACAATCGAGCAGTCCAATCGCCCAAGTGAACGGTTCTCCCACCTGAGATACCCCGAGCGACAACATCACCAGGATGCGCAGTCACATCCCAATCCCAGTTCTTGGGATCGAAATTGGCTGCCCGGTTTCCGCGTTTATCTGTCCATCGTAAATTCAATGGAGGCAGAATTCCAATAGCGACACCGAAGGCATTTCGGTGCTTGATGGCAAGGTTGTAGGCTGCGAAACCACCCATCCCATATCCAGCCAGGACATGAGCCCTTCGATCGTGGGAAACGGAGTATTGGTGAATGACGAAATCCCACATATCTACCATCACAAAATCGGAGAAAGGTCCTGCGTCGGAATTCAAAAAGAAACTCCCAGGGTGCTTCAACTGAGGGACTCCGTTGTGGCTCCCGTCGGGAGCAGCCACGATAATCGGAGGCAATTTTCCTTCGCGGATAGCCTCGTCGATGAGTGGGATGAACTTGAGAAACGATTTTTCATCTTGGTAGAAACCGTGGAGCCAGATCATCAGCGGGTACTGACGCTTGGGCGTGTAATTGGGAGGGAGGTAAACATACAAGTCGCGACGTTGCCATAAATTCCGAGACCACATCCGCCTTTCTTTGCCGTGATTTGCAGTATGGTCGATGACCTTTCCGGAAAGATAGCGGTTGACTCTCCGGACTCCGTTGTCCGCATCTCGCCACGCGTCCGCTTGCGCCGCACCGGGAACAATTCCCAGTAGGAGCAGGAGTGCGGTGAGTACTGCCAAATGGCTCCGGGCAGTTTTCGGTTGCTGTTGGCAACCCAACCTACCCGACTTCTGGCGCAATCTTCCCATCTCTGCATCCTTTCCTGTTTGCCATCGGTATGTCGTCTTTGACGAATTTACTGCTCAGTTTCTTTCTTCGGTTTATAAGAACAAAAGAGGTGATAGTAGATTCGGTATCTTCGTCAGGGAAGGTAGCCTTCGCGCCGGTCGTGCAGAATGTTTGGGTTGTATCAGTCAGGCAGACTAACAAGACTTCGCAAGATGGGCTTGATATTCTACAAAGATTGTTTAGCAGCATCATCTCTTGCGCTCAGCAGAGCAGACCACGCATCTGAGACGAATACACGATGATTGGTCCAGACGGAAGAATGTTCGCGCAAAGGACGGTTCGACGACAGCATTGTTGTTGCCGTGGTCGCGATGATGAACTGCTTTTCTGTCCACGGAACCATTGTGTTCCTATTGCGACTCGGAGTAGTGGAAATAGCGACGAGAATTGAGGGGGAATTTTGGAAAGGCAGACCTATTGCTACACCAAAACTTGACGGATTACTCCAAGTAATTGATTTAGTTGGTATGGCTTGGGAACAACTGCCTTGGCACCGAGTCCGACGAGAATAGGTTCGTCTTCTTCGGTGACCTCTCCGCTGGTAATGACAACTCGGACGTTGGGGTCAAGGGCACGCAGAGCGACGAGGGCTTCTTGACCGGACATCACGGGCATGCCAAGATCCAACAAAATCAAATCAATGGTCTGTTTTTCGGCGGCAAAGAGATTGACTGCCTCTTGGCCATTGGATGCCGTGACTATTTGGTAGCCACAAGATTCCAACACTCGCGTTGCCATCTTCCGTAGGGCCGGTTCGTCATCAACGACCAAAATTCTTCTGACTGGAGGCTCCCCTGGCGAATCCACTTTGCGGTGCGGTTCCTGGTAGGGGTGGGAATGCGAGTGATGACCAGAGTTAGACGTCGGAAGGACGAGTCGAAAAGTCGTCCGTTGCTCGACTTCGAGCCAACTTCCGTTCTCGTTCATGGTTTCGTTGACCTCCTTGAGGATCGCTGCAGTTGCCGAGGCTTCCAATTCAGCTGTTCCAGCCGGTTCATTGCCTCCACCGGAGGCTTCCTTGGTCACCTTAGCCTCTTCAGCCTGTAGCAGAATTTGGACATATTTCTCCGTAACATTCCGAGTTTTGGACGGGTTGGTCAGCGACGCCTGTTCGAGATTGTGGCAACGGATGGTGAGGACATCTCCATGAGACATTCCGCTACCAATCACACGAACGAGCGAAAATAAGATCCGACGAAGTTGGACAGGATCGGTCCTCACCGGGCGAAGGCCTTCGGAAAGGAGAACGCTCGTTTTCGTCGAACGTGGGAGCACCTGGGCAAGCATATTTCCAGGATCGGAGAAGAATGTTGTTAAGTCCATGGTGTAGGACGTCCTTAGGTCTGCGAGTAACCCGCAATGCTTCGGTTGATCGATTGACCACTGGCCGCGGGGTTCGCGCCTTTGGCCCTGATTCCATTCGGCCTCAACTACTTGAGCAACAGTCCAGGACAACTGGAGGCTCATGCCCAAGTGAAATGTGGCAGCAAGTTCCGATCAACCCAGATCAAAACGAGGCCACGACACTCCTTTTCCCTTTGCTCTAAATATAGAATCCTCGGCTCTTTTGAAGTCAGTTTCCACGACGAACTGTCCTTTGGGCCGCATGACGCCTTGCGTGTGAGTTACGAAAACACAGTGGTGTGTCGGACATAGGTAATCAGCAACGAGAAAGGAGAGACTGATGACTCAAACTTTCCCTTCCTCGAACGAAGACTGAACTTCTAGAATGTCGATGTCGAGCTTGGGTCTGGCAAGCAATACTGTGTTGGTTACATTTCTGATATACAAAATGTATCAAAATGTCAAATAACGTAAGATGATTTCCTCAGATTTTTGATTCAGAAATGATAAGATTCATTGGTGAGGGGGATGTACGGGAATATGATCCAGGATGAGAAGTATGAAGTTGCAAACAGATTCTTTGCCTTAAACTACATATATTTATTATTCTAACACAAACTTTACCGGGAGGATCCCCAAATATTTTCAAGGATCGTATTTTTTCTCTTTTATCCGCCAAAAGAGGACGGAAATGTAGTTTGCTGCCGAAACTCCGTAGCCGATAAGTTTCCGTCTTGTCCAATAATACTGCCTTCCAGGCTTTGAGCACAGGCCCAAGCTATAGCATTCCAAGCTTGGACCATGTCTTCGTTTGCATTTCCCCAAACGATCACTTGTAGGCGTTGGTTCGATACGTCTTGCGATTTGGTCACCTGAGTCTTTCGAAGGGTGATCATTCCAGGAGGGGTCCCGACACGAATCTCTTTCCAATCCGCAGGCGGAATTTCATCAGGGAACGCCAGTTCGTTATCGATCATCCTCATCTCGACGATGAAGTTGTTTTCTTTCAGACAGCGGTCAATGGCTTCCCAGGAGATGATTGTGTCAGGAGGAACTTCTATTTCTCTTTCTATTCCCATGAGTGCATCTCGCTCAGGGCTTCCAGGCATTTGTAAAGAATCGGACCCAATTTTCATACATGATAGATGCGACGTCAACAGCACTGTAACCTCGGGTCGCCAATAAGTCAGGCAGACGTTGAAGGTCAGCGATTGTGTTCAAATCACCGGGAGACTGTTCTCGGCCAAATCCTCCATCTAAGTCGGATCCGATGGCAGCATGGTTCGCGTTTCCTGCAACCTGACAGATGTTATCAATATGGTCGACCACATCGGCGAGTTTCACATGCTCTGGATTCGTTTCTCCTTTTACCCAGTCCGCATGCAACATCCAGTTGTCTAGTGCCACGCCGATGACGGCACCGCGGCTGACAAGTTGTTCGATTTGATCGTCCGTAAGCTGACGTTGATTGGGCACGAGTTTGCGTGAATTGTGGTGACTCGCGAGGACTGGCCCATGATACAAATCCATGGCCTCGACGAAACATTGATCGGATAAGTGAGTCACGTCGAGGATCATCCCAACTTCTTCCATGACTTTCAGAAGTTCCCGGCCTTGGGGGAAAAATCCTCCCTCAGTTCCTGTTCCGTGGCCATAGGTGCTGAGCCCGTAGTGGGTCGGCCCGATGATTCGCAATCCAGCTTCGAACCATTCGGGAACTTGTTGAGGAGAGAGCACCGGGTCGGCTCCTTCCATGCTCAAGATGTACCCGAGCGGTACGTTTGTGTTATCTTCGTTTTCTTCCCAGAGTTGCACGTGGGCAAGAAGTTCTTCGGCATTCTTGATGGAGCGCAACCAACCTTTTTGTTCCATCGCGCGGTAGTAGAGCAACTGTCCCTGGGCCGCACCATAAGCGGCCTCCATCGAGCTGTAGCGTTGGACGTTCGGCACCATGCCTGGTCGAGTCAATCGCGCTAGCAGCGTGGCGATGCACACAGCCACCTTGCCTTTTCGCATTTCTGGCAAGGTAACGGTGCCCGCCCCTCTACCTTTACCGGTAATGTGGCGATCGACCTCCCGCAATTCGTCGATGGGGAGTGTGATGTCTCGGTTAAAATCGATTGCGTTCCAGGCAAGATCGAGATGTGCGTCGAAAAGAAGCATGGCGTGGGCCCGTGAGAAAGATCAAATCTGTGTGTCTGTCACTTTAGTGGAGCGAGCAGTTGGGAGCAATTACCAAAGTGAGAGATGCCTCGCTTTCAATCACCCTCGGTGCAGTCTTACACGTACCGGAAATGTAAGCGATGGACTTGAGCGAAGCAGAAAATTCACCGGGCCCCTCTTTGACTGCGACGATCCCAATTGTGAAAAATCGGCTCTTCTCACCGCTAACGAGATCGTAAGCGGCCAGTCTGACCGGACTACCAATGTCAGACGCAGACTTCAAAAGACCAATCTCAAAAGAGAGGATTTTTCCCTCCTTCGAGTTTTGCCTTTCCAGAACGTCAACCGTTGAGCCACTCGTCCGCCTGAGACAGTTTTTCCTCGGCCTCTTTTTTGAGTTGAGCCACGATTTCCTCCATTTCGCGGTGGGGAACTTTATTCCCCTTGACGATCCGTTGGGGAGCATAACCGGCCAATCCTCCGATGATCGTGCCCAGTAACTCCTTACACCTGGTGGCGTCTTTTTTCGCTCGCTCTGTGGTTCGGTCCTGATGTGCTTCCGTGGTCTTGTACAACGGGCCAAACTTGGACAGGGCTTGGTCGAGATCTGCCGTCTGAGATGGCTGGAGGTCGGCTTTTCTCTCTCCACGTTTTTTCGTGGCAGTCCAACAGGCTGCGGTCAACTCGATCGTTTTTGGCGCCCAATCGGCCACCACAGGTTGGCGTCCGGTGGCAACGTTGGCGGCTGGCATTCGGGCTTCCAGATACCTTTCGACCAGATGGAGGTTTTCTTTGCCCTCGAGGTTGTCGGCCTTGAGCTGGCAAGTCGTCAGGAAGTTCTGGACAAGCGGATCTTGCTTGATGACCGCGCCCCATGCGATGGCGTACTTCGCCAGAGTCGGATTTTTGTGCATGGCGATGAGAGCCAGTTTGCGGTTAGCGGGACGCAACATGGCCAGTTTGTATGACTGCCAAGCCTTCTCCAGATCGTACCGCTTTTTCAGTTCGTAAAGGACATCTTCAATGGCCCCGGCAATCGCCGCCCCAGCTTGGATCCCTTTACCGACGGCGACCCCGATGTGTCCTCCGGCACACTCGATGATGGCACCGATCATCGTCACCGCTTCGATCGCGATCTTGGCTTCGGCATGAGCAGCCTCCAGAGCGGCGTGATCGATGAAGTTAGCAACAGGGGCCGAGTAAGGGCTGGCGGCCCGCAACATGTCCGTCCGTTGATTGACCCACCGGACCAGGTCGATCGTGTGTTCGGCGGCGTCCTTGATGGCCATCATGATTTTGAACGCTGAGCCCACAATCGCCAGTGGACCGATGGCCTTGGCAGCCATCCCGAAACCCATGCTCACCAGTCCCGAACCCATGCTGAGCCATCGTTTCTTCCGCTGAAGGGCGAGAATCTTTCTCTCGATTTTCATGGCCGCTTTCCGCATGTCCGTTTCCTTGTCGATCGCCTCCTTCTCGGCTTCCTCTCTCTTGCGATTCTCCTCCGTTTCTTTCGCGGCGGCGTCGTTCATGACTTGAGTCATTCTCAAACGCATGGCGTCGGCCGTTTTGGTGTCGTTCAGGAGAGCTTCGAGCCCTGGAATCGTCAATTTGGACATTGTGTCGGCGGCTTCGGTGAAAGGCTTCAGGACCTTGGTCGCATCGAACTCGTCTGTGGCTCCCAGTTCGGCGAGAATGGTGGATTTTTTCGATTCGAGGCTACTCTTGATGGAATTCGAGGCTTGAGTGGCAGCGGTCCCCAAGACTTGCTTGCAGTTGTCTTTGTCCGGAGCCACAGACGTTAACGTTTTCGACATAGCCTCCTGAATGACCTTGCTGATGGCTTGGATGTTCGAATCGGCGATGGCTTCCCCCTGCATTTCCTTGGCGATTTTGGAAGTGTTGAGCATCGTGCTAAAGGCCGAGCTGGCGACGACCCCAAGCCCTCCCGTGTTCAACAACTGGCCAACAGCGGTAGACATCTGGCCAGCGATCGCTTGGGCAATTTTGCTGGCAAATTTCACGCGAGGAGGAGCATTTTTGAGATTGATCTGGGTTCGGACGTCAGAGACCTCTCCGGTGATCGTGCCCCTCAAGTCTTCCTCTTTAGAGAGCATGTCCAATCCAAAGCCGACCATCCCGAGAACGTAGCTGGCCCCTTGATCTCGCTCGCCAGTTTCGCTATCTTTCGCGCCGAGGAAAAAATTCTTCATCCGTGAACCGCCCTCGCCGTCCTGAAACTGGTCCCATTTGGGCACCACGTCATCGGCACTCAAATCACCGAGGCCCTTGAGCGTCTCGATGCTACTGCCGATCGTGACGCCTGCCGTCAACACCGACTTCGCCAGAGCACCATTCTCCGACCACATCCGCTTAAGAAATCCCTTCTTGCCGCCGACGTAGTCTTTGTCGAGCCGCTCTTGGTACGCTTCGAAGGTGCCCTTGATCATCTCGTGAGTCTCGCTGAACTCGTTCGGGACTAGAGTCTCGGGCATGAGACCTTCCCTGACGAGCGGACGAAAATACTCTTGGGCAATTTCTTCGTTCGAGAACATCGGGACCATCTTCCCCGTCTCCTTCCCGTTCTCGTCGATCTCTGGCACTTGCTGGTCTAACTTCTTCGCCAAGAGGGTGATGAACCGTCCAGCTTGGCTGTGTTTGGCCAAGTCTTCATCACTCTCCAGTGTGTAACCATCGAGCATTTCGTCGATGTCGAACTCGGTGGTTTGGTCTCGCTCCTCGTAGTTGAGAAGTTTTTGTGTCTTTTTTCCATCCGAGACGTCGAGCTGCATTTTGTCAAGAAGCCATTCGCCGTCCTTCACGAGTTGCTGACGAATCTGGAGCATCATGGCTTCTTTTTGAGCGCGACGTTCGTCGAGGACTTGTTTGATCTTGGCTTGGCTATCAAGTACGTTCAACCACTGCTTTTGCTTCTCGGATAGGGCCATCTTTAAGTTCTCCTGAAAAGTTGTGATTTGTCAGTTGGAAAAGTCAAGAGCTGATGGTCCAAACCCAGAAAAGGCTGTCTCTTGTCTCTTCTCTCTCGTCTCCTGTTATGCTCGCAACAAGTTCAATTCGAAATCACGAATCTTGTCATCGAGCATTATGGTGGTGAACGCCGTGAAGGGATTCTCGCGGAGGTGTGCAAGGACCGGGTCGGTGTCCAGAAGTTTACGATACTGCCTGAGGTATTGGAGTCCCCGTTCTTTGGCGGCGCGGAGTTTTTTTGTATCGGAGTTCGGATCAGTAATATCACCAACGGTTTGGTCAAACCTCCTCGCGTCGAACATCCGGGTTGCGCCGTCGAGAATGGTGATCGTCTTCTTCGTGTCGAAGCCGTCGCTCTCGGCGGCTTCGGTGATGGCCTTTTTGACTTTCGTCACATTCCCCAGGAACGCCGAAACGGCTTGTTGCCATCCTTTGTAAATTTGGGGCAGTCGGTTTCGCGCAGTGAAAGTAGCACCTTGGGGACTGGCAATAAAACGAGTGGCTTCGGAAACGGCTTCCTCGAGGGATTGGTTCGCCATGAAATAGTTTTTCTTCTTGGCGTGCTTGACGGCGTCCTTGTACGCCAACACGACCTTGTTGTACCGGTCGGTGTCGACCGTCTTCTTGTTGGCGTTGTCGTAGGCTTCTTTCAGGTCCTTCTTCGTCGTTGTATCGTAAATCGCCTTCTTGGATTCCCATGCAGCTTTCTGCTTTTCGGCCTCAAACAAACGTTGGTTGGCAGTCTGTTCCAGAATTTCTATATTCTGGGGATCCTCGGCCTGTTGAAGCTGTTTCGCATAGTTTTCCATGTTCTTCTCAGCGATCTCTTCTTTGTTTTCGCCGGGATTCATGGCCGAATTGATCTGTCCTTCGAGTTGTTTGCGGAACGCCGAATCAGAGCGAAGACCAGCAAGGCCCTTGAGCTTGTTCAACAGCTTTTCACCGTCTTCTTTGAGTTTCTTTCGCTTGTCCATGCGGTTCCTGGCTTCTTGGATGGCCTCCTCGACCTCCTTTTTGAACTCCATGAGGGGGCCGTCGGGGGCCAGCGCGCCTTCGGGCGAGAGAGAATAGACCTGCGTTTTGAGAGATTCCTTGAAGCGGTGAGCCAAGACTTTGGCTTGGACTTCCCGACACGCGATCAGGTTTTTATCCTTGAGTAGCTTTTCGACATCCTTGAGTACCTTGTCGACAGCGGCATAATTCTTGGCATTCGGGTCCGAACTCTCGTTTTCCTTTTGCAGATCCTCAACTTGTTTCTTCAAATCGTCGAGTTTCTGTTTGCCGGCCTTGGCCACATCCAGGATCCGACTGTCGCACATAGCCAGGGCATCTTGGATCTCGTCCTTGAGAGATACAAAGTACGGGTTGTATTCTTTGTGCGAACCCCGGCCCAGGACAGACGTACCCGATTCCAGCCTTTTGATGATGCTTTCGACTTCCTCGGCTGCAGTCTTCGACTGCTGTTTGAGTTTGTCAGAATCTCGTTTGAAGTTCTCCAGGGCGGTTTGGATCTTGTTTTTGATTTTCGTCAGATTGTCGATGTGAGTTTGGTCGTAGTTCGACCCAGCATTCTTGAGGTCTTCGGTGTAGACATTCGCCTTGTCGGTGTCGTCGTAAGACACCTCTTTGATGAGGCCTTTAACTTCGCTCTCGAGTTTTTGTCCTTCGGCTTGAAGTTTTTTGGCGGTGGCGGATTTCTTACTGTTGTCGAGTGCCGCCGGGTCGTTCAAAACCCCACCGATGTCGGTCGCAATTTTCTGGAGGGCTTTGACGGTATTGTCCTTGGCCGTGGTGATGTCCTTGGCTTCTTTGCCGAGGAGACCGCTGCAAGCTTTGCTGAACGCATCCTTTTCATCCTCCAACCGTTTCTGGAACGCTTCCGTGTCCCCGCCTTGCCCACGTAGTTTTTCGATTTCGGTGTTGACCTTACCGACTTCTTCATTGTGGGTCTTTTTCAGGTCTTCGATGGCGTCCTTGAGTCTCTCGAATTGCTCGAGTCCTTTTTTCACCGTGGGTATTTTCTCATCGAGCGTCTGGCGGAACAGTTTGCAGACTTCGTCGAAGTCGTGGGTTTGCTTGAGTCGCAGTTCGCTGACCTCGCGGTGAGTTTCGATGGAACTGGCGGCGGACTGGATGGCCATGAAGAACGTGTGCTTAAGGCCTTCGTCGATGATCGGCTTGTGTTTCTTGTACTCGACGAGCAGGTCATCCCACTGTTTGGCCTTGGCAGCGTACTTCTTGTGGAGGTCCTTGGTGTCCTTTTTGAGCTGCTCGAATTCCTCGATGGCGAAATCGTACTGGCCAGCTCCGATGAGTGTCCGAGAAGCAAGTAGTCTCGTGTTCCAGGGAGTAAACTCTTCGAGGGGCATCCATCCGCCCAACTCCTTGCCAATCGATTGGTTGAGTTCGTTGTATAGATCAATGGCGCTCTTTTTCTTCTCTTCAAACTTTTGGATATCTTTCTGCATTTTCTTGGTGGCTTCTTCCAACACCGTGATCATGTTGGTAATTTTCTTGTCGTCGATCACTTTGGTCTTGGAAGGTTCCAGGGCTTTGAGCGAACCGTCGAGAGTGAATCGGTACTTCGCGAGTTTTCCCGGATCGCACACGTCGATCAAATTAGCAAGTGTTTTGTACTCTTGCTCGGCAAGTTTGAGGGCACTTTGGTAGGCCTTGTTCCCGGCCTTGTCGTGGAACGATTGAGCCGACTTGTGGCCGTTCTTGATGTCCTTGTCAATCCCCTTGAGGAGATCGTAAGCGGCCTGATATTGCCCTGCTTTGGCCTCATTTTCAGCCTTGGTGATCTTGTCCTTGATGCCGTCGTGGGCTCCCTGCGCTCCGGGTAAGTCTTTGAGTTCGTCCAATCCGTCCTTGGCTCGCTGCAAAACCACCTTATAGACCGGTTCGTATTGAGCCCTTCCAAGGTCCAGTTTCTTGGCTTCTACTACTTTCTTCTCGCAAGCTTCGTAGAGTTTTTTCGCGTACTCCAACTTCTTGACGGCATTGGAGTGGTTGCCCGAGGCGGCGAGGTTTTTCGCTTCGGTAAGCAAGTCTTCAAGGGGCTTGTGAAACTTCGTGTGGGGCGGGCGATTCTTGGCAAACAGCTTGCCCCGGTACTTCTGGGCTCGCGCCTCCAAGTCGATGTACTTTTCGAGGTTCTTAATCGCGTGATCAGCGTCCTGATGAATTTTGTCCAAATGAAAGGCGGCCTGCTTGAACAGGTCCTGCGCTTCTTGCTTGGTTTTCGCCTCTGTGGCAATCTTCTGTGCCAGTTTGAGATCCGTGAGCAAACCCGGCACGACTTTGTCTCTCCCAGGGACAGCTTTGTACTGTTCCTTCTCGAGTTCGGTTTTGATTTCTTGGATCCCTTTTAATATCTCTACTTCTTCTTTCTGGTACGCCTCGAAGGAATTGATAAGGTTCTGATTGAGCTTCTGTTCCTGCGTGAGTTTAAACTTGGGAAAAGAGAATTTCTTCTTGGGCTTGACGGGGACTCCCAAATCCTTGAGGAAGGTCTGCCGGATTGGGTTCATCAGCTGAGTCATGGTTATAGCTCTTTTCTCGGAGAACAGGGATTCGGGTACCGGTGTTAGTGAACAGAAAACATGAAGTTCGGCTCCGGCAGGCCGTCGTCAAAACCTCTTGTTCTCTGTTCACTAATCGCTTTTGCCGTTTTCGGGTTTACAACTTGGATGCCAGACTGCTGAGGGCTTTGACGAAACTATTACGAATGTTGGATTCCGTGAAACCGTTGTTGTCGATCTTTCCGAGCCATTTGTCTTCCTTGACGACTCCGAGGTACTTCTTGATGATCCCGATAGCTTCCTTCTGTTTATTCTTGCGGACTTGGGGTTCCTTGGCCCCGATGGCTTCTTTGAGTGTGTTGATCAACCCTTCATCGAGTTTGTCCAAGATCGCGTAAAGCTGCGTTGTCTTGGAGCGGACCTCGGCCAAATCGACCTCGAACTCTGCATCGTCGTCGTCGTTGAGCCTTTCGCACTCCTGAATGATTGTTCTTTCGAGTTCAACGATTTGCTTTCGGACTTGTTTTCGAGTTCCATCCCACACCTGGCTAGCCTGCTCCAACACAGTCGAAGAAAGTTCTTTCCCTTCGGATTGGTTAGTGAGTTTTCTCTCGGCAATTTCCGTCACAACTTTACTTACCATGTCCTCAAGACGTCCGAGAGTCTTGGAGGCATCCTCGAGCTTCGACGATTTGAGAGCTTTTTCCGTTGCCTCAAGTAAGGTCTTCATTTCACCCGTTTGTGGACCGTTATCGCCGATCGCCGTCTGGTACTCGGGCGTCAGGTCCTTGATCCGGGCCATGAGGCTGGCTTTGAGCGCGGCTTGGGCAGCCACGTCCGTCAAGGATGGAGCCTGAGGAGCTGTCAGAGTCGGAGTGGTGGAGTCGGAAGACGTTTCTGGGGCTTTGAGCAACTCTTCGAGTTCGGTGAGGAGCCTGTCGGCGTGGGAAAAGTCCTTGTTTTGGATAGACCCTCGAGCCGAGACGTAAAGGGTCTCCATTTGGGTGACGTTGCCAGTCCCGCTCCCTACAGCTTTCAAGTACTGGGGAGCAATGGTCTGGAGGCGGGTCATGATCTTGGCTTCGGCGGGGTCTTGAGTCGTCGTCGATTGCGGATCATTGTCGTCGTCTTCGGGCAAGTCATCAACAGTATCGGGTAGAACTGCGAAATCGGCCTCTTCGGTATCGTTCTCGTCATCGATGATGTTTGTGGTTTCGTCATCGCGGACGCGCACTTTCCAGTCGGCCTTACCGGTCTCAACGGCCAGAGCTTTTTTGATCGTCCGGGCCATACCACTGACGGCCTTTTTCATGATGAAGGCGAACTTGCCATCCTCGAACGCACAGTCGCCCCGAGCAAACTGGCCTCCATCACCGACCTTCTTTTTCAGTTCGGTCCTGTGTTTCTGCGTGATCCGCTTCGCGAGCACAACACCTTTCTTGTCGCCCTTCTTGCAGATCATGAACTGCAAAACTCGCTTGGTTCCGTTGTTGCGAACTCGGCCAAGCAACTTTCGGACGTCGCCATCGTCGTCTTCCTCTTCGGTCTTCTTGTCGTTCGCCTTTTTGAGGGTTTCAACGTTCTTCTTTCGCTTCTGAGCCTCCGAGACCATAGCCTCCAGGAATTTCGTGACGTCTTTTTTATCTTTCGAGCTGCGTTTGAGTTTGTCCGCGACATCCTCAATCTTCTTGAGGGCGTCCAATTGGCTGTCGTAATCGTCTTTCTTTTTTTCCGCTTCGTCGAAAGCTTTGAGAGCTTTCTCGACCGTGGTGTCCTTGACGTCGTTTTTCTTCTTGACGTTGTTCCACTTCGACACCGTTAAATGTTCTTGTCCCATGTTGATTTCTCCAACGAAAGCCTTTCGGACAACTGCGACTTTTTTCTATTTGTTCTCTTCAGTGACAGAGAGATCCGATCGTCAACCATGACCATCGAAAGAATTGGATTGCAAGGTTCAGGCCGATCGGCTCAGACCCCATTTATTGAGGGCGGCACAGCTAACGAACTAGGAATAACTGACGCTCGCGGTGTGCCGTCCGCTTCTTCTTGATCAGGTAACGACCAACTCGAAACGGACACGAAATGACGGTCCGATTTTTTTTGAAAAAATCGCGAAATTTTCCACCCCCCAATTTCTTCCCGGCCCCGACTCCTCAACTTTCCGACAAAAACCGGTCGAAAAATGACAGAAAACTGCGCTAAACCTGCACCAAACCTGCGCTAAACTTGTAGTAAACCTGCGCCTTTCTTGCACCTTTTCGACACCTCTCGATTTCCATATGTTTATATATGTCAATATCTTATGGAAAACGACCTGCGAAAAATCGCCATTTTGGCGCTTTTTCGAGTTCTCCGACCGCTCTTGTGCGCATGTGCCCATAATACAATAGGATTGAACGCCGTCTCATTTTCAGAAAAATCGTCGCTTTTCCAAAATAATCACTTCGAACGCGAAATCGATTTCTGTTCGGTTTGTGTAGACGGTTACGAAAACACGCCGGTGCTTTTTCAAACCCATCTTTGGGAAAGGTGTTTTCATAGAAGAATGTAACAAGAGCTTTTAACGACGACCTGTCCCTCGGGACCGCCTTGTACACCCAGCGAGTTGAGGGGGTCGAGGACTGCAAACGGTACCCAACGCTAATGGAAAATCCTCTACTGATCCGACAATTCCCTCCGTCATCGACACTATCAACAAAACAGACAACGATACATTTCTCGTTTCCCATGTCCGGTCCGCCTCTTCTTGGCGTGGCCACGGCACACCGAATGTGCGTGCTACTTCCTCCGCACAGGCTTCGATATACGGATCATACGCCTTCATCGCGACCCGCGCAACGAAAAAATAGCACGAAACGTCTTCGGCTTTTGGAGATGGTCCGGACACGTTCACGAACCGTTGCCGAAGACCAAAACGAGTTACTCGTAAGGGCCTCGGGCTAATGGAACTCCCACCAATCTAAACTCCCTGATTCCGCAACTCCCACGCACACCTCTAACTTCTCGCCTTGTTCCAAAAACTGGCGACTGTTACATTTCTATCGCTCTGGTGCCCCGTGCACCCGAGACAACGACGCTACGTATAGGACATTCTCCATCCACATCACCGGATGGTTTTCGCGTTCCCCCGGCAAGGATGCCCCCCGATGAACGCCACTACATTTTCTCGCTTCTGGACTGTCAAAAGGTACAGTTGGTTTCTGGGCCTGGTGCTGCTGGTGTTCGTTGGAATCAGCGTCCAGTATACGGCCAAGATCCAAGACGACAAACGGGACAACCGCTCCGCCTTTCTACGCTGGCGTGGACAAATCCTCGATCTGGATGCGGGATACAATATCTACCACAAGCACACTTACCCCAACCCGCCGATCATGGCATTGGTGCTACGGCCCTTTGTTGCGTTGCCTCCGATGCTCGGGGCGCTGACGTGGTTTTTTGTGAAGGTGGGAATGGTCTTCTTGATCTTTCGCTGGGTGTTTTTTCTGGTGGAAGACCCGGACGTCCCGATACCGCCGTGGGCCAAGGTGCTCACGATTGTCCTGAGCATGCGCCCCATCTTGGGTGACTTGACCCACGGGAACGTCAACTTGTTCATCATGTTCCTCGTGGTCGGGGCGCTGTATTGTTTTCGCAGAGGCCGCGATTACACGTCAGGGTTGCTTCTTGGTTTTGCCATTGCTTGCAAGATCACTCCTGCCCTGTTCCTCCCATACTTCGCCTGGAAACGGGGTTGGAAAGTCCTTGCAGGTTGTGGAATCGGTCTCGTCTTATTCTTATTCGTCGTTCCATCGGTGTGGCTGGGACCGAGCCGCAATGCGCGGTTACTAAACCACTGGGTCGATCAGATGGTCGTTCCTTATGTGATTGAGGGCAGAGTTACCACCGAACACCAGAATCAATCGTTACCCGGATTGACGTACCGAATGCTCAGCGATGGTCCTTCATTCTCCGTCTACACCGACGGCATCTACGTCCCCACCGAATATCACAACATTGCAAACGTCAATCACAGTGCCCTCAAGCTCTTCCTCAAAGTCTTTGGGGTCGGGTTCCTCGGACTCATGGTGTGGAGTTGTCGGACGCCAATAACGGATCGAAAGAGTTGGCGACTCGCTGCCGAGTATGGGTTTATTCTGATAGGAATGCTCATCCTCAGCGAAAGGACTTGGAAGCACCACTGTGTTTCGTGGATCATACCTTTTGCCGTGATGATATATTATCTACATCTCTCGTCCTTAAAAAGAAGCGAAAGTCAACCGACTACAAATACTCCCACTCAGTATAGGTCTTACGTCATCGTTAGTTTGTTCGTAGTAGTGGCGTTGGTAGCAACTACGAGCACCACCATCTACGGCCCATTCGGTTCCAGAATGGCCAAGCTCGCGCAAGTCTATGGTGCCTACGTCTGGGCTCATATGATCTTGATCGCCTCGCTCGTTGTTCTTCTTTGGGAAAGCCACCAAACCAGGCCCCCTGAAACCAGCAACCAAGACTATATGCCACAAAGATCGGCATCGACTCAACTCGAACCCCAACGTCAACTGGTGGCAACATGCAGCGCAAACGACTGAGATACATCGACATGGAAACGACCAGATTCCCTCTATTGATGGATCGGCGGATCAACGCGAGAAAACGTCATCGAGTTTGTCGATGGGTCCGAAGGCTCTCGGCTCCTTTCGATGACTCTGCTTCGGCAGCGCAATTCTCATCACTTTCCATTCCCTCGAATCAACCTTAGCTTTCCACCGTCGACACGGATGTCGCGCAGGCCGCGATATCCGTCATACGTTTCGCGCATCGAAGCCACACTGTCGAAATACCCTACAACGTACGCCGCCCCGAATCGTTCGCCCGCCTTCACAGTTTTTCCGTGTAATTCCTGGATGAAGCAAACGTATCCTCTTTGGTGGCACCACGCCTCGGAAACCACCGATGGGTCGAGAGTCATTCCAGCCAACCACGGACCAGTTTCTCCCTTGACTTTGACCTGATAGGCACGGATCATCCGTTTCGGAATCTTGCCTTTGTTTCGTTGGTAAAGGAAGCGATCGTCGGGAGCAAAATCCTCCGCAAACGCTTTCGCAGGAATTTTGCCGAAGTAGCTTAGATAGATTTGGGAGAACGAATCCATATTCTTGTGACGGATATGTCCGGGCATGTCAATTCGATAGAACACATTGTCGAGCGAGTTCACGCTCTTGATCCGTTCACAAGAAAGGATGTATCGAACACCAGGACGAAACACCAGCGTCTGTGTCCAGATCGAACCGGCCTTCAGACCACGTTTCGCCTCGGTGAAACGGAAGCTCATTTGGACGGCCACAAAACCTTTCCCACGAATCACCTTGGGCTCCAGCTTCTGGGCCTTCGTACAAATCTGTGGTCCCTCGACGTAATGCTTGGGCAAATCCCCGTGGATCTTCTTGTTGCGGAGATAACCATCGTCTCGCCACCCAGGAGCCATCAAGAAATCCATGATGTGGATACCGAACCCAGCATCTTTCGCTCCCGTCTTGCGATCCACAAAAGTCCCTCGAGCAATCCCACTCACGTAGCCCCGTTTATTAATCTTGGCCTGCAACTTGTCGGTGTCGATTCGGATATACTCGTCCGTTTGCTGGACTTTAATGACATTAGGACTCGATTGAGCGAACACATTGGTTGTCTGGGTCATCAACGAGAATGCAACATACGAGATCACAAGACATGTGTATTTCATAACAAAACCCCGATCAGGAGGACTGGAAAGTAGCCTGTGTATAGATTCGTCAGGCTTCTTGGATATATCAACAGAAAACAATTGTTCTTTGTTGTCCCACGTTCGACGATCAACGAGACGACTATTGAGACATGCGCGGCTAATGAACCAAAGTCGCAGGACCACTCGAAACGGAAAAGAAATGTCTGTCCGGTTCGTACGTACATGTCCCTTACCCCGCTTGGATCGCATTTCGGGGAAAATCTGCCCAAATTGTCCTCGGATCGGAAGTCTTGGATTACACCTGGAATTTGGCAAACCGATCGCCCCGATCTGGCTGCTGCGTCGTTTGGGTAATGACCTTCCCATGGCAGTGACGATTGCTGCGTTGGGTCGCGACGGTCCGCCCTCGAAATGGAGCGAAGGATACTTGCGGTTTTTGTGTCCGCACTGTGGGGAAATGCGAGCCACGGTCAACCCCCGTACGAACCTGGCGGATTGTTTTTTTGTTGCCAGCAGAATATCCACAACATCGACCTGCTAATGACCGAGGGTTACACGTTCGTCTCAGCCGTGACGCTGTTGGAATCGTAGCTTGAGCGTTACGAAAGCCGCCCGTCGGCAGGGAAGTAGGCTTGTGAATCTGGCTCGTCGTAGCTGGGCTTTGGCCCTGGGATGAGCAGACCGAACCCATCGACTCGTATTGCGTAATGTGCGGGTCGCTGGGTGCCTTCGTGACTAGGTTCTCCAAAATTCTCAACAATTTGGGAAACCGGGCTCAAACAGGCCAAAATCCATACACCGTTTATTTGGCTACAAATGCGATCAGAATTTGGTGCGCCACAGGAAACTCGCACGTCCGGTTCTGAGGGGAGGGAGTGACGTTCCCGTCACTTTCTTACCTGACCACAAATACAAGCCAGCAAAATTCTCGTTAAATATTTGGTCAGTCGGTCTTAGTTCTCGAAGGTGTCTGCCGAACTCGACGAAGAACTAAGACGTGAGGATTCGTTACTGAAAGGCTGTTAAACGAAGCAGGCCTGGTCTTTCCTGAGAGATCAATGCTCAGCAAAATGTGCTCTCCATTCTTGTAGAAGATGCCTTTCACTGTGGAGGCCTTGGTCTCTGGACGGGATAAATCAAATTCCGAGGGTGACTTCGTCGTATTTAGCTGTAATTGAAATTTTCCCGTTCCACTCGGAGTCTGTATGGCCACATGCTCCTTGTTGACAGAAATTAATTTCGGAAAAACCAGATGAAGCATCCACTCGAAGTTACGTTTGAGTCTCCGGCGTAATATGCCTCAACTTTCCAATCTCCACTCAGATTGACTGATCGATCCGCAGCTTGAACTCCTACAAAAGTGCTGAGAAGACAATAACATGAGAGCAGATAGTTTTTCATAGCTTGATCCCTTGGTTTGAAACGAGCAGTCACGAAATTTGAATTGACATCTTTGAAGAAGCGGGTAATCCGCCAAAACATTTCGCTTTCGAACGCATACACCGAATTTGGCCAACAACGTCGGACAACATCGTTGGAGCGCAACGAAAGGAAACGACCCAAATTTGGATGATGGGTCAATCTCGCTATTACCTCGGTAAGATTAAGTCTCACGTATTGACGTCAGGTCACATA
>CAYRFQ010000113.1:0-23574 GCA_964423615.1 uncultured Alcaligenaceae bacterium | reverse complement strand
GCGAACGAGAAGCGGCGGAACGACGCGAACAAGCCGAACGACGCGAACGAGAAGCTGCTGAACAACGCGAACAGGCCGAACGACGCGCACGAGAAGAACGGGAGAACCGAAAAGGACGCTAATCGGCGTAAATAACCAGCGGACTCCAACGATCGCTCGTTATTGCGAAACGAGACGTAAGATGATTATCTTGCGTCTCGTTTTTCATTGACGCGGCAGTATCGAGCTCGGACAGTAAAGTAAGATAAAGTTGTAAGATGTATGTTGTTTCCGTTGAACAACTTATAAACCTTGGTAATGACGCGTTCTCTCAATACCAGGCAACTAAACACATCGGCGAGTCCAAATGTCTCTGGAAAATCAAGGTTACAACAAGGACCTCGCTTACATCCACGATGTCGGGTACGACTTCCACACACGAGAGGCCGCACCAGGGTTGTTAGAAATGCTGCGACGACGCGGTGTCACAGAAGGACTCGTCGTCGAATTGGGGTGCGGAAGCGGACTATTGATCCGAGAACTTATTGAAGCTGGGTATCAGGCTATAGGAATCGATCAGTCTGAGGCCATGATCGCAATGGCCCAAGAACGAAATCCCCGAGCCACTTTCGTCAAACAGTCCTTCATGGCCGCCGAGTTAACCCCGTGCGACGCCGTGATCTCGATCGGGGAATGTCTCGCTTACATGTTCGACCCAAACAACACGCCCGCATCCCTCCAAACACTATTCGTTCGAGTTCATCAAGCTCTCCGACCAGGAGGAGTTTTCATCTTCGACATGCCCGAGCCAGGACGCGGAGCAGCAAGTACCATGGGGCTGCGCGGTCGTCGAGGTGAAGACTGGATTTGCGTTTACGAGACCACAGAAGATCCGGAAACAAAAATATTAACAAGAGAGATCACCACGTTCCGCAAAGACGGAGAACACTATCGTCGCGACGATGAACGGCATCGGTTACGGCTCTATCATGGCGCTGAACTGAAATGGATGCTTCAACCGGTGGGATTCGACGTCGAACTTGTTCGGAACTTTGGCGAAATGGAACTCGTTCCGGGCTTGGTTGGTGTGGTGGCCCAAAAAAAGCAATTTATTGAGCAGTAGTAGAGAAACACCTGACGGAAGTGCCAAAGGACTCCTCTGGATTTTGGAATTGTGATTCAAAGGAAATTAATCGCGCACACGACTCACGTCTAACTACGAATCGGACAAGCATTTCTTTCCCTTCCCAGTGTCCCTTTGGCTTCTCCTCAAGCTGGTCAGGTCCTACTCCGTATGTTACCTACTTCATTCGCGGAGTTCTCAATAAGAGAGTAAGATTTGTGAGTTCTTCCGTTTTGTTGCGGCGTGCTCGCCTTCATGTGGGCTGGCTCACTGGCCTGGTACTGCAGACCACAAACATGCAGAGTCAGACCTGAAGATTCCCTCTCATCGTCTCAAGGGCTTCTGCCAGGCCTCCTTCAATTCTTCCAGCGAGGCCGATACGATCCATTGCCCATTCAAACCGGCTATCCGCACATGAGCATCCTCGACGGTCTTTCCCACTCGAACATGAGGGACGCCCTCGGTGACCTTCTCGAACGTTTCGGCATTCTCGGGGGTGACTTCGACGATGAACCGGGATGGACTTTCCGCGAACAATTCCACAGGATCCGGTTCTTCATCCTCGCAACCAGCGAGGTTCACAACTTCCACGCCTATGCCACCTGCAAACGCCATTTCGGCAACCGCGACCGCGAGTCCACCTTCGCTCAGATCGTGACAAGATCGAACGAGACCTTTCCGGATGGCGTCGTGAAGCTTGGCGAATACCATCGGAGCAAGTTCCAGATCCACCTGTGGAATCGGTCCGCCTTCCAGTCCGTGGGCAAGGTGATAATGCGACCCACCCATCTGAGTGTGGGTTCGCCCCAACAAGTACAGCGAGTTTCCAGCAGTTTTGAGGTCCATCGTGACGCATTGCCGAACGTCAGAAACCCGACCCATCGCACTGATGAGCAGTGTTGGCGGAATGACGATATGAATTCCATCGGCATGGAATTCGTTCTTCAGCGAATCTTTTCCACTGATAAAGGGCATGTTGTACGCCAACGCAACGTCACGGCACGCTTCCGCGGCCCGGACCAGCGCACCCAAAACGTCGGGACGATCCGTGTTACCCCACGAAAAATTATCCAACAAAGCGATTCGCGAGGGGTCAGCACCCACAGCCACGACATTCCGAACGGCTTCGTCAATGGCCAGCGCCGCCATCTGGTACGGGTCGAGATCACCATACTGGGGAGAAATCCCACACCCGACCGCGAGTCCTGTCCACGAACCTAGTACGGGCATGATGACAGATGCGTCTCCCGGTCCGTCCTCCGTCACACCGACCAACGGTTTGACCACTGTTCCAGCCTGGACTTCGTGGTCGTATTGCCGAACGATGAACTCTTTGCTGCAAACGTTGTAGTTGCTCAGGATCTTGTTGAGTGTGTCGGTGAATTCTTCATTCTTGGGAAGGGCCGGAGCCTTTGCGAGGATTACGGGAGTCCCCCAGGTCGCTTGCCGAACGACGTCAGGTCGTCCTTCGTGGAGGAAACTCATTGAAAGATCGGCGACTGGTTCGCCCTCGTAAAACAGACGAAGCTGGCCTGTCGCTTCGAACTCCCCGATGGCAGTGGCCTCCACATCTTCGCTTTCGCAGAGGGAGTGTAACTCCTCCCACTTTTCAGGCGGGACCGAGAGTATCATTCGTTCCTGGGCTTCAGAAATCCAGATTTCCGTATAGGAGAGTCCTTCATATTTCAAAGGCGCTCTTTCTAGCTCGACGCGGGCACCGAGTTTTTCGCCCATCTCGCCAACAGCGGAACTGAAGCCTCCCGCCCCGCAATCGGTAATCGCGTTATACAAGTTCTCGTCGCGGGCCTGAAGGATCACGTCTACCACCTTTTTCTCCATGATGGCGTTGCCGATCTGGACAGCCCCGCCGCTGATCTCTTCCGACTCAGACGTGAGGCCCTCCGAGGAAAACGTCGCACCATGGATGCCATCACGGCCCGTTCGTCCCCCGACAGCAACGATCAAATCGCCCACTTGTGGCTCTTTGTGGACCCGATCGACCGGGATGACTCCAACTGTTCCGCAATACACGAGCGGGTTGGCAAGATAGCGTTTGTCGAAACACACCGCTCCGTTGATCGTCGGAATCCCCATCCGGTTGCCGTAATCACGAACACCAGCAACGACCCCTTCCATGACCTTGCTCGGATGAAGCACCCCTGGCGGCAGTTGGTCAGCAGGAAAGTCTGGCGGAGCAAAACAAAAAACATCCGTGTTACAAATCGGTTTCGCACCGAGGCCCGTTCCAAGTGGATCGCGAATCACACCACCGATGCCGGTGTTCGCCCCACCATACGGTTCAATGGCCGACGGCCGATTATGCGTTTCGACTTTGAAGCAAGCGTGGAATTCGTCATCGAACTCGACGATGCCCGCGTTGTCCTCGAATACACTGACACACCAGTCCTCGTCTCCGAGCCTCTCGCGAATTGTTTGTGTGGCTCCGAAGATCGTCTCCTTGAGCAAGTTGTTGATCCGACGTCCCTCGAAATCGATCGTACCTTTGAGAGTCTTATGAGAGCAGTGCTCCGACCACGTTTGGGCGATCGTTTCGAGTTCCACGTCGGTCGGATCACGGTCGAGTTCCTCGAAGTGTTTTTGGATTTGTTGCATTTCGAGGAGGTTGAGGGCGAGTTGGCCATCGCGACTGAGCTTCTCCAACTCAACTGCGTCGAGTTCGCGCACAGGGACAGTGACTTTCTCAAACACATACGATTGGCCGAGAGAGAGGTGCTCGAGCGTCAACCCTCCTTCGGTGATGTGTTCGATCGCGTCGTTGGCCAAAACCTTCCGCAAGTATCTCAACACCTGTTCGTCTTTGGTTTCCTCGTTGAGCATGTAGCGTCGAAACGTCTTGACGGACGAAAGCGGAATGTCAAGATCACGAGCGGCGTCGAGCACGCTTTGGGACACGGGATCCGTAACTCCTGGTTTGAGCAACACCGTCCACATCATCAGCCCTTCCAACTCCCATTCCATCGGCAACGGATGGATGTCTCCGTCATCCACAAGCGAATCGATCAACAGTTCGTCAAAAAGCCGCTCGACCTGCTGTTGAGCGTCGTCGGCCTCGATCTCCACCAGGTACCCGCGAGAGGCACCGAGCAAAACGTCCTCGCCTCCCGGAATCCCCGCCTGACCCTTGGTCAACAAGGCGAACTCTTTCCAGATTCGTTGCAGTTCGACGTTTCCACCATATGGCCGAATGTCAATTTCCCAAAGCATCTCGGACCTTCTTCCCTTCACTGAGTAACTCGGAGAGTCGTTCCTCGTCCTGCCGTTCCAAAGCTTCGCGGAATTGCCCGATACGTTTTTCAAGGCAGGCGATACCAGCCAATACAGTATCTCGGTTGTGTTGAAAAATCCCTTTCCAAATAGTGGGGCTGCTAGCGGCGATTCGCGTTGTGTCACGAAAACCACCTGCGGCAAGTTCGTAATATTCGGACGGCAAGATGCCTGCGAGTGCTGACGCAACCAAATGCGGCAAATGGCTCGTCAGGGCCAACGCTTCGTCGTGATCATCTGCCGCCATGACCCGAATTCGCGACCCGATGGCCTTCCAAAACCCCGATACTTGCTCGATCGTTTCGACGGGGGCTGTCTCGTCCGGAACGACAATCGTCAATCGATCCTGAAATAATTCTGGGTTGGAGTGTTCCACACCTTTTTTTTCCGAACCGGCGAGCGGATGCGAACCCACAAAGTCAACGCCATCCGGGAATACTCCTGCGAGTTCTGCCATGATTTTTCTTTTCGTACTTCCAACGTCGGTCAACGTCGTTCCCGGTGAACAGTGCTCAGCAACGCTACGGCCCAAATCGACGATCGTATCCACGGGAGTGCAAAACACCACGAATTTCGTGTTTGCAATCGCTTCTTCGAGATTGGTCGTCCCTTCATCAATGACGCCGAGTTGTTTTGCCGTGTTCAGAACAGCCCACTTGCGGTCCACGCCAATGACCCGACGAGCCACACCGCGTCGGCGTACCGCCATTCCAACGGAACCACCGAGCAATCCAATGCCAACGAGAAGAAGACTATCGAGCATAAGAGTGCCTCTCGGCATTATGGCCAAAACCCAATTGGAAACAGAAGCGTGTGGGCGAAGCTGGGTAGATTATATGGAGAATGAAACGAATTGGTGACCTGGAGACCGATTTGATTTCGGGACCGAGAAAGAAATTTGGGATAGAATCCATAACTTTGCCAGCGGTGGGGATTGGCTTGGATCTTGGTGCGTGGCGACGTTGGTGTTCTCTCGCCTCACCGGAATCCACGCTCAAAGCATTGCCACCAAATCATGAAGATCGTTCAGGAGATGATCGGGCTGAGCCTCTTGGATTTGTTCGATCGTTTCCGAACCAGTCGGCACTACCCACACCGGCACACCGGCTCCACGTCCCGTTTGAATATCAACACTCATGTCGCCCACGTAGAGAGTTTGCTCGACGGAGACATCCAAACGTTTCATCGCTTCGATGAGCATATCCGGGGCGGGTTTCCGATTGGCCACGTCTTCAGGCCCCAAAACGATGTCGAAGTGATTGACCCAACCGATGGCTGCCAACAACTCATCGCTAAACGCCCTGGGCTTGTTGCTGCACAAACCCACCAACTTCCCGGCGGCCTTTAGCTTGGTTAACAGTTCCGAGGCACCTGGCAAGAGCCGTGTCTTCTCGACCATTATGGTTGGATGGTGCACGTGATAAAGTCTCAGACTTTCCTCGACGTCGGTTCCTGGAACCGTATGGGTCAACAGATATGTTGCTCCGTGGCCCACATTTTCTCGGACCGTTTGCTCGGAAACGGGGTCGAGTCCGCGTTTTCCTCGAACGAAATTGACGCTCGCTGTAATGGCGGGATAGCTATCGATCAGGGTGCCGTCAAAATCAAAGAGGGCCGCTTTCCAGTCCAGCGGCAACGATGGGCGACTATCTAGGTGGCTCATGACTCGGCCTTGTGTGCGGGTCTCTTTGTCTGTGAATCTCAGAACAGTCTGATGATCTTATGGCACGCTATTTAGTCCATCGATATGAACTGTTCGGTGTTCATCAACGTCCAGAGCAGCTGCCCGTAGGCTTCCCTCTTATCTTTCTTACCCGTAACGAACCGCAACACGGCTTGCGATTGCGCGTCCGTTGGTGGTTTACCAAGCGTCCACAAAAACACGTCTCGCACCTTCAAAACGTCGGGACGAGTATCGGACGCCAATGTATCGGCTCGACCTCCCGCTTTCAAGAGTTGGGGCAGGACGTACTCAGATTGGAGGATTCCATCCACCGCCTTTTCGTCCACGGCATCAGTATGCACGGAGAATCGCAAACACTCTCCCGGACTCACCTCGATTCTTTTTGAAGGCTTGGTCAACTGGCGAACCTCAAGGGGTAGAAAGATTATGCCCTTCTGGATCGAAAACCGGTCTTGCGGTAATCCAGGAACACGCAGGCGACAGTCAAGAACTTGAGTAGCCACTTCGTAAAGTTCGAGTAGCGTGAGCTTCCTCGGATAGTATCGAGAAAAGAACCGATCATCGTCCACGTTCGTCTCGTTCGGTTCGCTACTGAGTTGGTACGCACGGCTTTGGCAGATAGTCTTGATCAAATGCCTGAGGCTGTAATCATGCTTGACAAAATCGGTCGCAAGCCCTTCGAGTAACTCCCGATTATGGGTCGGGAACAAGATAGACCTTTGGTCCGCGTCTGGAACCAAGGCTCTGTGGAAAAAGTGTTTCCAATAACGATTCACGATGGTCTTGGCGAATAACCGTTTTTGGTCTTTCAAGAGCCAGTCCGCAAATCGCTCTCGAGGATCGTCCTTTCGACCGAATTCGAGCGGCTTTCCTCCTGGAAATTGTGGTTTGGCAACCATTCGGGTTCGCCGATCGATGACTTTGTCAGAAGATCCTGTGGCCACCAACCATCTCCGAGTTCCACGATTTCCCGGCAGGTAAGGTTGGATCGAAACAACCTTCTTTGACACTCGACCGAAAAATCCAACAAGGCCATAATACTCATCTTGGCCCCAAGGCCCTCCTGGCAGAGCGTGGCACTTTGTGCAGGCCAACGGGACCCCAAGGAACACTTTCGATACGATTTCGGCCGCAGCTTGCTCCTGAGAGTGCGTAATGTAGAAATGGGCAGGAGGACTTTGTTTGACGGTTCCTGTAGCCAGGAGGAACTCACGACACAATTGATCATGGGGCTTATCGGTTGCGATACTTTCCCGCAACCAGTTGTAGAAAAGCATCGTGTCGTAGCCGCTCGCCACATTCTTGACAGGCTCGATTTGAAATTGTGCGGCCCACCAGTTGGCGAAGTGCACATTGTGGTCGAACGATGACACTAGAGTGTCAATGAACTTCCCTCGCTTGTCAGCGGCTTTGTCTTTCTGAAAGGCGACAATCTCCTTCGGCGTGGGCAACCGACCGGCCAGGTCGAGTGTGGTTCGGCGAAGGAATTGCTCGTCGGTGCAGATATTCGAGGGCACCAACCCTACTTTTTTCCACTTCTTAGCCAACAAACGATCGATGAGATTGTCCTCGGGGTAATCGAACTTTGGAGACCCGACGGCAGGAACGAAACCTCGAAACACCGTGTATTTGTCCATGTACTTGACCGTGATCAGTCCCGCTCCCGAAATGTTCGTTGTGGAAACCAATCCGTAACGATCGACCCCCAGAATCCCAGCCGAATCGCTCTGGTAACGTGCGAAACGGGTCACATCGACACACGTGCCATCGGCAAAAAACGCCTCTACAGAGAGTTGTTGACGTCCCTGTTGCCGAAGGACTCGGTTGGCCGGCGTAACCGTGATGCGATCGAGCTTCGGATTGTCTTTGGGAGCATACGGGACTCCCGCCAATATCCATTGGCGTAGAATGGTGAAATCTTCGGAACCAATTGGAATGCGTCTCCCGCCTGTGTGAGGAAGTAGCCCTGCGGGTTTCATCAATAACAAACTAAACTCGGGAGCTGCAGAAAAAAGCCGTCGGCCTCGCGAGTCGAGTACGACTTCCTCGAAATCCGTTTCGGGGTCCGAGCCGAACAGCGACAACGCAAATCCGTTCTGTCCTTCTTTAGCCCCATGACAACTCGCCGCATTGCAACCAAGCTGAGAGAAGATCGGTTGCACATGCCGAACGAAATTGTAAGACGCTTGCTTTCCACAGTTGGTCGTTTCCACCGAACAACGCACTGATCGTTTCCCGAACGTGACGATAACGTCGGTCTTTCCGTTCGTTCTCGCGACGAGTTGGCCGTCTTTTTGGACCTCAACAATTTTCGGATTGCTCACAACGTACTTCGCCAGATGCGTCAAGTCGCAGAGTGTTTTATCCTGTAGGACTCCTGTCACCAAGATTCGGTACGTGGCACCGCGACCATCGAGTTTGATCGTTGGTGGATGAATTCGAAGAGCTAGAATCTCGGAGGTGGAGGGAACGAAGGTCCTCGTTTTCTTGACAGGTTCACCGGCAGTCACGGTCGCAGTAATCAGCAACCACAATAGCCAAACACACCAGAGACAGGTGGGCAGCGGTCGCATGAAGCACCTCCCGATGCGAGTGAGAACGGCCTTTCGGGTGCGATGTCCGACCCCGAATGACACGCGCAAAACGAATGGCGTTCGGTTTCCAGAGAAGGACACACTACACAGTGTATGGCAGGTGGGCAGGATAACAACCGGACAAAAACACAGCCCGCGAACTTTCGCTCGCGGGCTGTGCATTACCCAGAAGTTTTCCGACCATCGTTATTACGAGAGAAGAGCTCGAATGGTTTGTCGCTCGTCGAGAATGTATCGCGGACGACCGCTGTTGTCGAGGATCGTCTGGGCGGGATCGATGCCCATCGCCGTGTAAACCGTCGACAGGACGTTAGAAGTCGTGCAACGACCGTCGGCAGGTCGCTCACCTCGGTCCGTACTCGCACCGACCATTTGACCCATTCGCAAGCCACCACCAGCGATCATGGCACTCATGACAGCGGGCCAGTGATCACGACCAGCACGACCGTTGACGCGAGGCGTTCGACCGAACTCGCCCCACACAATGGTGATGGTGTCGTCGTAGAGACCGCGAGCAATCAGGTCGCTCACGAGCGTCGCGATACCTCGGTCGAGGGCTGGCAACTTGCTCTTGAGGCTTCGGAAGTTGTTGCTGTGGGTGTCCCAACCACCGATCCCCAGAGTCACACAACCAACACCGGCTTCGACCAATCGCAGGGCTCGCAAGAAGTTGTCCAAGCCACGATATCGGTCGCGAACACGGGGCTCCTCGCGGTCCAGGTCCAGTGCGTTTCGAATGCCACCCGAAGTGACCAAATCGAACGCTTGCGTTTGGAACGAATCCAGGCCTTCCATTGTGCCGGTAGCGTCAATATCGCTGCGGAGCGAATCCACTTCCCTGAGCAAGGCTTGTCGGTCATTCATCCGCGTGCCGTCGATCCCACGCGCACGCGACAAATTGGCCAGGCCAGGGCCACTCGGCGTGAACGGTCGGTGAGCAACGCCCAAGAAAGCCGGTTCAGTTCCTCGCGTCGAACCTCGAAGACTAACGAACGGCGGAACAGGAGATTGACCGCTTCGGAGTTTCGAAATAAACGAACCGAAAGACGGGTATTGTCGAACACGCTGTTCACGGTCGCTGTGGCCGGTCATCACGTTTGTGTCCGAGTGCTCGTTGACACTTACGATCGAGCGGATGGCGGCGAGCTTATCCCACATGCGGGCTTGCATGGGGAAGTGCTCACAAATTTGGCAGTCTGCGACGTTCGTTTGGATGGGTCGGAATTCGCCACGGAACTCTTGCGGAGCGTTGGGCTTGAGGTCCCACATGTCCATGTGGCTCGGACCCCCACCCAGATAGATCATGATTGCCGATTTCTGACGGGTCGTACGACCAGCTTGGGCCGCCTCACTTTTTCCTCGCAGCAAGTCAACAAGCGACAAGCCAGCGCCGAATGCACCAACTTGCAGAAAACTACGTCGGCTCAAGCCGTCGCAGTACTTGTCCTTGCCGCCCAAAAATGTCAACATTTCCAATACCCCCCTAATGAGATCCATTCTTCCACGTTTGAGCGATCTGGTGAATGTTACTGCATGCAGGTTATCCAGGCAATTCAAAAAAGGGAAAGAAAATGGAGATTTGAGAACCCGAAATCGAACAAAACGGAGCCCTATTTCTCACCCCTATCAGTCTGGGGAGACCGCACCGCGAATCACACACAACTTGGAACAGAACGGACATCATTGTCTCACACCCGCCCAAACTGCCGATCCAAATCTCTTCGCGTGAACAACAACGAAGTCGGCCTACCATGGGGACAATGATGCGTGTCGTCGACTAAATCGCGTTTGGCCACAAGAGCGGCGATTTGCTCTTGGTTCAACGGGTCACCAGCACGGACGGCCGAGTGACACGCCATCAAGCTCAACAAATCGTTCAACAACTGCTCGCGAGTCGGGACACGGTCCTGTGTGGTCAGGTGTTCCACAACCGCACGCAATGTCTTCTCCGGTGCTTTGTTTCCGAGAATCGCCGGATAACCGTGAAGGGCGAGAGTTCCACTCCCAAAATCCTCTATGTGCAGGCCAAGTTCTCTCAAGTCTTCGGTGTGTTCCAAAGCCAGCGCGGCTTGGTCAGGCGGAAAGTCGACTGGTTCGGGAATCAGGAGCTGTTGCGTTTCCAGAGTTTGATCCCGCATCCGATTTTTCAACTGTTCGAACAATATACGTTCGTGAAGGGCGTGCTGGTCGATCACCAACATGCCTTCAGGCGTTTCGAGCACAAGATACGCATTGTAAAGTTGAATCGCCTTGAGGTCGGGCTGCTCGGGGGAGAAGTCAGCCTGCGAGTAACTTTGGTTTTCGGCGGGGGTTTGTGCGGCGTTCTGAAAGGCCGAGGCGAGAGCCTCTGGCGAAGGTGGAATCGCGGCCGCTGAACCATCCATCGTGGGCGCCGAGGCAATCGGTGGCGAAGGAGGCAAGCCCCCCGAATAATCTGTTTCAACAGGCGGAGGCTCCGGGACAACAAATGCCAACGGCGGAGCATCGTCGGTTGCCGATGAAGTTGGTTCCGGAACCACCGGCTCGGCAGGTACGACCGAGGGTTCACCATGAGCAAAGTGTGAAGCAGAAAAAGCCGGATGGTCGACAAGTTGTTGTGATGAGGGAAGTGGAGGCAAAGTCGCGATGTTTTTCGGCGGTACTGAGTTTTGTGGCGTTGGTTGTTCCATCGTCGAAGTCGGCGCCTGCAATTTAGGCGTCAAGTTTTCTTGGCTGAGTCGTTTTCGAATGGAGCTGAGCGTCATTCCATAAAGCATCTGTCCGTCACGGAATCGAACCTCACATTTCGTCGGATGGACGTTCACATCAACAAGGTCCGGTGGCATTTCCAGGAATAAAAACCAAACCGGATATCGCCCAGTCATGAGCAACCCCCGATACGCTTCCTGGATAGCGTGGCCGATACTGCGGTCGCGAATCCAACGCCCGTTCAAGAAAAGATATTGCATCTTGGCGTTACCACGTTCAACCGACGGATCGGCGATGAACCCATTCAGGACGACGTCGTTGTAGCTCGCTTGGACAGGATAGAGTGTCTCTCGAAGTTCCTCGCCGAAAAATATTCCGACGCGTTGAGGTAAGTCGGTGGTAGCGGGAACTTCATGGATCAGTTTTCCATTGTGTTTCAGCGTCATGTGCAAGTTCGGCTGGGACAACGCGACCCGCACGAACGTTTCCGCGATGTGACCCATTTCCGTCGTCGGCTTGCGGAGAAACTTACGACGAACCGGAACATTGAAAAACAGGTGCTTGACTTCGATCCGTGTTCCCGGACTTCCATTCCATGCCTTGATGGGTGAGAGCGTACCACCGCGACAAGTGATCTCACTTCCGCTCGTTTGGTCGTGTTGCCGTGATTGCACGGTCACTTGACCGACCCCACCGATCGACGCCATCGCCTCGCCGCGAAAACCAAGGGTCGCAATATTAAAGAGGTCGTCGGCGTTCCGTAGTTTGCTGGTCGCGTGGCTTGAAAAAACGAGGGACAGATCGTCGTGGTGAATGCCGCTACCGTTGTCGGCGATCAGAATGCGGTCAATGCCCCCTTGTTCGACTTCGATATCGATGCGTGTGGCTCCAGCATCGACGCTGTTTTCGAGCATTTCTTTGACGACGCTGGCTGGGCGTTCGATGACCTCGCCAGCGGCGATTTTCGTGACGACCGATGGTGGTAGCTGAGAGATTCTTGACATGAAGTGTTCCAAACATTTCAAGGGGAAGTGAAGATGGATGACCGAGAAGAGTCCGACTCGATACAGCTCTCGCTGTTTCTTTGTTACTCCACCACCCGTTTTAGATCTTCGGCGAAGTACCTTTTGGATCCTTTTCTACCTTGAGGAACAAGGTAGTAATTGAACTGCTGGTCCTTGTAGTGCCAAATTACTTCACGTATTCTCCCTTGATGTGGGGTTCGATTTCTTTCGTTCAGGATGACACTAACATACTCACCAACATGAAACTTTGGCAATTTCATGAAAAGACTCTTTCTGGATTTCTCGCGAGGGCGCTAAACTCCTTCTTGCTTCACTACATCTAACCCAAGTTTCTTCATTCTTCGTTCGAGCTCTTTGACATCCATATCCAACTTCTCGGCGGCACCTACGAAGTCACCATTGGTTTCTCGCAAGGCGTCTCGGATATCATCTTGAACTTTCCAATCCTGAATCATCCGGTACAGAGTTCGTTCCCCGATGCCGAGAAGTCGAGATGCTTCCTCGCGATTGCCGCCTGTCATCTCCAACGTTTTTTCGGAATAATATCTATCTATCTCCTGAAGGGGTCGCCCCACAAGGTTGGTAGGACCCGACGGAGCATCCGTGATCGGAAGCGAGTCGAATCCTTCGATGTTCGCAAGATCATCGGAGTCCAGAATCCCGTCGAAATCTTGGACGACCATACTCTCGATCATGTTTCGCAGTTCCCGGACATTTCCCTCCCACTGATGGGCGGCCATGGCCTTACGAACGGCCTCGGAGATTCCTTTCACTTCCTTGCTGTGTTCTGAGTTGAACTGCTTGATGAAGTGCGCGGCTAAAATCGGAATGTCTTCACGCCTGGTTCGTAACGGTGGCAATTCGATCCGCACCACCTTGAGCCGATAATAGAGGTCTTGGCGAAACTTCCCTTCTTCAACAGCCTTATTTAAGTCCCGGTGGGTGGCCGAGATGAGCCGCACATTGACCTTAATCGGCTCGTTACTGCCAACCCTACAGACTTCCTTGTCCTGCAACACACGCAGGAGTTTGGCTTGTAGGGGTTGGGGCATGTCACCGACTTCGTCGAGGAATAACGTTCCCCCGTTGGCATGTTCGAAGCGGCCTTTGCGGACTTTGTCGGCTCCCGTGAACGCACCAGGTTCGTGGCCGAAAAGTTCGTCTTCAAGAAGGCTTTCGTTAATGGCTGTGCAGTTCAGCGCAACGAAATTTTTATTCTTCCGTGGGCTGTTGTTATGAATGGCTTTCGCTACGAGTTCTTTGCCTGTGCCAGTCTCGCCCTGGATCAAAACGGTGGCACTAGTCGGAGCCACGGCCTTGAGTTTGCTAATGATCTGATGCATGTGGGGGCTGTTGCCGATTACACCTTCAAACCCGAACTTCTCGTCAAGTTGTCGCTTGAGTTCGTTGTTGGCTCGGACGAGACGGAGCTGGTCCGCAGCCTTGTCGACGACGAGACGGAGGTTACTGAGATTGACCGGTTTTTCGAGAAAGTCAATTGCCCCTTCTTTTAGAGCCGCTCGTGTCGACTGGACGTCCCCATGACCGGTAATCATGATGACCCCCGCGTCCGGCAATTCCTGCTTGGTCTTGCGTAAAATCGCGAGCCCATCCATGTCCGGCATACGCAAGTCGGTAAGCACAAGATCGAAGTCTTCCTGTTCGATCTGGCCCGCTCCCTCGGTCCCACTCGTCGCAATGACACAATTATAGCCGACTCGCTGGAGGCTTTCGCACACGACTTCTGCGTGATCCGCGATGTCGTCGATGACAAGGACACGTAGGGGTTCTTCACCTGTGGCTTTGGTGTCGTCTTTGGATTGGCTCATTATTCTTGCTCGAAGTGTTGAAGGCAAAAAGGCACCGTCAGGTCAACAAGTCGGTTTTCTTCAGGCGCCTGGCCCACTCTTCGTGGAATGCCGCGCCGTCGTCGCCCGCTGGATCAATCGGGCATTTCGCAGTTCTGGAACTCATGAAACCGGCTCACTTCGCCCTAAGAACTCCACGACCACATCCCGCCAAAGCTCGAAAGGCACCAACGCATGGCAAATTGGTTTCCCGCCAGAGATGTTGGGACCAACGCCATGAATCCGCGATGTGAGTACCTCCCAATCTAGCCAGTAGGCACATCCGACGATCCGAGCGCCGGAGCAGTCTGCCGCAGCGCAGCACCCTTATCCGTTGGACCTGTACAATCCCAGCGCAGCAGGGAAGCAAGTGCTCGCCCTTCGGCAGCGATAAAGCGCTGCCAGAGACCAGGTTCCCGGAGCGTGTGATCCCGTGTCAACAAACTGAGCAAATACAATGCCGCAGCACCAACGCAACAGTCCTCTTCGTTGGACCTGTACAGTTCCAAGCATCGGGGTCGGGAGTGCCATCTAGTCGGAGGTTTTGCATTCGACAAGGGCCTGGGTACACAAATCGTAAGCTCCATCCACTTCCTCAGGGGTTGGAATGCAAGGCGTTCCAAGCCAGGAGAGTTCGACGATTTGGAAACGAAAGGATTAATATTACCCGAAAAAGTGGCCTCTTATGAAATTCCAATAATTGATTGTATGCCAAAATGGCAGTGTGTTCCAGGTCAGTGTTTTTTTCTCTGGCGGGTTGGAACTGTACAGCTGCCAAGCAATGACCACGACCCTAGCTGCCCAACTGAACCAAAGTGGGTTTTTCCGCTTGGCAGCGCTGATACGCTGCGGGCAGGCAAGCTAATACCTTACAGGCAGAAACAACTACCATAAATTACGAAGGAGAGGATTCGCTTCATCCGGACCTGGAGCAGGTCCGGCCCGAAGAGCCCGGTTGGCGTAACCTCTCACCGAAAATACCATCCTTTTTCACCGAAACCAAAGCCTTCGCGCCAGAGTGTGAAGTTTTGGGTACATAAGGAATGACAACGTGAATGTCATTTGGACACTCGCTAAGAAAGACTTTCGGCTCCTACTCCGTGACCCAAAAGCAGCCATCATATTGTTGGTCATGCCTTTGATCTTCATTATGGTCCTGGGGCTCTCGCTCGGTGAAGGATTCGGACAGAAGCCCGACGATCGGTTGCGGGTTTCTATCGTCAACCTTGACGAGGGCTACGAATCGAAGCTGTTCCAGAACGAAAAGAACGTGATGAAGTTTCTCGAGAAGAAATGGTCAACACGGGTCCTCGAAGACCTCAACAACACCGGTGGAATTCGGATCGAGACTGTCCGCTCCAAAGAAGAAGCCGAGTGGCTCGTTCGCAACAGCAAACGACCAGCCGTGATCGTCTTCGGCCCAAGGTTCAGCGAGAAAATGACCAAGGCTTCGTTCTTGAGCGATAAACTTCGTCCGGGTGCCATAAATCCCTTCTACCGCGACGGCGTCGATCTGAAAATCCTTGACGCCCAAGTTCTCCAGGACGAAACGCAATTGACGGCCAGCTCGATCATCAAACAGGTCGGCCAGGGTAGTTTACTGCGAGTCGTCATTCCGTGGATGATCGGGCGGGCGTTTGACAAAGTTGGATCGAAAGATTTCATCAAAATCCTCGAGAAAGAGGAATCGCTTAACGACGTCGTATTGGTAAGGTTCCCCCGACTTAGCCTTTCCGGGGCCCTGGGGTTCCTGAAGGAGAAAGACAAGGAGGGCTTGGCAAATGGACTCCAAAAGTCGATCCAGAACTTGTTCTCCAAGTACGACCTGACGGCCAAATCGTGGGACAACCTCACGAAGTCCAAGCCCCATGACAAAAAAGACCTGGCCTTGCGTGAGTACGAAAATCTCGATGGCTCTGGCGTCCTCCACCGAGGAGCTATCCGATACCAGACTCTCGTGCCGTCGTACACCGTGATGTTTGCATTCTTTCTTGTGTTGACTGTCGGTTGGCTGTTCGTGGGCGAGCGGAGACAGGGGACGTTAAAGCGGCTGAAAGTCGCACCGCTAACACGAACGCAGATTCTATTGGGTAAACTCGTCCCGTGTTTGTTGATCTCGTTGTTCCAGGGAGTATTTCTTCTCGGGGCTGGGAAACTAGTCTTCGGAATGACTTGGGGGACCGCCCCTATTTGGTTGTTCGTAGTCGTGGCGTGCACTTCACTTGCAGCGATGGGACTGGCCCTCCTCGTAGCGGCGATGGCCCAAACCGAAACTCAGGTTGCCATCTACGGGACACTCCTTGTGTTGGTCCTGGCAGGCATCAGCGGGTGTCTCATGGGAGATCGTTCTCTGATGCCCGAAACGATGCAACAAGTTAGTCACATCACGCCCCACGCGTGGGCACTCGATGCGTACCGGCAACTATTGTTGGCCTCGGACCCAAATTTGGTCCTGGTCGGACAAGCTTGTCTCGCTTTGCTTGGATTTGGGTTCGGCTTTCTGGCCCTTGCGTGGTGGTTCTTGAAGCTGGACTAGACTGATCTCAGATAGCGTCAGCAAATTTTCCACTGATCTCTGATCCCGCTTACCACGAAGTAAGTCGCATGAATCAGTTATCGTGCTTTGGTTTGTTGAGCTGTGTGGGCAGAGGTATCAACAAGCCTTGCCATTATGACCTGCGCGGCTGCAACATCCTTATGGCATTTTGCCCAAAGCCGACCGCTCCAAATGGTCTTCTATTCCAACGCCGCATCAATTGCCCGATCAGGCAAAAGAGGAAGAGACTTGAAAACCAAAGGGGGGACGCCAGAAAAGCTGTCACACTCGCCTGCGACTTTCTCTTTCCCCAGACTTTCCTCTTTGTTATTCTTAGTTCATCCTTCATAATTCAAACTTGTAACATCCCGCCTGCAAGACTGTTCTTCCATCCCACCAGACGGAGTATCTCTCATGCGATTTCTGATCATCGCGACGCTACTCGCCTTGATGCCATTGCCAACCCTGGCCCAACGAAAGCTACGAGTCAAGCCAGTCAAGGTCGTCAAACTGGCCCGCAAGACACCCGTGAGCTACGAAAAAGACATCGAGCCGATCTTTTACAAGCGTTGCATTGCCTGCCACAGCGGGAAGATTTTGGACAGCAACTTCGACATTTCGACCTACGAGAAGTTGGTCAAAGGCGGCAAGCGGGGGTCTCCTGTCGTTGCCGGAAAGTCTCACAAGAGCTTCCTGTACACAACCCTGACTCGGACAAAACGCCCCTACATGCCACCTCGCGGTGAGGATCCCGTCACACCCGAAGAGCTGGCATTAATCAAGCTGTGGATCGATCAAGGGGCCAAAGCTCCTCAGGGAGCCAGAGTCGTTAAAGTCAAAATTCTTCCGTCTCCCCCACCGAAGACTGTCACCCCAGTGCGAGCGATCGCCCTTAGCCCAGACAAGTCCGCCGTCGCTGCTGGTCGTGGAAACCACATTCATGTTTATGATGCCAAGACCGGAGCCCACATTCGGGACCTCGTTACGCCAAACTTGAAGACGTTCGACGGAAGACTAGTCAACGCCGCCCACATCTCACTTGTCGAATCGATGGCTTTCTCGCCCGACGGCAAGTACCTTGCGAGTGGCAGTTTCCAGGAAGTCAACATTTGGGACATCAAGACTGGAACACTCCGACGAAAGCTCGAAGGATTTGCCCATAACGTTGTAGCCGTGACGTTTTCCAAGGACGGCAAGATGCTCGCCACAGGTGGCGGGGCTCCGACGGCCGATGGCGAAGTCAAAATCTTCGAAGTTGGAAGCTGGAACCAAGTCGCGGAACTCAAGAACGGCCACAGCGATACGGTCTACGGACTGTGCTTTAGCCCGGACAACAAGCACATCGTGACCGGAAGCGCCGACAAGTTCGTCAAGGTCTTTGAGATTCCCTCCATGAAATTCGTGAAGTCCTTCGAAGGACACGCCAATCATGTTCTCGACGTCGGCTGGACGAAGGACGGGAAATACCTCGCCAGTGCCGGAGCCGACAACGCCGTGAAAATTTGGGACTATAAAAAAGGCGAACAGCGTCGAACAATCAATGCTGCCGGCAAGCAACTCACCCGCCTCAAGTTCTTTGGCAAGAACGACTATTTCGTTACCTGCGCAGGGGACGGAACGCTTCGAATCATGCGAGCCAGCAATGGTGGAACGGTACGGTCCTTCAGCGGCAATAGCGACTTCATCTACGCCGTCGATGTGAGTGCCGACCAACAAGTCGTCGTGTGTGGCGGACAAGAAGGGGTCATCCGCATTTACAATGGTCAGAATGGTCGCCTCGAGAAGACACTATCGGCTCCGGCGCAGGTTGCCTCGACCAAGAAGAAGTAGTTGGCAACTTTCGATTTCACATATTTTGATGCTGCTGCGAACGTAGGACGGTTTGTAACCCGTCCTACGTTCGCATGAGAACTAACAGACAACACAGTTCATAAAAGCCAGAAGCACACTCACCCCGAAAACACGTCTTCCCACAAATACCTCTTCGGGAGTAAAATGCCGCCCGTCTGGAAATCTACCATCGCTTCAAGGAGGAAATGCGGTGAAAGAAAAACTTGCAATAGTTGCGGTGTTACTTTTCGGGTGTTGTTTGCTTACCGGGAGTACTGTCGATGCAGACGGAACGCAAAAAACCAAAAAGCCCAAACACAGTCGGGGTGAAAGTCCGGTTTTCTCGCCCTCATCTGGCGAGTCAAAACCGGTCATCTCCGACCCAATCCCTCCAACACCAACGAGGGACGACCAGAATCTAAAGTCGAAAGGCTTGAGCACCCCACCGTCAATCTCCCAAATGCCTGTCGAGAAAAAGAACTCGGCTGATTTACACGGCCGTTACCTAGCCATCCAAAAGAAGCTAGCGGACCACTTGAGCAAAGACGACCTGGCAAAACGCATCCTCGAGGGAGAGAAACAACTCAGCGAGATCAACGCAAACCGCGAATTGGAGAAGCTGAAGAAAAGTCTTGCGGCTCTTGTTGAAAAATACCCGGGAACCCAAGCAGCCCAAAAGGCGAAACTAATTCAGGGCGTACTCCGTGGGCCCCAAACTCGTCCAGCTTACACCTTGCCTGATTCCCTTTTGAACAGGACCGAGGTCACGCCGCCACTCGATCCGCTGCTGAAGGGGAAAACCGCTCTGCCACCTACGCGGTCCGAGATCACAGAGCCTAGACAAAGCGACCTCCCACCTCCACCTATCAATAACTTTAATCGGTGACCGACCTTCGAGCTATTTGATATTTGGAGGAGCATACTCGGGGCGAGGATTGGATTTACTCCGCCCCAAATCTCTACCAAGATACTCTTCGAACTCCCTTTCCTGATCATCTTGCTTTGCCGCTTTCCCTCAATCGAAGACTCCCAACTTTCGGATACGCACTGCGCCTGCTCACGCGCTCTCACTTTCGTTCCACGCCTCTCCCCATCTCTTGGTTCTCCATTGGCTCAAGCCACAGTGGTAGCGAGTAGCTCCAGGCACATTCTTGCCGTATAATCAGTCCAACTACATTTCGTGGTCGCTCGAACTCCGAAAATCTACCGTTCCAAGTCTTGAAACCTGACAGGGGAATACTTCTGGTATGGCTAACTATTTGAAAACCACGTGGAGTAAAGTTCTCGGATTTTTCGTCACCGGCGCATTGGCCGTTTTGCCCTTGGTCATCACCATAAGCGTGGTCATTTGGGTGGCCACCTTTTTAGAGAACTTCATTGGCCCCGGTACACCATTAGGAACAGCCCTACAAGAGTTGGGATTAAAGTTCGCGTCTGACACCGTGCTTGCTTATTTTATCGGTTGGCTTGTGGTCTTGTTGCTCGTGTTCGGCCTTGGCGTCTTGGTAAGTCTGGGAGCTCAACGAATTTGGGACCGTCTGACCAACAGCATTATCCGCCGAATACCCGTTGTCGGTGGGCTCTACGAAACGGCCGAGCAACTCGTGGGCATGTTCAAGAAACGAGACGCATCCGAGTTGTCGGGAATGACGGTTGTGTTTTGTGTGTTTGGAACGGACCATAGTGCGGGGATTCTGGCATTGATGCCTTCCCCGGAAAAGTACAAGATCGACGGGAAAGAGTATCAAGTCGTGATCGTTCCGACGGCTCCGGTGCCTTTTGGGGGAGCGCTCATGTTCATTCCGGTAGAGTTCGTCAAGCCTGCGGACATATCGGTCGATGGGTTAATGAGCATATACGTTTCCATGGGCGTGACTGTTCCACAGTATATCCACGGAAAATCAACAGAGGAAGGAATCACGGCATCAACCCCGACTCAAGGAGTTGATGAGCCTGCGTCCAAGCCGACCTGACCCAGAATTAAAATTTATAACGAACCTGTCCGTGGATACCGACTCCATCGTTGTCCGGGAGTAGAGGTGAGTACGACGTTTCTCGATAGGTAATCTCGAGTCCCAGCCGAAGGGCACTCGTTACTTCCCAGATGATGTTCCCATACACGGTTTGGTTACGCAGGGGTTGAGCGACACCAAGGTCGCGATCGACGGGGTCGTCGATTCCATAGCCTATGTGAGTATGCAGGACCTCGGGGCAAATGTAGTAATAGAATTCGGTGAAACCACCCGCCGAACGAATGCCGTTAAAGGTCACCGGATTTACCGTGCTCAGGATGGCTCCACCGTAAGTCCCTAGACCTTGGCCGACATATCCTTCCGCCAAGAATCCACAGCGTTTGGTGATCTCCCATCGGAAGTCGCAACCGATCCCCCACACATCCGCGACGACCCGTACGCCCTGCGAAATGTTGGTATTTCGAAGTTCGCCGATGATTCCAGAGAGGCCAACTTCGAGGGGCCGCTTGGCTAACGGACCCGGCCCTTTGGGGCCATAACCGTACGCGATCCGTCCTTCGACGTTGGGCCACCCGTTGTCCTCGTTGAGGATAAAAGTCCGGCTGAAGAAAGTCGCGACAGGTTCACTAAGGGCAAACTGGAGAGTGATTTGTGAGTCCAGACCCGGGTAGAAATAACGAACTGCGCGAGCCTGCCCACGATACGCGTTTCCGGAGTTCCCCGATCCAATCAAATAGCTGAAGGGCAACACCGTCGGGAGCAACGGGTTGAATACGTCGAACTGCAATCCGGCGGCGAAACGCCAGTCGTCATTCTTCATAGCGACGAACGCCTCAAGCGGCAAAAATCCATATTGATCCTCGACGACCGAGACGTCATAGAAGTTCGCGAGAACAACCGCGCTTGTTTTGAAATCCCAAATGTCAGGGCCAGTTACTGCTGCGAAAAGGGCGGTCTGGCGAGCGTGAGTGTCAAAGGTATCCTGAGAAAAACCAAACGCCGACCCGGGAGTTAACAAAAATGGAGTACCAGGAGCAACTGGGCGAGCGCTGTTATAGAGGAAGTCTGCCGTTACGGCCCCACCAAGGATGAGTTTGATGTCTTTGCTGAGCGTCAAAACTGTCAAGTTTTTGCTTACCAAGTCCAACCCAGCCGCTACCTCAACTATTCCCCCAGGAGCGGGTGTTGGGTTTGCCACGTCGAAGAATTTCATAGCATCTTTTGTAGGTATTTGGCACCCGTCTATCGACATCTCGCCTGTCGTCGGCGGAGCAAGGCCAGCGGAGAATGTTGATGGGATGGGTTCGTGAGCCGGTGGGAGACCCTCGAACAAGTTGGAATGGACGGGTGGTACGAAGATTTCCGCGGACTTCTTAGGCGGCATTACACCGGGGCTTGCTGTTGGTTGCGGCTGACCGATCAATGCCCAGCTTTTCGACGGCCGATGACTAGACTCCATTGGCTCGTTCACACTGGGCCAATCTTGGCCGATGGAAGGTTGACAACAAAAAAGAAGCAGCACCGCGCCAGCCGAAATGGAGTAGCGCATCATGGATTCCCCAATTGAGTTTGTGCAGGATAGGTCGTGGGACGATCCTCACAATCTTCAATCGGCAGGAATCTTGTTCAACTTTAGCGGTCGTGTTGCCGACTACTCACTTTTTTCGTTTTTCTTCTGATTCGATCTCAAGTTTGTTCAAACTGACTTGTTGCTCTCCCGAATTCTCCCAGTTGTTTATCTTCCCTCAGTTTGCTTGGAAGTTTCGCCGGCACTCACCTTGAGGACGACCTGAAACCCAAAGTTCAACTTATCGACGCCGAGGAATGGGTCATCGTTCCCGACCCAACCCTCCGGCAAACTAGGTGGAGGAGCGAATTCTACGGAACTGCGCCATGGCAAAAACCCTTTGCTACGTTGCGCAGAAACGCCAAATACTTGGATTATCTTGTATTTCCCCTGGTGGACCGGCACGCAAATGGGTCCCCGAGAAGAGCTCACTGCCAACCCATGACTGCAACGCCGTTCCTTTTTCCCAAGGCCGCAAATACCTTTAGGAGGGATGGCCACCGACATTAATTCGTTCCCTTCACACAAGACGGTTGCTGACGCAGCTGTCATCTCCGCAGACCCCGCATCTCGTCCATTTCGCAGCAGTCCATTAACACGGACGCCAACGGCGAGCTTGGCGTAGGGAATCTTTGGATCCGCAAAACGTATCTCGAAGCCTTGATCTAGGACCAATTTCATGATTGCGGAAGACTCCGTCAACGGTTGGCTCGAGGCAGCCGCGACCCCCGTGAGCGTGATGACCAATGTGTCCCGAGTTGGTTGAGACACATTGATGGTTCCCCCGCCAGTGATGGCATGCCCACAGCGGACCGGATGCGCGTTTCCTTCGCGCGGTCCTCGGATGATATACACAGGAGGCTGGGGAGACACCGCAGGTGGGGCCTGCGCGAGACCAATTTCCGAACTCAGCGACAATAAGAGCCATACGGTTGAGAATAGAGTTCGTTGATGGCGAGACTTTGTTAGGTTGCACAAAATCACAATAGGCCCTCTTGATTTCGGGAACGACGTGTCTTCATGAACCTCAAAACAAAATCTTTGTCACCATTGCTGTTGTCGACAAAACCAGAGTCTTTTCTTCATCAAAAATCGGAAATCTATTGTCGCTGCCGAGTGCTCCTATGAATTTTGGGATTGGGTATGCACGTAAGTCCGAAGCGAGAGCGAGAAATCGAAATAATCGCCCACAGGACAAGCGAAGAAACGAAAGAAAAACAAGGACCGAATCGCATTCATTCCCGAATCCAGAGGTGCACTGTTTACAGCCCAGAAGGTGATGAAAAGAGCGTACGCACGCTTTGAGTAAGATCGCGGTTATGTTTTTGTGACTTGAAGAGGCTGTAAATTTCAGGTGCCCGGGCGTCGCAGTTTTTGGCATGGTTCAAAATCCTGCCTTTTTGGGTATCAGCGCGCACCGGTGTCCTCGAGACTTTTGTCCCG
>CAYRFQ010000112.1:0-23903 GCA_964423615.1 uncultured Alcaligenaceae bacterium | reverse complement strand
GAACGTTTCAACACACCAAAGCCAAGGCAAAGACAACCGCTGGGGCAAAAAAACGACTTGTTCACTACGTGCCGGGAATTGCTGTCAAAGAGCAATGCTTGGCAGGCAAGCGCTATGAAAATTTTGACCAATTCAAAGAGGCGATCGAGGAGTGTATGGATGGACTTTTTGGAAAACACAAAAACAAAATCGACTCCTTGATCACAAGGAAGTTCCAACTCTTTGAAAGTCCGACATTTTTAGCCGTCTAAAGTAGAAATCGCAAGGTGTCATAGTACGCCAATAGCCTTGTTGCCATCCGAAACGGAGAGGACCAGGAACGTTGAAGGTGACTTTAAAGGTGAGGGAAAGGAACTTGCAGGTGGATGGGAAAGAGGCCACGTGGAAAATGACGGATTCGATCACTACAAGTCGACAATTTTTCATGATACCTTCTGATACCGAATGAGCTTGTAAGGGTATCAAAAGCGCCTAAAATTTAGGATATTGGTGTTAAGTCTTTGGAGGCTCTAAGCGACATAAATCATTTCTTTTTATGACTTACGTCACTGTGGGGCTGTAGCTCAGGGGATAGAGCAACGGATTTCTAATCCGTCGGTCGCAGGTTCGAATCCTGCCAGCCCTGTTTCATTTTCTCCCGCATTTCTTCGCGTTTTCCCTTTGCTACCAACAACTTGTGACGATGGTGCTGAAACTACTGTTCGTCCACTAGAGTCTACCTGAGTTGCCCTGAATCCACCATTTTCCGACAAGTCACCCGACAAGTCAGAAAGTTGCGAGGTCTCCGTTTCATTGTGATCGCCCGCAATTGTGAGGCCGTCCGTACCCGTTGCTTTCGTCGACTCAGGCTCCGCGGTATTGGACGTGAGGCTTGGCATTCGCTCAACGGCCGCGCCAAGATCATGAAGACCCGCTCGCCCGTATCGGCTCATCGTCAGTTTGGGATCGCTGTGACGCGCCAACTGCATCGCCTGTTTGAGAGTGAGGCCTGCGTGGTCCAACATGGCAATGTAAGAATGTCTGAGCGAATGGAAGTCTGCGAACAGCGGACCATCGGGACCTTGGGTTTCGTATGGGATGCCTTCGCTGTTTGGATCTTCGGCCTGCATGAGGGCGGTCGCCCCCTCCAAGTCAAGTCGCAACATCTTGGCAGCCTTCTCTGTCCAAGTCCCCGGCCAAAGAACGTCGTCTGTCTGACGTGATTCCATGTAATCCCGGAGAGCCTCGACAACGTCGGGGGGAAGCGGTTGCGTTGCCAGTTACCGATTTTTTGTGTGGGCCGAAGGAACCGTGACCGTTGGAGGTTGGCTATCCAAATCAAACGCCTGGGCTGTCAAAACCTCCAGTTCGCTCACTCGTAGTCCGCTCGTCATTGCGAGCAGATATAGACAATGACGATCCTCTCCGCTCAACCCGCGAAATGTTTTCTCGCTGGTCGAAGCCGCCCGGAGAATGTAGCCCAGTTTCTCCGGGAAAAGCGTTTGCCGATCGTGGCGCCGGTCCGTCCTTGTGTTCAAGGGATCGAGGTGAGCGACTGGATTGTTCGTGAGACGTTGGTTCTTCACTGCCCAGCGGCAGAAACTTTTGATAGCCGTCAAGTAGTAATTGAATGATTGAGCCGACGAGTTGGTCGTTTGTCGCAATCCGGTGAGAAACGAAATCAACTTGCTCGGGTCGATATCGGAAAGAAAACGAAAACCGCATTCGGTTGTGATGCGGTCAATTCAGTTAAGTGTCAATTTGATGTGTTTTGGTGTATTTTGCTTGGCTTCCAGATGGGAACGAAAGTCCGCGAGGTGATCGGTCAGAGGCTTGCTTGCGGAAGCTCGTTCTGGACTGATCAGCCCCCACTGTGCTAACTTGTCCTTGATCTTGGCAGGCAGCTTGTTGAGCCAGTGTATGAGCGAAGGATCAATCGCTCCACCAGTTCCACTTGCGTATTCCGCTAACTTACAAATGTTCCGTCCCAGTTCTTCCGTGGCTGCTTTGCTTGTGAACCCGGCCAACTTGCGTTCCCGTCCATCAATGGTGAAAACGATGTCGTGATTTGCAGTCGATTTCGGTTCGCCGGTCTTCCTGTCCTTGTATGTCTGTTTCGTGAGCCGAAACTTGGCCATTATTCTTCTCCGAATCGTTTATCAAGGTAGTCAATTATGATCTCTGAGCTGTTTCCATTCAATGCCCGCTCGCGCAAAACTGAGTTAGTTCACCCGACGGTTTCGCTGCTCTTCATTCATCTTCTGAATGATTTCTTGGAGGGCATAGTGTTCAGCAACCTCACGAGGTTGTCCCCGTCGAATTCGCGGATGGCAGCTCTCTCATCCCATAGAAAGTGCCAGTCCGGTGGTAATTCCTCAGGAACGAATTTCAATACTGCCAGGACAGCTGCTTTGTTTGTCAATAGTTCTTTTGCCAGAGGCTCGGCTGATCTGGGCCCTCGGATGACCAACAAATTGCCCCTGGTTGATAATCTGAGTCCCCTTTGACGAGCCTTCATTATTAAGTTCAACCCGTCCATTCTATCTCCTCATCACCAAGCTGAACGCTATTGCGGTAGATATCGTCACCTCCGTCACCTCCGTCACCATGAAAGTTCCGAGTCTGCGGAGCGCTGTATTGAGCCGCTGGCTTCGCATGTTCCGGTAAGACATCCTCACCGAACAAGTCAGTCGGAATAGACTCAGGTGACGGTGGTAAGGTTTTTGTTCCCACTTTTGTTAATTGAACCGGTGTCCCGTGCTTTGTGTGTTTCTCGAACGAGACATCTATTCCGACTGCTCGCAGATTTGGTGCGATACGTCTGAGGTCACTGGATAACTTCCGCGGCGTCTTTAATCACTATCTAAAACACGAAATCGATTTCTGTTCGGGTCCTATTATCCGATTTTTGTAGGGTGCACCAGCTTTGCTGAGAGAACAATCGCAGGTTCATCCCACGAAAAACAGACAGGCATTCCTTTCGCGTTACGACACTGACGGCGCCGCGCGGCTACAGTTGAGCGCCCTTTGGAGCTATCGAACTAAAACAACCAAACGCGACTGTTCTAGGTCCGACCGTCCTTGTCCGAGAAAAGGATTCGGTTTGAAGGAGCTTCGAATGTCCGAGAAGCGCCCGAGTCCCTACCTCTAACTCCCCAACACCCCACGAGCGTTGTAGAACGATTTCCAGTGCTCACTCCGTTTGGCTCGGTTTTTCACCACGATGTCAAAATACTGCCGGACCTTTTTGGCATCGTCTTCGGAATCCTTCAAAACAGTTCCGACGAGTTGTTTGGCGAGATGTTCTCCGCGAATCGTTCCGTCGCCGAAGTGAGCCGCATCGAGTCCCGCTGCGAACGCAACAGACACAGCCTCTGCCGTGCTCATCACAGTTGATGGCTTTTCGACAACCGTTCCTTCCGAGGTCCGACCACGCCTCAAGTCGCTAAATGTAGTGACCAAAACGTCGATGATGTCAGCCTCCATGGTGGCCTCCGCACCGGCTCCGATCATCAATTCCTCCGCTTGTTGCATTACCAATTCCAACTCGAATTGTTTGTCCGCGATCGGGTGTACCGTTTCGAAGTTAAAACGGCGCTTCAACGCAGCCGACATCTCGTGGACACCCCGATCTCGTGTGTTGGCCGTCGCGATGACGTTGAACCCAGGTTTGGCAAACAGCACGTTCTCTTCCCCTTTGAGTTCGGGAACGTGCAACGCCTTTTCGCTCAGGACGCTAATCATGGTATCCTGGATTTCGGGGGGACAGCGAGTGATCTCCTCGAATCGGACAAGCACACCTTCCGTGATGCCATGAAAAAGCGGCGCCGGGACGAGAGCCTTTGGCGTTGGCCCTTCCGCCAACAATAAGGCGTAGTTCCACGAGTACTTGATCTGGTCCTCGGTCGTTCCGGCAGTTCCCTGGATCGTGTGAGCACTGGTACCCGAGATTGCTGCCGCCAGGAGTTCGGACAACATCGACTTGGCCGTTCCCGGTTCGCCCACCAGAAGCAAACCCCGGTTGCTCATGAGCGTCACGATGGCCCGGTCGATCATGGCATCGTCGCCGTGGAACTTCCGTTTGATCTCGGGCAGTCCTTTAGAACGGCCCTTCTTCTTCGATTGGCTTGCCTGCTTTCCCGAGGAACCTGGCTCGGGCTCGGAGCCCAGGATGAACCCCCGGACGGCTTTCGGGCTCAATTTCCACCCTGGCGGTTTGGGGGAATCGTCAGCATTCGCAAGGGCGTCGAGTTCCTCGGCGAACCGGACCTCCATCGGTTGGCGTAACATTGCGGGAGGGACTGTTTTCGTGGCCATCAGAATGAAATCTCAAGGTGTCGCTTTTGTTTTGGAGAGCGTCACGTTGACGACGCCCTCGCAAGATCAGTCTGTTTTGAGAACTACCATTACTTTGGTAGCGGTTCAACTACTCGTTTTCGGAGTTTGGGGTCGTAACGGCTTACTCCTTGGACGCCCTCTCGCGAAACGACGTAGAACAGGAATTTTCTCTGGTCGGAAGGTTGAAATCCGATGAGCGTGGTGATTGCCAACAACTCAACGACTCCTTCTTTATTTTTCCGAATCGTGACGTTGATTCGGTTCGGATCCGCTGCATCTCGCACGAGCACCAAGACTAATTGCTTGGAAAAATCGACTTTGGGAGCTTGGCCTTTCGGAGCGAGTTTTTTCCACATCTTTGTCCAACTGGCTTCTTTCGCAACAAAACCTTCTGTTTTGCTTTTCGGGGCTTTCGCCTTTTTGACAATCGCCATGTGCTCGGCGAGAACTCGCAATGTCTTGGGTTCTTGGGCTTGAATCATCCCAACGCTATTTCCAACCACAAGTACGACCACAGCACTAATAGATCGCATGATAGACTCCTGAATTGAGGGACATAGATTCTTCATTAGGAACACCCAAGAATCGACTTTGCAAGTCCTTTCTCATTGATCTACAAACAACTGGAAATTATCCTCAAAGACAGAGATGAGCTGTGAGACGCATCTTCTGTTCCCACTCTTCGGAGATCGACCATGCTGCGACTGGATGGCCAACGCCCTGCCAAGTTTTGTGACGGTTTCACCCGTCGTGACTTCCTCCATGCCGGAGCCATCTCAACGCTCGGGCTCACTCTGACCGATTTGTTCGCCCAAAAGGCCAACGCCGACACTCCCCGTCCAGACAACGACGTCAACTGCATCATGCTCTTCCTCGTAGGAGGTCCGAGCCACATCGACACCTGGGATCCAAAGCCGGAAGCCCCCGAGGAAGTTCGCGGTCCCTTCCAGGCTATCCAAACGAACGTTTCAGGAATCCAATTCACCGACATCTTCCCGAAGATGGCCCAACATGCAGACAAGTTCTCGGTCATCCGCTCGGTCTACCACACCGCGACCGCAGTCCACGACACCGGTCACCAAATGATGCAAACAGGGCGGCTCTTCACCGGGGGACTCGAACACCCTCACTTCGGTTGTACACTCGGGTACCTCAAAGGAGGACGCGGCGAACTTCCCCCACACGTGTTGATTCCGCGTCCCATCGGTCGAACGGGGGGCAACCTGCCCCACGGCCAAACCGCAGGCTACCTCGGACGCCAACACGATCCTTTCGTCCTCAATGCTGATCCTTCGAACCCGAACTTCCAGGTTCCGGACCTTCTGCCGCCGAGCTACATCTCGCAGATCCGAGCCGAGCGACGACAACGAATGCGTGAAGCTGTCGACGGTGCCATGTCATCATTCGAAACGAGCACGGCAGCCAGCCAAATGGACAGTAACTTCCAGTTGGCCTATCGACTCATGTCTTCTCGAGCGGCTCGACGAGCGTTCGCTCTGGACCAGGAACCCGACCGTGTACGCGACCGCTACGGACGCACACGATTCGGCCAATCGTGTCTGCTGGCCCGTCGGTTGATCGAAGCCGGTGTCCGGTTCGTTACCGTCAACATGTTCGAGACGGTATTCAACGAAGTGACTTGGGATATCCACGGAAGTCGCCCATTCACTGACATTGCTCAAATGTCTCGCGAAGTGGCCCCCAACTTCGACAACGCTTTCACGGCCCTCATCGAAGACTTGAATGACCGCGGGCTCCTCTCCAACACGATCGTCACGGCCACCGGCGAATTCGGCCGCACTCCAAAAATCAACCCCGCAGGCGGACGTGACCACCACCCAGGCGTGTGGAGCATGTTGATCGGCGGTGGACCCATTCGTGGCGGCCGCATCATCGGCCAGTCCGACGAACTCGGCTACATCCCCAAGCGTCGGCCCGTTACATCCGGCGAAGTGGCTGCCACTCTCTTCCGTGGTCTAGGCCTCGACTACCATCGAGAACTCCCCGGACCACAAAATCGACCCCTTCCCATGGTCGATTATGGCGTCGAGCCCATTAACGAGCTTTTCTGAGATAGTTCTCGATCCTCGAGCGCTGAAGACTTCAGTCAAGTCTGAACCCATCCCGAAACACCAATGTTGGCGTTTCGGGACGGCCGCCACTCCACACATTCTGTGATTCCCAACCATGAGACCTGGGCAGTTGATAGATGAGGACATTCGTCTTTCGCTCAAGACGGAGAATTCATCCAAGGCGTTTTTTCCTTTTAACCGAAGGCCAACCTCATCCTAACCTGGTCAAAATGGCCAGGCACTGCTATCCAACGCACACTTACTTGCTCTTTTGGATACGCGTCATCGCTCTTTGGGCGGCACGCACTATCGTGGGATTGGCTGTGTCAAAGAGTAACTTTCGCATGGCAGGCAACGCACTCTTGGCGGCAGATCCCATTCGCTCCAACACATAAACGGTCTCCCGACGGACGTTTCGATCCTTGGATTTGAGCAGATCGATCAGAACCGGCAACGCTGGTTTGGCTTTCGGCCCGAGATCGGTCAACACATCGAATATCTCATCTCGAAGTTGTGACGTCTTCGTTTCCTTCAACTTGGACGAAACAACGCCCCACGCGCTCTTCATGGCTTCCGGGTCAATCTTCACAAGGGCCAAAGCCACCGCCAACTTGAGCCTTTCGTCCTTCGCACCCAACAGCGGTTCCAGGCCCGGGATGGCTTTCTTTTTCGGAACAGATACCAGAAACTCCAACGCCACTCGCTTCACATACGACGAGGTGCCTGTGTCTTTGAGCAGGTCAACGAAGTTAGGCAACACAGTTTCGATTTGCTCGGGGTCGATCAAGACCATGGCCCGTCCGGCTTCGAACCGCACCGACGGGCTCTTCGAATCCAACGTTTTCTTCAGATCCGGCAGAGCGGACTTTCCGTCAGGACCGAGCAAAGCCAAAGTCTGAGCGGCTTCTCGGCTGTAAATGGCATTTCCTTCGGTCAACACGGTCTGCAAACGGGAAATGGTCGGACCAGCTTGCTTGGGGTCGATCGCGATAATGGCCTGAGCGACTTCCAACAGGAAGGGCGTGTTCGTGGTTTTCAGAGCCTTGTTGAGTACGGGAATGGCCTCTTTGGCCTTGCCACGCATTTTTCCCAGAGCGGCCACACCGCGATACCGAACGGCCCCGTTTTTGTCCTGGACGGCTTCCATGAACACCTTCAGGATTTTGGGAACGTCCTCGTCTTGATTGACGTGAAGCAACGCTCGGGCCGACTCGAAGCGAACCTTGGGATCGGAATCCGTCAACAACATTCGCAACGTAGGGACGTGTTTGTCGATGATCTTCCAGGCCGTCGGGTTCTCGGCCGTCCGAGGAGTCGTTCGGGCGAATTCCGCAAAAGCGTACGCTGCTCCCGTCCGAATCTTGGCAGACTTACTACCGAGCGCGTCGCCCAAACGCGGCAGCGCTTTGGAAACAGCTGCAGGTCGAACCAGGAGGCTCACTACTGGCGCTGGGTCGGGAACTTCATCGAACGCCTTGATCAACAACGACACAGAATCACGTTCGGACTTACTGAGGATGAGCACGATCTCGTAACGCGGCATGTGGCTCTCCGAAAGCCACCGAATCATCTTCGGGAGCAGGTACGGAATCTGCTCCCGATCGATCCGAACGAGCGCTCGCCCCGCCGCCAACTGAACTCGAACCTCCTGGTCGGACAATGCTTTTCGTAACGTGGGAACGACTGCCTTCGTCGTCTTGGCAAACTGCTCCTTGAGTTTTTTGACCAGAGGCGACGATGGGGCGTACAAAATCCCAAGTCCTTCGGCAGCTTCCTCCCGAACTGTCGCCTGTTTGTCTCCCACAAGCTCGATCAAGTGCCAAGCTACCAAGCCTGGAAAATCAAAAAGATACTTGCTCTGCAGGCCAGGCCCCTTGAGTGTTTTCGTGTAGTTGGGAAACAACAAATTGTCACCAGTCCGGGTGGGCGAGAGCAGCAAACCACGCGTCGCCAGTCGGCTCTCCGGTGCGTCGAGTTTCGCGAGGGCAGCCCCGATTCCCTCGTAGCCAGAGGTCGCATCCATCGCCTCTACCAACAGTGGCACCGCTTTTTTGGCCTTGGGGCCTCCGTTGCCCAAAGCGACTGCGAGCGAATAAATCACGTTGCGGTCCGCGTCCGAATCCACGGCTTTCAGTTTCTTCAGTTCGGTTTCCAAAGCACCGGTCAACTCGGGAACCAGTCGTTTGGCTGCGTCTCCGATTTTCGGCGCCAGTAAGGCTCCTTGCAGGAGGAGTTTCTTGGACTTCAAAGCATCGGCGATCGTCGGAACAATGGCCCCTCCTTGCTTCGGATCGATCAACACAACGGCTCGTGCGGCCGAAGTTCGAACTCGCAACTCCTTGTCTTTCAAAGCTCGGAGGAGTTCAGGTAAAGCCTCCTCGGCAGCCATCGGAATGCGTGATAGATTCAGAGCTGCGCGGGCCCGGAACTCGCCATCCTTACTGGCCAGCACGCCTCGAAGGACCGGAACGACGTTCTTCCCCTCGTCCTTCCCGTTGATTCGCAAGAGAGCCTGGGCAGCGTTGAGCCGGACTTCTTCACTCGAATCCTTCAAGGCTTTTCGCAAAGGTTCGCTGGCTTCCGGAACAGCTCTGTTCATACCCAGGGCGAAAGCGGCACCGGCACGGACGTTTCGGGACTCACTTTTCAGCGAGAGAATCAGCTTGGGCGAAGCTGCGGCTATCGCTCCGAGAGTGTAGCCGATTTGCTGTCGGACAACGCGATCTTCCGTGTCGAGCGCTTCAAGGAACGGTTCGATGGCTTTATTTCTCGCGTTACCAAGCAACCTCCACGCAGTATAACTGCTGATCTGCTTCTGTTGGAGTAACCCGACGATAACGGGAATGACCTTGCTCGACTGTTCCGGTGCCACAAGTACCAAACTCGATACCGCAGCCTCAACGACTTCCGGGGCTGGATCCTTCGTTAGCTTCAGAAGCCCGGAAACGATTTGAGCTTGTGCCGATTCGTTGATCTTCGCCCAGTTGACCTTGCTCCCTTCGGATGGGGAGTTGACCATAAGCGGGCCGATCGCCACCGCAGCATTCTGGCGTTCAATTTTGTTCTTGCTTCCGAATAAGTGGATGAGATGCGGCGTTACCTCGACCGGTCCACTCGTCAAATAACCCCAATAATGGCTTCCCGGGGCGGGACTCTTGCCAGGCCACCCAAGCAACTTGGTCGTCGTTTTCAGAGTCGGTCCTTGGATTTGCAAGAGTGACAGCCCAGCTTGTTTGACGATAGCAAAATCTTTCGAATCCAAACTCGTTGTCAAAATCGGGACGGCTGCCTCGGCCTTCTTTCCAATAGTGCCGAGAACATACACTGCACGAACCTTATCTCCCAACGTGCCTTTGCTCACCAGCTTCGCCAAAGCTGGAACAGCAGCTTCTGCCTTGGGGCCAAGAAGGGCCAGTCGGTCCAGAGCCCGTTGGCGTGTCGTAGCGTTCTCACTCTCCAACGCAGCGATCACACTTTTGATGTTGGGGGTCTGAGGTTGTGTCGGCTTTGCTCCAACTTGGTCTCGGGAGATAACAAAAGGACGCCCCAAGGCCTCACCTCCGCACTCTGGTTCACCAACTTGGTCGATCTGCTGTCCTCGTTTCCCGGTTGCCTGTTCCCTCTTCCCCTGCTTCTTCTTGCCTTTCTTTGTGGGGGGCAATTTCGACTTCCCCAACGGACGAACTTCTTTTCCCTTGGTCTTTGTAAGACGGTCGCCGAGTCGTCCTCGCATCTTTTCGGCCAGTTTGGTGATCTTGGCGACAACATCGGGGTGTTTCTCAAGGACGTTATTTTTCTCTCCGATATCCTTTTCCAGATCAAACAAAGACAAACCGATTTTGTCCGAACCCTGATTTGCCCGATTCCCGTCCATTCCAGGAGGACCGGTGAGCGTTCGATAGCGGTGCGGAAAATGCAATTTCCACTTGCCCATACGGACGGCTCGGAGTTCTCGCGAATACCAGAAGTAATACGCCTCGTGGGGAGACTTCGCGTTTTCCTCCCCTTGCATGAGCGGCCAGATATTTTTCCCGTCAATTTTGTGTTTCGGGAGCTTCGCACCGGTCAACTTCGCAATCGTCGGCAAGATGTCGATCGTCATCGCCGGTTCGTCACAAATGTGTCCCGCCGGAATGTGTCCAGGCCACCGCATCACGCACGGAACGCGGACGCCTCCCTCGAAAATCGTTCCCTTGCCTTCTCGCAGAGGAAAAGCCGACCCGCCGTGATTCCCAAACGTCAACCACGGCCCATTGTCCGAAGTGAAGATCACCAAGGTGTTCTCGTCGAGTCCTTCGTTCTTGAGCGTTTCCAGGATTTGGCCAACCGACCAGTCGATTTCGGTGATCACGTCGCCATAGAGTCCCCTCTTCGTTTTGCCTTTGAAGTTTTTCGATGCGTAGAGCGGGACGTGCGGCATCGAATGAGCCAGGTAGCAGAAAAACGGCTCGTCCTTGTTCTTCTTGATGAATTTTACAGCTTTTTCGGTGTACCACTTCGTAAGTTGCGATTGGTCCGGCTCAAGCTGAATTACTTTTGTACCTGAGATGAGTGGGAGCGGAGGCCAGCGTTTGCGAGCCTGCGGCAAAGGATTGTTCTTCGGGCTTGGGCTCATGTCATTGCTGTAGGGCAACCCAAAGTATTCGTCGAACCCCTGGGCCGCTGGCAACAAGTCTGGGACCGAACCGAGGTGCCATTTTCCAAAACAACCACACCGATATCCGAGTTGCTTCAACAGCTCAGCGATCGTAACTTCGTTTTGATGAAGCCCAACACGACCGGGACCGAACGCCCCGTGGATGTCGACTCGGGTGTGGTAACACCCAGTCATCAGAGCCGAACGCGACGCCGAACAAACGGCAGTCGAAACGTAAAAACTGCTAAACCGGGCTCCCTGTTTGGCCATTCGGTCCAAATTGGGAGTCTTGAAGCCTTTGGCTCCAAAGCAACCCACGTCGGCATAGCCCTGGTCGTCGGTGAAGATGATGACGACGTTCATTCGCTTCTTCTTGGGTTTCGAAGGTTGGCTGCCTTCTTCTGCCTTCAGAAAAGGCGATGGCGACGCGAAAAGATAGAGACCCAGGACCGTACAGAGGATTCGCATAGACATAGTGGAGACCTTTTTCTCGTGCGCATCTGCTGTTATTTGGGATTACATTGGATTTGTGTGTAGGTGAGATCAAAGGGCATCTCTGCGATGGTCCTCCCAATAGTTGGAATCACGATTACATGTTTGGGAGCGTTGATCTGTTGGGCACGATGCGACTCTCAAACCAAACGCGAGTGAGGAGTTTCTTTGAGAGTCTCGCGGTTCGTGTCAGTGTCGAAGGAACTCTCCAAGGCCCAATGATTCCAAATTGGAGGCAAAATCCATGATGTCTTCCGACATTGCCCAAACCACCACCATCATGGTATGATGCCAAACAATTAAGTAAAAACAAGCAGATAATCCAGGTGATGCGATCGAGTGAAAGCACAAACTCCGTCGACTCAGTAAGGATGTGGAATGCAGACTGTCGAAACCAATAGAGTCGCCCGATTCCAACTTGTGATGATCAATGGTACATGAAATCAACTGACCAAGTTCTTTCGAGGGAATCAGCATGCCAATTGTCGTTCAATGTTCGTGTAACAAACGATTACGAATTGCCGATGAACTCGCCGGGCGCAAGATTCGTTGCCCGCACTGCCAGGCGGTGGTGGCGATCCCTGCCGCAGAATCCGGACCATCAGCAAAACCCGCTTCTTCCACAAGCCCTCCTCCACCCCCAATACCCATACCGAAAACACGTCCAACCGAGGAACGTCCTTCCCGATCCCGAGGGGAAGAGCATGTAAGTTCACGTGAGACCTTGGACAAGCAAGTGCGCCGGAACCGATCCGACCGAACCCCGGAACGAGAAAAATCTCAGTACGAGCGCGACGACCGCGACCGTAGAGATCCCGATGATTACGATCGTGACGATTACGATCGTCCTCGCGATCGTGATAGGAGAGGTCCAGGCCGCACTCGTGAAAATGGCAGTTGGGAACGAGACGATACAGAGCGCGACACTCGTGTACGTCGTGGAAGGGAATCTCGACCTCGGGATTTTGATGACGATTTCGATGATCGTCCACGAAAACGCAAACGACCTCCGATCAAAAAGAAACGCCGAAAGAGCAACAGTGGAGGTGGTGTTAGTGGAGGAGCAGCTATCGGTGCAGGGGCATTCATGATGGTCGGTGCCGTCGTTTGGTTCGTCGTCGGACTTTCGTTTGACTTCATCTTCTTTTACCCACCAGTTTTGTTCATCATTGGCATTGTGACTCTTGTTCGCGGTATGATGGGGCACGAATAACGACCGGCATTTAGACATTGGAAACCCAAGTGGCTCCACGCCTCACGAAAGATAAACGTAAGCCCTCCACACAAACTCGAACCAGAGATACTCCTCTGGATATTGGACTCTGGATTTTCCTGGAAATCGTATCGACACGCGGTTCGTGTGTACCCACGACGAACATAGAATTTCAAAATCCAGAGACACACCTTCGAACCACACCCAAAAAGAAAGAACTGGGCGTGTAAACACGAAACAAACAGAAAAAAATTTACTAATCGTGCGTTCCTTCTGAGTTTCCTGTGTTTTTTCAGACTTGGATCTTGATCCTCATGACTCCCAAAAAATACAAATCCTCACTACGATTCACCCTGACGGAACGGAACTTTGGGAAAAATAGATAAAATTTCTCCAACGGGAGGGCTTTTGGGTCATTCTTCAAGTAGAACGTTTCGTAGTCTGTCGGAAATCAGAAAAAAGATCATGGAGGAGATGTCTTGAGAGGTTTTTGATTTCAAATGGGTGCAACCGCGGTTATTGCCAGGACTTTTTCGGGGTTTCGTGGTTTTGAAGGAATACTTTGTGCCATTTATTGTGCAGTGGATGAGCTTTGCGGCAGGATTCACTTTGAAAATCACCACACCTTGGCGCCGATTTTCCGAGAATTGTGGCAAAAAAGCCCTTCCTAAGCTCTAATTCACTGGATTAAAAGATTGACTTCATACTTGGCAACTAAATACTCCTGGCAATAACCGCGGTTGCACCCATTTCAAATACTACCTCTAAATTTCGTCAATTATGTAACCTTGTGAAGTTTTTTCGTCTTCATCTTTCCAAAGGCTTGGCCCACTGATTTTGATCATGGGTTCACTTCTCCTTACTTGATTTGAGGAATTCGCAAGCATGTTTCAACAGTTTCTCTCAGGCTGGTTTTTCGCACCATCCTCACACGTTGTGGGGGATTCTGTTCGTCGATATTTTTCTGGCTCGAGACGGCGCTTGGAGACAGTTACTGTCTCCCGTTCCAGCGTCAAAACACAAGATCATAGAGCCATCAACCGAAAATCGCACGCCCACGGGCCGCTTCTTCTCGAGCACCTCGAATCCCGCATTGTTCCCTCATCCGGGATGTACCAAACCATCGATGGTTCGGGAAACAACCTGACCAACCCCACTTGGGGACAAGCCGAGACACACTTCTTGCGTCTTAGCTATGCCGACTATTCCAACGGGACCGATTCTCCTTCCGGAGCCGACAGACCAAACCCGCGAACAATCAGCAATGCGGTCGTCGCTCAAGGACCCGTTTCCATCCCCAGTCAGCGAGGCCTGAGCACCTTCACTTTCCAGTGGGGGCAGTTCGTCGATCACGACATCACACTCGCCGACGAGGCCCACCCAAAAGAGCCGTTCCCGATCCCCATTCCAACAGGCGACCCCTACTTCGATCCTTTCCGGACCGGAACGGTGGAAATGGCTCTTTCTCGCTCGAATTCTGAACCGGGTGATGCCGGAATTCGAGAGCAGGTCAATTCCATCACGGCGTTCATCGACGGGTCCAATATCTACGGTTCGGACATGGCTCGAGCCAACGCCCTACGCTCCTTCGATGGCGGAAAGCTCAAGACTCAGACGACGCCTGTCGGGGAACTGATGATCTTCAATTTTAAACCCGAAGGATCGGATGAATTTTTCCCCAACGCCTCTTCCGATCGAGCACCCGACCCCAGCCAGCTGTTCCTAGCCGGTGACCCTCGGTCCAACGAACAACTCGGACTCACGGCCATGCACACCCTCTGGGTGCGTGAACACAATCGCCAAGCCGATTTGCTTGCCGAGCAGCATCCGACATGGAACGACGAGCAGCTCTACCACGGCGCTCGAAGGATCGTCATTGCGGAACTCCAGGCGATCACCTATAACGAGTTCCTTCCTGCAATTCTGGGACCAAACAGCTACCTTGGGGAATACATCGGTTACGACAGCACAGTCAACCCTGGCTTGTCGAATGAGTTTTCCAGCGCCGCGTATCGAGTCGGTCATACCATGCTGCCGCTCGAACTTTTCCGCGTCGATGCGGCGGGGAACCCGATTGCCGAAGGACACCTTGCCCTGCGGGACGCCTTCTTCCGGCCCGACCGGTTGTTCACCGAGGGCGGCATCGAGCCGCTTTTGCATGGGCTGGCCGCTCAGCCTCAACAAGAGATCGATCGCTTTGTGGTCGACGAAGTCCGCAATTTCCTCTTCGGACCTCCCGGCGCAGGGGGCTTCGACCTCGCGTCGTTGAACATCCAGCGGGGCCGAGAACACGGCATGCCGACATTGAACGAAGTGCGCTCATCGCTGGGCCTGGAGCGATTCCGGAGTTTCGCCGACATCTCCTCGGACTTCCAAACCTGGTCGGCCCTGGCAGGAGTCTACGACAGCGTCGATGACATCGACCTTTGGGTCGGTGGACTCGCCGAAGACCATCTACCCGGATCGAGTTTAGGTGAGACGTTCACAGCTTTATGGGTCGATCAGTTTGCTCGGCTCCGTGATGGCGACAGGTTTTATTACGAGAACGACCTCTTCACCCAGGACCAACTCAACACCATCGAGAACACTCTTCTCGCCGACATCATCCGAGAAAACTCTGCGATACCGCCCAACATCCAGGACGAAGTCTTCCGAGACGCCTCCGTCTTTACCTACCGAGCGCCTGCCGGAACTGGCCCTGCCGATGTGAGTCTTCAAGTCACCGGAGGTACCATAAAGGTGACGAACACAACGACTGGTGAAGAAGTCCTCCGACCGCTCGCGGGTACCAGCCGAGTCGTCCTCTTCGGCACGAACCAGGATGACGCTTTCCAAATCGAACTGGGTCGTCTCGCTCAGCCCCTGCCTGTCGAGGTCTTCACTCGTGGCGGCACGAACGATACAGTCAAGGTCGTCGGAACGGATAGCTTCGACTCCATCGTTGTCGATGAAGCCGTTGTGCACGTCATGGGAACGCACCAAATCACTCACGGTGCAGACCAAATCAAGGTCGATGGTGCGGGAGGCACCGACATCCTGACGGCCAAAGATGACGTTTCCGCACAAATTTGGCTCGAAGGAGGTGCCGGTCTTGACTTCATCAGGGGTGCGAACAACTCGGAAGTTCTCTCCGGCGGCGCTGGCATGGACTTTATTTACGGCTTCGCAGGAGACGACATTCTGATCGGCGGGGCAGGCCGAGACTTTCTCTTTGGTGGCGATGGCGATGACTTGTTGATCGGTGGCATGGTCATGGGAGAGGAGCTGATGCTTTGGGCCATGGCCGAAGCATTCCAGGCCGATGAGGATCTTGTGGAGTTCTTGACGCCTCAAAATTTCCAGAACGATCTTGCCTTCGACTTCCTCATGGGAGGCTTTGGAAAGGACTTGGCTCCAATGCTCCAAACTTGGGATCTACCTGTGACCATGTAATGCCAAGACTTCAGAGACTACAGTTTGAACTCCATCCAATTTGTGATCGCAAGTTGGATGGAGTTCTCTGACCTATCCAAGAAATCGTATGGTCCGAAGCATTCCGGTCCCAAAACGCTTCTCCATTCACGGTCGCGGAATCTATGCCTGTCGTTAGCGTTTCTGAGTCCTGAAGGACTCAAAAACGCTTCACCTGACAAGATCGACGAAGCCCATTTTCACAGACACGAACTATCGAAAGCCTTCGGCTCTCAAAATGAACGGGATTTAAAATCGGGCCAGCGAATAAGGTGCAAGATCGACGTGAGGTTTTTCTTCGCTCAACACTTGAGCAACCGCTCGGCCAGTCGCTGGTGCCATCGATAACCCAAGCATGTTATGTCCAGCGGCGATGTAGACGTTGCTCATTTTGGGACATCGATCGATGATGGGAACACTATCGTAGGTCATTGGTCGCCAACCAAACCACTCTTCTTCGGTCGCCTCACCAAATGGGTCTTTCAAATAGACTGCCGCTCCACGCTTCAACGCTTCCAACCTGCGCGAGTCGACTTTCTCGTCATACCCTGCGAATTCCATCATCGATCCAATTCGATAGCCCGACTGCATCGGCGTCACCGCTACGTGATGTTCTTCGAATAGAATTGGATATTTGGGACAAACAGTCGGCCGAGACATCGTGATGGAATATCCTTTACCTGGTTGAATCGGAATTTTACATCCGAGTTCTGCATTCAAAAGGGGCGTTAACGCTCCAGTCGCGACCACGTAGTTTTTCGCGGTCATTTCTCCTTTTGAAGTCTTGAGAACGGTCGCCTGTCCGCCTGCTTGTTCAATACTTTGAAGTTCGCACTCCTCCACAAGTTCCACGCCTCGCTTACGAAGCACTTCTCGCCACGACGCAAGGAGTCGATCCGGTCGTAACTGGGCATCGAGTTCATAATGGAATGCCCCAGCCAACCCTTCTTTCAATGCTGGCTCGAACGCCTCAAGCTCCTTACCGTCGTACTGGACCGCAGGCATGTCGAACGAATCCGTGAGTAACTGGTTCGTTTTGGCATAGTGTTCCAATCCGGCTGCCGTCTGGAAGACAAACAAGAGTCCGTTCGTCTCCCATTCGCAATCCATTTCTTCCTTCTCGATCAGTTCCGCGTAGAGCTGACGAGACGTGTTCAATAATGCCTGGATGGCGTGTCCGGCTTTCATCATGTCGGTGCGATTACATCGACGGGCAAACTGAAGGAGCCAACCCCATAGCGATACATCCAATCGCGGCTTGACTCGGAAAGCCGAACTCGGATCAATCAAACTACTCAAAGCCGTTCGCCATGCTCCTGGAACGGTCAACGGAAGGACATGGCTTGGCGTGACCACGCCACAGTTTCCATAAGAACAACCAACACCGAAAGGATTTCGTTCCAGGACTGTCACCTTCCAACCGGCTAACGACAGATAGTAAGCGCAAGATGTCCCGATGACTCCACCACCAACAATGACAACGTCTCTCGTACTGCTACTCATGAACGGATACCTGTTCGAAGTGGATCGTTCGATTCAAAGATCAATGTAGATTCTGCACAGATATAGGCGGTGCCTGTAAGCCGAGGAATCAAATCATCACCGTCGATCCGAATCGTTCCTTCGAAGACACTTCCAGTGATGCTTTCTTGACGCCAAACAACACCCTCTTTCAATTTTCCGTCGGCATAGAGACAAGCGAGTTTGGCACTCGTTCCCGTCCCACAAGGCGACCGGTCGTACGCCTTACCTGGACAGAGTACAAAATTTTTGCTATCCGCGTGGTTACTCCCAGGCGGGCCAAATAGTTCTATGTGATCGATCTCCTCGCCATTGTGTCCAGTGATTCCCTGAGACGTAAGTGCTGTCCGAATTTTCCACGTGTAAGCCGTCAGCTGTTCCACGTTCGAAAGTGATAACGCTTGGGAGTGGTCAGAAACAAGATAGAACCAATTTCCACCCCACGCTACGTCTCCATACAGAGTCCCAGTCCCATCGACCGTGACGGCCACGCTTTGGGAAAGACGATAACTCGGCACATTCTCGATCGTGACAGTATTCGAATCGTGTAACTCGAACGAGATGATACCAATAGGCGTTTCTAATCGGTGTGACCCTGGCGTTATACGTCCCAAGTGAGCGAGCGTCACCGCCACTCCCATCGTCCCGTGACCACACATCCCGAGATAACCAACATTGTTGAAAAAGACCACGCCAGCGACGCACGAAGAGTCCGTCGGCGGAACCAACAACGCCCCCACCAACACGTCGGAACCACGAGGTTCGTTTACGACCGCGGACCGGAAGTCGTCGTGTTGTTCCTGGAATCGTTTTCTCCGGTCGACGAGAGGACCTGACCCAAGATCCGGTCCACCGTCGATTACAACACGCGTAGGTTCACCGCCCGTATGAGAATCGACTACTCGAACGCCGACTTGATACGAAATGCTCATGGGGTGACCTTGTGGATCTTCGAAGGAAGTGAATAAGATTTTGGCCAGACGAGCCATCGACACGAACCCGAGAGGAATATCCGACCAATCCCAATGACGCTGGGTCCTGGGAACGATGACTTTCCAACTCAGCAATCAACCGATCAACCGTCAAACACTTCCAGACAACTCAAACTCCCACCAGCTTTGGCCTGGTTTCAATGGCCTTGTGGATCATCGCCAAGACTCGTTCTCGTTCCTCACCTTCCAAACGAAGCCTTGGGGCCCGAGTCACTTCAGAACCGTAGCCCGTTTCGGCAGCGGCGAGTTTGATGTACTGGACCAACTTCGGATGCGTATCCAAATGCAGCAACGGAGTGTACCACCGGTAGACTTCAACGGCATCTTCGTATCGACCACCCGTGGCGAGATCCCACAACAATCGGTTCTCGGCGGGAAACGCATTCACCAATCCGGAAACCCATCCGATGGCCCCAAGCAAAACGCTCTCAAGGGCTAGATCATCGACTCCGCAGAATAACAAATAACGGTCGCCACACAGGTTCTTCAGGTCCGTGATGCGGCGGACGTTTTCGGACGATTCCTTGATCGCGACGAAGTTGGGTTCGTCGGCCATCTCGACGAACATTTCGGGAGTGATGTCAACTCCATAAGAAACAGGGTTGTTGTAACACATAATCGGCAAATCCGTTGCGTTGGCGACTGCGCGAAAGTGAGCAATCGTTTCCCGTGGATCGGATTTGTAGACCATACCCGGCAAAACCATCAAGCCATCGACGCCTGCCGCCTTGGCATCGCTGGCAAACCGACAAGCCAGGTGAGTGGTACATTCGGCGACACCAGTAAGAACGGGGGCTCGTCCGGCCATCTTCTCGACCGTGGCTTTGAGCACATCGATCTTCTCTTGGTAGTCCAACGAACAGTTTTCCCCGACCGTCCCGAGCATGATCAGCCCATGCACACCGGCCTCGAAAAGACGCTCGGCGTGCCGTGCCGTTTCTTCCAGGTTCAAGGACTCGTCCGGATTAAATTGTGTTGTGGCGGCAGGGTACACGCCTTTCCAGTCGGCCGTCATGGGTATGACTTTCTGTGGTAGGGTAAGAACGAAACATCGACGCTTCAAATAGTAGAGTGTAGACGTTCCGGGACCCAACGACAAGAATCAACGCGGTCAGATCACGGCTCCTGTGTATTCTGGAATTTGGATTTGCCGACAAATCGTAGGTACGCGCGGCTCGCGGGTACTTTTTCATTGCCGTGTGGACCTACGACAAACAGAAAGACTGGACGATCAACAATTTCGCGTTCCTCGGCCAGGAAAACAACGCACGAATCCGACCGTCTTGCTGCTTGTCTACACGACGCGACAAACCAACCCTTTGAGATAGTTCGACTCCAGACAAGTCACCGACACCGGATGGTCCGCCGCCTGTCCGTGCCGTTCGAGGATTTGGATGTCGCGTTTTTCGGACTCGGCGATCTGACCAAGTAGCTCTTCGAGCGTCGGCATGTCGATCAACCCGGTGCAGCAAAAGACGGCAAGAATGCCGTGAGGGGAAAGGAGCCGCACTCCGAGTGTTTGCAGCCGTCGATAGCCCCGTAAGGCCTCCTCGATGGCATTGCGCTTTCTGGCAAACTTGGGCGGATCGAGGACCACGACGTCGAATTTCTCGCCTTCCTTTTCGAGCTTGTCGAGGTGGTCGAACACGTCCGACTTGACGAGCGTGATATTGTCGAGGCCGTTCAACTCGGCGTTGGCGTTGGCGAGTTTCAAAGCCGATTCGGACACATCGACGCTCACGACTTCGGTCGCCCCGGCAGCCGCGGCGTGGATGCCAAATCCGCCACTGTAACAAAACGCGTCGAGGACCCGTTTCTCGGGACAATACTTGGCCACGTGGACACGGTTGTCGCGTTGGTCGAGGTAGTAGCCGGTCTTTTGGCCTTCATCGATCTGCACGAAGAACTCCAGGCCATTCTCTTCGATGACGACGGGCTCGTCCGGTGTTTCGCCCCAAAGCCGACCGTCTTGCAGCTCGACGCCTTCGAGTTGGCCGATGCCGCGTTCGGTCCGGAGGTATATTCCCTTCGGGCTCAACAACTCGACCAGAGATCGGACGATGTCATCGCGACGGTTAGCGAGCCCGAGGCTCGTGAACTGCACGACGACCCATTCGTCGTACTTGTCGATGACCATGCCTGAGAGCCCATCGCCTTCGCTGAAGACCAGACGACACGCTTGCCCGGGGAGGTCCAAGTTCAAGATTTCTTTTCGGAGGCGAATGGCGGATTCGAGCCTGGACTTCCAGAATTCCTTGTCGAGGGGCTGGTTCTCGTCCCAGGTGTAGAGGCGAACCCGGATGTTGCTCTGGCTGTTGTAGAGGCCACGGGCGACGAACGTTTCGCCATGCGAGATGAGGTCGACCTCGTCGCCGTCTTGGGGGTCCTCTTCGGTCCGAGCAATGGCTCCGGCGAACACCCAGGGATGCCGGGCAAAAAAGGGGCGGGCTCGTTTGGGTTGGAGGATGATCCTGGGCAGACTCATATCCGCGCCTTCTCGACCTCTTCGATGTAGGCCAACGCTTCCTCGAGTTGCTGCTTGTAGATGCGGGCATTCAACGCCGACCGAACCCGGAGCAACAGTTCGGTCTTGTTGATGGGCTTGGTCAAAAAGTCGTTCGTGCCCGCATCGACGGCTCGGTCGATGTCGCTCGGTTGGTCGAGGGCCGTGACCATGAGGATGGCAATGTCGCTCGTTTCTGGGTTGGATTTGACTTGCTTGCACACCTCGAAGCCGCTCAACCGAGGCATCATGATGTCGAGGAGGATCAAGTCGGGCTTGAAGCTCTCTATCTTATCGAGCGTTTCCTGTCCGTCGGCAGCCGTTTCGATTTCGTAGTCGGCTTCGAGCAAATACGCCTCGAGCAACTCGACTCCTTGTGGGTTGTCGTCGGCAATCAAGATACGAGGAATGTGTTCGGAATTGGGGTCCAATTGGCTTGGCGATGACATCTCTGTCCCTTGAAGACTGTTGTGAATTGTTTGGCCGAAGGATTCAGACCTGGGCAGTTGGCCCAGGTCTTTTTGTGTTTGTTGTGTACGGTTTTCGGCCTTACCGTCCAGGCATTGCCACTTCGGGCGTTCGAACGGTTCCCAAGATGTCTCGAGGCGGCAACAACTCTTGGGTTGAATTCAGGGCTTGGTTCCAGGTGATCTTCTGGCCGGTGTAGCAAGCCATCCGTCCCATGATACCCATGAGCGAACTCTTGGCCATGTAATCGCCGTTGTTGATCGGTTGGTTGTTGCGGATGCTCGCGAAGAGCTCGTTGTGCTCTTGTTGATACATGCTCGTGATGGCCCGACGTTGGCGGGCGTCGAGTCGCCAGTTGGTTTCGCCGGTGATGCTGTAATCCATCGCGCTGGCCATGCCTTTGGTGCCGTAGATGTAGTCCTTGACTTCGTTGTGGCAACCACCCATCTGGCGGCAATGGCTGAAGGCCTTCACTCCGTTGGCATACTCATAGACACACGACATGTGGTCATAAACGTGCCCGAATGCCGGGTCCGTACGCACCTGACGACCGCCCAGGCCGTAGCAGCTAACGGGGTACTGGTCGCCCATGGCCCAGGCCATCTTGTCGAGGCTATGGACGTGCTGTTCGACGTTGAAGTCTCCCGAGAGCCACGTGTAATAGAGCCAGTTTCGAACTTGATAATCGAGATCGGTCCAATCGGCTCCACGCCGTCGCAACCACAGCGTTCCGGTGAGGTAGTTACACTGCATGGTGACGATGTCGCCGATGGTGCCGTTCTGAATGCGTGTGAACGTCTGTCGCATGCCGTCGTGGTATCGCCAGCACAAGCCCGAAACGACCGACAACCCCCGCTGCCTTGCCTTTTGGCAAGCTGCCAACACTCGGCGAATTCCGGTGCCATCGACGGCAACTGGTTTTTCGGCGAAGACGTGCTTGCGGGCTTCCACAGCCGCTTCGATGTGTTCGGGGCGGAAGTACGGAGGAGTCGCCAAGAGCACGACATCGACGCCGGAGTTAATGACTTGTTGGTAGGCGTTCCAACCGGTGAACTGTCGTTCTCGGGGAACATCCACTTTGTTACGAATATCCGCTTCACTTCGGAGTCCGGCGAGGCTCCCATTGAGACGATCCTGATACATGTCGCCCATGGCGACAAGCTTGACGTTTCGATCCGCTCGCAAGGCATTTTTGGCCGCTCCAGTCCCACGACCACCGCAACCGATCAATCCAACGCGAAGTTCCGCGTTTCCTTGGGCATGCACGTACGGCGCCACTGTCGCCGCCGCTGCCAACGTCGAAGCAGTCACTGTGGAGGCTTTGAGAAAATCACGACGGCTGGAGTTGTTTGTGTTGTTTGGCGTGTCGGTCACGGCTTGGTCTCCCTGAGAGATTCATTGCGGTTAGGAAGGCGTTATTGAATGAAGATTCAGTGTAGCGTAAACGACCGAATGAACCAAAGGAAATCCGTGTCCTGGTGATCGAGGTTCTCCTTGTGGGGCCTCGGCAGGCCGCAAGGAAAACCCTTCATGGGTGCTACAGTATCACGGTCGGCCAACATTCGACCCGTTCGTCGAAGCCAAGTTCCCCACAATTAGAGTGAATCCCCAGCGGAACCTGAGGCCATACTCAAGGAAGATTCCACCGCCAATTCCCTCCGTCGTTCCGATCGCGATATTGCCCGTGACTCTGGCTGAACAGCAAACGGTAGCGAGTGCCCGACGCATAATAGATCCCGCCACCCAACGCACTATCGCCTGCTGCCGAATTGTTGCGGATCATGCTAAAGACAATGGTGGAGTCGCCGGCATTGTAAATGCCACCTTCGGCTCCCAAATTAGAACCACACGCGGCACCTGTCGGGCGCCTCCCACTTTCCACAGTTCCCATGACTTCAACTCACCGCAATAATTAAAGCCCAAGAGTATTGCCGCGGAATCCAAAAAGTACAGACCTAGACGCGAACTCCATGTTAACGAGTACGACCAAAGCGGTTTGAGAAGGGAGCAATTACTAAGTTAAAAGATTGCGGACTTACCGAATGCGGCGAAATTAAGCTCTTAGAGACTGTCCCATAAGGGGTTCAAGCCGCCATGCGATAGTGAAACTCTGCCTCCCCCGCTTTGGGTTGGAGCCGGTTGAGCATCATCTGGATCATGCTGATTTTGATGAACGCTTCGCTGGAGCAGGTGGTCTTCTCCCGGTCCACGGTCAAACGGCGACACGTGCCCAGCCAAG
>CAYRFQ010000111.1:13935-24158 GCA_964423615.1 uncultured Alcaligenaceae bacterium | reverse complement strand
GGAATTATCGTGCTGTTCCTGACAAATGCGACAGTTAATAAATTTTGTATCCTAACCTACCTTTCCGAAAGTGAACAAACGTATAATATTCTAATGGAATCTGCACAACGGCTCCAAAATACGGAGAAGCCACCATGAACAATCACAACATCGCTGAAGAACTCACACGACAGGCCAATTGGCTCGAAAAAGAATCGACCAATCTCTACCGAGTGATGGGCTATCGTCGGGCCGCAAATACGATTTCTCGATTGTCGGTTCCCGTCTCCGAACTGCTCGAAACACAAGGTACCGAAGCCCTCGAGCGGTTGCCATCCATCGGAAAAAACTTGGCGTTTGCCATCGAACGCCTCGTTACGACTGGGAATTTCCACACTTTCACCGAGCAAGCCCACCAGACGTCTCGCGACGATCACGTCCGCGACTTGACCGGCGTGGGGCCGCACACTGCTCAGTTGCTCTGGGAAGAACTCGGTGTCCAAACCATCTCGGAACTCGAAGAGGCCATCGAAGCCGGAAAACTCGAAGACCTTCCCATCGGACCCCGTAAGCGAGCACGCCTCGTGGCTGCCATCGCCGAACACCGGACACAACTCGAAGCCACCAAAGAAAACCCAAACGAGCCTTCGGTGGCCGAGTTATTGAGCTTGGACGAAGTGTACCGAGAGAAAGCCCGGAACAAAAAACTGCCGACGATCGCCCCCTTCCACAAGAATCCCAAGGGCGAAAAATGGCTCCCCATCTTTGCGACCAGGCGTGGTGCCTGGCAAGTGCGGGCCTTGTTCTCCAACACGGCCCACGCTCACCGAAAAGGACGCACGAACGATTGGGTTGTGATCTATTTCCAAGCCGATACCCACGAAGGCCAACGAACCGTCGTGACGGAAGAAAAAGGAGACTTGAAGGGTTTTCGAGTCGTGAAAGGCCGCGAAGAAGAATGCCGCGAATTCTACAAACTCGCGGCGTACAAACAAGCAGGGTAATGTACTCCGAACAGAGAATCGTAGGTCATGATTCGAAGTAACGATCACCGATCTTACAAAACTCGCGCGTACTCTCTGGATGCCGGAAGGCGTCGCATCCACGTTGTTGTATTTCTCAGCACCTACGCGAATTCGGTGCTTGAGAGTGAATCTCGCTTGCGTTGGGTCCAGAACATCTGTTGCTCTGTTTGCCACGTTGAAGGCCTACAGTGTTCGTGAAGCCTACGGCTCCCAGACCACTCAACCACGGACACACGACTAGGCTTCGTCGATGTCCATCCGTTTCCGGAGCGGGTCAGTTAGTCTTTTGACTTTCTCCTTGTGTAGGTCCGGAATCGCAAGCTCCAATGAGTCCAACCCTTTCGTCAGAGCTTCAAAGATCGCTTGCTCCCCTCTCCGATACTGATACCAGACATTCATACAGCGGTTCAGGATTGGAGTCGTATACTTTTTCTGGTCTTCGGGCGAAATTTCGTATTTACTGACTTTGATTTTGGTCGACCCAGATTCATTTCGGATCCTGGAGTATTGCTTGACCGTCGCCTCTTTTAATTTTTCCAGACCCGCGAGCATTGTCCCTATCTTGTCGGTGTTTTGCACGGCATCCGAAATGTTCGCCCCGGTTAGCCCTCCAAGGATGTTCGCATCGCTCAGTTTCGATTTCACGTAATTCTTGGCTTTCGTAATGGCCGTCAAAACTTCCTTGAACTCCCCATTGACTTCTCGAAGATGGAATTTGTAGGCACGGTCACCACCGGCATTTTCCGGATGGTCGTAATCTTGCTCTGTGGAGTCATAGGCGTCTTCGATCCGACCGATCAAATCTTCAAGCGGTCCTGACAACCCGGCAAATTCCTTGTTGATCTTGGCTCGTCGAGGGTCTTTCTCGGCAACTTCCGTCAAATCTTTCAAGTAAACTTTGTATCGGGAAGCGATCCCAGGAAGTTGGCTGGTGAAAGCGTTGCCGCGGACGGGGGAACCTCCTGTCAGGCGTTTCGAAACCTTGGCTACTTGCCTGTCGGCATTTTGAAGATCATTTTTCTCGCACAGCGTTTTGATCAACTCCAGGTCTTTCTTGAGTCCATCTATGTCCCTCTGATAAAATTCCCTGTACGCATAATCGACGGCATCTCCAATTGTCTTCTCGTACTTGTCTTGAAGTGTGTCGATCATGTCCTTTTTTCTTGTCACCTCCAGGACGAAATTTTGCATTATTTTTTTGTCGTCCTTGTGGGGCATCTTCTTCTCGACCGCTTTGCCAGAAACTTCCAGTTTCTGGAGCAGAAGTTTGACTGCATCGAGTCGAGAATTGGTCGTGTTTTCCTGGACCTCTTTGAGCATGGTTGCAGTATTGCTCAGCAATTGCTTCAAATTCCCCTGATCTGGCGAGTCCCCACGAGTTTCCTCCCACCAGGCCACCGTTAACGCTTCCTTACTACTCTTTTTAAGAACCGATTTGGCACTCTTGGCTTTGGCACTCGTGTCTTCGGTTTCCTCAGGAGCTGGTGGAGTGTAATTTCGGATCACGATGATATCGCTTTTTCCGTAATGCCCCCCGCTGTGTTTGATTCGAAACACCAAATTCTTTTTGACCAGGCCCACTTTCGCGTAGGGGTCTTTCAACTTCGCTTCGAGAGCTTCTTTGGCGGTTTTCTCGACTTCGGACTTGTTGATCAGGGTTTGTCCGTTCGCCAGTTCTGACACATCCACCCATTTGAACTGTTTGAGAGACTTTCGGACGTACGTTTCGGCGGAACCCATCGATGGAAAACTCATTGCCTTGCCTCCAAATAATCTTGTTGAACAACAACCAAAGGCGCCAAGACGTGAAGTCAATATCAGCGTCCAATTCTACGCCTTGGCTTCCAGTTCCACCAAGAGTTTTTCCAGGTCCACGTCGGGGGGAATCTTGCCCTTTTCTTGGAGTCTACGGAACTGCTTTTCGAAATCTTTGACCGACTTGCGGGCCATGAGTTTGGCGGCCGTTCCCATCTTGTCGATGAACAAAACGCCGTTGAGATGATCGAGTTCGTGCTGCCAGGCGCGTGCCTCCAGGTCACTCACGACCTTCTCGACGAGTTGCCCTTGCAGGTCGTACGCCTGGATTTTGACCGTCTTTGCGCGTCGAATTTTTTGATACAAACCCGGGAAACTCAGACAGCCCTCTTCGTCGAGAACGCTCCCCTTTCGCTCCACGACTCTCGGGTTGATGTACACCTCCTCCGCTTCAGGCTGGTTAGGATCGCCCGTGATGTTCATCACAAGTAGTTGGTACGGAAGCGCAACTTGCGGCGCGGCCAGTCCAAGGCCTTTGGCCTCGTACATTAACTCCGTCATCTCACCAATCTGGAGCTTCAACTGTTTGTCGATGGTTTTCAGAGGGGTCGATTTGTGCCGCAAGGCCGGGTGAGGGTACTGAACAATTTTCATGAGTCTTGGCTCGTTGGATTCACTTTAATTTTGAGGTCTGTGTTCGTTTCTGACATTATATCGAGGAAGACGAGTCCAGGGAAAAGTCGCAGCGTTCAAACCGTTTCAATCTCGGCTCTCGTTTTTCCTCCCCCTCTCCCTGGTTTCAAAGTAATCTGGAGAAGTGACTCTCGCTCAATCCAATGACCTGGTAATGGAGACTTAACTCATGTCTTCCCCAAATCGACGAACGTTTCTGACCACTGCTGCGGCTGCCGGGAGCCTGACCGCTTTGACCGCTGCGGGCGCTGCCGATGCTCCAAACGAAAGAATTCGCGTTGCCGTCATGGGCGTCAACGGGCGAGGTCGAGCTTTATTGAATGAATTCTCGGCGATCAACAACGTGGAGGTGGCCTACATCTGTGAAGTAGACCGAAATGTCGTGCCACGAGCCTTGCGCTCACTCAATCAACGCCACCGAGCCCGACCACAGGTCGAGAAAGACATTCGCCGGGTCCTCGAAGACCGTACCCTGGATGCCTTGATCGTCAGTGCTCCCGACCACTGGCACGCACTCGCAACCGTTTGGGCTTGCCAGGCCGAAAAACACGTCTACGTCGAAAAGCCTGTTTCCCACAACGTCGTCGAAGGGCGTCGGATGGTCCAAGCGGCCAGGCGATACAACAAAGTCGTCCAGGTCGGAACACAGCGACGAAGCGCCGACCACTTCACGACCGCAAAAGAATTCGTGGAGGCGGACAAACTCGGCAAGATTCCCTTCGTGCGTACCTGGATTGCCGGGGATCGACCAAACATCGGCCACGTCCGGGATGCCGCGTCGGCTCCGGAGGGTGTCGATTACGATTTATGGCTGGGACCCGCACCACGTCGCGCCTTCAACGCCAATCGATTCCATTACAAATGGCACTGGCACTGGGACTACGGAACTGGCGAGATCGGAAACAACGGCATCCACGCACTAGACATGGTCCGCGGGATCATGAACTTGGGTGACCCCATTCGGATCAACTGTGGCGGCGGCAAGTTCTTCTACGACGACGACCAACAAACTCCCGACACTCAGATCGCCACCTTTGATTTCTCCGAAACGACTGTCATTTGGGAACACCGCGTCTGGTCCAAAACGGGGTTTGCAGACGCTCCCTGGGGACTGGCTCTCTACGGCGAGAAGGGAACCATGATCTTCGACAACCGTGGCTGGCGAATCGTCGACGGCCGCAACAATCTCGAAGGGGCGGCCAACTCCGATGGCCAAATGCAAACCAAACACGTCCAGAATTTCCTCGATTGCATCCGAAACAACCGACGACCAAACGCCGACATCGAGGAAGGCCACCTGAGCACTCGATTATGCCACCTCGGCAACATCGCCTACCGAACTCGCAAGACTTTGACGTTCAATGCCCAGAACGAAAACTTCGGACGCGATGACGTGGCCAATCGGCTTCTGTCTCGAACCTACCGAGCACCCTTCGCCCTGCCGGAGATTTCGTAGGCCTCCGGTCATTGGCAAGGGACAATGGTTGTAGGGTGTGCCGTCGCCGCAAACTCGTCGTCACACCCTAAGAACTTCCACATTCACGTTATCTCTCTCGAGCACAAACCTACGCCTTGACGACGATGCCCGTTTCGACCGATTCGATCGTGACTTTCTCGATGACCACAGGGGTAACCAACTTGGCCGGAACGCTGGCGTTCTTGTCCGTGGGTTGTTGTTGAATTTCCTGAGCCACGCTCAAGCCTTCGGTGATCTGGCCGAAGATCGTATACTGCCCGTCGATCTCCGGGGTACGCGCCAAGTTGATGAAAAACTTACACGCCGCCGACTCGACCTCCGGACCATGCGAAGCCGCGACCATTCCCGGACCAAATTTCGTGGTCGAGTTCGTTTCGGGCCTCATACAGTAACCAATGCTGCCGCTCTCGGCCCAACCTTCACCAAGCGGGCACCCACCTTCAATGTACTTTAGCGTCGAGCCACCGACGCTCTGACTCACACTCCGGTCGAACCGCAATCCATCATAGTAACCAGCTTTCGCCAGACAGACAAAGTTCCGGACATGATTCGGAGCAAACTCCGAAAGAAGCTTCATCTTCATCGTGCCCTTGTTCGTCGTGATCGTCGCCGTGTAACGGATCAAATTCCCGTCGGAAGAAACCAGTTTGACTTCCTTCCACAGTCCGCCTGCATTATCTTCACCCGCAATCTTGACATACATTTCGCCAACAGACTTACCTGCGAAGGTCTTCTGAGGGAGTATGTGTTGGCTCGGAGAAGCCGGAATCGTCGCTTCTTCAAAACTTTGCTGGAGTTCCTTTGGACTCTTCTTCAGCTCACCAACTTCCTCGTTCTTCCCGGCGCCCGGAATCCTCGTCGTAACGTCGGGGCGTCCTTCGCCTTCGTTGGCTCCACTACCACCACACCCGACGATCGCAATCATCACGATCCAGACGACCTGAAAACCCATCAAACGGGCAATGCTACTTCTCTTCACCATTGGTATCCTCCCAAACACGGATAGAGCCATGTCTCAACTCCTACTCGGGAGCGCGATACTAGTTTAGCTCACGATTTGGGTCAATCGGAGGTTTGGGGCAAGGAGTGGAACTCATGCGAGGAACAAAACGTCTCTATGCGAATTTTCCGTTGTTTGGTAAATCCCAGCCCCAACGCCAACGCCATTGCTTGGACGACTCGAAACGGTTTTTGGGGACAAACCATGTCGACACTGTCGTGGGTCACTTTCGTACCAATCCTCATTCTCGGAACCCAAGTGCCACAGCCTCCACCTACGAATCCTCCGCCAAAACTCCCTGCGGAGGCTCAGTCCAAAGTTCCGAAGGCTCCACCACTCCTACCACCAAACGTGTCGAGTTCACCGCTCACTCCACCAAAATCAACCGAACGGAAGGCTACCCAAATTCCGACGCCTTCTCCATTCGCAATCGAGAACGACTCGGGGATTCAACAGACCGAGTTCGCGACACCCAAGGCCCCTCCTGATGGGGATTTCCACGTTGCCGTTTCCCTCCTGGAATCTGGCGGGAGTACCCAGAACCTCACGCGAGCCGCTCAATATCTTTCCGAATATCTCAAGAATCACCCCATGTCGCGTCGTTCTCCCGAGGCGGCCTACCGATTGGCCATGACCTACCAGCTACTCGGGAAGAAAGAACAAGCGAACAAAATCCTCACCACGCTCACCCACGAATACTACTCGACCTATTGGGGACAAGTGGTTGTGCGTGTCCATCTCGACCAGGCCCAATTGAAGAAGCTGTGGAAGGAGAAATACAGCAAGGCCCGCAAGGAGAATGACCGTTTCTTGGCCGACCAAACGGCTTTCCTCCTCCACCTCTCCGGGCAGAGATTTCCAAACATGATTGACAAGTCGGAATTGGCTTACCGACTCGCCATGTGTTCTCGGATTCTCGGGAACAAGCAGATGTTCGATTTGAACATGAAAACCGCTGCCGCACCGAAGTCCACTTCCGATTGGTCCAAGCTCGCCCGATGCTACCGGGGCACCGCGGAGACGTTCCGCAAACAAATGGACGAGTTGATGAGCCTCAACAGCACCAATGATGAAACCAAACGGCTCTTTTTGGAACTTCTCGACAAACATCGATCCCAACTCGCTCCCGAAGAGAAAACCAAATCGCTTTACTATCAGGCGTACTGCTTGGAGAGTGAGGAAACCAAGAAACGGAAACTGTTGTGGAATCAGGTAGTTACCCAAAGCCCACGATCGAAATGGGGACGAAAAGCGAGCTTGGCCCTTGCGGAACTTGCCTACCAGTCGGGACACAGAGACGACGCTTTCCGTCGATATAAGCAGTTACTGGTAGATCACCCGAGCTTCCCTGAGCGTGACAAGGTGGTGTCGTGGGTGCAATGCTGGAATCAAGACAAGCAGTACCAGTTGTTTTTGGGCCAGTTCGTTGGAGATATCTTCTCGCGAGTCCAAAATGGCCAAGGCGGTTTTGCATTCCATTTGAAGGCCAGTCGGGAAGGGTCAGACCGACAACTCGTAGCCCAGTTCGCCAACCAAGGACCACGAACGCTTCTGGATGTGCGATTCGGCCGTGCGACGTTCTTCCTCACGGGAACCAAAGACAATAGCACCTTGCTGTTGCCCGACGGCAAAAACAGGCTCGTGTCCCAAAAAGGACTGAACTTGCCCGGCATCCACTTTTTCGGATCGCTCGACCCAGTGAACAACAAAGGAACAATTTTGTTTAAGTCCTGTCAGAAAGATCAAGCCAACCCCATTCGATGTGACATTCCCAAAGAGGACATCATCGCCATGCTCCCCCATTGGCTTGGAAACAGACATATCACCGTGCGCGTTCACAAGACCAACGATCCGAAACGTCAGGCTTACGCTTTTCTTTTCGAGAGCGTCGCCGACACTCCCGACCAGGACATCACAACCGTGGAGGCGTTCATCGAGGGTGGAAATTTGAGAACCGTCAGATTCCATTCCAAGCTCTTCGGGAAGAATACGACCATCCGGATGACGAATATTCGCATCGCCGAGCCCCTTCCAGCGAATGCCTTTACTGTCCCCCAGAAATACGCCGCGTTGCCGGTTCGACAGACCCAAGAGGCCCTCGACGGCAAGTTATGGATGTTTTTGATGATGTTCGGCTCCGAAATCCTGCAAGAGTTTGCGGTCGACGGCGGAACACAGTCTGGGCGGAATCTACTCGACGCCGGACAATAGGGAATCGCAGAAAGAGTTGCGAGACCGTTACCTCGGCCGCTGGACGACTGTCTCTCAACTTTTTTCACATTGAGCCTTCCACCGCAACCAATGATCGACCAGCACAAGAGCCATCATGGCCTCACCCATCGGGACGAACCGGGGAAGTAGGCACGGATCATGTCGTCCCTTGGTGACGATTTCGGTCATTTGGTTGTCGCGTGTGACGGTCTGTTGAGGTTGGGGCAGACTGCTCGTCGGCTTGATGGCCACTCGACAAACGATCGGCTCACCGCTGCTAATGCCGCCGAGCATGCCTCCGTGTCGGTTCGTCTCGGTGCCGATAGTTTCGTCTTCTTTCAGCTTGAATAGATCGTTGTTTTCGCTTCCTCGCGAACCGGCCACCGCAAAACCAGCGCCATACTCAAAACCGGTAACCGCTGGCAACGACATCAACGCTTTGGCCAAGTCCGCTTTGAGCTTGTCAAAAATCGGCTCGCCCCATCCAACGGGCACACCCGTAGCCACCAGTTCCGACACGCCTCCGATCGAATCTCGCTCTTTGCGGATTCGTTCGATGAGAGCAATCATCTCGGCGGCCTTGTCCGGGACGGGACACCGAACCGGTGTGGCTTCCACATCGGCCAACGTAACCGCCGTCGGATCGGCGATCTCAGCGACGACCGAACCAACTTGCTTGACATAGCCGACAATTGAGATACCCTGCCGAGCCAGGAGCTTCTTGGCGATCGCTCCGGCCGCCACACGACAGACCGTCTCTCGGGCGCTCGAACGACCACCACCTCGATAGTCGCGGAACCCATACTTGGCGTCGAACGTGTAGTCGGCGTGTCCAGGACGATACTTGTCTTGGATGTCGGAGTAATCCCGGCTCCGTTGGTCCTTGTTGCGAAACAAAATGCCGATCGACGTTCCATCAGTCTTGCCTTCGAAAACCCCTGACCATATTTCCGGACGGTCTTCTTCTTTGCGTTGGGTCACGATTGACGATTGTCCGGGACGTCGCCGGTCAAGGTCGGGCAGAAGATCTTCCTCGCTCAACTCCAACCCCGGAGGACACCCGTCAATGATCAACAGGTAACCAGGGCCGTGGCTGACGCCGGAAGTCGTGATTCGAAACAGCTCGCCAAAAGAATTTCCGGGCATGATCGACTTACTCGAATTATCTAGTCGTTGTTATTGAATTCAGACCTGGGCAAACTGCTCGGGTCTAAATGGCCCGAGCATGAATTGCCCAGACAGGAATCTATCGACTCGGGGACTTGTAAGTCCCGATCGACGCCGAACATTCGCAGAGGGCTCCCCGATCGTTTGGTTGCACACGTTCTGCCCTTCATATTACATAGAGATAGACAAACGTGCGACGTGCGGATTATCTGGAGAAGGCGATTCTTATGCGAACATCCCTCGGAATGCTAATAGCCCTAGTCGTGGTGAATTCCGCCCTGGGGCAAGGGCTCGTCAAGATCGGTGAGGCGCAAAAGCGGTTTAACGTCGAGCTCGATCTACGAAAGTTCCCACAGGACGAACCGGCAAAAGCGTTGCAATCGATTGCCGTGGCCCTCAACAGCGGTCAACTCAAATATATGATGGCCCATCTGGCCGACCCACAGTTCGTGGACCAGCGAGTTGCGAAACTGGCCGAGAATTATAGAGCCAAACAATTCCCAGGAATCTCACCGGAACTCGATCCCGATTTGGCCAAGAAAATTGTCGCCTACGAAGATTTCCTGGTCCAAGTTCGAATTCATTTTCGGGACGACCCGAGTCTAGCAAGAGACCTCCGCAAGTTGGCCATCGCATCAAGAACAGGAAAGCTCAAACAGCAAGACGTTCTAGCCGACGCTGTTCGCGGGATTCCGAAAGGCATCGTCAAGTTGTCAGCACCCAGCGTCCCCGGACGAGAAGCGTATTTCCAAAAAATCAACGATCGATGGTACTTGCTCAACCGGCAAGTTGAGCAGTAATTGCCAGCCTTGTACAATGAGGCCATGACTTCTTGTAATTGTTGACTTTAGTTTCTGGTCGGTTTTGCACGAGTGCCAGCGTTTTGCCTGCAGGCTGCCCCCCTGCCAATCGCAGG
>CAYRFQ010000111.1:0-13835 GCA_964423615.1 uncultured Alcaligenaceae bacterium | reverse complement strand
TCGTCGTCAAAACCACTGTGTTTTCTTCTCGATTTGGCTCCGACACGTCGTCGTCAAAACCACTGTGTTTTCTTCTCGATTTGGCTCCGACACGTCGTCGTCGAAACCTCTGCATTACGAAAGCAACCGTCATGGCCAATACTCCCATAATCGATCTGCGTAGTGACACTGTAACCCGTCCCACCGAAGCCATGCGTGCAGCGATGGCTACCGCTCCTCTGGGCGACGACGTTTTCTCAGAAGACCCGACGATCAACGAACTCGAAAGCCGTGTGGCCGACATGTTCGGCATGGAAGCAGCGCTGTTCGTGCCATCAGGAACAATGTCCAACCAAATCGGCGTCCGAATTCACACGAATCCGGGCGACGAACTGATCTGCGAAAGCGGATGCCATATCTACAACTACGAAGCAGGCGGTCCCGCCGTCTTGAGTGGGGTCACATGCCGGACGATAGACGGGGACTTCGGCATCCTCGCCCTGAGCCAACTCGAAGATAAAATCAAGCCCATCAACCAACACCTCGTTCGAACTAGCATCGTTTGCCTCGAGAACACCCACAACAAAGGCGGAGGCCGGATTTATCCCCTCGAAAAAATTCAGGCCATCAGCTCGTGGGCCCGCGAACACAATCTCGCCATGCATCTCGACGGTGCCCGCATCTGGAACGCCATCGTCGCCTCGGGCATTCCTGCACGAGATTGGGGAGAACCCTTCGACACCGTTTCGGTTTGCTTCAGCAAGGGACTCGGAGCACCTGTCGGGTCGGCCTTGATCGGTTCGCAAGAACTGATCGACAAAGGACGTTTTGCTCGAAAGCTCTACGGCGGCGGCATGCGACAAGCCGGCGTCATTGCAGCGGCAGCCTTGTACGCAATCGAGAACCACATCGAACGACTCGCCGAAGACCACCGCAACGCCCAGGTCGTCGCTCAAGCCATCAACGACACTCCTGGCCTCTCCCTGCATCCTGCCGAAGTCGAAACGAACCTGGTCTGGTTCCACGTCGATCCCGAACTCGGCACGGCGGCAGAAATCGAACACGCCTTGGAAGAGAACGGTGTCCTCGTTCACGAGTTGGGCAAGTACGTGCTTCGGGCTTGCACTCACCTGGATGTGTCTGCGGCCCAAGCCGAACAAGCTGCCGATACGATTCGCAAAGTTGTGCCCAACAGGGTGGCCAGTGTTGGATAGGACTGGCTAACACACCATCCAACAAAAAGGGGTCTGTCAGAGATCGTTTTCCAGGGGACACCGCGTATCACGTCCCCAATAACCTCAAAAAGACTCCCGCCCGAATGACTCTGGTGGTACGTCCCCAAACGCAAAAAACAAAAAAGGACGTGGTCCGTCTTGCGAACCACGCCCTACTTCTTGCCTCAGTCGAATTTAGAAAGTGTTGAAGAACGCATCGAGAGCATCAATCTTTGACTGCATGGCGGAGTTGTTAGCCACGGCTCCGTTTGCCCCCTGCGTGGAGCGGAAGAAGTACTCTTCCCACGACGTGGCCCAGTCTTCCCTGGGGTTATGCTTGCCGTAGTTGTCCGAACCAACAGGTCCGGGTGGGTTGTAGGTGTCAGCTGCGAACGCCGTGGTCGTGTCGAACCAGGCGTCGTAGTCTCCGCCAGTGCGGGTGTCGTAAGCCTGTTGCCAAGACCCCGTGGATGGCTGTGTTGGGCTCCAACTAATGTTGTAGAAGTTCGTCCACAACGATGTGCTCAAGCCGTTGACCAACATTTCCCAGCTCGAGTCCCAGTTGTGAGCTGTCTCGTGGATGATGGTGCTCATGGCCGAATTGTCAGACCCGTTGAATGTTCCGTTGCCGTAGACGATGTACGAACCACCATTGACAGCGGCAGCGCTGGTGACTCCACCGACGCTGCCACTCCAACTGCTTCCGCGGTACAGAGTCGGCATGCTGTGGAGAACTTTGTTATTGCCGGTTCGGTTGGTCAACATCTGGAAGGACTTGTCGACTAACAGGACCTCCTCATCGTCCCACGTCCCAGCTTCGAAGCCGCTCATTTTGACACCGTCGGCCAGAGGAATCCGCACGTCGTGGCTGGCAATCAACCCAACGTGCTCCCAAAAATCTTCCCCATTTCGGTCATAGAATCGGTCATGACCGGAGCTGTCCGGGTACGAATCGACCCCTGACCCACCGTAGAGCCCATCGTTCCCGTTCTCGCCCTTGAGGTAGTCGTTGCCGGAACCGCCCGAGAGGAAGTCGTTGCCGCTGTAGCCATAGAGTTTGTCGTGCCCCGATCCGCCGAAGAGGGCGTCGTCGTTGCTACCTCCATAGAGACTGTCTTGCCCAGACTCCCCGTCAAGAGTGTCGTTGCCGTAGCCCCCGATCATGTAGTCGTCCTGCGCACCTCCGTTAAGTAGGTCGTCACCGTAGTACCCATCCAGGCGATCTTTACCGTCTTGGCCAAAGAGTTCGTCGTCGCCGTGATCTCCGTTGATGGTGTCGTCGCCAACACCTCCGAGAATAGTGTCGTTGCCGTCACCTCCACGAAGACTATCTTTTCCGTCACCACCTGTGATGTGAACAGCGTCGTCGGAGTAAACGCGAACGCTGTCGTTTCCGTCAAAGACATCGATATCGAACCAGTCGGCCACCTGATTGCTCGAGGACACGTAGACGTAGTTCGCTTCGTTCGTCCCGTCGATGTAGAGGTCGTCGGAAAAGCTGGAGTTGTACATGTACATTCTGTCAGCTTGGAAAAAGTTCCCGTCGCCACTCACGGTAAGACCATTGACGTAAGCGTAGTCGGAGTCCACCCGTGCCAGCCCCCCGCTCGAACGACCTCGCACTTCAACTCCAGGGTAGATGTACGTTAAGTCGTCCTCGGCACTCTTGGTTAGGTACACATACAAATCGTCTTCGACAACGGTGTCGTCGATCGTGAGCTTCTCCGCCCCACTGGTCCCACTGACGACCAAGTCGTTGTTACTTCCCGAACCGATGTGCGAGTCGTCGATGTGAATTTCGTCTCGGCCGAACGTCGTCGAGCCACCGCCACCGGTCGAGATTCGCAAGTCGTCCCCGGTCGTAACGTTCTTGACCGTCAATTTGTCGACCCCGCTACCAAGATTCACGGTCAAGTCCCACGGCAAATCCATGTCTCGCACTTCGACGCTGTCGTCTCCGCCTTGCATGTTGATCGAGATGCTACGGACATTGCCGGAAATCGTAGCACTGTGGGCATTGTTCACGACCGTGTAATACGAGTTGCTGTAGACCATTCCTTGGCCGAAGACGTAATGACCAATCGGATAGAGGTGATTGGACTCTTCTGTGTTTTCAATGAGGATCGATCCGTCACTATTCTCAGAAACAGCGATATGGTTGTTGGCCGCGTCTCCCTCAATGTAAAGAGTGCTTCCAGACAAGTACGCGGTCACGTCGCCCGCCATCAAGGCACGCGTTTCCAAACCTTCCACTTGCAGTTGTGGCTTGGACTTGCGAGGACTCGTTTTGCGACCACCGAAGAGTTTTTGGAACAAGCGTTGCATAGTAGGGTCTCCTGAGGTTGGAGGTTTTATTTTCAGATCGAATACACGACCCGAAGCTAGTTAAGAGTTTGTGTGAAACTGAAACAATACTAAGCTCAGGCTGTGCCAAAACGACTCAGAAGAATGTGTGCTTGTCGCAAAATAATACATAAGTTGTTGATTTAAATAGACTTGAAGATTTGCCACCAGAATAGAGAAAACAAGAGATGATACAAAAAGCTGGCAGGACGTTGTTCTTTCTGATTACATATATGTAATCAGAAAGAACAAACATATTGTTGTGACCTGTCCCGCAAATGAACCAAGGTAGCAAGCACACTCCGTGGGCCGCCTGCTTCTTTCCATGCACTGGTCACGGGACACTCTTTGTCCCTGCTACTTTTGCCGCGTCGTTCTCTCGATAGGCCCTCAGGCCGCGCCTGGAATCGAGTGTCGGCTTTCACAGTCCAAACAAAGTAAGCCAGACAACAACCAGCCCTCGACTTCCCGACCCAAGAAGTTCAGGTGCCCAATACAATCCAAAAACGCTCTCATACAACAACAATTGATCCGACACTTCCCGTGGCTTCTTGACTCGAGACAGGACCCGAGTTCATGCCGGACCCTCAGACATGACCCCGGCTTCCGGAGAAACACAACCGTATGAATTCCGAACAACAACGAATCGACGAATGCTACAACGACAACATTCCCTGGCTCAAGTGGGGGCCTTACCTGAGCGAGCGACAATGGGGAACGGTCCGCGAAGACTACAGCCCACACGGCAACGCCTGGGACTACTTTCCGCACGACATGGCCCGAAGTCGGGCTTACCGATGGGGTGAAGATGGGATCGCCGGGTTCTCTGACGACCAACAACGAATCTGTCTGTCGTTGGCCCTGTGGAACGGTCACGATCCCATTTTGAAAGAGAGGCTTTTTGGACTAACCGGGAACGAAGGGAACCACGGCGAAGACGTCAAGGAGCATTACTACTACCTCGACGCGACGCCCACGAGTTCCTACTTGAAGATGCTCTACAAGTACCCTCAAACGGAGTACCCCTATGAATGGCTCGTTTCCGAAAACCGCAACCGCGGCAAACAGGCTGCGGAGTTCGAGCTGATCGACACGGGCGTTTTCGATGACGATCGATACTTCGATGTGGTCGTCGAATACGCGAAGGCCGGTCCCGACGACATTCTCGTGCTAATCACGGCCTACAACCGTGGCCCGGACGAGGCAGAGCTGTATCTCCTTCCCCAGGTCTGGTTTCGCAACATCTGGAGCTGGGGACACAACACACACGAACCCAAGCCGACGATGGAACAGACGGGCCACTCCGTTCACGTCAACCACCCCGATACCGGAAAGTACTGGCTGGCATTCGAGGCAGAAGCCAAGCTGCTCTTTTGTGACAACGACACCAACGCCGTTCGGGTCTACGGCATGAGTCCGAACGGTCAGTACTTCAAGGATGCCTTCCACGAGTACCTCGTCCACGACAACGCTTCCGCCGTGAATCCGACCCATCGAGGAACCAAGTGTGCTGGCCTCCATCATCGAAAAATACCAGCTGGAGCAACACAGACGGTCCGATTCCGGCTCAGCCAAGACGAACACAATGACCCGTTCGCCAACTTCGCAAACCTACTCGACCAGCGACGCCTCGAGGCCGATGCGTTCTACGCCGACCTCCAGAAAGACATCACCAACCCCGACGCCAAAGCAGTCCAGCGACAGGCCTTCGCCGGGATGATCTGGACCAAACAGTTCTACCACTACGACATCCCCGAGTGGCTTCACGGTGATCCAGGACAGCCCAAACCACCACCGGAACGGTTGCAGGGTCGCAACTGGAAGTGGGAGCACCTCAACAATGCCGACGTCATTTCCATGCCCGACAAATGGGAGTATCCCTGGTACGCCGCCTGGGACCTCGCCTTCCATTGCGTCCCTTTGGCGTTGGTCGACCCCGAATTCGCCAAGAACCAGCTCCTGCTACTGACGCGGGAGTGGTACATGGACCCCAATGGCCAGCTACCTGCCTACGAATGGGCCTTCGGCGACGTCAACCCTCCCGTGCATGCCTGGGCGACATGGCGGGTGTACGAAATCGACCGTGACCGACGCGGTGGCCAGGGAGATCGCGAATTCCTCGAACGGGTCTTCCACAAGCTCCTTTTGAACTTCACCTGGTGGGTCAATCGTAAGGACGTTAACGAACGCAATGTCTTCCAGGGTGGCTTCCTGGGCCTCGATAACATCGGCGTCTTCGACCGTAGCGCTCCCATTGCGGGCGGCGGCTATCTCGACCAGGCCGACGGCACTTCGTGGATGGCCATGTTTTGCCTGAACATGCTACGGATCGGCCTGGAGTTGGCGATCGAGAACCGGGTCTACGAAGACATCGCAACGAAGTTCTTCGAGCACTTCTTGTATATCTCCAAGGCCATCAACCAGGATGGCGTCGACCACATTGGCCTTTGGGACGAGGAAGACGAGTTCTACTACGACATCCTCCACCTGCCCAACCGACCGAGTCGACGACTGAAGGTGCGTTCGTTGGTGGGCCTGACACCTTTGTTCGCAGTCGAAACGTTGGACCCGAGCCTTCTGGAGCAAGTTCCCGAGTTCACTCGTCGGCTGGAGTGGTTCTTGAACTATCGTCCCGACCTGGCCAATCTCATCTCGAGGTGGCACGAACCCGGTCGCGGAGAATGCCGGTTACTCTCGCTCCTGCGGGGCCACCGGATGAAACGATTGCTCTCCCGGATGCTCGACCCCTCCGAGTTCCTCTCGGAGTTCGGCGTCCGGGCGTTGTCGCGTTATCACAAAGACCACCCGTATGTTCTCCGATGCGACGGGGAACTCATTCACTGCAACGGCCAACCCCTTCAAGTCGATTATCAGCCCGCGGAATCCAACACAAACTTGTTCGGCGGCAATTCGAACTGGCGAGGTCCGATCTGGTTCCCGGTGAACTACCTCTTGATCGAGTCCATCCGAAAATTCCACTCGTACTACAGTGATGACTTCAAGGTGGAGTGTCCAACCGGGTCAGGACAGTTCGTCACGCTCAAGGAGATCGCCGACGATTTGTCCCGACGTCTGGTAAGCATCTTCCTCAAGGACCACGAGGGCAAACGGCCTGTGTTCCGCCAGTATCCCCAGATACAGACCGATCCGCACTTCCGCGACCATGTCCTTTTCTATGAGTACTTCCACGGAGACAACGGACGAGGAGTCGGGGCGTCTCATCAGACGGGGTGGACAGGCATCGTGGCGGAGTTGATCCAGAGGTTGTGAGAAGAGAATGTGTGTGCGAAATCGTGATCCATCAAACGAGGGTCAACGGCCTGGGCTCGACAATCGATCGGGCCGTTGACCCTCGTTCAACAGACAGCTCGTTGTGTAGAGGCTTCGGGATCCCAGAGTAATTACCTGATCTTGAAGACGTCCCACAGTCTGACGATAGTGTCCGCACTGGCCGAGGCGAGTGTCTTGCCGCCGGGGCTAAACGTCACTGAGACGACCGCGTCTTTGTGACCCTTGAGTGCCTGGCCCCAGGCGTCTGGCACGCTCCACAGGCCGAGCCAACCACTCGCCACATCGTTGATCGGCGAACCACTGGGCTTCTCCTTCCGTGATCCTGCTCAAGGTGTGCTCGATGCAGGACACATCGTCCGTCATCGTCGGACAGGGTGTCTACGAAACCAATACACTCGAGTTACCGCTGAGTTATTGTTATAGGATATGTCTATACTCAATAATCAAAAACCTCAGCATGCCTCCCAGAAATGGTTGGGTTTTTGAGCACTGGCTACAGACATCCAATAGTGAAAACGGGGACAAGATACCTACACTCGACCTCACGGCCACGCCGACCACGACCTACGAAGATCGATCCAGTTCGTTCGACCAGGGAAGGGTCAACGTCATCAACTCCCCCAGGGCCATTCCGAGTTGTCGGCCTGCCAGCTTGGTACTCCTGGCAAGACCCATGAGGGAGCCAACAACGCTCGGACGTCGAAGCATCAACCTGAGCAGCTTCCCAATCGAAACTTCTCCTTGACCAACGACGTCAACAAGTTCAGGCGTCAACCTCGTGTCAACAGCGTCCGAGACCACTCGCACGCACCCGAACGGGACGCCGCTTGTTGTGCATCGCTGGGCCAGAACCGACGTTTCCATGTCGACGGCAATGGCTCCGTGCTGTTGACCGAGTTGGCGTTTTTGTTCCGGGTCGGAAATCATCTTGCGGGTCGTCAGAATACGACCACGATGGAGTGGTGGGTGCCAGTCTTCGGTCGGGAGCCGTCCGGGCCAGGTGGTTTTCCAGGCAACTCCTTGTTCGTCGATGATTTCGTTCGCCAAAATGACGTCACCGACCTCTAAGTCGGCCGTGAGTCCCCCTGCATACCCCGCAAACACAATCGTCTTCGGGTGATACGGAACGCTCTCCATCTGAGGGCCGCTCAACAACCAATCGATGGCCGTCTTGGCCCTGTCCTTACCCACACCAACATGCATCACCAAAACGGTCAACCAAGAGGGACCACAAAACTTGGCCCAGCAGGGTGCGTTCGGGAAACCTTGTTGGGGCCGGAATGTCTTACGAAAGGATTTCGATTCGCGAGGAAGGGCGAATAGGAGGCAGGGGTCGGAAAAGCGAATGTCGTCCATCATGGCGCTGGGATTACCTTGTCGGAAAACTCGGCTCCCTCAACAACCAAAACGTTGGACGTCCAACGAAAGTGAAGCCTGGAATCAAACCAAATCGAGTTTTCGTTTCACAGACCGGGCACGGTTGCATTCGGAACAAACTCCCCGGATCACGAAGCTATGCCCACTAACCTGGAAGCTGTGGTGTTGGCCAACGTTTTTGATGATGGTGTCGAGAGCAGGGTCGCGAAATTCAATGATCTTGTTGCACTTCTCACAATGCAGGTGGTCGTGTTTGGGATAACCGTAGTCGTGCTCGTAAACTTTTCGGTGGCCCACATCGATGCACCGCAACAACCCAGCATCGACAAGTTTGTTGAGCGTCCGATAGACCGTCGCTCGGCTGATTTGGAGACCATCTCGCTTGAGTTCGTCGACCAACTGATCCGCGTCGAAATGGTCGTGTTGGCTAAAGATGAAACGAATCAGGTCGCGTTGTTGTTCCGTGAAACGTTGCGGGCGTGGACGACTTGCCAAGTATTCTCGGAATTTCTCTTCCGGCGTCTGGGATACTTCGATTGCGGCTGGCAAGTTCACAATGGCGCTCCTTCCGGCAGACAGAGAGGATGGGCGATTGACTCTCGTGAGCCAAGCAGTTTGCGAAGAAGGAATTCTTCCCAAACATTCTATCAGAAATGATAGCTCATGACCGCTGTCATCTTCAAACCCGCAAAGGGCGTGCCTTTGCGGGAATCAGGAGAAAGGTCGGCCGGTCGGGTCTACTCTTGAACTTCCAATTCGTCACAAAGGCGATCCAAAGCCGCGTCCCAACGTTCAGCTGTGTCGTACGTCCCAGAAGCAATCTCTCGGCGAATCCGATCGACCAAGTCGTGACGAATCTCACCGGCTCCTTCGACGTCTTTCATTGGTTGCTCAGGATCGAGCGTCTGAGGGGCCTCATCGCTGGCAGCGACATCCTGCAGGTTGGCCAGCTGCCACCAAGCACGGGAAGCGGAAATCGGACCTACCAAGCAACTTGCGCTATGAATGTGCATGGGTCTTTCTCCCCCGTAGTGTGAAGGCCGACGGGCTGCAAAAATGCGGGATGACTCTTTAACGAGCCCAATTCGCAGCAAGCATCCGGGCAGAGATCTTTCACCCTACCGATGCCCGACGAAACCAAATTCACCCACAGGTCAATTGTACAGGAACGGGTTTCAAGGAATCAACCCACTGGACGACCTAGACATGATGAGGCGACCAGTTCTTGATGGGTTTTTACCACAAAGCTGCTTGTCTGGGTCAGACAAGCTCGAAGGTCGAAGCCGTCCATTGCGTGTTTCAACCTTCGACAGTTAAAGTATCGACGACCAGAGGCGAAAGATTGAGTGGTTTTTGTCAGAAAACATCCAACTTCCACCTTTGAACCCGTCGGGCACCCACCTTGGATACTGAAGTGATTAATTCACAGGCGTTTACGGAAATGCAACGAATGACAGCTATCCAGGAAACAATTGAAAATAACGTCTAGAACCCAAAAAGTGTTCATAAATGTCCATCTGTGGACATTGTTTTCAACCAACTTCACGCATTGCTACGGCAGGTTGCAAACGTTTCACCATTTTCAACGTATTACCCCCCTGCTCTCGAGGCAGGCTTTTCAATTCATCCATGAGTTTGCGCATGAGATAAACGCCACGACCACCGATGCGGAGCTCCGTCGGGTCCATTTCCGGTACGGATGCAACGTCAAAGGGTTCGCCCTGGTCGTGGAAGCAGATTTCGATCGAATGGGGAGACAACCAACACTGGATCTGGAGGTGGGCGTCGGGCGTAGAGCTGTGGGCGTGGCGAATGACGTTGCTGAAGGCCTCCCCGGAAGCAAGCACCACGGCATGCGTGGTTGGTTTGTCGAGCTTGGCTATTTGACAAGCGGCCTCAACAAAAGCTCGAGCCACAGACAACATCCGTGGATCACTCGGGATCGTTAAAGTCAAAGGTGGACTGGTTGGTTGCATTTATCAGGGCCTCCAGCGGAGGATACATTTTCAGTATTTTGCCCAAACCGACGGGAGCTTCGAGGGCACACAACGGCTTCCTTGCGTTGTTTAGTTAATTGTAACAGACCCGGGTCAACGACGCCCGTGTTACTGCGAATCGGCATAGCTTTCTTGAGCGTTTTTCTCAAGATTGAATTGAATCTTCTTTATTTTACCCCAAGCAGCTGCGGAGGTAGTGAGGTTTTTCCAGAATTCCGGCGATCCATGGAAAGTTTTCCAGATTGACCTTGTTACATGGAAGAACTTGCAGGAAGGGTCTTGCCCGCCAAAGGAACAGGGCAAGACCCTTCGTTGCAGCATGAGAAAGGCGAATCACCGGTTCAACGCACGTAGACAAACTCGTTCGAATTGAAAATCGCTAAACAAACGTCGGACAACGCTTCCACATAAAGATCTCCTCCCTGGCGGCCTTCCTGTCGTAGCAATTGCGTTTGCTTCGCCAACATCCGAAGACACAGACGTGCCTCGGTCATCCGGGGCCGCCTCCCATAAGCCAACAAAAACAACCGATTGATTTGCTCCTCCCGATCGTTGCCGCATTCTCGGACCAACCTGAGGGCAAGCCGACGCTTCTGCTCCTGGGCGAGAGGTCCATTCATGAGGATAAGGGCTTGCGGCGCATACGTACTCCGTGAACGTTTCGGACAGGAGGTCACTCGGTCGGGCTGGTCGAACATCTCGAAGACCGGGAGCCGAACATTCCGTTTAGTAAATAAATAAATGCTCCGTCGTGCATGTTCGGTTGGATCAGGATGGGGCAGCCAGAGGCCATCGGGTTCACCTTCCGTGAAGATCAAATCGTAAACGGCCTTCTCGAGCGGCACTCGGACCATCGGTCCGCCCACCTTCCGAGTAAGCGTCCCGGAGGCAGCCAAAATGCCGTCACGAATTTCTTCTCCCGTCAGCCGTCGCCGGTTCATTCGCCACAACATTTTATTGCCCGGATCGATTCCTTTGGCTCGCTTATTACTTACACGGCTGCGTTGTTGGTAAGCTCGTGACAACACCATCAGCCGGTGCATGTGCTTGATCGACCACCCGCTACGGACGAATTCGGTCGCTAACCAGTCGAGTAACTGCGGATGCGTTGGTTTGGCCCCCCGAGTGCCGAAGTCGTTGGGCGTGGCCACGATCCCCTGTCCAAAGTGGTGTTGCCAGATTCGGTTGACCATCACGCGGGCCGTTAAAGGGTGATCGGGAGACGTGAGCCACCGGGCCAGCTGCGTTCGAGTGAGCCGTTCGGTTGGTCGCGACTTCGGGTCCGAAACCAGGACCCGAGGAAACGCCGTTTGGACCTTCCCGACCTTCCGTTTCCAGTTCCCACGCAGGAGCAGGTACGTATCGGGAATGTCACTGGAATTTTCGACCGTCCAAGCCGTCGTCGGAGGGCTTGGCATGCTCGCGCGAAGGCTGTGAATTTCACTTCGGAGGCTCGCCTTGCGTTTTCGCTGCTCGGGAGTCATTGCAGCGAGAATTTCGTCCCATCGAACTCGGACTAATCGCTTGGCGTCCTTGGCGATTTGCTTCTGCTTGGACGTCCTTTCCGAAGCCGGGGTTTCCAACGCTTGCAAATAGTCAGGGGCGAGAGCCTTCCGTTTTTTGGCGGCGATTCGATCTCGGATGGGACTTTCGAGTTGTGTGACCTGCCGTGTCAACGGTTGAATTCGGGAGTTTAAGGCGGCCACGGCTTTCTCGTATCGTGCCGTCTCTTGCTTCGAGGCCAAGGGAATGTCCTTCGGCTGAGTGTTCGCGAAGAAAGCTTGGAGGCGATAATAATCAGCCTGGGAAATCGGATCGAACTTGTGGTTATGGCATCGAGCACACCCGAGCGTAAGACCCAAGAAAGTGAACCCGATGGCGTCAGTCATCTCGGTCATTATTTCATTGCGAATTTCGTCCTTATCGACGTTGCCACTCACGACGTGAACCGGGCCGCAACGGTGGAATCCAGCAGCAAAAAGTAAACTAGAATGATCATGAGGGCTTCGTCGCGATTCTAGGGAATCCGACCCCCTCCAGTTGGCAACAAGTTCGTCCCCGGCAATTTGCTCCGTCAAGAAGCGATCGTAGGGCTTGTCTGTGTTAAATGAGTCGATTACATAATCGCGGTAACGCCAGGCGTGAGGACGGTCACGGTCAGTTTCGTAGCCATTGGATTCCGCATAACGCACAAGATCGAGCCAACCGAGCGCCCAATGCTCACCATAATGCGGAGAAGCCAACAAACGCTCGACAACACGTTCGTAGGCACCAGGACACTCGTCTTTCCTAAAGGCGTCAATTTCCTTTGGCGTTGGCGGGAGTCCGATGAGGTCAACAGTCACACGACGAAGCCAGGTGCTCCGATCTGTTGGCTGGGAAAATGTCAGTCCTTCTTCCTCTAACCGCGACAGCAGGAAATGATCGACGGAAGTTTCGACGAAAAGAGATTGACGAACCTTCGGGAGTGGGAATCGAACAGGGGAGCGAAATGCCCAGTGTTCTCGATCTTCGGAAGTGATAACTGGTTCTCGCAAACGGCGTTGTGTCGATTGAGCCTGGACAATTGCGATTTGGTAAAACAGGCAAACAGCAAGGGCAAGGAAAGATCGTGACATAAAGCGGCCCTTTTCCTATTGATATTCCAAACCGGCAAACTGATTGTGGTTAGGAGGGTGCAGAAATCGCAAAAAACTTCCTAAATCAGACCAAGTGTCTGGTCATTTATTGCGAGACTTTCTAAAAAGATAAACTATCTTCTAGCCCACCAGTTTGCAAGGAGGCTATCAATTATGCGACGGACGACAGACCGATCGTCTACTGACTGGATTTTTTTAAAGCCGGATTGAATTTCGAAACCACCCGAAATCCGGCTGCGTATAATATCGAGGCGGTCGATCGTTACGCGAAGCAATTGGATCGTCTTTTTCAACGAAAGGCACGAGCCAACAAACAACCGTAAGGTACTCTCGGAACGGTTGTGCTTTGTACAACCCCGCTGGCGTGGGTTTCACATGAAATAATTGACAGAAATGGTTTTCTCATTTTCAGTCGAACCATAGGATATAATTCCGCGTCTTCCCTTTAAGGTGAATTCTCTGGTTTCTGAAAATCTAGTCTTGGTCGTTCCGAATAAGTTAATGATAACTTCCAAGACCCAATAACGATGACCGTCAGTCAAAACGCGTTCTTCTCCATCCTGTGAGTTTGGTCGCTCTCCAACAATCCTGAGCCAACTTTATTTGTATTATGACTCTCCCGCTTCAACTTCGGGATTGCGGGTCATTGGCTTTCACGGAAATCGCGTTGGAATACGCACAACCCTTAGGACGGTAAAAATTGCGATAAAGGAATGAGCTGAAATAGATTTGTGTTTCGTTACGACCGATGTGAAAAGTCAACAGCAAGGCTTTTGTTCACAACCCCGGTTCACCGTAACTTCAGAGAACGGAGCAAGTGGGCATCACGTTGTTTCCCACTTCCCTAAGCAAAATTGGTTCCCGAAAGCTACACGTACGCACTCCTAGTACGTTCGGATGTGTCCGTTGGATCCAATGGGAAACGAAAATCATGAAAAAGTCCACGAAAACATCCAAAACAACGACCCAGGTTCCTAACTCGGTTGGGAAAAGAA
>CAYRFQ010000110.1:0-24388 GCA_964423615.1 uncultured Alcaligenaceae bacterium | reverse complement strand
GATTTGTGTTCGCATACCCCATTCTACGCAACGGAACCCTTATGGGACAGTCTCTCAGAACAACGGGCAGAGGACTGCCCTGTTCCAAGTGGAGGAAAGCGCGCGAAGTTAGTACAATCACCTGTGAATGAACTCACATGTATCTCATGACCCAGTAAGAGCGTCGACTCATGGATGATGTTACCGAAATCTTGGAAGCAATAGGCCGAGGCGATCAAAAAGCGGCGGAGGACTTGCTGCCTGTCGTGTATGAAGATCTCCGACGTTTGGCTGCGAAGAAGCTGGCCAAAGAGCCTCCCGGACAAACCCTGCAAGCGACTGCCTTGGTTCACGAAGCATGGATGCGCTTGACCAATACAGAAAAGGGACAGAATTGGGACCACCGGGGTCACTTTTTTTTGGCTGCAGTGGAAGCCATGCGGCGAATCTTGATCGAAAAGGCCAAAGGACGACAATCTCTCAAACGCGGCGGAAAATTCAAGCAAGTGGAACTTGAGGAAGCTCAATTAACGATCTCCCTCCCTGCCGAACAACTTTTAGACCTTGACGAAGCGCTGGAAGAGCTGTGCAAGGATCTCCCCGAAGAAGCGAAAGTGATAAAGTTACGTTACTTCGGCGGACTCACCATCGAAGAAGCGGCGGAAGTACTTGGGATTACTCGCAAAGTAGCCTATCGTTATTGGCGATGTGCACGCGCTTTCCTGATCAATGCACTTTCGATCGATGACCTCGAGTGAATATTCAGCCACGAGAAACTGAGGAGTTTGTCTATTGAAAAATCGCAACGCGCAAGCTCGTTCGATTTTTTATGAGGGCTTGGAGTTGGATCCCGAATTGCTCCCTGCGTTTCTTGATAGCGCGTGTGGTGGCAATTCAGAACTTCGGTCATTGGTCGAGGCTCTATTTCAAGCCGACCAAGTTGTTTCTAGTTTTCTTGATCAACCGGCAATTGAGCAAATCAAGGCGCAGGACACGTCGATCTTGTCTCCTGTGGGGCCTTCTCATTCCCAACAACCTAATGAGGGCTCAGATTCAGGCAACGCAGTCAAGGACCAGGTGGGCAGGGCAGGGGAAACTCCGGAAGTTCCTGGGTATGAAATTCTCGAGGAACTGGGACGCGGGGGCATGGCCATTGTCTACCGGGCGCGACAAATCCATGCCAACCGATTCGTCGCACTCAAAATGATCTTGGACGGTGGCCGTGCCCGCAATGAGGATTTGAAGCGATTTCGGACCGAAGCTGAAGCCCTGGCGAGTCTGCAGCACCCAGGAATTGTACAGATCTTTGAAGTTGGCGAGCATAAAGGCAAGCCCTTTTTCTCGTTGGAGCTTTGCTCTGCAGGAAACCTAAATCGTTATTTGAACGGAACTCCCTTGCCACCGAGGCAGTCGGCAAAATTGGTTCTGAGCTTGGCGAAGGCTGTCCATGCTGCACACGAAGCAAATGTGCTCCATCGTGACCTAAAGCCGGGCAATGTCTTGTTGACCCCGCATTCCAGCGCGAAAGCGAATCTTGCCTCTCAATCGAATCCTGAGAATTCCCGCCCGTCATTAGACTCATTGATTCCCAAAGTGACAGATTTTGGGCTGGCCAAGAAACTCGATGATGAAGGACACACTCACACTGGCATGATCCTCGGCACTGCCTCCTATATGTCCCCCGAGCAGGCGAAAGCTACAAAAGACGTCGGAGTTGCGTCGGATGTCTACTCGTTGGGGACAATTTTCTATGAATGTCTGACTGGACGCCCGCCATTCCGAGCTGCCAGCAGCGCAGAAACCATTCTCCAGGTGCTTTACCAAGAGCCAGTGGCTCCGCGACACCTGCAGCCCAAAGTGCCCCGTGATCTAGAAACAATCCTGCTAAAGTCGATCAACAAAGAACCAAAACGCCGCTATGCAACAGCTGACGCATTGGCCGAGGACCTGCATCGGTTCCTTGAGGGGGAGCCCATCCAAGCTCGGCGAACGTCGGCTTTGGAACGATGGTTAAAATGGGCACGCCGGCAGCCAGCTACGGCAGGTTTGTACATGCTTGTGCCCGTGCTGCTGATTGTGGCCCTATTGGGAGGAGGTGCGATTTGGTTGTGGCAGCAAGCTGAATCCGCAAGAACCAGAGAACAGGGCTTACGGAATCTAGCCGAGCAACGAGAGAACCAGGCTGAGGCGGAGCGAAAAAAAGCAAATCGAGAACGAACGATAGCAAATCAGGAGCGAAAGAAGGCTCGAGCGGCTCAGAAGAGAGCCGAAGTAGCGAAGGAGAACGCGGATAGCGAGAAGGCTAAGGCACTAAAGGCGAAGGCAATAGCGGAGAACCAGAAGGTTGAGACACTCAAAGCGAATGCCGTGGCAAAAAGAAGATTGTATTTCAATCGCGTGATGCGGGCTCAATTCGAATGGGAGCAAAACCGTATCGAGGAAGCCAAGAGTCTATTGGAAGCTGCAAAGCTGGATTCGGAGGAATTATTGGACTGGGAATGGCACCATGTGAATCAACTGTGCAACACCGAGTTGTCCACGTTTCGAGGGCCCAAAGCTGCCAAGGGAACAGTGACCTTTAGCCCAGATGGCCAATGGCTCTTTTCGACTTCGGGAGGCCGCAGACAAAATCAGCGGTTAACACTTTGGAACCTGAAAACGAAGCAGAAACAACAAATCGTTGAGAAGTCGCGCGGGTATAGCGGGAATGTTTGTTTCAGCCCTGACGGAAAACACTTTGCCTGGGGTCAAAATGGCGAGGTCAAGATTTTTAATACCAAGACGGGTAAAGTGGTGTTCACACTGCCAGGTCAAATGAGAGTGAGTTTCAGCCCCGACGGGAAACGGATCGTTACTGCCAATGGTAGGGCCACCGCAACAGTTTGGGATGCTACAACGCGCAAGGTCCTGTGCACTCTCGAGCACCGCTTCCCCTTTGACGACTTGGCGTTCAGTCCTGACGGGAATTGGATTGCTTCGGCCAACAGGCGTGAGGCCATAATTTGGGACTCGGTGAAAGGTGAGCTGAGATTACCACTCAAGGGACACCAGGATCGGGTGCGTGCGGTACGCTTCAGTCCCGACGGCAGACGACTTGCCACAGCCTCCGTTGATGGGACTGTCAAAATCTGGGATGCACAAATAGCTCCAGGGGCTCGGCTCGTGCGTCGGGAGCTTCAGACAATGCGCGGACACTTCGCTCAAGTTAATTCGGTCTGCTTCAGCCCCGGCGGGAGCAAAATCGTCAGCGGCAGTGCGGACAGAACTGTAAGGCTATGGGATGCGAAGAACGGATCGGAACTCTGGGCTTACCGCGGCCACCGAAATAGCGTGATGAGCGTAGCCTTCAGCGCGGATGGAAAACGGATCGCTAGTCTTTCCCCTGAGGGGACGCTGAAGATTTGGGACGCAACTCGCGCTCAAACCTGCCGAGAGCTTCCGGTACATTCTGACCTGATGAACACATTGTGTTTTAGCCCGGATGGCAAACGACTTGCCAGCGGGGGAGGCTCGAAGTTGACAATATGGGATCTAGAACATTTCAAACCAGTTGTTCCTCCCGTTCACCAGGAAGGCCGTATTTGGAGCGTGGTTTTCAGCTCATGCGGCAAGTATCTTGCCTGTGGTTCTAAAGGAGTCTTTATCCGAGACGCCAAAACGGCTAAGAAACTCTTTTCCGAAGAACGCAATCGTACAGTTAACACCATCTGCTTTAGCCCTTCGAGTAAACTGTTTGCCATCGGTTGTGCCGATGGGACGGTAAAGGTGTGGAACACTAAAACCCGTCAACTTCTTCATACCTTTCAGGCCCAGAAGGGGGGCGATCCCAAGCGTGTGAGCTTCAGTCCCGACGGCGAACAGATTGCCAGTGCTGGAGGTATGGAACGCACCGTACGTATCTGGAATGCAGGAACTGGTCTACCGAGCAATCCCATCACATCTCGCATCGGGGCAGTGGAATTGCAGTACAGCCCGAATGGCACGCGAATCGCAATCGGGGGAGTGGGGGGCAATTCCATCGGCGGGCTCGGTGTTTTCGATGCGAGAACTGGCCGGCAGTTTTTTTCGAGCAAAGCCCATCGCGCCCTTGTCACTGCGGTTTGCTTCAGTCCCGACGGCAGGCGACTCGCCAGCTGTGCTAGAGACAGGATAATTCGAATATGGGATGTTGAGTCGGGCGAACAGACTGCCGTCTTGACTGGCCACCGCCAACCGATCACCGATTTGTGCTTCAGTCCTGATGGCAAATGCCTCGCCAGTTGTTCCAGCCGCCCTGGTGTGATCAAGATCTGGTATGCGCCAGGCTACGTTCCGAAACGGTAGGCAGCTTTGTTCCTCCAAGCCCAACCAATTTTGAAAAGTGGTGACTTCCCGTTTCCTGCGGATAAACTTCTGTCATTCATCAGTTTACATTCATATCTACCACCTCCATCCGAGTCTTTCAGAGAATAAATTGCTAGAAATCGAAAAGATTTCGATATTTCTGGAGCGCGCGACGCGCGGATTTAGCATTTCCTATTGAAGGGCAACCACAAGGCTCAAAAACCCATACTTTTCCATCACAAACAACCAAAGGCATTGAACTATGTTTTTCCAAAAGTGGCTCAAGAAAATCGGACTTGGACGAAACTTGGAGCAGCGTCAATCCCCACAGTTCAGGAGTCGGACGCCCCTTGGGGTGGAATCGCTTGAAGAGAAGATCGTGTTGTCAACAGTTGCACTGCACCCCGATCTGGGTGACAGTGCGGGCCAGGTAGAACACATGCAAACCAACTTCGCATATGATCTGTCGCGAGTGGATGTTCCTATCGAAGACAATGACGATATAGCTTACATGAAGCTAATGCAGGAGGCAAAGAAACTAGCTGAGGAAAACATCGATGCCGCCAAGATGGCGCGGGTCTTCCCGGGGATATTCTCGGGGTTTAGTCACATGTTACTTTCCATTCGCCCCACGGCCACTCACCTGGAAGTCACCGGAACCGTTGTCAGCACCATTGACCTGAATTTGGGGGGCAACGGCAACGCCGAGAGTTTGTCCGATGCCGCCGAACAAAGCCAGATAGATGCGACCACTAAGCTCTTTGAAGCCTATTTTCAAACCACCCCAGATATGCATCCAGAGAAGGTGGAACTCTTCGAAGAGTTGAGAAATCAACTCGTGCAAATGGTGGAGAACTCAGGGATTCCAGACCAGTCCGACAACTTAAATAGTGCCGCCATTTAGAGCAGGCTCATTGCGATCTACAGTTCTTAAACTCACGCAAAAATAGGGACACCAGGATTCTGTTGTCCCTATTTTTGTGGCAGAATTCCTTTTCAATCTCAGGAAAAATCAACATTTTCGATTATCTTGGAGCGCGCGACGCGCGGATTTAGCATTTCCTATTGAAGGGCAACCACAAGGCTCAAAAACCCATACTTTTCCATCACAAACAACCAAAGGCATTGAACTATGTTTTTCCAAAAGTGGCTCAAGAAAATCGGACTTGGACGAACCTCGGGGCGGCGTCAATCCCGACAGCTCCAGACCCGTACCACACTCGCGGTCGACTCTCTCGAGGATAGAGTTGTACTCTCGGCAGCTATGAATGGCCTCGATCTTGGTGACCAGGTATCGGCTTCCGTGCACAACGTGGAAAACAGCGAACCTCTCGAAACGATCTCAATTGAATTCCCCGGTACGGAACAAGGAACCGCGGTCGGCAACCTTATAGACATCCAAGCAACGGTCTTCACGTTTTCGAGTGAGCCCCACCACCAAAGCTGCGAGGAACTCAAGGACGTTGCTAAGGTCCTGCAGGCTGCGCTAACGCCAGACCCAAGCACCATCACCAACCTAGAAGGTACTGATCTCGAGCTTGAACTAATTATTCAAGAGCTAACTGGTCTTTTCAACAATCTTGAGAATTCCATAGTCCCTCCGAGCACGATTCCTGCACTCTCTCAAGATCTGAAAGGCGAATCTGCACGTAACATCTCAGGGCATGAGTACGACCCGGTCACAGATCCCGAGGAGTATGATAAATACATAAAGTTGCTTGAAGAACTGAATACTCGAATTGACGATGTAGCCAGCCAAGTGACAAACATGCTGGTGTATAATAAGTTCGACGGCATTATTTCGGAGAACTTTTCATCAACCGATTACAGTGTCCCAGGGAATCCAAGCGAAGTAACTCAGTAGGGTTTTACAAAAACCTGTGAGGTATCGAGCGTTTCGGCTCGGATGACAGCAAGGGAAAAGTAGCATTTCAACGAATTGAAATATCGGATTGGCTTGAAATGCGTCAGGTGTCCCCGCGAAGGGCTCTCGATTGACAAGTCTAGCCGTGAAACCGACGACGAGAATTTAGTGGGCGAGTAAGGTGTTTTTTGCAACAATCCAAAAGCACTTCACTCGCCCCAAGTGAAATCTCTCGTTGAAGAAGCGAACCAACCTCCACAACCATTTCCTCATCGTTGAGCGCGAGCTGGAAGGAGAAGGTGTCCCTTACCTTGCTCTGATCGCATTTTGTGTAAAATCCTGCCGAGTTGTCTTCGGTTCCGGGAAATTCGTCGAATGGTACTGAGCAGTGTGGACACGCCTTTTGGGCTTAGGGTAAGTCTTTTATTTCGATGGTTGAAGGTAGGTGGAGATAGTCTCGTCGTTTGGGTCCTTTTCGCCCCTTCCTTTGGCCTTTGGGTTTGGGCTCATTGGGTGTGTTTTTCGCTTCGCGCTCCTCGGCAAAGACGTCGGGCTTGGCAGTGGTCTCGGAACTTTTTCCGTAGTTTCGATGCTCGAGGTCTCGGATACGAGGGTGGGCAGCTTGGAGTTGGTGTTGGAGTTGTTTTTCGCGGTCCTTGGCCCGTTGGTGCATGCTCTTCCAATCGCTGGCTTGTCGGACGAGTTCGAATTGTTTGGCCAAGTGAGGGCAGAAAGGACAAGGGTGCTCTGGCATCGACGGAGCGGAGCCGACCAGTAAAGTTGTGGATTTGCTTGGAGACGCCGGTTTCGCGTTGGCGTCTTGGGCTCGTAGTTCTTGGAGTTCTTCGAGGGTGACACTTTTAGGCTGGAAGACAAAGATGGAGGCACTCAACTAGGCAGTGTTTGGTGAATCAATTTTGAGAAATCGTAAGATCATCCCGATGGTCAACATGCCCAAATAGTGAATCGCCAACTTTTCGTATCGGGTTGCCAATCGGCGATTCTCTTTGATCCACCCAATGCACTGTTCGACCCAGTGACGTTGGCGATAAACTTCTCGGTCAAAAGGTCCACTGGCTGCCTTCTCGTTCCTCTTGTGGGCGATCACTGGCTCGATCTTTTTCTCTTTCAGCCAATCTCGCAGCCAACCGGCCGAGTAACCTTTGTCTCCAAGGAGTTGGCCAGGACCCGAATCCTGACCCACTTCCGGCAAGCGTTCGATAAGGATTTGAGCCTGTTGAGTTTCATGCTGTTGACCAGGACTGATCGTCGCAATCAACGGCAACCCATGGCCATCTGTGATCAGATGAATCTTGGTCGAAAAACCACCTTGGCTTCGGCCCGACGCATGGTCGGGCGGTTCCCCCTCAGGCAGCCTTTTTTTTTCGAGCCCCAGCCGCGGCCTTGTGAGCTCGCACGACTGAACCGTCGATTAGTATTCGTTGCCAATCGATAGTTCCGTCTTTTTGTCTTTGGACTTGCAAGTGATGCAAAATTTTGTCCCAAAAACCCTGACGAGTCCATGTTCGGAAACGGCCATAGACGGTTTCCCAAGGTCCGAATCGTTCGGGCAGATCTCGCCAAGGAGCCCCGGTCGCGAGAATCCAAAGAATGCCGTTGAGGACAAGCCGATGATCTTTCCACTGACCGCCTCGTCGAGCGTTGGCAGGCATGAGATGTTGTATCTGTTTCCATTGTTCGTCGGTGAGTTCGTGTCGGCGGTAACTCATGGGTCTCCCTCCAACAATAGAGAACTGGGGCCTCCACAAGATTAGAGGACAAGAAGACACAAAACGATTCACCAAACACTGCCTAGTAGATTGTCAGTTTTCGATTGTCGGGTAAATTTTTCTCAGTTTGACCCTTGCCTCGGAGACAGTGAATGCCCAACGGATTTTCGCTTGGTCGTTGTTGCGTTGTTGCTCCCACTGGGCCACTTCTTTCTCGATCGTGGCCATCTGATCGATCCGGCGGTCCAGGCATTGGCCTCCCAGCACGCTCAACTCGATCTCGGCCATGTCGGGCCAACTGGCGTGCTTGGGGGTGTAATGCAATTCCAACCGCTTGAGCAAACTCCTGGCCAACCCCGGCTCAACGGCCTGATACAACGACTCGGGCACGTGAGTGTTGAGGTTATCCACTACCAGACGAACTTTCTTCGCATGCGCGTAGTGCACCTGCAAAAGCTCGCGGATACACCAAGCCCAGTCCAGACTCGTGCGACGTTCGCGGACGAAGACTTTCCTCCAACCTCGCAGCGGCTCGACGAACAACAGTTGGTTGCAAACTCCCAGACGTTCGTATTCGTAGTAATACCGAAACGGTTGGCCTTCGGTCATGGCTATGGGCAAGCGGACCTCGCCGATCAGTTGCTTGCTCGCTTCGTCGTTACAGACCACCGGGTAGAGTTCGTCGTAAGGCTCGCGGTAGAGTTCTAGCACGTCTTCCATGCGGGCGACGAACTGGGCGTCGGCTTTGGATGGGATACCCCAAGTTTTCTCCAGCCATGGCTTCAAGCCATTTTTTTTAGTATCTGGCGAACGCTCTCGTGCGAAACCGACTCCAAATACTCCAACTGCACGACGCGTTCGGACAAGAGCCTCAGAGTCCAGCGTTTGCGTCCGGTCGGCGGGTCGCTCTTGGCCAACTCGACGATGTTCTGTTCGGCTTGCTGGAGTTTGCCTAAGCCTTTGGGTCGTGGCTTGGGCTTCAAAGCCGGTTGTAGGCCTTCTTCGACGAAGCGTTTGCGGACCCGCTCGATAGTTCGCACACTCACGGCCAAGACCTCGACGATTTGCTGGTCGGTGCGGTTGCCCTAGGGGTGGTCATCGGCGAGCAGTAAAATGCGAGCGTTGTTGATCGTCCGAGCGGCCGCTTTTCCAGTCCTGGTAAGGGTGTGCAACGAGAGTCGTTCTTCGGCGGTCAGAGTAATCTTGTATTTCTTAGCCATGGGATGGTTCCGAGAAGGGCGGATCGGTCAACAGCTGCAAGACAACCAGCAGAAACAAAGAAGACTCACCCGTCAATCAAATTCTGACAACCTACAAGCTGCTGAAAAAACTTTGTGGAAATTGCTTAAACGAAACTCAGGTTTCAACTCACTGCAATAATTGAGCCGAACAGTATTGGCTTGAACCCTCGAAATTTTTGCGAACCTTCAGTTTCAACTGGTGGTCCAGTTTTCTAGGGCCATTATACTTTTGAACACCCAGGCAACATACTGCATCGGAAACTCGACAACGATGGGGAAACTCTGGTCGAATGGGTATGCCAACAAGAGAGCCATTTGCTCCCGGCCCTTGGCGTTTGGTTGCGAGTCGTGGCCTCATGTGAGTGCCACAACACTTGTTGGATCGGATTGGTCTCTGGTATAGACTTCGGTAGAAATGCACAAAGATAGCGTGATCCTGCTCTTGAAGGCGCTCCATGACCTCGCAGCACCGACCCGGATTGGAAAAGGTGTTCGCACAAATGAAAGGAATCACCGATACCGACGCTATCGCCTTCGTCACTCGTCCAAGTGAGCCAAGAATAACTCGGCATTGCGACGACTTCCTCTGGTCAAAATCATCCAGTCTGGACGCCAGTTTTACGAATCGGCAAGTACCGTTTCTTGTTGATGCCCGGTGTGTGAACCTCTGTTTCCTCGCCACGAAACATTCACATCGACCCAATGTTTGGGTTAGTGTGGATTCAACGTGTTGGACATCTCTTTTTCGAAGCCCCGGCAGGAGAATTTTCCTAGAATAACATTACATCGTTAAATCCCCTGAAGACAACCTGCTTGTGGCGAAAGTGGCCTTGAGCTACCTTCACCACCAAGAGTTACCCAACCTCTTTTCTCGACAGGATTGCCCAATGTTCCGAACCGTAGTCGCCCTCGGGGTTCTGTGCACGCTCACTCCAGTGACGCACGGCCAGGATTGGCCGATGTGGCGGTACGACGCCCACCGAGGTAACTCCTCTCCAAGTTCGCTTCCGAAAAATTTGGTCTTGCACTGGACACGGCAACTCCCCACTCCCAAGCCAGCGTGGCCCAAAACACAACCTCGGCTTCGGTTTGACGTAGCGCCCCAAGTTGTTGTTACGGGCCATCATCTTTTCGCGCCTTCGACAGCGACGGACTCCGTAACGGCCTACGATACACGCAACGGCGAAGAAGTATGGCGATTCTACGCGAACGGTCCTGTCCGGTTTGCCCCGGTCGCCGCGGAAGGGCGAGTGCATTTTGTGTCCGACGATGGGTACTTGTATACGGTGGACGCGAAGTCGGGAAAACTCTTGTGGAAGTTCAACGGTGGCCCGCGGGAACGGTGGCTTCTCGGGAACAACAGATTGATCTCGAGTTGGCCTGCGCGAGGCGGGCCTGTCCTCCACGATGGGAAGTTGTTTTTTACGGCGAGTATCTGGCCGTTCATGGGTTTGTTCATGCACGCCTTGAATCCCGAAACGGGCGAGGTGGTCTGGACGAATTCGGGAGACGGATCGAACTGGACGGACCATCCGCACGGCGGGGCGATCGCCTTTGGGACCATCGCTCCACAGGGACACTTGGCTGCGTCGCGAAACTGTCTTGTCGTACCCGGCGGACGCTCGACACCCGCGGTATTCGACACCAACAGTGGAAAACTCCTCCACTTCCGGTTCGACGGACGAAACGGCAATCACGACCTCTCCGTTGGTCACGACGTCTACTACGTTGGCAACAACGCCTACCACGCCCCGACGAGCCAGAGTTTGGGCAAGCAACAAGTGCTCACGATTGATGACAAAATGACTCTACTTCGTGACGGTTTGGACGGAATCCAAATCCGTAAGGGCGGGTCGGAAGTCAAAGACGTTGTCAAACGCGACCGACGCGGCAAGAAAGTGAAAGCCAAGGAGTACACCTCACAGACACTTTCGACGGTAACGTTAGAACAGAATGCTGGAGAGAAGTACCTCAAGGCTGGGTCCCAGTTGTACTCGTTTGGGAACGGGGGAAACATCACGGCCTATGAACTCGATCCGAACTTCAAGACGTCGGGAAAACTTCGACCGTTCTGGCGTCAAAAAGTCGACGGGGAAATTCATCACCTGTTGGCCGCGGACAATCGGTTGTTCGTCGTGACGATGGATGCGAAAATCTATTGCTTTGGGCCGGGGAAGACGAACCCGGCACGCCATACGATCGCTAAAGAACCTCTTCCTCCCCTGGTCGATGTGTGGACAACACGAGTACAGAAACTCAAGGCCAGGAATGGATATTGTGTCGTCCTTGGGATTGGTTCGGGGCGTCTCATCACCGAACTGGTTCAGCAAACAAAGCTCTCCGTCATCGTGGTGGACCCCGACGCCAAGAAGGTCAAAGCGTTTCGTCGAATGATGGACCACGCAGGGTTCTACGGTTTCCGAGTGTCTGCCCACGTTGGAACTCCGGCCACGTTTGCGTTCCCGAAGTATATGGCGAAGGTCATCGTGACGGAAGACCCTCAGGTTCTGAACACCAAAGAAGCGATCGAGAATGTTTATCGGGCGTTGCGTCCCTACGGTGGCGTGCTCACTTTGTACGAAGTGGCCAAGAACACGCAGAAGAAACTGGAGCAGATGACCAAGAAGTGCCCGAAATGCACTCTTCAATCTCGCTCGGATATGTTCACCATCACGCGTACAGGGGCGTTACCAAATACCGACGACTGGACACACCAATACGGTGACGCGGGCCAAACAGGAGTGTCTCGGGACAAACTCGTAAAGGCCCCGCTCGGGTTGCTTTGGTTCGGCGGTCCGTCGCACGAAGGCATATTGCCTCGCCACGGCCACGGCCCTTCGCCGCAAGTGGCCGGTGGTCGACTCTTCATTGAAGGACCGGACATGCTGCGAGCCATGGATGTCTACACAGGGCAAGTTTTGTGGGAGAAGAAGCTCAAAGATTTCGGCAAGTATTACGACACAACTCGCCACTTCGCTGGAGCGGGTGAGATCGGCAGCAATTACGTTTCAATGCCAGACCATGTCTACGCCGTCTACGGCAACGGCATTCTCGAACTCGATGCCGCCACCGGCAAGCTCATTCGGGAATTCAAACTCAAGAAGGAAAAAGGCGAACAGTCGCCATATTGGGGGCACGTTTCGGTTTGGAAGGATTTGTTGATTGCTACTTCTTCGCCCGTCGCCGTGGGTAAAATTTCGTCGAGAGATTCGGCGAGGTCGGCGATTCCTTCGGGAGCAACACCCATTATCAAGCAAAGCGCGAAGTGGCAATACTTCGCGACCGGAGTGGATCCGAAAGGACTGGACTGGACCAAGCCTGGTTTCAAAGCCAAAGACTGGAAGGTCGGACGAGCTGGTTTTGGCTACGGAGACGACGACGACAAGACCGTGATCGACATGCGAGGGAAGTTCACCCGCGTCTACCTTCGGCATGAATTCGATGCGAAACTCTTAGACAAGTTTGCCAAGGTCGGGTTGGTCGTGAAGTACGACGACGCATTCATCGCCTACCTTAACGGCAAAGAAATCGTCCGCGTTGGGGTCGGGAAAGGTCAAGGTGGTTCGGCCAAAGATATCCAAAGCCACGAAGCCCAACGGTTTGAATATTTCCCTATCAAGAATTGGCGAAAGGTCGTCAAGCCAGGCAAGAACGTGTTAGCATTCGAAGGACACAACCGTTCCATCACGAGCAGTGACTTGTCCCTCGATCCGTTCCTCGTCGGCCACAATCCCAACAAGAAGGTGGCCAAGAAGAAAGAGGGCCAGACCAAGCCGAGCAAGGGCGAAACACAAGAATCGCTCAAGAAGCTGCCCACGACAAAGTACTCGGCCGGGAGTCGCAAGTTAGTCGTCTTCGACCGCCGGACGGGGAAATTGCTTTGGACTCGTGACGCCGAGTTTAACTTCCGACACAACACCATCGCCGTGGGGGGCGGGAAGATCTTTTGCATCGATAATTTGACGCTCCCCCGCCGACGAACTCTCGAACGTCGCGGGGCCAAGTTCACCGGCAAGCCAACTCTCTACGCTCTCGATGTTCGAACCGGCAAGGTCCTTTGGAAGAAGAACGACAACGTCTTCGGGACGTTTTTGAACTACTCCGAAGAGAAGGATTTCCTCCTGCAAGGCGGAAGTGCTTATCGGGACCGTGCCCGAGACGAGGTGAGCCGCGGATTGGTGGCCTATCGTGGTTCGGACGGAAAGGTGCTCTGGAAGGACCGCGAAATTAAGTATAGTGGCCCGTGCTTGTTGATGCCTGACAAGATCATCACGAACGGAGCCGGTGGGTTCGCCATCGACATGAAGACGGGCAAGCCGACAGGTTGGAAGTACACCCGGAAGTACGGGTGCAACACCGCCCTGGCGAGTGACTACCTGTTGACGTTCCGCTCAGGCGCCGCAGGCTATTGCGACTTGGCGACCGACTCCGGAACGGGCAACATCGGTGGGTTCCGGTCGAGCTGCACCAACAACTTGATCATCGCCAACGGCATCCTCAATGCCCCGGACTACACCCGGACATGTACTTGTGCCTACCAAAACCAAACGTCGCTCGCGTTGATCCACATGCCCGAAGCTGAGTTTTGGACGTTCGGCGGAAAGCCCAAGGCACAACAAGTCGGCATTAACTTGGGCGCCCCGGGAGACCGGCGGGCTCCCAACGGAACGCTTTGGAAGAAGGAAGGGGCAACGGTCGAACCGGACAACGTCGAGCCATTCCGAATGCACTCGCTGATGGTCAAGGGAGATGAACTCAAGTGGGTGGCGGCCTCGGGATTGCGTGGCGTGACGAAAGTGAGCCTCCCTGTGGCACGTCCCGGAAACTATCGCGTAAAGCTGGTCTTTCTAGAACCGGAGCAGGTAGAAAAGGGAGACCGTATCTTCGACGTCGTGATCAGTGGAAAAACGGTTTTACGCGGGTTCGACGTGCGCGAGAACGCACACAGCGCGAGGCGAGTAGTGATTCAAGAGTTCCTCGTTCCGGTGCGCGGCGAAGCTCTCGAAGTCGAGTTACGATCGAAGACAAAACGACCAACGGTGTTGTCGGGGGTCGAAGTCATCGCAGCAGGTCAGACGCCCAGTAACTAAACTGCGTTCAATTGGTAACCACAAGTTGCTGCCCCGCTGACATCCCCCCAAAAAACTTGTTCCCGGAGAACTGGAGCTTTCTGACCGTGCCGACTAGCGTTGTTGGGTAATGAGTTTTCTGGATCATTCTGCACCTCGCTGCCAAGTTCACCGAGTGTCCCTTGGCGGCGTCGTTGTCTTCGTGGTGTTCGGCTTTCGGGAAGTCGAAAAATGCCTCTGCCAAATCTGGAAAACAGTCTCCAACCGGCTCACGTCGCGAGTTCGCTCCTCCACCTGGGTTCTGCTTGTCTCGGCCTCCGTTTGTAAGAGCTTGGAAAGTTGGCGAGCTTGCCTAGCGGCTTGTTGAAGCCGGGTATTGTTCGGCATTTGCTCGGCGAGGCGACGAATGGTCTCGGCGTTTTGTTGCGAGGCTTGCCAGACCTGTTGCTTCTTAGTGGCGAGCGTCTTCGCATTGGCCAACGCTTCGTTGGCCAATGCGAGATTGGCCAACAGTTGTTTTTTGTCCAGAGAAATAGCCTGACGAAAAAGTTCCAGTCGGGCTTTGGCTTCCTCTGTTTGTCGGCGAGTTGCCTCCGCCGCGATGGTGGCTTTTTCTGCAGCAGGCTTGACGATGTTCTCAAGGGCTCGGATTCGATTCGCCGTTTCTTCGGCTCTGGTCAAAGCCTGTTTCGCGGCGTCAACGCCCTCGCGAGCCATTTTGTATGCCTTGGTCAGTTCGACGTGATGTGCCCGCAAGTTTTTGGCTCGAGCGTTGGCTTGCTTCATTTGATTTCGTAGCGTTTGGTATTTGGCTTCCAACTGGGCCAAGGCCGGGACGCGGACATTAGTTGGTGTTTTCGCGACTCGGAGGGTTCGTGGCTTCAATTGCCCCAAGATCTTCCCAGTCGTTAAACTCCAGGCCAGTGTTGTCCCACTCCAGTCGCCGCCCAAGACCCGCTTTGTGGAAGAGGAAAGCGCGACCGCCGTGGCGTGGTCCGACAAGTCGGCATAGTTTCGAAGTTCCTTGCCCTTTTGGTCCCACACGCGTACCATTTTGTCTCGTCCGCCCGAAGCCAGCATCTCGTCGCTTCCAAAACGAACGTCCAAAACTCCCCCAACATGGGCTTTCCATCGAGCAATTTCTTTTCCCTCGTGCATGTCCCAAAGGCGGATGGTGCCATCTTCCCCTGCCGAGCTGAGGACATTCGAGTCGGCCCGCCAAGCAAGGTCATGTACGGGACCAGTGTGACCACGCAGCGTCCAAAACTCTTTGGCCGATTCTGCTTCCCAGACGAAGAGGCTTCCGTTACGGTCGCTGGTAGCCAACAACAATCCTTCCGGACTGAACGCGACCGAATAAATCCAGTCGGTGTGCTTCCGAATAGTGTGAAGCAGTCTGCCATCTTTGGTGGAGTAGATTTTGACAACGCGACCAGGTCCACCAAATGCCACCCGCTTGTGGTCCGGAGAAATGTCCGCCGCCAAAACGGCGTCGAGTTCATCTCCAATTACGTGCTTGCGTTTTCCAGTTACGATGTCCCAGATCACGACCTTACCCGACTGTCCGCTCTCCCCGCCGGCCGCGAGTAACAGAGTTCCATCTCGGGAAAACCGAAGGGCAAAGACGTCGCCTTCGGGAAAGGGGAGAACACCGAGGAGCTTCAACGTGGTTGCGTGGTAAACGAGAAGTTGCTTGTTTCCTGGGACGGCAATCACTGGAGCTGTTGGGCTCGCGGCTAACGAGGTAATTGCAGGTTTCCTCGCAGCTTCTTTCACAACCACAGCCGACCAGTTTGTGGGAATGGGAGGGGTGCGAGTTGGTCTAGTGACGTCCTTGGGGCCGTTCTTTTTCAGAGTGGGGGGGGCTTTCGCGACGCTCTTGGAACTCGGAAGCAAACCACCTTCGATCCATTTGCGTAACTTTGTCAGTTCCGGTTTCCGCAACTTTGGGCGGTTCGGAGGCATGTAGGGCTTTTCCAGATGAGCCGTCATCGTGTAGAGCAAGCTCCGGTTTGGCTCGCCCTTCACGACTACCTTTCCGGAATCACCCCCCATCATCAGCGTTTCGAAACTTGTCAGCACGAGACCGCCCTTGGGACGGTCTACGTCGTGACAAACCAGACACCGTTTGCGAAGTATTGGGCGGACGTCATCCTTGAAGTTCACGGTTTGGGTGCTCTGGGCCCAACTCGATGCATGGAGCAAGAGGACCGACGTGATGCCCAAACAACCAAGCCGAACTATGCAGGTAATCATTATGTCATTAGCCTGGGGAAGGTGTTCATCGGCGATGAAGTTTACGCTCGCCGCGGGAGTATTTGCGATGTCCAGTCAGAAGGTTGTTTCCTTGCCACAGGTGGTTAGTGGTTGAACAGAAATTCTTTCGAGTTTAACAACGCCCAGAAGACGTCTTGGAGATCTTGCGTTTGTTCTGCTCCGTTTCGAACTTCCTTGAGAAGGCGCTGGAGTTCGGCGGAAGTGGGACGACGAGAGAGGCATCGCACGTACAGTTCTTCAATGACCTTACGAGGGGGCATTTGTCGGGCGAGAAGTTTGGAGACGAGGTTGCACTCTTGGACGTTCTGGGTGACCGTTTTGCCGTTGAGCAGATGGAGAGCTTGCGACAAAGTAGGCTCTGCCTTGACCTCACAGGCACAAGGGGACTCACGTTTGGATCTTCCAAACGTCGTTAGGAAATAGGTACTCACTCCCCCGTCCATCAATTGAACCGCTCGTGTGCCTTTCGCATGACCGGAGAACGTGCTCTTGGTTCCGGTGACTTGGTTGATACAGTCGAGTAGGATCTCGGCACGAATTCTTCGCACATACGCTTGTGCAAAATTCCGGTCGTCTGGCGGATTGTCGGGATGTTTCTGTGTAGATTGTTGGTAGGTCTGGGATAGACAGATATCTCGAATGAGGCGGCGCAGGTCATATTTATATGTGACGAGTTTGCGCCCCAGGGTTTCTAGCAGTTCTGGATTCGATGGGGGATTACTAATTCGGACATCATCGACGGGATCAATGATGCCCTTTCCCATAAAGTGTGCCCATGCGATGTTTGCGAGGTTTCGGGCAAATTGTGGATTGTTCTCAGACACGAGCCACTTCGAAAGGACCAACCTTGGGTCCTCATTCCCAATCTTGGTAACCTGCCCACCAAGGAATTTCGGACTCACAACACGCTTCCCGACGGGATGGCGAATCTTTCCATTTTTGTTGTGGAAGATGGTGATTTCACGCGGGTCGAGCGCGGGTCGAAATCCGATTTGGCCAAAGAAGGCCGCAAACCCGTAGTAATCGTCCATGGTCCAGCGGTCGAAAGGATGGTTGTGACATTGGGCGCACTGAATCCGGATTCCCAAGAACACTTGAGCCACGTTCTCGGCTATTTGTGTGGGGACGGTTTCTGTTTGGAAGTAGTTAGCCTGTGGAGAGTGAAAAGTTCCACCTGTTGCACCCAGGAGTTCCAGAACCATCTTATCGACAGGTTCGTTAGTGTAGATTTTTCGCTTGAGCCAGTCGTGGTACAGGCGCAGGCCCTTGGAGCTGAGGCCATTGGCTTTTCGCAACTGCAATAGCTCCGACCAACGCATCACCCAGACGTCTTTGAACTCATCGCGCTTGAGCAATGAGTCCACCAACGTCTCTCGTTTTTTCGGATTGGTGTCCTTCATGAACCGGTTGTATTCAGCCCGCGTCGGCAACAGACCGATGGTGTCGATAAACACTCTCCGGAGAAAAATTTCGTCACTACAACGCGGGGCGGGTTTCAATCGAATTTGCTTCAAACGTTTGTGAACCAAGTCGTCGATATAGTTGTACCAACGAGAAGGTAACTTGGGGAATCGATAGTTCGGATCGCTCGGGACGACACTCACTTGCGTCCCCTGCGTCAGTGTGGCAAACCGAGCCAGGATGAAGGCGTTCCCGCGAGCCCCCCCCTCAACAACACCATCCTCGGAAACCTTCGCGATCGAGTCATTGTTCGACAGGAGTTGCGACAGGTCCGTGACGTCTCGGCTCGTTCCGTCGCTATACCGGACCTGGACGAGCAAACGATGTTTTTTTTCTTTACCCCCTAACACAATTTGTTTAGGGAGAACTTCGAGCGAGACAGCCTTTGGTGCGGTTTCCGGGTCTTTTTTCGCGCCGGCTTTGATCCACCTTACGAGCGCGTCGTACGTCGGCGTGCTTGGCTTGATTCTCTGGCCCCCAACGTGAGCGATGTTGCCCGTGGCTTTGTTGACCAACAGGCAGTTCTCTGGACGGGCGAGATTAATTCGCCGACCTGGAATTTCCCGGAGCAGACGAAAATAATCGCCTTTGGGATCGTAGCCAAACAAGGACAGACGAAATCCATTTTGCCCCTGAGCGGAGCCGTGACATTTCCCGGCATTGCAACCAGCTCTGGTGAATATCGGCATGACGTCACGCTCAAAGCTAATGGCTCGATCGACCCTTGCATCTTCGACCTTGACGGGCACTGTTTTTTTCGTTCCGGCAAACTGGACTTCGATCTTGGTCGTCCCATCAGATTCCGGAAGGATTCGTTGATCAACTAACCTCGCGATGGTGTTGTCCTGGACTCGCAACTTGGCCTTTCCCGTCACATCAATTGTGCTTCCATCGGAAGCCAAGGCGTGGACAACGATGCGTTGTCGAGCGCGAGTCCCTTGGAGGCCAATCTGCTGGGGGAAGACCTTCCAAGTTGTGATTTTGGGTTCCGCAGCTTGGAGCGGTTGGCCCCACCCGTGGACACATAATGGGAGGCATAAAAAGACAACGAGTCGGTGAATGAAAGATGTCATGTGGGCGCAACCTCGATGGACTACCGGATTTCGTGTCGTACCAGGTATCGAACCCAACCGGCGAGTTTGCCGCAAGCAAGCCCATCCGGTTTGGACAGCGATTATTTTTGTGGCTTGGTCTTGGCTTTCCGTTCCCGTTCTTTTCGCAGACGATCGAGCGGACTCAATTTTTTGCCCGAGGACTGAGCATCTCCGGTAGCACCTTGACCAATATAGAGCACAGTCCCTCGCCCAACATACGTGACAACCGGCCGTCCTTGAATTTGTTGGGTGATCTCGCAGTAAATGCCCTTGTATTCCCCGTCGGCCAATGCCTTGTCGATTTTCACAGTGAAGTCCAGTTTCCGCGTGGGTTGGTTTACGGCGGGCTGGTCAGCCGTGACGCCTTTGGGCAACCCGAGTAACTCAACAGAGGCCTTTGTTCTGGCGGAAAGTGGAGTGACTAGTTCCAAGCGAATCTTAGCCGAGGCTCCGGGTCGCCCCCGTCCGTTTTGTAGCTTGGCAACAATCTTTGGAGGGACGACGGAAAGTTGCACGAATCGAGAAGAGATATAGACGTACCCTTCTTCGAATTCAGCTCGGGCCGTCGCGAGAATCTCCCAGTCTCGTACTTCCGCATCCGCAGTCGATGTGAGAGGGATCGTAGCCTTTGTTTCCCTCGATGGAATTGTGACCCTTTTCGGAGCTTGTAACCATTCGGGAAGGAAGGGCAACGACACCTCTATGTCACCGGTGAACCCTTTGTGGCGCTTGGCGATGACTTCGAGAAGAATCTTGCCGTCTTGAACGAGTGGAGTCTTCGGCGCGAGCAGTCGGATCGAGAAGGGAGCCTCCTTGACCACGGCCAGGGCCGCTTTGTGCACGGTCACCTTGTGATACAGAGCATCCGCCGGTCCCGAGACCAAATCAATACTTTGTTGGAACTTCCCCCGAATCTTGGGACTTCCCGTCTCTCCGTTCACGTCGATCAACTTTGCTGCGAGCGGCGAGTTTGCTTCGGCCTCGAACAAAGCCAACCCCAGGTACCGCCCCCGTTCAATAGGCAACGCACTGACCCGAACGCCTTTTGGCAACCCAGAAAATGTGGGCACGACTTCACCACGGATTCCGGTCCGCCTTGCACCGAGGAACGTCGCGATTCTACCGCCGCGAGGAATGATGATCGTCTGCCGATCTTGGGAGCGGCGTGTCATTCGCGGCAAGAAGAGATTGAGCCTCGGTCGAAATTGGGTCACTTCGATTCGATAAGCATGTTCGGGACCACCTTTGCCTCGGAGGTCTCGAATGCACAGATAGTAGTCGCCAGTTTGTGGAGGCTCGAAGCGGATCTCGCTGTCCCGGCTGATGCCATCGTCGTTTCGGATCAGGAGTTTTTTGTCCGAGTCATAGAGTGCCAAAACCGAATCCACGGGCGTCCGCATTCGAGCAGCGTACACCTGAATATCGAGTTCGATTCCTTTCTTGGCCCGGAACCGAAACCAATCGACATCCTGTGACTTCTGGAGAATTCCATTCACGGCGAAGGGAACTGGGAGCTTGACTACATTGGCCTGTGCAAGTTTGTCGTTTGCCTCCGTCTCCGTCATGTCATCAAAGTCGACCAATCGAAACGGGTGGCAAGACGGAGCGTTGGTGTTGTTTTCTTGGGGCAGGAAGCCTTGGTTGGCTTCGATTTCCTGCGGGTTTACCTTCTGCGTTTTCGGTCCTTCGGCGTCTCCGATCCAGCGAATGGATGTCGCCCTCTTGCGAGGACCACCCAGAGGGAAGATCGCCTTGGGGCGGGGAAACGAACCGATGTGCATCCGGTAGAGACTTTCGTCGCTACCACGCCCCACTGTTTCTTGGATGGTGACGTAATACGTCCCTGTGTTTGGGACCCGTATCGTGACGAAAGGATCTTGTCTCAGCAGACTCGTGTCGTCGCACGAGGCGATTTGCTTGCCCGCCCCATCCAAGATCGTAATCTTGGAATCGAATAGGGTGGCCCCCAACCGAATGCCTTCGACTTCGACCGACAGTCTCTCTCCTTTTTTGGCTTGGACTTTATAGAAGTCGACGCCCCCTTCTTCGATTCGGCCTGTGGCTGTTGTATTCAACTCGAGAGGGATGGCGTGATCTTGGTCGTTATTGGGTCCTTCCTCCGGCACCGATGAAAAGTCCCCGATGGAAATTGTGCGAAGTTGGGAAAGCCCCGTGACCGTCTGTAATCGGAATGGATGTTGCCCGAGAGGTGTGGTTTTCGGGACATCCAAACGCAGCCGGACTGTGGATTCGTCGACAACTTTGATGTCCTTGGCTTTGAGGCCCGGAGTGTAGAAGAGAGCCCCGACAGTGTCTTTGAGGTTGTACCCAGAGACCGTAATCTCGAACGTCGTTCCCCGCCGACCCCCGGGCGGAACGATCGAGGTGATTTCTGGGGAAACCGCAAACGCGGTGACCGGAAGGAGCAATAGAAAAGTCAGCGTCATGAACCGACACGTCGAGAGAGCTTTCATGATGGGCAACATGAGCCTTCCTGGGAGGTTACATTTCGGAGTGTTTGATCCAAATGGAGTTGCGGACTGGCGTATTTCGGAAAAGTCACCCTTCGTTTGCGGCTTGCGCTTCAGGCCGGTATCAAACCACTCTACATATCGATCCGCGCGAACCCCTGTGGTGTTCGTTCTCAACGGAGCATCTTGTTAGGCCAGAATATCGCGGACAACTTGACCTTGGCGAACGATCGGGATTGGTCGGTTGCCGGGCGCTTGGAGTTCGTGATTGGGGTTAATGCCAAGCAGGTGGTAGATCGTTGCAGTCAAGTTTTCCACACTCATCGGATTGTGATGAACTTCCGAAGCAGTCGCATTGCTCACCCCGTACACATGACCACGCTTCACACCTCCACCAGCGAGGGCAATACTGAACACGCGCGGCCAGTGGTCACGACCCGCCGAAGTATTGATCCGTGGGGTCCGGCCGAACTCGGTGGAAACCACAACGAGTGTGTGATGCAACAGCCGCCGCGCTTGCAGGTCGTTGATCAATGCCGCGAGAGCCTGATCGAACCGCGGCATTTGATACCCGATGGCACGATAGTGGAATGTATGCGAATCCCAACGCCCGTAGCTCATCGAAACGAACCGCACGCCCGCTTCGATCAAACGTCGACAAAGTAGCATCCGAGCGCCCGCACGATTGAGCCCGTAACGTTGGCGCGTTTCGCTGCTTTCGGCACGGATGTTGAACGCCTCCCGTGCTTGTCTGGAACTGAGCATGGCGTAGGCCCGTTGGTAGAACGAATCCATTGCGTCGAGAGAGTCCGATTGTTCGCGAGAACGGAAGTGTTCGTCCACCGCCGAGAGCATCCGTCGACGTCGGGAGAATCTGGCTTCGTCGGTGTTGCTGGGCAACGCAAGGTCGCGGACTCGAAATCCGGGACGACCTGGATCGGCACCGAGAGCAAATGGTCCGTAGGAAGTGCTCAGGAAGCCGCTTCCGGCGTACAAACTCGTTTGGTTGGGTAGGCAAATGTAAGGCGGCAAATTGTTGCGGGCCCCGAGTTGCTGCGAGACGACACTGCCCATGCTCGGATAAACCAACGCCGGACTCGGTCGATAACCAGTGAACATGTTGTGTTCGCCACGGGAGTGTTCGGCTTCAGTGTGAGTCATCGTGCGGATGACGGTGAGCTTGTCCGCGACTTGGGCCGTGCGGCTGAGATGTTCGCTGAAGCGTACTCCGTCGATCCGCGTCGCAACTGTGCCGAGTTCTCCGCGATACTCAGGCGGGGCCTGTGGCTTGGGATCGAACGAATCCTGATGCGGAAAGCCACCTTTGAGAAAGATGTGAATCAACGAGCGAGCTTTCGCGGCAGGATTTCTCGTCGTTTCGTTCGCCCGTGCTTCGAGCCGGAGGAAATCACCTAAAGTCAGGCCGAGACCGCCGACCAACCCCACGTACATGAAGTCGCGGCGCCCCAACTGAATTGGGGAAGGCTCGGTAGGATCTATTTGAGAAACGTTTCTGTCCTGTGTTCCAACTGTTCGGATGGGCATCATCTACTCCCGCCTGATGGCGAAAACAAGCAAGTTGAGAAGTTGGTTATCGGTTCTTTCCGAAGTATCATCGACGAACGTTGTCTGCTTCAGCTATCCCTTTGGAGACATATGTTGATCCTGGCGAAGCGCGAACTTACCGGAACTGGACGACCAATTTCGGCCTTGCTCCGGTATCTTTACTTTCGCTCGAGTGGAAGTCCCAACCGTTCCCACCCATATTCATGAAGACCCAACCGTAATTGGGTTGCCCATTGACCCAGATTTGCACAGTGTCGGTGACGTCGAACTCCACACTTTGTTGGTCCGCAAGGAGTTTACCAAATGTGAACCCGTCCTTATTTCGGGATGCTTCCAAACCATTGGCCGCCACGCCAGAAACCATGTTGTTCCAGGTAGCCGATTTTTTCCAGGGGACCAACATCTGGTGCAAATTGACAGTGTTTCCTGGGTCGAACGCATGCACTACTAACTTCGCTGAGAGAATGGTGGAACGCGGGGGAATTCGGCCAAGGCCTTTCCCGATGATTCCATCGAAACGCATCAGTACCTGGCTTTCCCCTCCGCTGTTGTTTCCATCGACGGTAACTGTTCCGGAGTAAAGAAGTGGTTTGTTCGGAGCGACTTCCCACAGCTCCGTGTCGATGGTTTTCTTGTACCCGCGGACGCCTTGCTGGAAGGTCAAGGTTCGCGGACCTTGGGTCGTTAGACGTTGCTCTTTTTCTTCAGCGCTGCAAGTCGCACTCAGCAGCACACCTAAACAAACCATAATAGCGACGGGGCCCTTAGTTCGCTGGTCCCTTCTCGAATCGACGTAAAGAGGGTGAATTGAGGTTGAAGCCTTGTTTGGGCATAGTAAAGAACTCAGGAACCGCTCGTTCATCGAATCCTCATTTCAACGAAGCTATTGGTAGTTTTCCTCGATTAGGGCCGACCTCCCAGCGTCCCGGTAAACACAACTCGAAGCGCCGGGAAAGGAGCAGTCGTACGGAGGCATTCGAAAGTAAAATATTACACGGCGTATAGTATATGGAGGTGGGCCGAGGGAGCCAAGACAACAAATCCAATTGATGTGAGTTGTTCCTGCAGAGAATCAGCTTTTCCTCCGAGGTTCCAAACCAAGAGGGTTAGCGAAAACATGCGTCAGGCGCACTCTAGGTTCATGTTCGATGCAGTTCGAGTTCTTTCTTGCAGGATACATCAGACCTTGATCGAAAGGCCAGGCCCGTCGCAAAACTATCAGTGTTGGCTCCGATTCACGCAGGGAGGCAGTTCGTGAACCTCCAATAGTCACGTCTTCCCCATTTCCCATTTTGCGAAACCAGTTCCGCTTC
>CAYRFQ010000109.1:0-24570 GCA_964423615.1 uncultured Alcaligenaceae bacterium | reverse complement strand
CCTCGACGAAGAAGAGTTCGAAGAAACGGAAAAAACCTACCCCTGAAAGGGGGGGTAGGGGTACAAAAAGTCAAAAAGTTAAAAAAAGTGTTTTGTAATCCGCAGTTTTCCATGTTTTCTCGCAAAACTTTTTGCGCACCTTTTGACACTTTTTGTCAAACCCATGGACTTTTTGCGCCTGACCAGAAGATCCTCCTCGCGGGTAATTACTTTTTGCGCGAGCACCTGCGATCAAAAAGTCGGGGCGAGGCGGTAGCGCCGGGTGGGCCTTCCTCCCGTCGCCACTTCCTGATACTCGATCAATACTTGGTCCAACAGAGCCGTTCGAACTTCCTCGTGGTCGCGCTCGGTCCAAGGGTGCTTGCGGGTGATCTTCCAATACGGCATCCAGTCCTCGCCATGTTTCTCCCTCCACTTCCGCAATGTTGCAATCAGCTCTTTGCACTTCGCGTCGAAGCTCGTTTCGCTGACGTGCCCGCTGGCCATGAACAACATACGTCGAGTTTGGTGGGCCACAAACTCGGTGGCCCACTGGGCCGCGCCGATTCCTATCGTTGGACGAAAGTGGTTCTCACTGCAGGCGTAGATGAGGGCGAGCTTGCGAGCCTTCTCGTTGGCTCGGGCCCAGATGGCCATTCCGACCGGGTCGTCGCGTTCCTCGGCAACTGAGTAGTAGTCGTCGGAACGTTCTCGGAATGTTCGGAACAATTCTCGGGCCTCGGACGTCGGCTCGACAATCTGAGGGATAGGATTCCAGGCCCCTAAGTTCCCCCCACCTCCTGGCCGAAATTGCTCCCACCAAGACGCCGTTTCGATCAAACTCCTTGGGAGTTCACTGACAGCCACGTCTTGACCCTTGCCACGTTTGTCGGCCTCAAGGACGAGCATTCGGGCAAAGAATCCGTTGGTGAGCATCTTGGCCGAGAGGGCTTGGTAGTAATGTTTGGGGATGGCGGTGCCGAACAAACTCAAGCACGGTTGGTTGATGATGCCGCTTTCCGCACCCGCCTTTACGCGCAGAGGGTAAAACGTATTGGCTGAACTGTAAAATTTCAAAAGGACGTTCATGATGCCTTCGAACCGGGCGTCCTTGCCAGTGTTGATTTTCATCATGAGCCCGTCGATTTCGTCGGTCTGGAACAGCATGGTCGGATGTTGGAAAAGTCTATCTTCGATCCCCTCTCCGCTCGCGAACGCGTCGCCCAGACAATCGGCCATTCCGACTTGAAGGAGTATTTTTTGGTTGACCTTGCGGGGATGGTCCTTCCCGGCCCCGGAGTTGGCCAATCCGAGAACATACAAGTTGGTGCGGTTGTCGGCTTCGTCGCGAACCTTTCGTCCGGCCAACGTCGCTTGGAGCGTCAAGGCACCACAGAAGGCTAACACCGGTTGGGGATACGGGGCCGTCGCGAGCGTATGGTCCATGACGGCTTGGACGAAACCAGGGACTGACAACAATCGATCCGGGATGGGTCCAGGATCAACGTGTTCGCGCACCGACGTCGCGGTTTCTTGATACATTTGAGCCCAATGATTTTCGGTCAACGCCACGGCCACGCCGTCGGGCGGGTACCGCGCGATACTTTCGGCGATCCGGGCGACTTCACTCGTCGTCAACGGCGGGACACAACGATCGGCGTTGGCCTGCAGTAACGCGGCCAGGATTTCGCTCTGGGACATGCCGACACGACGCATGCTGCCCGCCAGACTAGTTAGCGTCGTGTTGCGCGTGCCTTCGGGGATGACGTTGGCGTTTTCGGAAGCAACTCGATCCCCCGATGGAAAGGTCTCGCGGGACAAGTCATCCAAAATCGCGATGAGCCACGTTGGTGGTTCGGGCAAATCCTCAGGTGGTTCGTCCAAAGCCATCCCGTCGGCCCAAAGATACGCGCGATCGCCCTCCAACACCGAAACCGGAACAACGACGTAGCCGCCATCAGCCCGCGTGTCGACATACCGGGCGATGCGGCCGGCAGTGCCACGCCACGCGCGCCCCTCAGGTTGTCGAAAGTAAAAATGTCGCCCACCACGAGCCGTCAAAGCCATGGGTCCGCACGCTAGCTCCATCTGCTTGTCGGGATCGTCCGCCAACCAAGAACTTTGGGACTCGCAGTCGAGGATGAGCAAACCCTCAGTCGCGAGGCCAATGTTGGCCCCGGGACAACGCGACCACCACGCTCTGATTTGGTCGCAATCCGTTGTCGCTTCGAGGTGGCCATGAGTTGTCATCGGATTCTTCTTCTTGGGCACGCACGGAAAGACACGATACCCCAGCCCGCCGTACCGCAGGGCCGCTTCGAGCAAGGCTCCGGAGTTGTTTTTGGTCATGGTCTTGTCTAGCTGTTAGAACGGAATGTCAGAGGGGTCAAAGGGTTCGTCGGGGAGAGGACACGGTTCGGGCCTGGGACCAAGTTTGTGATCCACAATTTCGCCGTACATCTGGCCCTCGGTTGATCGAATCGTAATCTTCTCGGTCAGACACAATGCCCCGGCTTCGGCGAGTTGGACTGCGTGGGCAGCAGTGTCCGGAACGGGGTCGGGGGATCGTGCTTTCCACCAAGCCACAGCTTTTTGGCGAGCGTAACCCTTGTGCTCGAAACAGAGGAACTCGCTTTGCCAAAGATGGAAGCCCAAGCGATAGTCGACCCGCAACGTTTTGGGAGCGTCATCCGTCGTCCCCGTTTTACGATGGACGAAAAAAGTCGTGTCCTGGACGTCGTATTCTGTGTCTGTGAAGCGATGCTCGGATAAGATCGGAGCAACGGTCGCTTTGTCGTCGTGGCGAGATCTCTCAGACTTGGGAAATTCAAAGCCGCATCCAGGACAACGAGCATACCCAGCAGCAACAATCCGTTGGCATTCCGGGCACTCCTTGGCTGGAGCTTCAGATGGTTTTCCTTTTTTTGTGCGGCTTTGGACTTGCAGTTGGTCGACCGGTCCGTGACGCAACACGTTGCCGCCGAAGTCCAGCACGAGGCAATCCCTCTTGCCTTGCCAGAGACGAAAGCCTCGTCCGACCATTTGGTAAAACAAGCCCGCGGAGAGCGTAGGGCGAAGCAGCACGACGGCATCAATGTTGGGAGCGTCGAAGCCGGTCGTCAAGACGTTCACATTGCACAAGAATTTCAAATCTCGCTCGCGAAATCGTCTTAGGATTTCGTCTCGTTTCTCCGGAGGCGTCTCGCCGCAAACGAAACCGCATTCCTCCCCTTGGGACTCCCCAAGTACCCGCACGACATGTTCTGCGTGTTCAATGCCCGAAGCAAAGATCAACACGGATTCTCGGTCGCGTGTTTGCTCGACGATTTCCGCACACGCCGCTTCGACGAGTTCGTCGTCATTCATTAGTTGCTCGACGTCCTCGCGAACGAATTCTCCAGCCCGCGTTTTCAGGTTCGAAACGTCTGGCTTGTGCTGTCCCGCTTTGGTGATCAGCGGGCTTAAAAAGCCGTTGACGATCAATTCTCGCACCCCGACTTCGAACGCGACGTGGCTAAGAATTCCGTCGGGCGTGCAGATCGGACCCGTCCTTAATCGGAACGGCGTGGCCGTGAACCCAATCACCCGAACGTTGGGATTTACGCGTTTCGCATCGGCCAAGAATTGGCGATAGCGTCCTTCCCCTTCGGGAGGGATGAGGTGGGCTTCGTCGACAAGAATCAAGTCGAACGCACCGAGTTCATAGGCTCGTTGATATGCCGATTGGATCGACGCCACGATCACCGGCTCGGACGTCTGGCGGGAATTCAACCCAGCAGAATAAACCCCGAAACGAACTTCGGGGCAGATCAGTTGCAGCTTCTCGGCGGCCTGTTGGAGGAGTTCTTTGACGTGCGCCAGGATGAGCACCCGGCCGTTCCATTTCTCGACCGCATCTTTGCAAATCGAAGCGATGACAGGCGTCTTGCCGCCGCCAGTGGGGATCACGACACACGGATTGTCATCGCGGTGACGCAAGTGCTCGTAGACTTTGTCCTTGGCGTGTCGTTGATAATCTCGCAGTTGAAACTTCATGGATGTCCTCGAATCTGAACACGGGTCCGTCCCCCTTCGACCGGCTCGCCTTTCTCGCTCGCGAGGCGTACGAATTGACTATTGTCCTCGTACGCGCGGCCTTGCCCGAGTGCGCCGAGTCAGGCCTTCAGGACGTGGCCGACGGGGGTCTGGGGATGGATTAAGATGTCAAGGCATAACAAACCCGAGATGGTCTCGACGACTGCCTCGATAAGGATTCTTCCAACGTCTTCGCGGAACCGGCGTCCGGCCCGACTCACAAGAGTCTTGGACCCAACCCGCCGCCAGTAATGGTTAACTGACGGAGGGTATGGTAGGGTGAGTTCGACCATCACTACCTCTTCCAAGGAGGAGTTGTATCACTCGGCGTGTTTGGGCTTGGGGTGGAAGAGTTCAACTTGAAATACCCTTTGATTTCGTTAGTATTTTCTCCGGTGTCCTCGCGTTTCCTGACTGCAACCTCGATACCCAGCGGTAAATTGTGGAGATCAACAGAGTCCCGAGGCTGCAAGACGCCGACCGCACGGCAGATAGCTGATAATTCAGCCCTCGCGATTTCTACTGCCTTGGGATTCGGATTATCAAGGTTAAGGCGGGCCCAAAGTAATCGATTTTTGAATCCGCCTTCCGTAATTTGAAAAGTGAGCTCCAAATATTGCCCGTCTCCCCGTTTGGTATTTTTCATCTCGCTTTGAGAGATAACGGCCACGTATGGTCCGCGAGGAATTAGGCCAAAGGATTCTGCAGGTTCCACGTCTGCAGCGTTAAAACCACCCAGATCAGCCATTGTTATGGTCTCCAATCTTTGAGTTAGAAGTAGACATTGCTGCCACGAGAGCTTCCCACGAGAGAGGTAATTCCAGGGGCAGCGAGAAACGATTTTTCGCCAGGCATGAGGGACCGCCGACGGTCCGGAGGATACGCTCACCGCCGTCGTGGCCCACGGCATGAACGGTCGTTCGTTTGCGACCGAAGCCCGCGTCTTCGGTCTGAATGCGGAATTTACGCGTCGCAAAAAGCACGGCGTCGCACCATTCAACCACCATCGCTGACGCGTGCTTGTTGAGCCTGGGAGCGTGGCGGTCGTACGAAGGCGAATCGGGGTCTTCGACCTGCTCGACTTTCGCGTGGGCGATCAGGATAACAGCCATGCCAACGTCGTTCCGCAGCCGATCGAGGAGGCCAATCACCTCGCGCCAGTAGTCGATCGCACGAACGTAGCCTTTGCCGTAACCGCCGTCGACCTTCTCGATGTTGACGACGTTGGTCTCGCGACACACTTCGTCCCACACCAACCGCTCAAGTGCACTGAGCGAATCGACGACAACCGTTTGGTAGTTGTGGTCTTCCTCGGCGAGAGCCTTGAGGCTGTTGACGACGTCGGTGAACTTCGAGGCCATTGGGAACTTGGCACAATCGATTTGGTCTGCGCCATCTTCGACTTGCACGAAGATGGCCTTCGGGGCTTGAGACCCGAAGGTCGATTTGCCGATGCCCTCGCCACCGTAAATGAGCAGCCGCGGGGGCTTCGTCGTACGTCCCTGGTGGACCTGGTGAAGTATGCTCATGCGACCTCCTTGATTGGTTGTTCGTGTTTCGCGTTCGTGGGGATGGCTTCTACGTTGAACGCCTGCGAGTCGAGTTCGCGGCGAAGAAAGCCAACGAAAATCCGGTTGAGATCTCGCCCCACCGGACAGCTCGCGTCGATCACGCAAGTGCGTGTGTCGGGATCGAAGTAGTGGCCAGCGTCGAGGTAAACTTGAGACTCCCCATGGATGCTTTCTGTGGCGAAGAAAGTCAACACCAACGAGGCCTCCACGTCTTCGAGTCTCACCTCTGGCGAGAATCGGTAACGATACGCGGTCGTATTCATGTCATCTCCTTGGGTTGGAACACAGTGCCCTTACTCCTTGAGCTACCCGGTCGAAACACGAGATGACGAAAACAGTTAAAAAGCTCTCAAAACCCCGCCTTCTCGAACTGCCGTCGAATGTGGTGAATTCGAGACAACAAAGTCGTCCGCGGCAGGCCGAGTTCGCGGGCGGCTTCGGAGGTCGAGAGATTTTGAAGCAGTTTGCAGATATCCCGGTCAGAAGGGGAGAGTCGGGCCAGTACGTCCTCGACCTCGAGACGCAACTTAGCTCGTTCCTCGTCACTGCGAGGAGAAAATCCAAGACGGTTGTGAGCATCTTGGTTGCTAATAACCGATGCTCGGGAAGTGACTTCGCCGTCCTCGTGGCAAACATGGTTCGAAAGCGACACCAACCGTGATGGCGGGGTGCGCTTCTGGGCTACAGAATCTCGTACCATGTTGGCCACGTAGCGTTCGACGATCGTTGTCACGAATGTTTTGATGTGTGATTTGGCGGCACTGAATTTAGGAACTTGCTGCCAAACACGGAGAAAAAGTTCTTGCGCGACATCTTCCCCATCGAGGTGAAAGAAGGCCGGACGCCGGACTAATTGTTTGGCCTTGCGGCGAATAAGCCCGCGGGTGAATTTATCGGTCACCAACTGGTGAAAATCCATGGAAGTATTCCTTTCGTGGCCGCGAAAGGAGTTCGGAGAAGGGCTACGACGAGAGGCAAGTGGACGCAGGCCAACGAAAAAAAGCGGAGGCAGTGCGGAAAAACGCCTGTCGGCGTCGCCCACAAAAGCCTCCGCTTCGCGGCCAGCTAAATGTCGTAGCGAATTGAGATTGTGTTCGGTTGGAACGGAATGCAGCCGAACTTAAAATGCAGTTTCCTCGACCCACCATCGAAACGGCAGCCCATCTTGAACGTCGATGGCAGCGATTGTGAGGTTCCGTTCCTGGTCAAAAAGTTGGAGCAACTCTGAAACTTGGCCCTTGATGTGGAAGTCCGCTTTCGAGGTTTCCGCTCTCGGCCCGTCCTTTTTTCCGGCTCTGTGAGACCGAAGAACACGCGAAGTAGAGTTGAAGAGCGGTTCACCGTTTTGAATTCGCAGGTTCTCGACGGTTCCAAAATTTAGTTGTTGGAAAACTCGAATCAACCGTCTTCTGGCTGGCGAAAGTGACGAGATTGTACATTGTGTCGTAACCATGATTGCCTCACAAAAAAACACCCCAAGATGCGGACCCGGCGAAGGCTGCAATCTTGGGGTGCAGAACCACCTCAGTTGGCGGCAGGTTCTTCGTTACGCCGGGCCTTGCCTCTACCTATACTCCGTGGCGTCCGGCGTCACTTTGTGAAGTTTGGTGACACAATTGTGTCACAATTGCCATTCGATTTTAGAATCAGGGGCATACCAACAATGGTTGCCTGTTTGCACTGAGGAATAAAGATGCGTCCACAGCTTTTGATTCTGTAGTTTGATCTTTTGCAGGGCGTTTTTAATCGCTTTGGTGATTGGTGATCTTGCCTTTTCAAGTTTAGAGTTCAACTCACGTTGCTTCCCTCGCCACCCTTCATCCTTTGTGACTTGGTCTCCGATTTGCTCAAACTCCCGCTGAAGCTCTTCTTGTTTGCGGTAATTTCCGAGATCTTTAGCTTCTTGAATGTCGTCGCGAAGACTCTGGATTCGCTCTCTGAGTTTCTCGCGGGCTTCCTGGTCTATCGCGACGTCCTCACTCTCGGGGGTCCGTTCGAGCTGTGGCTTCTGTAAGCAATGGAGTTCCCAGGCTGAAATCTGCTTGCCACTCTTGGAAACTCGTATCAACTCGGATATGTAAAGCAGCCCGCGAGAGTCCTTGAGAAGGACTTCTTTCCCGTCGAACACGATCCGCCAGAGGTCCCCTTCTTTCCGGAACACGTTGACTTGTGGCTCTTCTTCGTGGGCGATGGAACAGGTCTCCCTTCCAAACACTGCTTCCTGGTTTGCTTCATCGAGACGTCGCTCTTCACATAGTTGTTGTACTTCAGCATAGTATTGGGCCAGTTCGGTTGCGATCTTTCGCGCCGATGGTCGCTCTACAACCGCGTAGTATCCGTGGACCATGTCGACGCGACGGAATGTATCTATTTCCGCAAGACCATCGGGACCAGAGTAGGCAGGGGGTTCGTGATTTGTGCTTTCGGGCCAACCGAAAAAGCCTCGCACTTGATCGAGTATCGGTCTGGCCCAGGTCTTTGCTTCTCCAGACAGGCCAGACCAAAGTTGCCAAAGCCCTTGTTGCAGCAATCGTGCACCTTGATCCCGCTTCGTGAGCCAGCACCACCAGTCGGCTTCCTCCACCGTTAGAGCCTCCCATTCTATTTGTTCCTGCTGCTCCCGCATGCTCAGCATGGGACTCAACACATCTCGAGAGGGTTCCTGGAGGCGCGCAAATCCACTGAGATCGATGCCAGCATTGGCCAGTTTCCAAAGTGCTTGTCTAGTTTTTTTGGAGTGCTGAGCGTACTGGAATTGTTGATCAAACTCCGGCCAAGATGGGGTGGAGTTTTGACTTAACCGTTCTCGCATCCCGAGAGGCCCGTTGGCCCCCAATGCTCTCTTCAGCCGGTTACTGGCTTCTTCGATGGCCTCTAATTCCTTGTCGGGGTCACGCGTTTGATCCTCGGCGTGGTCGGATGAGGCCGAGGACTGAAGTACGAGGTCGTAATCTTGGACTGCTTCTACTAACTCGGCAGCACACTGCAAGATCGTCCGTAGGCCATAATCACGCAACGACATTGAGCTTCGTTCCTTTCCTCGTTGATGGCAAACTCCGCAAGGACGTCGTCCGCACAGTTTCTCCGAATTATCCACCGTGTAGTAGCCCAGTTATTCGTCGTCAGCTGGCAAACTCGAAGTCGCAAATACGAAATGGCGATGCATCCTGAACAAACCAGAAGGCTTAACAAGCCGAGGGATTGTGCTGCAATTCCTTCCACAATTTTCGTTGTTTCGACCAGTCGAAGACCAGAGCGATGTTCTGCAGCTGACGCAAGTGGATGGGATCCCGTCCATTCTTGACGCGCGGCAGGAAAAGGATGGCCTCTTGTACGTCTGGGGCAAGAAGCGTCAAGTTTAAGATTTGGGTGATCCGTGCGCGTGTTACCTGTCCTAGCCTTGCCAGCTCGGCATAATTGGTAATTACCCCGTCGCGGACCAATTCTTCGAAGCGGATGGCCAGAGCCATCAACTTGGAGACTCGAGGGATCCGACCGGGCTCGATTCGCTTTGCGGCCTCGGCTTCGGGCGCGCACTGTTCCTGGCGACCTCTGCGGCCAGTCCGTCCAAAGTCCACTTCCCGTTCAATCCTTAATAACTCTGTCATGATGCCACCTTGTTCATTCGTTGCAAAGTTCGTTGGTCAAAGTTCGAATCCCTGTCCGATGGAACGTGATCACGATCTTATTGGTCTGGCCGTCGTAATCGATGTGATCGATCAGGAGCCGGAGGATTCGGATCTGGTCTCGCAACGCCAGGGAATCCCAAAGCAAGTCAAATTGGCCAAGGGCGTGTTTCACTTCTGACTCGTCAATGTCGCTACGATCGAGGTCTTGGAGTTTGAATTGAATGTCGGCGGCACGCGTTTCGGCACACCGAATACGCTCTTGGAGTTCGGCAAGCCTGGCGAGATTGGAAGCCTCATCCGCATCTGGAATGAGATCGTCGAGGACGACGCGGACTTCGCCATTCCACTTCCGGATCTCCTTTTCGAGACTCGTGAGTTCGGCCTTGAGTTCTTTTCGTTGGGCGTTGGCGACGGATCGCGCCTGAGCGAGCGTTTCCCGAACGAGGCTCGGATCTTTGCCAATGCCTCGGATCTGCTCGACGACGAATTGTTCGATCTGACCGGCGGCTATGGACTTGGAAGGACACGTGTGCCAACCACGTTTCTGGGCCTGGCAACAGACATAGTACCGATATCGTTTTTCCGGCTTGGTAGTATGGGTCGGCATCATCGCGGAGTCACAGGCAACACATCGAAGCAAGCCCTTGAGCAACGCGCCGAATTGGTTACGAACCAACGCCCCTCCCGTGCGGCCGTTATGTTGCAAGACCGCTTGCACCTTTTGCCAAACCTCCGCATTGACGATGGCGTCGTGCTCACCTTCATAGACCTCGTCCTTGTGTTTGACCTTCCCAAGGTACGTGACGTTGGTGAGCAATTTGTGGAGACTCGTCTTCGTGAACACCTTGCCGCCGCGTTCAGTGCCTTGTTTGGTCGTCCAAAGTTTGGTGCGCCAACCACGTCGATCCAGCTCTTTGACAACCGAAAGCAACGACTTGTGCTCCAAATACAACGCAAACATGCTTCGGACCCGCAAGGCTTCGTCTTCGTTGACGACCAACTTCGAGGTCTCTCGATCGATGTCGTAGCCAAGCAGGGGCATGCCGCCTGCCCACTTGCCACGCCGGCGTGCCGCAGCGATCTTGTCGCGGGTGCGTTCGGAAATGATCTCTCTTTCGAATTGGGCGAACGAGAGCAGGACGTTCAGAACCAAGCGTCCCATCGATGACGCCGTGTTGAATTGTTGGGTGACGGAAACGAACGAGACGTTGTGGGCCTCGAACACCTCCATCATTTTGGCAAAATCCAACAGCGAGCGACTGAGTCGATCCACTTTGTAAACAACAACGCAATCGACCTTTCCCTCTTCGATGTCCCGCAAGAGCCTGGCAAGGGCTGGCCGGTCCATGTTGCCACCCGTGAAGCCGCCATCGTCGTACCGGTTCGGAAGGCACTGCCAGCCTTCGTGTCGTTGACTTGTGACGTAAGCCTCGGCGGATTCTCGCTGGGCATCGAGGGAGTTGAATTCTTGGTTGAGCCCTTCGTCGGTCGACTTCCGGGTGTAGATAGCGCACCGCACGACCGCGGTCGCGGGCTGCTTGCGTTTCTGAGTTTTGCCCATTACTTATCCCCTTTCTTTTTGCCGAGACGAAAGAAGTGGTATCCATTGCAATGTGATCCGGTGATCCTCTTGGCCACCGCGCTGAGGGATTTGAAGACTTCGCCGTCGTGCTCGAAGCCTTCTGGCAGAACCTGGACCTGAAGGACCTCGCCCTTGTATTCACGGGTGAGGATCGTCCCAGGCGGTGGTAATCGATCGTCGTTGGAGACCAAAAGTGTCCCCGTCTTGGTTGCTTGCGAAGGCTCCTCGTGGGTTTGGGTGTTGGGAGGTGTTAACCGCAGATCGGCGTCGTTGGCGAGTTCGGCAGCTCGCTGGCGTGCCCGTTCGGACAAGTCGCCCTCCTCGAGGGCCTGCAGACGCCAGGCAATTCGTTTGACGAGCCAGGCCTTGTTGCCCGTGTTGGTATGGTCACCGAAGACCTCGGCATACTTGCGTTTGAGTTCTTTGACGGTCATGCGCTGGAGACGGGTGACCTCTCGGGTGATGTTGAGACTCACAGGTGTTCCTCCGTTTTTGAATCTCGGGAATCGTTAACCTGTGTGACAGTGATCCCTGAATTCGCCCTCACATCAACCTCAGAATCAGAAGATTTCGAGAGATTTTCTTGAGCGTGTGGATCGTCTGGTTTGGTCGGAACTGCAGCTCGAGATCGCAATCGCAAGATGCCGTGGGCGAGAATCTTGGCGATCTCCGTCAGTTGTTCTTCGGATGAAAGCGGATGGGTTTCGTCGGCGTGCATGGGACATCTCCAACAAAGGAAAGCCCACAACGCCCTACGCTTGGCGACCGGAACGCTGTCTGGCGGGAATCGTTTTTGGCTCCCCTATTGAGCTACCCCAAACGAGTTCGAAGTGACGAAAACAGGGTCCGAAAGAGATCGGGCTGTTAACTTTTGGGGGTGTGTTAATCAGAGACTCAGAGAGTTTTGGCGAGATTTTCCGGGGTGCGAGAGATACCTTCAAGGTTCCTTTCGAGCCCCGAAATCTCTGTCTCGAAATGGAGAGATTTGATGAAGGGGTGATGTCGCCCCAAAACCTGTTGTGGAGTAGAGATATAGAAAAAACGCCGAGAGTGCTGTCTCTCGGCGTTTGTTGTTAACTGTTCGGTTGTAAAATTCGGTGACATTTACAGCAGCTCCCCGAGCTGGACTCGAACCAGCAACCTGCCGATTAACAGGCGTTACTCAAGAACCCAATCGCGTCGCCACAAACCCAAGCAATTCAATTATTTACGTCACATATCCAATCATACAACCTCTTGCAAAAAGTGTCAATAACGTGCGAAAAACCTCGGAATTTCCGAGTAACATACGGGTTATTCGGAAGGAATTCGGAAGAGGTGATTCACAGCGTACTTCACTCAACAAGCAAAGCTGCGGTTTGGCTCCGAAGATTATTGATGTAAGAAACCAGGCCACCCAGGTATGATTGTTTAACCTTGTCCACAGGCGGGTCATTAACCACAATAACTCACTTCTTGAACAACTCTGTGAGACTTTCCTCTAACTTCGCCAACTCCCGGCAGACCACAAATTCCCACTCTCCGAATTCTCCCAGGTTGTTCACGGCTGTCGCCCATTTCCTCGCGGCGGTATGTTTCGCGTTGATCTGTTCTTTGCCGTGAATTTCGTATCCTTTGATTTCCAACAAAACCATCAAGTCATTTACCAATTGGACCAAGAAATCCGGTTCGTAGTCGCGTTCGGCTCCGAGGTATTCGTACGGAACCGTGAGTCCAAGGTGGTCGTTTCGAGCGTAGGCTTTGACAACTTTGCTCTTGTCGAGGATTTTGGCCGCTTCGCCCTCCCAATCGGAATGTTGCACCACAAGGTTGATGTGGCTTCTCTTTGTTTTCGTCACGGGCCGTTTGGTCGGGAAATCGACACCATCGGTGCTATTCCACGGACGATAGCGATTGAGAATAGGCAGCAATGGTGGTTCGCCTGCGGAGTCGTCGGGGGTGATTCCATCGCGGATGCGTTCGACAACAAGCCTGGTGTATTTTTCGAGTCCAAGCTCTCTGTGATCGACACCGTTGAAATCGACTTTCGCGTTCACGAATGCTTGGACGACTGCGAAGACCTGCGGAAAGAGGTGGTGGCGGGACTGTAACTTTAACACGCGGGTTTTCTTGTCGTCGGAGCTGGACAACGGCGACAACAACTCGTCGATGATCCGTTGCGTGATTTGAAACAAGATGGTCTGAGAGTGCGTCTCGCCATAGTAGGTTTCGCGGTCATGTTGGACGAATTCGAAAGGATGCTCGGGCGTGGAATGAATATCAACATAGCCGGCAGCGGGGCGTAGCCAGGAGGTCACTGGCTCAAGTTTCGAGTCGATCGTGATTGGTTCGAGATCGTTGAGGTTGCACTTGATGATGTTCTTCTTGAAGTCGTAGACATACCCTTCGACGACGGGAAAACGGAGTTCGAATTCTTCACGGTCGGGAACAGACCAAACTCGGTGTTGTGGTTTGTCTTCGGGTGCCTTCTGATTGACGGCACGTCCCTTGAAGGGAATCACCGAGAATGGAATTCCGTAGACGTCCACATACTCAGGTGGGAAGAAGCCGGTTTCGGGGTCGGGTTCGTAACTCATCCGACGCAGTCCCCGACCGACAACTTGTTCACAAAGGAGCTGGCTCCCGAACGCCCGAATGCCGAGAATGTGGGTGACATTGTTAGCGTCCCATCCTTCGGTGAGCATCGACACAGAAACCACGCAACGAATGTGTTCTCCAGGTTTGCCTTTTCTGCCGACCGTCGAGACGATCTCACGGATATTCGGGTCTTCTTCAACCTTGTGGCTGTCGATCCGAATGGTGAACTGCCGCTCTTTTGTATTTGAGAAGTATTCGGGAAAAATCGTTCCCGGTCCGTAAGCGGTGATCTTTTTCGTCTTTGACTTGGACTTCTTCTTTTTCTTCTTCCCGCTCTTCTCGGCTTCGACGTCCTCAACGTCTTCTGGGGTTACCTCATCGACTTCGGTTTCCCCACTGAGTTTGCGGTAGAACTCGTCAGCGATGTCGATGTTGTCGCAGACCACGATAAGGACAGGAGGCGTCAGGGCCTGATCTTGTTTCTCGTTGGCTTCTTCGAAGTATTTGAACCGCTCCACCCATTGGCCGGCTATCTGTTTCAGTGCTCCTTCCGCCTCGCGATATGCTACCTCCGCTTTCGGTTTCCCAGAGTTGAGTTTTTCGCTGGCTTTGAGTGAACCAACGATGTTATGCCACAACCGGAAGTATTTCGGGTCGGGCCGGCCTGCTTCGTCTTTCTTCTCGGAGGTATCTTTCACGGGCAGACGAGGCACTTTGACGATGCCGCTTTCGATCGCATCGACAAGCCCGAAATCACTGACTAGCCACGGGAACGGAAGTCCTTCCGGGTATCCACTGCCTCGGATGTAGAACGGTGTGGCCGATAGGTCGACACACAAAGCGATGCCCGGTTTCTCTTTCCCGAGAGCGTTGTTGATGAAGTCGAGCCCTCGCAACCAAACGCGGGCCTCTTGTGCAAGCTCTTTGAGGTCTTCTTTCTCGTCGTTCGTGACTTCAGCCTTCCGCCCAGAAGTCTTGTATTTCCCAAGGATTTCGTCGGGATCGACTCCCGGAGCCGGCCTCCAACAATGATGCCCTTCGTCATTCAGCACCATTATCGGCATTCGTTCGAACAAATCCCCGAGGACCCGACGGGCCAAGGTCTCAGGTGTCTCCGGTCCCTTATCGACAACGGCATAGCTCTTGTCGCCTTCCTTGTGTTCGGACTCGTGCAAGAACTGGTGCCAGTTTTCGACCAACACCTTTCCTTGCTGGAGAAAGTGCCGGTATTTCCTCGGGACGATGTCGAACTCCGTGTAATAATTGTCTGGTCGGTCGGGCCGAAGGACTTGCAACCGTTCTTTCACTGTGAGGTTTGGAGCACAAATCAAGACCGCATTCGGAAAACCTCGGCTTGCGGGAGTGGTTCCGCGGTTGCAGAATGCCCAAGCGATGAGCATTGACATCACAACCGTTTTGCCTGACCCGGTGGCCATCTTACAACCGAGCCGACGGAGAGCGCGAAAATCAGGATTGAAAGGTTTATCGACCAACGTCGGATGCAACTCTGGTTTGGCGAGATGAAGTTTTGGGGCTTCTCCCTCAAGGAGCAAGCCGAGGTTTTCTTCAGTCAGGGCGAACTTTTGGAATCGTGTCACCGAGGATCTGCCGGGTATCCGGATCTCGGCCAGGTAGATGATGGTTTCGACTGCTTCCCTTTGGCAAAAGAAGAGTCTTCGGAGTCGGTTTGGGTTGAGCCAGTGTCGGAGCAAATCTTGGGTGACCTTCGTGGCTCCCCGATATTCCACCTCTCTCCAACGTTTCACTTCCTGACGGAGCAGATTGACAATCGGGAGATCGTCGCGTTCTTCCTCCGGGAACAGCTCCATTTGGGCGAGACCGCTGCGTTCCGTTTTGTACCAGTAGCCAGCAGGTCGGCGAGAGTCGGCAAATGAGGGTTCACCAGTTGCGGAATCGTAGACCCAATGTTTGTTCGGTTCATCGTAGGACGAACAAATGATCGGGTCGGACGCTGGAGGAATTGGGAGGTTTTGCTCCGTCATCGTTTCCTCGATTATTTTTTTGAGGTGTCCAGGCGGTGTATTTGCATCACCTCATTCCCCCTTGGATCGATCACCTTGACGGCAACACACTTGTGTTTCCCGGCAGGGAATGGCAATGATTCCGTTCCCGAGAATGCTTCGAATGCGTCTTGATCAATCACGCCTTTGAGGGCTTTGGCGAGTTTGTCCCAGGCTTTGCGGTCGGGGAAGAAGGCTTGTGTGATGCAGAACGTGCGGCCATCGTAATCACCATCGATGAACCACGCGGCGACTTTTTCTTTGTTGGTGGGGATGACCGTATTGGAAACCGGATCGTAGATGTCTACGCCTTCCATCGTGACGACGTATTCGCCATCGGAATTTGGGCCATCAACGCGGGTGCGTGGTTGTCCGAAGACTGTGAAGAGTTGGCTTCCGGGCTGTTCCTTCAGCAGACCGTTCATGCCAGGGTTCACGTCGGGGCGGATGTTGGCTTGGTGGACGCGGAGTTTTGGGTGTTGGTCTTCGTCGATGATGGCCTGGGCGGCTCCGTCGAAGCTGAAACCGGCGATGACAAGTTCGTCGTATCCGCTACGGTTCGCAGCTCGGATGAGTTCTTCGACTTGTAAGGCGGTCACAGGTCCGTATTGAGGGCCAAAGCCGACTGCGACGGTGGCCCTTCCTTCGGGGTTGGAGTCTTCTTCTCCATCGGTGACCCAACGGCCTTCCGCATGGAGTGCGTTCGAGCCGGTGATCCGGTCCAGGCGGGTAAAGTTTTGCTGTTTGTTATCAGGGAAACGGACTCCGTCTTGGCGAAGGAGTCGAACCATCTGGTCAAGGTAGGCATCGATGTTCTGAACTTCGTATTCGTTGGCGAGTCCGACTTCCCGAATTGTTCGAGCGGATGCGAAGGTGTCGAGGGACTCCGGTTCGCCACCAATGGGACTCAAAGTGTCAATCACATCGCTGAGAGACATTTGCGGTGGTTGCACGGATTCAACAGTGAACGGACCACTGACGCGAATAACTCCCTTTACCTTAATCGGTTGGTCGACTAGTTCTTGTTGCTCGGCGTTCGCGGCGATACACTCGTTGACTTCGTCCATCTTGGCACGCCAAGCTTGGCGGTATGCGTTCACTGCCTGTTGGAGTTCTTCGGGCCAGTCATAGTCTGTATCAAAGGGGACCGTCCAGTGTTCCCAGTTGTTCGATTTCGGGAGTTCCCAACGTCGTCGATCTGCGTCCGTGATAGATTTCTTGCCTGCTTGATTCTGTTTGGCCCAAAGTTTCCTTTGAACGGCCACGCGTTGTTCATTTGTTACTTTGGATAAGGCATGGTTGCAAGCAACAAGTTTGTCATCAAGGATTTGATCATGACGAGCGAGAATTGGGTCGAGATTCTGATTGTTTGCGACGACACTGTAGCTGATATACGGAATGCTGTGGTATCGAAAGCCACCGGAAGGCCCTTTGCTTTCTTCGCACAATTCATAGTAAGGGAAGAGCCCCTTTGTGAGGATTCGGTGGCGAGCGATAGCTACTGCAACACGACTAGTATCAATCGTTATCCACCTTCTCCCCCATTGCTCAGCGACATAAGCAGTTGTACCGCTCCCACATGTTGGGTCAAGCACAAGATCCCCAGGATCGGTGGTCATTAACATGCAGCGTTGCACAATGATCGAGGATGTCTGGACCACATACTGAGGTCGCAATTCTCCCCTCGAATCAGTCCATTGGTTGCTTAACGGAGTTGCGGCGAAATCGGACAAATATCTCTTATAGATCCTTTGTCCTTCTTTCGGAAGCAGTCTTTCTGCTTTCCATAATTTTACCGTTCCTTCAACTCCAACTGTCCAATGTTTATTACTCGGGCACTTGAGGGTGATAGGATTCTCAGTCGAACCTATTTTGATTGTTTGGGAGTTGTGTTCTGAGTATCCCGGAGAGACGAGGGGCCAAGTTGCGAATACCTTAGCACCGGGCGGGAGATCTGCCAAATTTGAAATCTCTGCTTTGGTCATTGGACGAGTGGAGCCATCTACCAACTCCAAATTCGTGTACTCGGTAGCTCCTTCATCACCAGGCCTTTTTTCATAGTACAACTTCCGAGACTTTGTTTGGCTTCGATCCCGTCCATACCACAAGATAAAATCACATACTGTTCCAAGAAATATTCCTCCTTCACCACCCGTTTTTCTGAACGTAATCAACGAAATGAAGTTTTCTCGTCCGAATATTTCATCCATGAGTTCTCGTACATGGTGAACGTTATCATCACTGATTTGGACGAATATGCTCCCGGTATCCGCGAGAAGTTCCCGGCTGACGGCAAGACGACTTCGGAGGTAGGCAAGATAACTATGTAATCCAAGACGCCATGTGTCTCGATAGGCCTTGACCATTTCAAGGTCACGGGTGAGATCCTTATCGAAATCTTCAACAGTGCGTTTTGAAATTTGAGGTTGGAAGTTGCTTTTGAACTTGATCCCGTACGGAGGATCGACATAAATCATCTGCACCTTCCCTGCCAAATCTTCACGATGCGCGAGAGATGCCATCACTTGAAGATTGTCACCTAGAATCAGCCGATTAGTCCATTTAATATCATGTTGGTAAAACTGAACGGCTTCGTGATAATCTTGCTGTGGATCAGCAAAGAGTTCACGTTGAGCATCTTGCCGAGCTGCAATCTTCAGAATAGCTTGAGCGGAAATGCGTTCGTGAATGAGGATCGCCACAGGATCAACCGAGAACCCATTTGTCTGCGATTCTTGTTTCCCTGCCCACTCCAACCAGGGTTCTTGATTTCGCAGGGCATCCGCCAACAACTTTGCTTCTTCTGTCGTGAGCGGGCGTTGAGTCGCTTGCTCCAGTAGTTCAGGCAGCTTGTCTGGTTTGCCCTCTGGGTCAAATCGCAAACTCGGAGGTCGACGAGGACTGTAGGAATATTCCACCTTGGGCATTACCGGGACATGGCCTTCGCCAGCAATCTTCGCCGGTGGGTTGTTCTTCCGTTTGGCTTTATCGTGGCGGTAATCCTCGATGTCTGCCGCTTGCTTTGTCGACTTCTTCTTTCGTCCCATTCGTTCGCACCTTTTCGCAGTGAGCGGGCTTGCCATTCCCAAGCCGCAACGACCCAGAAATCCGACTCATTCCGCTTTGGACTTGTTGTCGTCTGCTTTCCGAGTTGCTTCCTCGGATTGTGTTCCCTGTCCCTCGGAAGGTCGTGCTACTGGAGGCGTTCCTGTATCTTGACCATCAATAGTTTCGTTATCCATTTCAGGACCAGGCGTATGATGGGGGCTTTCCCCATCACGTTTGTTTTGCGACCCCGGCACTGATACACTTGAAGTTTTCGTTTTCCCTTCGTCTAAGGAATGTTCTTCAGGTTGGGACCCGTGATCAGAGTCGGAAGATTCCTCTGTTCCACTCGACTCCGAGTGATTCACTTTACCCTCATCATGCTGAGCCGATGTCTGCTTGGCCCTCGCCGTAAGAAACGCTCTATCACGTTCAACACCTTCTTCTCCATGCGCCACAACTAAATCAATGAGTTTCTGCTCTTCGAATTCTTTGATTTCTTTAGGCGAGGCGAGTTTGAGTTGCCGAACGAGTTTTGTAACAAACTCGACCCCAGCTTCCCCAAGGTGCTGCCTGAGTTTGCTCGTATCACGATTGTTTTTCAGCAAAAATGTAACTGGATCAAATTTGTCTCTCCGCCGCGTGCGATTCCCAGGGGAGGGCGCATGTTCACCAGTGGCAATTCCCAGCAACTCCGAGGCGAATGATGGGTCATTCTCGGCTTGGTTCAGAACAGCCTTGGTAAGTTGTTGGATTTTACTCTTCAATTCCCTGATAACAGCCGGATCAGTCTTCGGCATAGACCAAAAATTCCTCTGTGAGGGCCATGATGTGTTCATACAACTTCTTCTCACCGGAAGTTGTGTGTCCGTATTTGTCCTTAAAACTGGAAACTCTCACGGTGAAGTTGACGACTTCGGCATACTGATTTGCCAAGGGGATCACAGATTCAAAAACATCGGAGGGAGGAAGATCCAAGTCTTTAAAGTAGTTCTTGAATTTATCTGGCAATTGAGCAACCATCTTCTCGTGAACTTCGGATCGTGAATTATACTTCGTAATAATCAAACCAAGACAACGAATTGACAACTTACGTATATCACTGAGTTCATGGATTTTTCGAATAATTTGTTGCAACCCGGTTGTTGACATATGATCTGGAATCGTTGGGATGAAATAGAAATCGCTGATTTCGATTCCGTTCTGAGTTATGAGGCCAAGATTCGGTGGGCAATCAATCAATATGAAGTCATAATCATCAAGAAACGGTTCTATCTGCTGCTTCAACACTTCCATCGGCAAAGTCTTATAGTTCGTTCTCATGGCAATTATGTGCATCTGATCTTGGATGTCGATCAAATCGATGTTGGAAGCCAATAAACTTAAAGTCTTGGCTTCGGTGAGGTTGGAGACGCTTTTCTGAATTGCCTTTGACATTTCAAAGATAGTAGTTCCATCTAATTTGTCTCGAAACATCTGGTAAGCAGTAAGCCCCTGGGCATCTAATTCCTGCCATCGTTTAGTGGGGATCAAAGTCACGCTGGCATTAGTTTGTGGATCGAGATCGATGACGAGAACTCTTCTGTTCTCAACAGCCGATAAGCATTCAGCTAATTGTACCGTAGTTGTGGTTTTCCCAACACCACCCTTCAAATTGATCATGCTGACGATAACAGGTGCCATAGTTGTATGTTTCCTCAGAAGTAACGCATCGAGCCACCTTCGGTTACAAATCGTATTTTCCAATCTTGGCATGTCCGCAAATCGCCTTAACGTCACATCGCTTACATTTCTCTTGGTCTGGCCGAGCAGGAAAAAGACCTTCTCGGATACCATCAATCAGGACATCCGCTCTTCCTCTTGCGACCTTCACGGCCACAACATCGATCGGAAAACCTCGGCGTTCATTCTCCTTCAACATGTGAACATACCCCGCTTCGACGTTCAGACCTTCTCCCCGACCAGCTCCGGCATAGATCGCCAGTTGGAACGCGTAAAGATCGTCGGGCTTGGTCTCGTTCGAAGTCTTGTAGTCCACGATGGCAAGATTATCGACGATGCCGTTTTCACGGTCAAGGATGACATCGGCGCGACCGTTCACAATTCCCTTCTCCAGGTGTAACTCGAATGCTCGTTCGGTGGCCCAGATTCTGAGTAGATCGGAATGGTGATCCTTCAGGTACTTGTGAACGAGGCTCCAAGCCCGTGCCGCTAAGTTTTCTGCCGCGGCTTGGTTTGCGAATGGAAGGTAGAATGCTTGCCTGAACAATTTCTTGATTTCTTCGGCGGTGGGCAGGCTCCCTTTGGCTTGTGTGAACTCTGCCAATTCTCGCAAAATGTGGTGGATGGCTTTTCCGTATCCGAGTTCCGTGACAAGTTGCGGTTGAAATCCGAGTGAACTGCTCATCCGATACCGCATGGGGCAACTTTCGAACAAGGCCAACTCGGAGAACGAAATCGTCGGCAAATCCTCCGCGTCGTCTGGCGGTGGTGTGAACGGCTCGGGCAGTGGCAGTTCACAAACGATGGGCGGATCACTTCCCGCGACTTCTTCGAGAAAGACCGAGGGCTTGAACTTGTTCTTGAGCTTGCGAAATCGGGAGAGGTAAAGAATGTCCTTCGCCCGAGTGATCGCCACGTAAAAGAGCCGGCGTTCTTCCGTTTCGCTCCCCTGGTAACGTTGCTGGGCCTCCGGTGGGAAATGTTCTTCGGGGATCAGCCAGTCCTGCGAACGACCGGCATACTGAGAAGGAAAACGTCCCTGGACCAAGCTCGGCACGAAGACAACCGGCCACTCCAAACCCTTGGCCTGGTGAATGGTCAGGATGTCCACGGTGTCGAGGTCGAAGTTCTCTTCTCCCTCGAAATCTTCGTACGCATCGAGAGCGTAGTATTGGAGGAAATTGTAAAGGCGTTGATAGAAGTATTGGCCCCGATCCGTCCCGCCGCGATACTCCCGCTTGCCGTTTTCCTCGAGGTAGCGACCTCGACGAGTGACGTGTTCGAAGTCCGCGAGGATTTGGGAGAAACGGGCCAGGCAACCCATGCGGGCCGAATCCGAAGGATCGTCGAGGTTCAAGTGTTGGACACCGAGCAGGTTCAACAGCCGGTAGAAATCCCGAACCAAGTTGATCGGCGCCGAGTTGTCCTTGACCAAGTGTTTCCAGTGGTTGAGGTACAGCTCGAGTTCTTCGATCGGTTCGCCATCGGTGAAGACCGCCTCGTATTCGGCAACCAAATCGTCGAGTTCGACTACCTCACTTTCGCCGTATCGAGCGCTTTTCCATTCGTAGTTGATCAGCCAGGCGTAAGTTTTTCCGAGGACCAAAGCCTCTGGTTGGAGGAAAAGGCCCGTCCGACCTGCACAGCGGAAGGGGATTCCTCGGGTTTCGAACACTTCGATCAATGGCGGAGAGGACGTCCGCACCGATCGGTACAGAACGGCAATGTCCTTGTAGCGGTAACCTCGGTCTTGCAACTTCTCGATGGTGTCGGCGATGACTTCGGCCTCGGCTCTCGCGGTCTCGGCAGCCCAGCAAACGACCTCGGGTTCGCTCCCCGGTCGAAACGTTCCCATTTGCTTGGGGAGTCGGGGACAAATGGAGTCTGCGAAGGTGTTTGCCGTCTGAATGATTTCGGGCCGCGAACGCCGATTGACCGAAAGCGTGACGGGTGTGGCGTCTGGATAACGTTGTGTGAATTCCAACATGTTCGACACGTCGGAACCACGCCACTGATAAATCGATTGATCGTCATCGGCAACAACGCACAGCTGGACCGGCGATTGCGAGAGCTTGGCGATGAGTTTTTCTTGGGCGGGGTTGATGTCCTGATATTCGTCCACAATCAGATGTTGCAGCGATCCGTGAACCCGTTTGAAGATGTCTTCGTTGTCGAGGGCCTTCAGGGCTGCAGTAATGAGCAAGCCATACGTGAGAAAGCGGTAGCGGTAGAGGGTTTCGCAAAAAGCGTTGTAGCAGTCGCCGAAGGAACTTCCTTTCAGAAGGGTTCGATCAATGGATTCGTTTTCGACAACGTTGGCGTTCCGCAAAAAATCTGCGATCGGTCTCCAGTGTTTCGGACCTATTTTGTTGAGCTTGAGACGTTTGAACTCACGACTGAGTAGACCGGCCAAGCGGTGGGCGTCGAGGATGTCGAAATTGGCGAGTTCCGTCACGTGATCCTGGAGCAGACGAAGACAATAGGCGTGAATCGTCCCGACGAACATCGGGCCAAGCCGATCGAGAAAGACTTGGCCTTTCGCCTCAGCGACTCGCTTGGTAATCCGTGTTTTCAGTGAAACAGCCGCACGTTCGGTGAAGGTAAACGCTACGATAGCTGAGGGCTCGACCCCTTCCGTGATCAAGGAGGCCACGCGGCGAGAGATTGCCTCGGTTTTGCCGGCACCCGCGCAAGCGATTACTTGCAAGTGGCCATCTCGGTGTGAGATGACTTGCTGTTGTTCGGGCGAGGGCACGAATTGGGGAGGTTGAGGCAGCATACTTGGGCTGCTGGTTTTTGATGAAGAAGCAGGACTTTTCAGTTTAAGTTACAGGTTTTATGGGGAAAGGCAAGGTGACACTAGGCAAGATGTCGAGGGTGAGTAGTCAGCTAAGGAGACTAGCGATTTGCAGACCGACGTGCTCCTGAATTGTTCTCTGCTTCAAGGTCCGGAAACTCTCCGAGCACGACACAACGGAGTTCCGGCTTCAATGTGAAGCCGATCGATGATGCCTTGATGGGTGTCGAGCCGCTGAATCTCGAATCCGTTGTTGTTGACTTCGAGCAAGATGGTGCTTGCACACGCCACATTTTTACTACGGTTGTTCTTGTTGATATCGCGGCGTGAGACTGAACGAGATGGGTAAATCATCGGCAGTGCCTGTTGACGATGTGCTTCCAAATCTGGCGAACACTGAGCCGTCATTTGAGTGCAGATCGGAAGGACCCTTGCACGGAGTAGGGCGGCCATCACCTCAGGTCGCGGATGTTTGTGTTGATTCGTCGACCCCACGGAAAGGATCTCATTAAGTCTTGTCATGTTCGATAAAGCTGTCTGATAGTTTTAATGTCGATGCCTAGCTCTCGTGCTAACATTGCATCAACGCCGTCATACTTTCGACTTTCTTGGGAACTCCGGTAGGTTAAATGTCGACATTGGCGGCATCCGAAATGATGCCACTCTGCCGACACGTAGAGTTTGGCCACACGACGGCCGCAGTCGCGGATGGGACAAAGGAACCACCACCTCAACCCGCCATAGTTGGGCGTGGTCGTCGTGAGCCTTACGGAATAGCACAGCTTTTCGCCCGAACGTGGAGAACTGTGTTCAAGTTGCATTCGAGGTTCTGACTCGTTCATGTTGATGGCAATGAAAACTTCGAACGAGGTGCGTTTGGTTTGTGTGTTTTGCCAGGTATACGTCTTGGGCATCCAAGCCCCTGATCCAAAGCAACCATTTTTACGCAAGTCGGTGATGGAAATGGCATAGGATTCTTCGACCGTCCGTTTTCGTTTTGGTCGCCAATAATGAATGAGATTTCCGCCCATGAGGGCCTCCTTTTTTCCAAAATCATTAGGAATTGTTGTAACTCTTACAGCGAATAAATAGATGTATATAATTGATGCAAAACAACTTACGACTTTCTTTGGATTGCCCAGATGTCTGCGACAAATGGTGCGTTTCCGTGTCGATTGGGTTAGGCGCTCAACCTGTTTCTGGGCAAGTTGCGCAATCACGATCGCAGCCTGCCAGCGCCAAACCTCACACAACCACAAGGGGGATTTGCCCTTGTGGGCGAGTCGCCGCAAGGTTCCACCGAAGTTCCGATCGTTCCAAAACTCTAACCCCTTGTGACACAATGAGTTGAGGGCTCTGTTTTGTGTTTACAGGAACCTTGGAACCGAAGTTCCGGTTGATTGTTTGGATTAAGTTTTCGCGTTTAGAGTTAACAGGAACAAAGGTTCCAAGGTTCCAGGCTGGACCAGAGGTGCGGACACATCTCCTTGTGGTATATATGCTTGCAGCCATGGAACCGTAAACATTCGGTAAAGGGGTGTGGTATGTGGCCAGAATCCTAGCTGCGACTATA
>CAYRFQ010000108.1:0-24641 GCA_964423615.1 uncultured Alcaligenaceae bacterium | reverse complement strand
ATTAGCAATGGGGCCGAATTCGGAAAGAGGGATTTTCACAGATTGGACAGCTACATCCGACCTTGTGTATCTGGAGCAATTGTATTCGAAGCAGAATGGAAACAAGATGGGAAGCAAAAAATCCGAGTCCTCACGTCTGATGACGTTCGAGAACTCGGGAGAGGGTGAGGAACTTTACTTTGCGTCTAAACGAGAAATGATCTTGTCTCGAGCGAGTTCCAGACGGAATGAGTAATTGATCTTGAGGGCTTCTTCTCCGTTGACCATGGCGGGAACTTTGAGGTCCCACCGGAGTAGGTTGTTCGGCTTTTGCTCCCGAACGTATTCGGGATCTGTACTCAGTTCCGGGTCAGTCTTGATGATTGTCACGCCAGCCAGTTCGCTGTTGCTCGTGTGCGGCAAACGGTCCCACACTTGCAATTGGACAGGTTCCTTTTTGTAGCTTTCGATGCCGATCTGATAGTCATAGGTAATGACCTGATTGCCGCCTTGGGTAACTCGTGTTTTCGCTAACATCTTCCGCTTGACTTGCAATTGGGGGTCGACTCCGAAGCCAACGGTGAATTGTTCGCCGATTGCCACGAGAGGCAGTCGCATGTGCCCAACGAAGTCAGTTCCTTGGTACATTGTGGCCTCGCCAGGCAGCAGGATATAGTCAGTCTTGTTTTTGACGTTGGCCAGTCGGTACACGTTCCGGCTCAAGACAGGGATCGTCTTGTAGTAGACCGAGGGAGTCAGTTTGAGTTTGGCGACCTCGATGACTTGATCGTCTTTTCGAGAGGGAACAGTCAGAGAAGTCGGTAAGCGATAAGTGACGCTTGGGCCTTCGGCAAAGACCCCTTCCTGCTGCTTGAGTTTACTCCAGGTGCCACGCTCGATGTCACGGTTGGTTTGCATCAACTCCTGGTACTGCTCTCGAGCGGCGGCGCTGTTGACAGCCATTCTGTTGTTTTTGAGGTCTTTTTGGCGGGCATAGCGCTCGGCTTCGAGACGCAATCGCTTGGCGTCTTCGAGGGCCTTTTTTTGCATCTGCGGGACGAATGCGTCGTCAGTTGGCACACCACCCGCTGCTTGGAATCCTGGTGTTCCGGGGGGAACGGAACTGCGGGCAATGACGCTAATCTCGAGTTTTTGCAGGTCCGGTGGGGCCGCATTGAGCATCGGTTGGGCGGTCGAAAGGGTCAACTCGACCGTTCCCCAATCTTCTCCGCTGTGTTGTTGTAGGGACGCAAGATAATCGACTTCGACGAGTTCCTTGCCTTTGACTTCGCGGAACTTGTACATCGGTCGCCACGAAACCGAGCTCACCAGGTAGTTCAGCCGAATCTTACCCCCTTTGCCGTCGGGTCGATCAACGAGTATGACGGCATCGCGTTCCTGTCGGGTCGTGCTGACAGACACCTCGTTGAGTTTCCGTTGGATGAAGTTCATCTGCTCCTGGTTTTGTTGACTTTTGAGTTCAAGAGCGACTTTTTCCTTGGTCTTCTCAATGCGTTGCTCCATCACATACTTGGCCAGTTCGATGACCTGATCACTCTTGAGGGTAGCTTTTTCGGTGGCATTGACGGACGTTACGGAGGTGAAGTTTTCGAGCTTGGAGATCATCTGCAAGTTGGCTTCGATGCTCTTGGCCTGGGCTTGCAACTCTTGGGAAATCGTCTGTAGTTTTTGATAATCCTCTTGGAGTTTTCGAACGTCTTTGCGACTCGATTCCTTGACCTGCCGCGTTCGGAATCGAGTGCTCAAAACGCGTACACCGTTCGTTCCCTCCGAATAGAGCGAGCTGTCGACGACTTGTGGTGGCAGGGGCGATACGACCACTTCGGTGGTTCCTTGGCCAGCCGGAACTACGACTTCTCGCGAGACGAGAGCACTGTTGGGATATACTGTCACGGCGACGATCTTGCTCTGAGCAGGTTTCTCCGTCTTGGCTTTCGCGTCTTGTTGGTTTTGGCCGGGAACGGTGCCAAAGACCAATGGTTGGCAAGCCATTATAACGATCGTGAAGGGCAATAAGGTGCCCGCCAAGAACAGCCATTTGCGCATGAGATTCTCCTTGTGACTGTGGGTGAGGACAGACCGAGTAGGTTGTCGGGCGTCGCAGGTTCGGCGCCCGATGGGTAAATCCTGCTGGGCAATACTTGTGTACAAGTGAGACGAACCCAGCAGATAGGAAGTTTTTGCCGTTTCGCAAAACTCGCATTATTCGAGGGAACACCAGGACGGGAGAAGCCTGGGACGAGTTTGGGGCATGAGGATCACCAACTGATTCCTCCTCCAAACTCCCCCCTTGACTTTTCTTGCAGCCTTACGTACAAGTTTTCCGGTTGCGAAGGTAGCAAAAGCCTCATGATAACGAGAGACGACAGGATGTCGCCGTCGAAACAAAGTCTTGACAATGTATGGGTATGGAGAGTTCTCGCATGTGGACTCATCGTCGGCGTTGCCATCCTGCGATTTATCTATCTGGCCTACCACTGTGAACTCGACCTGGCGCCAGACGAAGCCCACTACTGGGACTGGACTCGAAAACTCGATTGGAGCTACTACAGCAAGGGGCCTCTCGTTGCCTACATCATCCGGCTGAGTTGCTTTCTGTTCGGTCCCCTTTCGGAACAACTCGTTGGGTCGGAAATGCTGGCCGTTCGCCTACCTGCCATCGTTTGCGGGAGTCTGTTTCTCGTGGGGGTGTATGTTCTGGTGACGTTGGTCTGTCAACGCGAATCGTTGGCGTGGCTTTCGTTGCTCATCCTTCTGCCGATTCCGGTCCTTTCCGCTGGTGCGACGTTGATGACAATCGACGCGCCCTACAGTTGCTGCTGGGTGTGGGCCGTGGTGTTCGGTTACCTGGCCCTTTTTCGTCGGCAACCGATTGCTTGGGTTGGGGCGGGCCTGACCGTGGGGTTGGGACTTTTGGCCAAGTACACAATGGTGTTGTGGCTCCCTTCGCTCGGAATCTTTCTACTAACGTCACCGAAACATCGCGTGGAACTCTGTAAACCGGGGTTTTGGGTGGCGTCGTTACTGATTGGGCTCTCGTCCCTGCCCATCATCATTTGGAACTGGCAACACGATTGGATTAGCTTCCATCACGTCAAGCACGTAGCTGGTTTACGTGACTCCTCCCAAAGGGTCTATTGGTACGGTCCCTTGTTGTTCATCGGAATCCAATTTGGGTTGTTGATGGGCCTTTGGTTCGTCGTATGGACCCGGAGCATGCTGTACTACGCCCCCTGGAAACGCGTTACTCCGCAGCACAGCTATCTGTGGTGGATGTCGGCTGTCACGTTTCTGGTGTTCTTCTCTTTCGGTTTCACGACCAAAGGAGGCAAAGCCAACTGGGCCGTCATGTCCTACATCGCAGGCATTCCACTGTGCGTGGGCTGGTTGGCTCACTATTGGAAACGAAGTGGCTCATTTCAAAGGAGCAGTATCCTTGCTTGGTCGATAGCCGTTTCGCTTCTGGGCCTGGCGTTGACAATACACATTCACAAACCGAGTTGGAGTTACCCGGTTCTCGTTCGAATTGCCGGGGAGCCAACGCCCAGGAATCCGACACCACTCCGGCGAGTTGATCCGACTTGCCGTTTGCGAGGCTGGCAGTTTCTGGCCTCGGAGGTCGATCACGAAGTTCGCAAGCTCCGTAAACAAGGAATCGAACCTATTGTGGCGAGTGGTTCTTGGTCTGTCGTTGCCGAACTGTCGTTCTATGGACAGGAAACCAAAGCCATCTACTATTTCGGTGTACCTTTGGGGTGCCGACACACACAATATGACTTGTGGGAACCGAATCCGGTGAAGCACCCCGATATGTACCGAGGCCGAACTGTAATCTTCGTGGGAATGATTCCTGACAAGATGCTCAATGCCTTCGACTCCATTGACAACATCCGGAAAATGCAGCATCACGTCAACGGCGGCTTGGTGGCCGAATGGTACATCAGTCAGTGTCATGGATACCAGGGTTTTCCGGATCAATTGTCACAACACGGATTGTATTAGAGCGTTATTCGTTTCTGCCCTGCTCGTAAGGAATCAGCGAATTCATTCACCGACAAGCTGTCTCTTCTTTCTCTGCTCCTGCAATCCCGTTCCGACGTCTCAAATCCCATGCTTTGTTGCGGCCTTCGGTTCTTGGATAAGTTCATTTCATCCGAGAATGTGACCGGTCTTTTTGTTACACTCAAGAACCCAACCACCCTGGCTCTTAACGTCTGTGGGGACGACTGTCATTTGTGATCCCTCGTGTCCATTCGTAACTACGCCACGATCAACCCAGTAGGAAGACATCCTTCCGTTCAATCGCCACGAAATGGAATTCAGGGTGTAGCTTGGGACTTCGTCTTGAGTGTACCCAGTCTGTGCTGTTTTGATTTTTTACGTTTCACCACCCATACCCAAGGAGTAACTAATGAAAAATAGTCTAGTTGGTGTGATCGTTGTCACCCTTTTGAGCGTGCTGTTTGTTCCAACTCAGGCTCAGGAAAACAAAGGAACCGGTCTTGTGGGAGAGTGGAAACCCATCAAGGCTGTCCAAGCTGGGAAACCGGCCCCTGTGGATTTCTTGCAGCGATTGAAATTCACGTTTGCTGAGAACGAAATCACTGTTACCCAACCGGGCCAACCAGCCGATGTGAATAAATACACGATCGACAACAGCAAGAAGCCAAGCCAAATCAACATCACTCCGGTAGCTGGACCCGAGAAAGGAAAAATCGTTCAAGGAATCTACAAACTCGAAAAGGATGCTCTCACGATTTGTTATCACTTGCCGGACGCCAAGGATGCGAAACGTCCAACGACGTTTTCTGCTCCGAAAGGTTCCAAGCGAGGAATGGTCGTCCTCAAGCGAGTGAAAAAGCAATAAGAGCCGAAGGCACCTGGCAATAACCAAAACGGAATGGTCAACGACCGCCGAGTTTACCACACTGCTGAATCGTCATCGACAGCCGTTGCACGACCACGAGTAACGGTTGTCGATGACTGACTGCCATCTACATCGAACGTAAGAGAAGTGTTTCAAATGTCTTATGTTTCGGCTTTCGAAAGAAGCATCGAGCTTCCGTGCTTTCATGGCGGTCGTTCCGGTCGTTCTCGCCTACACCCAGTCAGGCCAATTTGCTAAGCTATCTAGAATAACAATGAGTAGTGAGCCCCGCCGCAATCGGCAGGTTGTCTTCTTTTTCGAGTACCATCGCTGAGCACATGGCAAAGAAACAAATTCCCGGTGGCGTGACTCCGACAAAAAATATTCGGAACTTCGCCATCGTCGCCCACATCGACCACGGCAAGAGCACCTTGGCCGACCAGTTCCTGTTGCGTGCGAAGGCCGTCGAAGAACGCGACTTTCGCAACCAAATGCTCGACGGAATGGACCTCGAACGCGAACGTGGCATCACCATCCGGATGCACCCGGTCACGATCGACTACGAACTCGACGGGACCCGATACGAGTTGAACTTGATCGACACACCCGGCCACGTCGATTTCAGCTACGAAGTTTCGCGATCGCTCGCGGCTTGCGAAGGCGTAATCCTTCTGGTCGATGCCTTCCAGGGGGTTCAAGCTCAGACCGTGGCGAATGCGTATCTGGCTCTGGACTACGATCTTGAGATCGTTCCGGTCATCAACAAGATCGATTTACCGCACGCACGCACCGAAGCCGTCATGGAGGAGATGGATCAAGTCTTTGGGATCAATCCCGACGAAATCCTTCTCTGCAGCGCAAAGACGGGAATCGGTGTTGACGAAATCCTCGAAGCCATCATCAAACGTGTCCCTCCACCATCTGGCAACATCCAAGACCCTCCCAAGGCTCTCATCTACAACTGTCACTTTGACTCATACAAGGGAGTTGCCGTCTACGTCCGAGTCGGCGAAGGGAAGATCGAAAAAGGCCAAAAGATCAAGATGATGCGTGCTGGAACCGAACACGACGTCATCGACATCGGACAGTTTCGTCCCCACATGGTTCCTTGTACCGAGTTGGGTGCCGGACAAGTTGGTTACGTTTTGGCGTCCATCAAGAAACTCGAAGACGTCCACATCGGCGACACCGTGACCGACGCCTATAAATCGACGCCCGAACCATTCCCAGGTTACAAAGAGCCCAAGCCGATGGTCTTCAGCGGCCTGTTCCCTGTCGACAACAAAGACTTCGAAGCGCTCCGCGAGGCTCTCGGCAAGTTACACCTCAACGACTCGAGCTTTACGTACCAGCCGGAGAACAGCGAAGGGCTCGGATTTGGATTTCGATGCGGGTTCCTCGGGCTTTTGCACCGCGAGATCATCCAGCAACGTTTGGAACGCGACTGCGAGTTGAACCTCGTTCAAACGGCACCGAACGTCACCTACGAACTCAAGAAGAAGAATGGCGAAGTCCTCATCATCAACAATCCCCAGGACGTTCCCGACGCTGGCGATATCGAAGAATTCCGCGAGCCGTTCGTGAAAGCTACGTTCATCGTCCCGTCGGAGAACATCGGGGACGTCATGAAGCTATGTACGGACCGTCTCGGGGTGTTTCTCAAAACGGAATATCTCAGCACGACGCGTGCGACTGTGGTCTATGAAATGCCCCTCGCAGAAGTCATTTATGACCTTTACGACAAGCTCAAGTCGGTCACCCACGGCTATGGCACGCTCGACTACGAAGTACTCGGATTTCGACCTGCCGACCTCGTCCGGCTCGACGTCCTCGTGCACGGCAACCGAGTCGACGCCCTCTCGATCATCGTCCCACGGGCGTTCGCCGACAAGCGAGGCCGCAAGCTCGTCAAGAAGCTCAAAGATGAGATCGATCGTCATCTCTTCGAAATCGCCATCCAGGCGGCGATTGGAACTCGCGTGATCGCTCGCGAAACGATCAAGGCGCTCCGCAAGAACGTTACGGCCAAGTGCTATGGTGGTGACATCTCCCGAAAACGAAAACTCTGGGCCAAGCAAGCTGCTGGTAAAAAACGCATGAAGCAAATCGGCTCTGTCGAGATTCCGCAAGAAGCGTTCATGGCGGTATTGAGTACGGACGAAGAGTGAGACGGCCGGGGGCTACTTCGCCTGGGGATTCTGAGAGGGCCGTCTCGAAATGTTCGTCCGGGACGAGTCGAAAGTCGAGTCATCCACTTCGTTCTCCTATTACTCCTCATTCTGGAGAATGCCCATGCGCCGCGATGCTATCGTCCTGGCCCTGTCTTCAATGAGCCTGTTTTTGCTTTCAACGCTTCCAACCCCAGGTCAACGCCTCAAGGCAACACTCGAGTGGAAAAATACAGAGTTCTCTTCCCTATGCTTCCATCCCAACGGCAAGACAATCGCGACAGGAGGTGGAAAGGTCGATCCCGAGACGGAGCGATATATTCAGGGACAAATTCTGCTGTGGGACGTAGCCACCGGGAAACGCAAGGCGACCATTGATGCCCATGAGTCCTACGCCAGCGACGTTTGTTTCAGCCCGGATGGCACGAAGTTACTCTCTTGTGACAGCAAGACAATCAAGCTCTGGGACTCCCGGACGGGAAAAGAACTCCGGACGCTACGAGCGATGTCCAAGGGAGAAGTCATTTTGCGTGTCGTCTTTCACCCTCAGGGCAAGACGTTCGCTTCGGTTGCCATGGAATACCAAGACCGGCCACCAGGCCCCCGCGTCCTGTTTTGGGACGTGGCGACAGGAAAACGGAAAGCCGTTCTGAAGAAGTCTGGAGTTTTCAGTGCTCGCTTCAGCCCTGATGGCAAAACTCTGGCTTTGGGGACCGTCTCCGAAGACGGATCGTTAGTCAAACTTTGGAACTTTCCCCAGCTCAAGTTGAGAACAAGCCTGAAAGGACATGAGGGGGACCTTCTCGCCGTCGGATGGAGTCCCAACGGAAAGATCCTTGCAAGTGCCGACATGTACGGGAAGATCACACTTTGGGAATCGCTGACAAACCAACCACGGTTAACGATCCAAGACCCGAAGTTGAGTTTTTCCTGCCTGGCCATTTGCCCGAAGAAGAAGCTGCTGGCTCTTTGCAGCTTCGGTCCCAAGTGGAAGCAGTCGCAGGGGAAGGGCAAAAGATGGGGATATGCCAAAGTACACCTGCGAGACCTCTTCACGGGAGAAAAGAAGGTCAGCTTCGACGCTCATTACTTTGAGGTGTTCTCTGTCTGTATCAGTCCTGACGGCAATACCATGGCAACAGTCGGAAAAGATTACAAAGTAAAGCTCTGGGACATCTCCAACATCAAGTGAGAAACAGCGGCCTACGCGAAAATACGAAACAACAAGTTTGTTGTCCATTTCCTACGTTGCCAAGCCCCCAAGTAACCGTACCAACAAAATGTAACCTCCCCGAGACCACCAACGTTCGGGTTCAGGGTTTGTTCTTTGAACGCGATCAGGACCTCGCTTTGGCGAGTTGTTCGATCACTTGTTGGCGTTTCTCTTCAGAGAGGGCGAGTGTCGACTTGGCCAATCGGCTGGCTTCTCGAAAATAGCCTTCGGCTGTGGCATTCTCGCTGAGTCGGGCACACGCTCGCCCCAGGTACAGGTACATTCTCGGATCGTACGGATGGCGACGAAGGGCTGCTTTGAAAAGGTCGCGCATCTCGTTGGCGTGCGAGGCATCGTCGAGTTGGGTGTAGATGACACCAAGAGTATCCAAGACGGCAGCCGGAAGTCGGTCTCCGGGAAGCAACTCTTTGTTGAAACGTCCTCGACGTATCGTGTTCATGATCTTAAGGGCTTGAGTTGGTTCGTTGAACTGAGTGGCCAGGATGTAGGCGAGGTTATTGGCGGCGACGGAGTTCCCAGGTTGTTGTTTGACGACTTTCTCCAAAGCACTCCTAGCCCCAGCGTAATCGCCCATGTCCTTGCGTTGGAGACAGATGTTTGCCATGACCAGTAACGCCGGTGCCCACTCGGAATCATCCCGGAGTAACTCGGTGACTCGTTTCTGGGCTTCGTTATGCTTGTGGGCTCGAAGGAATCCGACAGCGCCTTGGAGACGGATACGCTTTTCCAGAAGTTGGTCGGCTCGCCGATTGCTTTTGCTGAACTCTTCGGCGGTCATGCCTTCTGGACGTTTTGCCAAAGTTTGGATTTTCTCCAGTCGTTTGCGTTGCTTCTCGAGGTAAGTCTCGACGAGTTTGTCAGCTTCGGTCGTCTTTCCGGATTTGGCCAACAATGTCACCTCCGCAGTCATGGCGTCGTTCGAATTGGGCAAGTTCTTGCGCCATTCACGGACCCACTTCACGCCCTCTTGAGATTTCCCCTGTTTATCCAACAACCGAATTAGCCGGCGATAAGCCAGAGCGTATTTTTCGTTTTTTTCGAGAGCCTGTTTGTAAGCCTGAAGGGCTTGGTCGGGTTCCTTTTGGTGTTCGGCGATCCGGCCACGCAAGAACGTAGCACCAGCTGAGTTGGGCTCAACGGCTTCCAGCGTGGCCAACCGACCGGCCGCTTTTTTCAAGAGATTCGGGTCGGACATCTCCAGAGCCAACGAGACGGCCAGTTCCAGTGCCCGTGGGTGTCGAGGGTTTTGGGCCAACGCCCGATTGAGTTCCGGTCGAACCAAATCGAGCCGATTTGCCCGGTACCAGAATGCAGCTTTGACCACGTACAACTCACCCGGGATGGTGCCACGCGAATTGGCCCTCTGGGCCCAAGCGTTGACCGCCGCAGCCATTGTTTTGGTCTGCTCCCAAGAATCCCTTGGAGTCCCCAAGTTGTTCAAAAGCAGGCAAGCGTTCGCGTAACCAATGTACAGTGACGGTTCTTGAGGATAGGTGGTCAATAAATCAGTAGCGAGGCCTTTGGCTTTGCGAGGATCCCGCTGGGCCAAGGCAGCTAGCGATAGTTGGACGCCACGTTGCGCCAGTTTCTCAACCCGCGTTATCTCCAACGCCTTCGCGAATTCGCGTGCCGCTTCTTCGAACTTACCCTCATTCCATTGGAGGGCCGCATTACGGCAGATGAATCGGCCAACGTGTTGATACCGTTCGAGAGCCTCACTGAGTTGCTTTTGCTTCTCGTCGAGGTTCGCCCCGAACTGGATCATGAGGTCGTAAAATTGGGGACTCGGTCCCATCGCCTCTGCAGCCTTTTGGCTTGCGTTGGTTCGTCCTGCCTGGTGTAGCAACAAGGCAAGGAGCGCCCGGTGTTCGTCACTTTTGGCCTTCGGGAAATTTCCGGGAGCCTGGAGGTAGGCGAGAGCTTCTTCGTCTCGGTCGGTATTGTGCAGCCACATCACCCAGAAGTAACGACCACCGACGCTATCGGGGTTCGTTTCGAGAAATGTCTGGATCGTTTTGTCGAAAGAGCGGGGATTGGTTTTCTGGTTTTCTTGGACGAGCAATGCAGTATGAAGCTGCAAGGCTCGGACGCTGGCAGGATACGCCTTGCGAAGCGATTGGATTTCCTGGCGTGCTTCTTCGAGTCGGTTCAACCTGAGGTAGTATTGGGCCATGTCGCTGTGGCCTTGCCGATGTTCCGGGCTGGGAGCCGAAAACTTCGACAAGATCGTTTTGGCAGCTCTTTCGTGACGACCTGCAAGATCTTCGAACTCGGTCGCGCTGATCGTTCTGTTGGGCTGACGCTTTTGCCGTTTGGTGAGTCCCGAGTAAGCCACCTCAAGACGAGTGCGGACGATCAGACTTTGGACTTGGGCCTCGTTTCCCAACAAGGCCTCGACCCAGGCCCTCTCCTGGGCCGAACGCTGAGAAAGATTCGCGTAAAACGCTTCGATGTTGCGAAGGGATGTCAACGCGTCGGTCGGTCGTCCCAAACCCTGATACACGCTCACCAGATTGGCGTGGGCGAGAAAGATCAGGGCTTCCTGCTTGGAGGCTAACACCGTTTCGAGTCGTTCGCGAGCCTTTCTCAACTTCCCCGCTTGCTGAAAATTGGCTCCTTCCAATAACTCCCGGACGGCTTTCGCTGCGGGAGTTTTGGCCTTTTCGATGAATCGAAAGTGATCCTGGACGGCCTTTTGTTTCGTCCCCAGGGCAACCTTCAGAGTGGCTGCCTGAGCGTGGAATTGAAAGAGGTCCAGGCGAGTTTGGGGCAGAGCCTTGGCAATGGTCATCCCGTGGTCGAGCCATGTGAGGGTCTCGGAACGCAAACGCTGCTGCTGATCTTTCTTGGCTGCGCGACTTGCAATTTGGTACTCCAGATGGGTCAGTTGGGCGAGTCGGCCATACAGCTTCAACGAACCTTGCTTGACCTTGGCGGCCTGCTTGGCACTTTCCTTGACGGATTCCATTTGCTCTTCCCACCACTCTCGATGGGTCATGGACAGGAAGGGTTGAGCTTTCTTTAGGGCCGTCACGGCCATTTCGGAGACCAGCGCGGGGGTAAAGGACTTGTTGAATTTCGGAGCCCCTTGGGCAAAGGAAACCACGTCCGCTACGACCTTCTTGAGAGTGCCGGTGTCCGCCCTTTTCTTGACGACTTGACGGGCCGTCAGATCCACGGCCATTACGTGCAGGTTAAGTGCTCCGTCGCGGTCCCAAACGCCAACCGTTTCGAGGTCTTCTCCGCGAGCGGCCTGGGCCAAGGCCCCGTTTGGCCCTTCCAGCATCGTTTCCAACTGATTCCACTGAGCGTCGGCTTCGTCCTCGTTGCCTCGCTTTTCGGCATACTTGGCCAACCATTCGTGAATCATCCCTTTCAGATGCCTCGTTCGCCACGGCAGAACGCCCTCAACGGTCAAGGCTTTCGTGGCTCTCTGGAGGGCCTTTTCCACCCTGGCTTTTTGTCGTTGGTTTGGTGGAGTACTGATCCCGGTAGGATTCTTGGTGTTGGTCACAGGTTGCTCGAAATCGTATTTCGCGAGCATGAATAAGGCGTACGGGTTCTCCGGTTCGAGTTCGAGCAGGTTTTCGCTGAACGTCCGGACGAACTGCCAATTCAGCTTGCGGAGTAGCAGTTCCGAACGCAATGCCGTCCACTGGACATTTTTCGAACTCGTCAGAATCAGCCCGGATCGACGCAAACAGACGATGGCTTGTTCCCGCGTTTTCTTGTCGGGGATAGCGTGAATACTTCGAAATTGTTGTCCCGTTGAGGCATCGATCGATAACATCAACGGTCGTTCTTCGGCCAACGCTGCCGCGTAAGCCCCGTCGCGTAAACTCAAGGCCCGCAGCCAATTCGCCTTGCCAAGCAAGACCGTCTTTTGCACCTTGTCTTCTTCGGAGAGAGAAGTCTGGTTTTGCACGACCTTTTCCAAAGACTGGATGGCTCGCTGGGCTTGCAACTTCGTTTCGTCGAACCGGAGCAAGGCACTCTCAGGGTTCTTTTCTTGCTCCATGGCCTTCAGACCGGCCAGGTAAGCAGATTCTCCTGCTCGGACGTACGAAGCGGGACCACCGGCAAAAAAGTAATACCAACCCACGAATGTGGCCGTCCCCAGCAATAGGACGATGAGGACGATGCGAATGATCAGACGAGTACGGCTCATGGTTGTATCATCCTGACACATAAATGCCACGCAACGATCAACGTCTGCAGAACAACTGAGGACGAGGACAACCGTTGCGGACAACGAGAATGTGGAAACTCAAGGTAACTAATAAACGAAAGCGGGAGATGGATGGATTGGTCTTCGCTTCCAACTTCTGCCTTCGTTCTTTCTTATGACAGGCGATTTTCGATCAAACTCCTTCAATCTCGGAAAAGAAGAATCCGTAGACGGTCGCAGCGAAATAGTGTGTCGGGAGGCAAATGGTGCTGCTGGAGTCGCCTATCGAGGGCAACCAAGAACGACTTTTCGATCTGGGCGAGTTGTTCTCCAGATGCCGTGGTTGCGACTTGAACGGTGATGCTCGGAGCTGAGCGAACTCGGCGGTCGTGTATCTGTTGCAAGATCGTCTGGCCCCCTCGAGTTTCGCGGCGGAACGTGTAGTGCCAATAATAAACAGTCGTGTCTTTCTCAGAAGCCGTTCGAAATCGAAACCGTTGGACCGGCTGTTCGCGATTCCCGCCAAGGTAAAAACGTTTGCGAGCGTTCACGTCTTCCGGAGCACCCAGGACGTCGCGTATACAAATTTCGGGATGGTGTTTGCGGTCTTCTCCAGTTCGAGAATGCACCAGATAAAGGCTCAACACTGATTGGGTCTTGGATTCGTGGTAATACCGAATCAAGAAATCGTCGGCGTGAAAGGGTAGTTCCTCTCGAATTTGGTCGTGATTGCTGGGCGTTTTACTCCGCCAAACCAATTCCTCCGCGTCGGGACGGAATAGGGGCGTCCGCATCGTTGGCGGAAGAAACGCAAATTGTTTCCGGAGAGTCGGAAACGGTGACGTCGTCCCGATGGTCAGGTGTCGCTGCAACGCAAACTGACCGAGGACGCCAACGGCGAGACACACGCTAGCCACTACCCAACCGTTGTTTTTCACTCTATTCTCGGGAGGATGGGCATTGTCCGTCGGATCGGTTTCAAAACCGTCTCTCGTTTTTCGAGACAGGTTAGAAGCCTGTCCGACGTCTTTTTCTCTCTCCATGTTTGCTCGGCGGTTTGTAGTTTCCGGCACAATTCCGTCGCCAGACACTGCTAGGTTCGTGGACGCCAATTGTTTGAGGAGGAGGCCCGTCAGGAGGAATAAGGCCAGTCCGAGCGGCAGCGTGATAGTGGCGGGAATGTGGTGCATCCAAGTGTCGGTCCAGTCGCCACCAAAATATCGCATTCCGACGGCCATCAACACGACACGAAGAACGTTCGCCAGGATGGCGACAGGGAGGGCCGAAGCAACGAAGACGACACAAACCCACCTCGGGACACCAGACCACTGGCGAAAGACGAAGGCGAGAATGGACCCGAAAGCGAAGAACGCAACGAGTTGTCGCAGACCACTACACTGGTGAGCGACATGCAACGGTCTGTCCAGGCCAGCCACGAATAAGGCATTGCCCTGGCGATAACAGACAGAGAAGACGTTGAGAATGCCAGAACTCACGTAGGCCACATTGTCTTGGAGCCAAATCGACATCGCCCCCGTCCATGTCGCCGGTAGTGGGAACATGAAGAATAAAAACAGCGTGGGAAAACGAAAATGATCCGCCCAACGGTGACCACCAAACAAAATGGCCGTCCCCCGAATCATGAACACCAAAGCTAAAAAATCGACCAGTGGCCAACGAAATAGTAGGCCGAGTCCGTGGGCGATGCTCCCGAGGCCCAGCAGCACCACGCCAGAGAAGACTTCGGGGGCTCCTGGTGATCCAGCCTCGTTCCGCGCTATCCAGACAGCGATTGCCACACTCAACGGCAATATCAAAAAACCATGGGAATAACTCGGATCGAGCCACCACATTGTTGCGAGGTGACAGAGGGTGGGCCAGAACAACAGGAGCAGCAATCCCGAGACAATCGCGACCCCGGCAAGGATGGGAAACAGGCGCTCCTGATTGGGACGAGGTGGTACGGCGGTCATGGTGTCTTCGGGGTGCTTAATCAAAGATGGACCGAACGAACTTGTGGCAACGTGAACGAGCCGGCGTTTCCAACTCGTTCACGGCGAAGGGTAACTTGGGCTTTACGCCGAGAGAAAGTGTTGTTTTCGGTTTGGACAAAAGGTGGTGAGGGAATTCCTCAATCAAGCCTTCCGCTTCCTTCGGGCAAAACCGAAGCAGCCGACGCCCGCACCACCGAGTAAACCCCAAACGAGCAGAGAGGTGGGTTCGGGAACAGAAGTGACTGCGATACCCGATAATGTGAAATCGGCTCCTTCCCCAGGATTCGAAGCGTCATTGAGATGGACTTGAACTTGCTCAATGTCGGTGAGATCCAGAAGCGGGTTGTCCGATGTAAACTCCGTCAACGGGGTAACCGAGATAACCGGTGCTGCCGTTGCGGCAAAACTTGGGACAACGAGTGTATGCGACCCTGTCTGGCTGTTCCCGTCAGTAAGGAGCAGTTGCACTGTGAATGGGGCCATCGAATTCGATACGGCTCCTGGCACGACTCCCCACACAACACCGTTGAAGGCCAAGTCAAGTGAATCTCCTGCGGCGGCGAAGTCTTCGGAAGGGAAATCGTAAGTCAGTGTTGTTGTCAAGGTCGTTCCGGTCGCGGTGGCTACACGCAGGGTTCCTTCCGGTGACGTGGGTGAGAAGGGAGGGGTCTCGTCAGGCCCTCCAATATGCAGTCCATCACCGAGAACGGCAATGTTTGCACTAATCCCAAGCGTCCGCGTCCCCAAAATCGTCCCTCCTATTGGGTCCGAATCCATCCGGAGATTGGAGTTTGCAGAAGTCGGTGGGGAGTAAATAGCTGGGGGTGATGGGACGTCAAAGCTATCGATGAGAAGGTCAGCTCGGCAGACTCCAGATTGAAGCCAAAGCCCGAGAATTATTGAGAGGGAAAACCACCAAGGTCTCATTCTCCGATGAGTCATATTTGCTCCTTCCATGAATTGGATGGTCTTAGTTGCACACCCAAGTTGGCTAAACCAGCTTGCTTTACCTAAACTCTTCGTTCCAATCGAAGGCCGGACCACTCTGGATGACTAATAGTGAGATTCAGCGCAGGTCAGTCCGAATGTTGTTGACGGTGTCGTGTGTCTCTAGCTCTACATTGTACGATGTTACAGTCAGTGGAGAAGGTCAAAAAATAATGATTACAACATTACAAAAGGGAAAAAATGACGCAAGAGGAGTCTTACGAAATTCGGTCATGGGCGAGACCCTGGAAATGAGAAAACCCTTTGCCGAGCTGAGCCAAGCCCAGTCGGCAAAGGGTTTTGCGGGATCTTGAAGGATTGATGGGAAATCGGCTCTCACAAAGGGTTCTCAAACCGATCAGGCTAGCGATCTGCAAAAGTGGATGGACCTCGCTCTTGGGGAGGATTTTCCCACTCGATGGACACCGACTGGCTTGTCGGTCTTTGTGGCGATCCGCGAAACCGTGTTGTGGTTTCTTGTCGCTGGGACTGATGATTCTCTGAGTCCGACTGCACTGCCTGCGAGGTTGGGGTCTGTTGAACCAGCTGTCGGGTCTTCTCAAAGCGGAAATTCATGAGCTTCTGGTAGGGGCTTTTCTGAGGCTGGGTCTGTTTCGCGATGACCGGTGCAGGCTTCTTCTTCTCGCCCCGTTCCATTTGGGCCAAGGCGTTCACTGCTGGCCGAAAGTTTGGCTGGACTTCCAGGGCGTAGTTATAAGCCGCCATGGCCATGTTCACTTTCTGTTGTGTGCGATAGACAAACGCCAAGTTGCAGTAGGCCTGGGCCATCGGGAGTACTTTTTGGAAGGCGTCCAGGCTCTCGCGATACCGGTTCTGTTGTCCCAGAGTCATTCCCAAATTTACCCAACTGCGTCGGTGTTCGGGGTTCTTCTTAAGGGCTTTTTGGAGGTACGCCTCGGCTGCCCGCCATCGGCCTTGGCAATAAAAGCTGTAACCGATGTCGGACAACAATTCCGGATCTTCGGGAGTCAACGCCAAGGCCCGACGGTATTCCTCTTCCGCCTTGGTGAAATTGCCGAGTTGGTCGTAGAGAACAGCCATCCGGCGACAGACCTGCTTCTGACGAGGATCTTTACGTCTCGTCTGGTCGTAAAAGTGGATGGCTTCTTTGAACTTGCCCCCCTTCTCCATCTCCTCGGCCGTTTGGAGACAGACTTTCGCCTGCTCGTTGATGTGGAGCTTGGCCGGCGTCCGGATAGTTTTTTGGGCTTGCTGCGGACCAATCGGGTAGATATTGGAATGGCCACCTCCCACCGGAGGTGTCAAGCCCGGAAATTGGGCACATCCAACGATTCCCAGAAAAGCCGCTGGCAACAAGGACAGAAGCAATGCCACGACACTTTTTCGCGTTGGCGGAACTGAGAAGCGAGGAGGCTTGCATTTCGACGCACAGTTCCTACGCACGAGACGAGCGTTTTGGGTATGTCGTTTCATGTCGTTCTTCCTTGTAAACATCGAGACCCTGCAAAAAACAAAACCCAAGACCAAACTACGACCAGCACACAAGAGAAGGAAAAGCCGCGGCGACAAAAAGCCGCCGCTGTCCAAAACGACCTCTCGATTGGATCGGCTAGCGGAACAGGCCGCCGAAGCCGCCACCAAATCCGCCGAGACCGCCACCAAATCCACCGAGACCACCACCAAACCCACCGAAGCCACTTCCGAACCCACCAAGACCGCCACCAAAGCCGCCGAAGCCGTTGCCGAAGCCCCCCAGCCCGTTGCCGAAGCCGTTTTGGGGAGAGATCATCCTTGGATAGGTGAATTCGGCTTCATCCCCATAGAGCCCTTCGGCTAGCGGGTAGGCGACCCGGACCCGAGTGTTGGCGTCAGGAATGCCCATGTTGGCCAGCAACTGGACGACCTTCGCGCGTCTTGGCTCGGTCAGCTTCGGGCACTCCTGGAACGGAGCGACGATGACCGGCCACGTTGCACCGTGCTTGATCGCCCGTGCGATTTGCGCGATGTGTCTCTGGCCGAACGGGCCCAAATCCAGACTCTCGTCGACCCACTCGTACGTATAGATGACGAAATCATCTTGGTCGGCTTCGCTGGCTGCGGCCGCTCGATGGGCCTTCATGTAATAGCCCGGCGGGGCGGGAAGGGCACCTGGGCGGATTTCCGAGCAGTGGTCGACATGCGGGAAGTAACCGTTTCGTCGTGTGGATATTGCTGTCCGTAGCTTCCCATTACGGAGACCTCCGTCCTGAGGACAACCACGATCGTAGTGTTGGCATCCAGGCCCCACGATCAAAGACAACACTAGGGCGGAAAACAGAATAGTGAGTGAACCCCAGTTCATGGTTCTTTCCTCTAAGGGGCAAGCGTGACAGGTTAGAGGCCGGCCCGTCTGCGTCAGGGAGACGGGAAAGTTGCTCAGGCGCCTCGGCTCCGGCGGAGCAAGTCGCTGGAGCTTAATCGGACGCACCCCAGAGCCAACGCGTCAACCTTACCAATGGTCGTCGTCGCTTCTGCGGAGCTTGAACACTGGACAAACGGTCTGCGTACGGGTGCCACATCGCTGCCCCTCGAACTTGTTCGCCAGGACTTCTTGAGCCCATTCGGGGATCCACCATCTCGTGCGGCCAGTACGGACTTTGGGCGACACCGGTTCGGACGACATTGGAACGATGACTCTGGTGTGGCCAGTTCGAATTCACCGTGGTCCGCGGACCCATGACCTGTGAGGTGTGCAAAGTTTGCGTCCCCTTCGGTAGAGCTTGGAAGAACTGGTTGGGGCGATGTAACTGCTCCGCCGGCACTCCCTTCGGACCAATGTCTTGAGGAACTACGTTCGGATGCCCTGGCGCCATGTCCTCTTGGAACAAAGAAGGGCCTGGCCCCGCATCCACTGCAGACCCTTCGAACTGCCCTTCGCCCTCTACAAAATCAGGGCGAGCGTGACCGTGAGGACCGAAGATGTAGTATCGCTCGCAGCGTTTGTACGCCTGCATGCGGTGGTAGTCCGTCATCGCAGAAGTCCGGTAGTCGTACCTCCGGCGGCTCTCCAAACGACCCAACAAGTAGAACTCCAAGTCGCTCGGTTCGAACACGTCCGAACCAGGCAGAGGCGGAACTTTTCCCCGACCCAGAGGACGAACTAAAACTGGCTGAACCAGCACTACTAACTCCTGCTCTCCTGACGATGTTCGATTACTACCGGTCAAGTTCGTCAGGATCGGCAAGTCCCCAATAAACGGGATACGGTCCGACTCCGCTCCCAGGTTGTTTTGGATCAAACCTGCCACTGCCAACGTTTCCCCATCCCGAAGCTGGACCGTCGACGTGAACGTCCGGGTATTCAGACCCGAGACCAACGAATCACCGATACTAGCCGACGACGAAAGGTCCCTGGCACTCACCGTCGCCGAAAGCACAAGACGAATTCGGTTACGGTCGGTGATGAATGGCGTGAACGCGAGTTGAACACCAAACGGCACAAAGCTCACCCCTTGCAACGCTCCGATTCCCACCCCCGTCGTCACTGGCACAGGAAACTGACCCCCGGCCAAGAACGTCGCCGTTTGACCGTTCATCGTCGTCAAGTTTGGTTCCGCCAGCGAACGAGCATAGCTCAAGTTTTTCAATGCGTTGATCGCCAAAGAGACTTGACCGTTGTCCAACGTCGTCGGAAGGTTATTCACCGGACCGTTACCCGAAAGTCCACCCGCGATGCCCGCCAAACCACCCATCGCCGCCGGCAGGCCACCACCCGCGATGTTACCCGTCAAGTTCTGAAATACGCTCACACCATCGCTGTTCGTGATCGAAAAATTCAAACCGATGCTGCGAGCTGCCGCCCGGTTCACCTCCGCGACGGTGACCTTAAGCATGACCTGCTGTTCTCCGGCGACCCGTAACAGGTTCACCACGTTCGGACCACCGAACGTCAGAAAGTCATCGAGAGTCGGAGGATTGGTCAGTCCAGTCGGGTCGCCTGGAGGGGCGACCACGTTCAGGGTGTCGACAGGAATCTGATCGTCGTCCTCGGTCGGTGCATTGGCCCTGAGGATTCTGAGAATCTGGAACCCTTCGGCAATGTCTTTGACCTCTCCCTTGGCCACTAGCTTATCTCCCACCAAGCTCAACTTCACGTAGCTGTCAGGAAAGGCGCAATTAATTTCCTTGGCGAGCTGATCATAGATTTGGTCGAGGCGCGTCTTGGCCAGAGGGTCCGGGAAGACCCGTATCAGGTAACTCAGGATGATCGGGTTGGCTTTGTCCTTGGGGTTGTCGAACCAAAGGTTCAGCACCGTCGTGCCGACCTTGCGGCCGAGTACGGCCAAATTCAAAGGTTCGAGTGGATTCGCTACGGCAATTTCTTCGTCAGCCACTTGAACGCGAGTGGGCACATTCTTCAGCAAGACCACACGTGTTCGCCCCACAAACAGGTCGAGCGTGTTTTGAGGATCCACAACGCCCTGGATGTTATCCTGAAAGGCCTTGAGCTGCTCCTTCGTGGGTACGGGTCGACTGGCCCGAGAAGGGGAGTCGAAGCACGGATTTTTTCCATCGCATCCACCATTACCGCCCGGCCCCAAAAGACTCGGAAGTCTCGGTCTGTTGGGACCAAACGGTTGGAACTGTGCCGTTTTGGGCAGTGGAAGGGTCTCTGGCTTCTGGGCAGTTTGCTTGGGCTCCTCCCCGCCTGCCAGTTGGATGTGTTCGGAGTGAACTCCTCCGGCGGCTTGAGCGGGCGAGGAATTCGTAAGGACCTCTGCAGTTTGAATCATGGTCGGGAAATTGGGCGCTCCGGTTCCGGCCGAACCGGCGAGAGGGCTGGTAGGCTGAACCATTCTCGGGAAGCTGGGCACTCCGGTCTGGGAGGCCAAAGGTGGCTCGGGAGTGCTTGGCGGGAACATGTGTTTCCCGAATCCCGGTTGGAGCACCCCATGTACGGCCGGCTGTTGGTGACCGTGGTTTTGAATCGGCCTGGCTGCAGTAGATGCCCGCAAACCTTCGTGTTCCAGCTGCTCGGTAGGCTGATGTGTTCTAGGGGTCCCGGCCTGGGGTAAGGCTCCGCGAACCAATTGGCGAGGAGTGTCAGCTCGCGATGTCTGCCCGCCACCGCCGGGAGAAACGAGGTTTTGTGCCGGGCCAGAAATGGCCGGATAATTCGGAGCCCCGGTCTGGGGAAACGCTAACATTGGTCGGAGACTGCTCGGGTGTACTATGTCATCCCGAATTTCCGCCACCCGAGTCTTATTCTCCGGAGGCCGACTGGCCGGAGCGATGCCTCCTTGGGGCCGGTGGCTCGCCCCCGACTCTTCGGATTTGTTGGCCCCTGGGTAGAGCCCACCGAACCAGATTCCAATACCGAGAGTTAGGGCCACGACGAGCCAGGTCCCACGGAAACGCCCGCCGAAAGGCTCCCTATTTCCCCTTGGAAGATTCCTTCTTGCACCACATCCATTTATCATGATCTCATCCTTCATACTCAGGGCGTGGCGGTGCTGCCTGGGTGCCTGCCTGAAGTTCCGCGCCGCAGTTATGGATACCCACGTGATGCCCGCCCCAAAGCTTGAACTTTCCGGGCGTTTTCTCACTCCGATGGCTGCTCCGCGATCGACATCGCTATGCTCCATTCGCAAGAAAGCTGGTAGCTCAGTACGCAGGCGTACTGAGTTACTTGTGGAACGTATTGGCTCGTCGCTCGGGCGACGCTCATCTCGGAAAAAAGTTCGTGCCTGCGGGCAAAGCGTTCAGAGTTCGATCAGGAGGGGATTGTCCGTCGTACCCCTAGTATCGGTCGTAGCGGTAAACGGACTTAACGAATCACAAAAACTGGGGTTGATTCTGAAATGTGTGAAGTATTAGGCTCCCGCGCTCCGAGCAAGTATGTCGGCTTACCACCAGGGGCCGAGAATCGAGATCAGGTGGCTGCGGAGCCTAACAATTTCTCTATCCGACTCTTGGCCCAGAGCATGCCGGATCTCAAGGAGAGTACTTTGTGGATTCGCTGCCAGTGATCGGCAGTGGGTTTGCGCGCTCCGAGGATGTAACAAGTGAAAGCGTAGTTGAGCATAGGCCGCACAAAGAAGTGAAATGGTGTGCCATCACTCGACGTTTCTTGTCACACCGCAGCGAAATCTCACGGACGCTACATCCACTCGCAAATCGCTTTCGTTTCTTACTGCCCGTCACTCGGGAGGTGTTGGGAGAGTTCTAGGCCCCGAAGATCGTCGCTCTTGTCCGTTCCGAATTTCCTGCTGAGTTTCTTGGAACGCCTGGCGGCTTTTTCGACTCTCTTCTCGGAACTGGAAGTAGATGGGACCGAATAAAATGAGTCCGGCGGGCATCCAGAAGCACAGGAGAGCTGGGAGCAACATCCAGAAGCTCAGCTTGTTCGCCTGGCCTTCCGCCCGTTGGCGAATACGAAGTCGAAAATGGTTCGAGAACTCCAACAATGCACTCGCGATGTCCGTCCCGAGTTTCTCTGACTGCGAAAGGATGAGACTCAAGTTGCGGACCTCGGGGATGTTGACGCGGTCGGCCAGTTGATGCAAGGCGTGATCGAGACTCCGTAGTTCCGCGTGGCGAAACATGATTTCGAGTTCTTTCGCCAAAACCGGGTAAGAAAACTCAAGTTCTCGACTGACTCGCTCCAACGCACTCAATAAGTTTTGGCCTCCGGTCAGGCCCAAAGCCAACAAATCGATCGCGACAGGCAACCCTTGTTCGATGCGGCCGCGACGTAAACGCCCCATCGCCACCAGGATAAATGGAGGCACAGCGTATCCGAAGGCGGCAAGACTCACCCCTCCCACCAAGGCGTGCGAGATCAGAGTTCGGTCCACTACTAACGAGAGCCCCAGGCCCACCAGAAGCGGCAACAACGTCAGTGCCGTCCGTACTGCCGTAAACTCCATGAAAGCAGTCGGTCGGTAGAAACCGGCCGCGCGAAGGTCTTTGACAAGAGCCCGGCGTGTGTCTGTCGACATCACACCCGACGTATCGAGCTGTCGCGTCAACGAACCAAACAAAAGTCTGGGTTCGACGTCCTCGTCGGCGTCCTCATCCCTCACACGGGCCTCGTTGCCTCGAAGTTGGACGAGTTGTAATCCCACAAACGCGAGACCGGCACCAGGAAACGCGACGAGCAAGATCCAAATCCATTCAGTCATGGCTGCATTTCCAAAGAGTCAATAGGCGAAAATCAAAAGACGGAAGTCAAGAGACGAGAGGGTTGCTGGCCCTTGTCGCTTGACTCTTGGCAATGATCAATACGGCACACGAGTCATGAAGTAGACCCACACTAATCCGAGACATTCCAAGAGCAAGGCCACCCCAACGACCACCCACCCAAACCAGGACTGGAAGAATAGAGTAACGTGGTCAGGGCGGAAAAGGAGATACGACAGGAGCAAACCTGGGCCCACGACGGCCAGGGCAAACGACGAAATCCGAGCTAACGAGGTGGCGCTCTGGACGTATCCGATGTATTGGTTTCGGCTCTGCGCCACGTCGGCCAAACGGTCGAGTTGCTTGGCCAAATTTCCCCCGGTCTTGAGGTACAACGTCACGGTGGACACGAACGTGTTAAAATCGAGAAGACGTATTCGCTCGGCCGTTATTTCCAGGGCGTAACGAACGGATAGTCCCAACGAGAGTTGCACAGCACAATGAGCAAATTCATCCGCCAGTGGCTTGTTTCCGTGTGTTCCCACTGTCTTGATCGCCTGGTCCAAACTCAGACCCGCTCGAAGGGACCGTGATAACAAAGAAAAGGCGTCCGGGAGTTGCTGTTGCATCCGGTGTCTGTGACGAGATTGCAAGAGCAGGAACACGCAAAAGGGTGCGACCATCCCGAGGACCAGTCCGACCGACGCTAACCACACCTCTCCCCGTAGTAAAAAGAAGACCAAAGCCAGCCCGCTACCGAGAAGAACCATGAGACCCATGGCTTCGGCTCCGGTGAATTCCAGGCCCGTCCGGTGGATCATATTCGAGAATCGTTCCCATGCTCGAGCCCACTGACTCTGGTTTTGTTTCGCCTTCGCCCGCCTGACCAACACCCCTGAGCCACCGGGATCTTCTTCGTGACCGTTCAACCGACGGTGCATGCGTTCTTCGGATTTCTGGACGAGCATTCTCAACAGCAGGAAGGCTCCGGCTCCGATGACCGAGGAGATTCCAGCCAAAAAGAAAATAAGTTGGCGATTGGTCATGGCGACTTACGCTCCGTCGTTGCAGCTTCTTGAGGTTGGAAAGAGACCTGGACCAAAAAATCGATTCGGTCCGGGCTTCTTGCACGGCAGAACCAATGGAACCAGGAAAAGCGTCGTCGACGCCGCAATCCACGAACGACTGGCCCGTCTTACTGAGGGTTCAAGATTCGGCGTTCAAACAACGAGTCGGGCAATTCAATCCCATCGGCCCGGATTCGCTTGAGAAAACGTGGCACGTGTCCGGTGGCGTGGAAGTTTCCAACGGCTCGTCCCTCCACGACCCCCGTTTGGCGAAACTCGAAGAGATTTTTAGTTTTGTACCCTGATTCCTTGGAGGACCGGCACAACTCGGTCACACGCATGACCTTTCTGGCACCACCTTTGAGACGCGAAACGTGGACGACTAAATTGATCGCACAGGTGATGTACTCCCGGATGACCGCGAGAGGCATTTCGAACCCAGCCATCATCACCATCATCTCCAGGCGGGCCAGGGCATCACGGGTGTCGTTGGCGTGGATCGTTGTCATCGAGCCTTCGTGGCCAGTGTTCATCGCTTGAAGCATGTCGAGGGCTTCTTGCCCCCGGCATTCCCCGACGATGATTCGGTCCGGCCGCATACGTAAGCTGTTGCGGACCAACTCGCGCGTGGTGACTTGTCCGCTGCCTTCCAAATTCGGAGGGCGAGTCTCCAGCTGAATCACATGTGGCTGCTGTAGCATAAGTTCTGCGGTGTCTTCGATAGTGACGAGTCTTTCTTCTGCTGGGATGTATCCCGAGAGAACATTCAACAGCGTCGTCTTTCCACCACCCGTACCACCGGACACCAAGATGCTCAGACGGGCCTCCACGCACGCTCGCAACAAGTCCAGGAATTCCACGGGGAGAGTGTCGTTGGCCAGGAGATCCTCCCAGGTCAATCGGATCCCGAAACGTCGGATCGAGAGAACCGGGCCAACCAACGAGAGCGGGGAAAGAATGGCGTTGACGCGTTCTCCGGTCGGGAGACGAGCGTCGACCATGGGCGAGTTCTC
>CAYRFQ010000107.1:0-25864 GCA_964423615.1 uncultured Alcaligenaceae bacterium | reverse complement strand
AAGCTCTGGGACGTCGCCACGGGCAAGGAAAGGGCGACTCTCAAAGGACATCAAGCCCCAGTCGTTTCGGTGGGTTTCAGCCCCGACGGCAAGACTCTCGCTTCGGCCAGTTATGACAAGACCGTGAAGCTCTGGGACGTTTCGAAGGTGAAGTGAGCGGAGATGGTCGGGGGGGTATCGTCCGTTCGGGCCAAGGTCGAGTGAACCGAGGGTCGCAGCTTTGTTGATTTCGAAACGGAGGCCCCGAACACGTACACAAAGAACACAAAAAGGCTCGCCCAGGTATTTTTGTGTTTTTTGTGTACGTGTTCGCCACCTCCGTTTCGAAAATCACAAGGCGGTTGGTATTTTTGTGTTTTTTGTGTACGTGTTCGATGCCTCCGTGAAGAAACCGATCCAGTTGCTCTCACCCGACCGAACGATGACGAAAAAGTCGGCGAGTTGGCTCTCTGGATCGACATCGAAATTCGGGCGACCTCGAAGAAGTAACCAATGACAAACACCACCTCGAAAGAACGGTTCCCGACGGGGTGGTCTTTTCTCTCCTCAACGAGGAGACTCTCGGAGTCGTCCTTTCTCGACCAACCCTTCTACCCTTTCTTGACCTCTTTGAAGCCCTTGTCTCCTTTTGGTCGATTCTGGTAAGACTTGAGCTGAGCTTCGATCGACCAATCGATGATCCCCGAGACCACAGGCGGGAGTCCGTCCACCGTTGTCGTGAAGCGCAGGCTCTTCTTCGTGTGGGTCACGGTGATGTAACTCCAGGCTTCGTTCTTGAGGACCTCGGCGTAGAGCGAGCGAAATTCGTTGGGAACCAATTCTGTATTGACGTAAGTTCGGTCTTCGTCTTCGTCTTCGTCTTCGCTTTTCCTACCCTTGAAGCCCTTCTTCTCTCCCTTGTAGTAATACGAATGGTTATCCAGCGTCACGGCTCCGGTGAAAACCGTTACCGGTTTGACCATTGCGAAGATGCCTGCCGAACGGAGCTTTTGGATGGACGGCAGAGTTCCTCGAACTGCAAGAGCGTGCTTGCCGTTTTGACTGGCCGCCATGGCGTCTGCCACGGCTGTTTTGTCCACACTGAGGATTAGATATTGGCCGATACGCCCGTACGAAACTTTCTGACCGATGTTGTTCTTGGCTGTGTAGACCGCCTGGCCTTGGATCATCTCGGACTTGGCCTTCGGCACGTTCACCTGGAACTTGGCCACCAATCCTGGAATCCTCGCCTGGAGTTTCTTGGCGGTCGCGACGTCCTTCGTCTTGGCGACGACATAAACCGGAACTTGCGGGATGCTGGTGACCGAATAATGACCGCTACCACGCACGGTCTTGCGTTTGATTTTGCAAGTCAGTGGATTGCCGACAGCCAGAGCCGCCTGGTCGACGTTGAGGAACACGGCCTTGGCGGTCGAGAACAACGGCAAAGCTCTTAGGTTTTGTTCGACAGGCGGGGCTTCGGGTTCGATCTGCTTCATGACCTTGTTGGCCAGTTCGATGGCCTGTTTCCACCGAGCCAACCCGTTCTCGTTGGAGATCACACCAACGAACGAGGCGCTTTGAGGGACGTACCGGAGCAACGACGGGTCGATCGTCTTCTTGGACAACAAGCCGACCAAGGGGGTCGTTTCGCCCGGCGTCAATGCGAGTTCCTTCGTCAGCTCGAGCGTGCCGTTTCTCATGGCAGCCCGGAAAGCCAAACCCTTGAGTGAAGTCAGGTTGAGGACTCTGTCGAGGGGACGCAATTCGGGAATCTCGTTGAGCTTCAACAAGGCGTTGGCGTTGGCGTAGCCGAACAGGGTCCCTTGGCCACCCAGGCGAGTGCGAACCTCTCCGAACGCTTTGGACTCGGCCAGCGACGTCCCCTTCTTGTCGATCCCGTGGGCCTTTCGCAACGCACCCTTGACCAGTTCGTGCGAGCCGATCATGACTCCCTTGGGCATCAGGGCAATGGCAGGACCGGAGTATCGTTTTTGCATGCCAGGTTGTCCTTTGAGCCCGAATCGATCGCAAAATCGATAAACCTTGGTCGTTCCAATCGTGTCTGTCTTCTCCAAGGTCATCCACGACATCGCCATGAGGCTCTTCGTCAAGAACCTCGGGACGTTACTGTCGCCGGCGTCGATGGTGACCAGGAAATCCGGAATGTAATCCGTGGGATGCATGTGAAAGCTCGTGAAGGCGACGGAAACGCTGTTGACGCGTTGTAGCTCCTGGGCTACTTCTTCCGCAAACACCAAACCCAGCATGTTGTATCCTTGGATCTGCCAATAGGGAATGTCGTTGTATTTCTGTGTCAATTTGTCGAGCGACATGGGTGGGTCAGAAATGTAGGACTTCGCCACGAGATTCCGGATTTCCTTGGCGAGTGGCCCCGGCTTTTGGATTTCGAAATAAAGGAGTGTTTTCTTCGGCAGTAACTTAGCCGGATCACCAAGGTCTTGCGCGATGGCTGTAGAAGCGCCAAAACAGCATACCACGGACGCGAGGACAAGAGACCAACGCATAACATTCTCTCCCAGGTAGTCTATCGGGATGTGTGTGGGAACGCTGGCAAAGAGTTTAGCATAAACGTCAACCCGGTTGTAGGGATAGACTCGATTTTAGGCTTGTTACTTAGGAAAAGAAGGCATGGCGAAGGTCCGTTTGGCTTTCCTTGAAGATAATCCCCTTGCCGCTTGGAAGAACTGTTTGCTACAAATTGTAATGTAGTACGATTTCGATTCTTGAGAAATTAACGACACCGACCTTTTGGAATTACTCATCGATGCGGCACAATTCGTATTCAACCACGAACGCTCAAAGCATTGCCTACGTCAATGCAGCCGTCGACGTTGTAGCCATTCGATGTTGATTCCGGGTTGGAGACTTACGAACTTCGTACCTTCACCAAAACCCCGGGATTTGTTTCCTGGGGTTTTCTTTTTTCCGAAAGGGAACTCTCTAATGTCGCCTGCATCCGTGCGTCTCTCCCAACGGAGCCACCAAACGGCCGATCAACCGGTCAGTTATTTCATGCAACAAGCGGTCGAGAATCCGCACTTGATCAGCCTTGCTGCGGGCCTCGTCGATCCAGTCTCTCTGCCCGGAAGCCAAATTGAGACCGCCATTCATGAGATCTTATCCAAACCCCAAGCAGCTCAAGCGGCATTGCAATACGGTACGACTCACGGATACGCTCCGTTGCGTGAGACGCTGCTCAAACGGACTTGTGCTTTGGACGGAGTGACTCCTTCCGACCTCTCGCTCTCGGCGAGCAACGTCGTTGTGACGACAGGTTCGCAGCAGTTTCTCTATCTGATCACCGAGGTCCTCATCAACCCTGGTGACATCGTCATCACCGAAGCTCCATCGTATTTCGTTTATCATGGGACGCTCGCAAGTCTCGGCGCGAAGGTCCTTTCGGTTCCCATGGACGAAGACGGTATGCAGACCGAGGCCCTGGAAGAACTGCTCGAACGTCTGGTACACACTGGAGAAATTGATCGTCTCCGGATGATCTATACGATCGACTATTTCCAAAATCCGAGTAGCCTGACCCTTTCGTATCCACGACGACAGCACCTCATGGAACTGGTTCGGAATTACAGCCGGGAGCACCGTATCTTTGTGTTGGAAGATGCTGCTTATCGGGAACTTCGTTACGACGGCGAGGACGTGCCGAGTATCAAGAGCCTGGACGAAAAGAACGAATACGTCATCAAGACCATGACGTTCTCCAAGCCGTGTTCTCCCGGTCTGAAAACCGGATATGGTTTTTTGCCTGCTGAATTGGTCGGGCCGCTGTTGCGATTCAAGGGTAACCATGATTTCGGCTCGAATAACTTAACCCAACACTTATTACATCGGTTGTTGGAAAGCGGTGCCTATGATGAACATGTGACCGAACTATGTGATGTGTATCGTACGAAACGAGATGCAACATTGAACGGTTTAACGGAAGTCTTTGGGACCGACGGAATCGACGCTTCGCATGTGCGCTGGACTCACCCTGAAGGTGGGTTATATGTGTGGATGACATTTCCCGAAGGCGTGGATACGGGGCCCAATGGTCCTCTGATGAAGGCCGCATTGGACGAGGGACTACTTTATGTCCCCGGCCAGTTCTGTTTTGTTCAAGACGGTGAATCCCGAGTTCCTGGAAACGACATCCGACTGAGTTTCGGTGTCGAACAACCGGATACTATCCGCGAGGGCCTACTTCGGCTCGCGCGTGCGATAAGTACTACCTATCCTGAACTAATGGTTGAGACATCGGCGGGAGCGTAGTCGAGGACATGCGACAAGAGAACAAGAGCACAAGAGCACAAGAGCACAAGAGCACAAGAGGCTCAGGTTCGAAACTCTCGGCTCTCTAACAATTTCCTACATTGGAGCTACGGACAATAATGATTCGACTTGGTGTCAACGTCGACCATGTTGCCACTGTTCGACAGGCCCGCATGGCAGACGAACCGGACCCTGTTGTTGCGGCAACGTTGGCCATGTTAGGTGGTGCGGACAACATAACAGTTCATCTCCGCGAAGACCGTCGGCATATTCAAGAACGCGATGTCCGCGTAATCAACGAGATTTGTGACCACGTGAATCTGGAACTGGCAGCGGTCGAGGAAATCACGCGGATTGCGTGTGACGTCAAACCACGCCAGGCAACCCTGGTGCCGGAACGGCGGGAAGAACTGACGACCGAAGGGGGGCTCGATGTCGTTACCCATCGGGCCACCGTGGAACCGGTGATCAAGCGGCTCCAAGACGCCGGAATCGAAGTCGCTTTGTTCGTTGATCCCGACGAGAAACAACTCGAAACGAGCAAGGAACTCGGCGTCAAGGCGGTAGAGATCCAAACAGCACGCTATTCCGAAGCCACGACACCGGAAGAGTTCGCCAAAGAACTCAAAGCCCTCCAAAAGGCAACCGGTTACGCAAAGGAAATCAGGCTTCGCGTTCACATGGGTCACGGCATTAACTACACCAATGTGAAACGCATTATCGCCATACCCGGTGTGGAAGAACTGAATATTGGGCATAGCATTGTTTCGCGAGCTATGTTCGTTGGAATGGAGCGGGCCGTGCGAGAAATGAAGGAAGCGATGCGGCAGCAGTGATAGAAGAATTCGAGTCATTCTACCTTCCTTTTGGTTCCGACCGAAACCAAAAGGAAAAGTAGACTGTCATCAAGAGCGATCCCCGAAGTCTTTACTCGGCGGAAACAGGGGTGCCTTTTCGCAGATACAACCACACACGACCGTGGGAGACGTATCTACCCATGAACTGACGCATTTGTTGATAGATTTTCGTTCGCCGTTGAAACTCCTTGGCATGACTCTTGGAAAGTTCCTGATACTTGGCCGTGTAGACTGCCATCGCTTTCTTCCGTGCCTCGGGAGTCTTGGCTTCGCTTAGCTTTTTGCGTTCCTCACGTAACCCTTTGGACAAAGACTTGTAGAATGATTGGAGCTTCGTCTTCAACTCGGCTAACTCTGCGCTTAGCTTGGCCTTTTTCTTGGCTTGCGCAGGGGTGAGTTTCCGAGCGATTTGGGTGGAGCTGTAATCCCCCACCAACAGATCAAGTTTGCCATCTCGATTCCAATCCACCACGCAAATCTTCGACCGCGTACCTCGCCGAAAATCCGTCTTCTTGCCTTTGGTACTTTCCCAACCGTAGCTGCCTTTGGGGACCAACACCGTACGCTTGGCAAATTTGGGGTCCTTGCGGGACCCAACGTTCGGATACCAACTTACCGAACCGTCACTGGCCCCAACGAGAAGTCCAGGCTTGCCAGTGTTTTGCCAATCCACGAAAATCGGGTGAGAGTCTCCACCAACGACCAGCCGAGTCTTACCAAGCTTCACGAAAACCGCTTTGCCGTAGACTGGTTCTTTTCGGGTGCCTTCGTTTTTCACCAAATGCACGTTGCCCCTGATGTCGCCAACGAGCAGGTCGAGCCTTCCAGTACCCTGAAAATCACACACAAAAACTGTGGAAGCCGAGCCGAGTTTGATGGGCTTGCCGGATTTGTCATTGATTTTGGTGGCTTTGGCAAATTGTCCCTGACCCAGACCTCGGAAGAGATAAAGTTCGCCGGGCCAGCTGCCTGAGATGATGTCTTGATTGCCGTCTGCGTCGAAGTCCACAAACTGTGGAGTAAAGCCGACACATCAGCCGGTTGGAACTTTGCCGTCTTGACCTCCAGCCTGGAACCAGCGGAATTTCTCAACTTGGTAGCCCGCATCCGATTCACTCAACGAATACATTCGGAGCTTGCCACTGCCGAACTGGCCGACCAACAAGTACTTCTTGCCGCCGATGTCACAGACGAATGGTGCAGCGTGGCCGACATCGACGTCGATGACTTTGCCTTCTGCTCTAAGGGGTATGGGTGGTCGTAACTCGGCGTCATTGGTGACTCCACCAATGGCCCAGGCGAGCGTGGCCGCGATCATCGGCACCATGAGAAACGGTCCTCCCGAAGAAGAAAAATGGAACACGGAATGGTTTTGACGACAACAAGCGCAGAGGCAGTTTACAAATGACTTCAACGTGCATGCCCTTGAAATCTTTTGTTTTCCCCTGAAATCCTCTCTTTGTATAGACGAGAGACGACCCACCAAATAACCCACTCGTTGAATGGTTCGATTCCGACCTTGCGGGTGGTCATTAACTTTCTACTTGGTCTGCGATCCCTTGCGGGCAAACAGTCGGTCGCGGTAATGGACTTCCAGAGTTAAAAGGGCCAGGGACGTCTTCATGAGCCGTCCTCCCGCCTTTCCGTGGTGTTCTCCTTGTGGGTTCCAGCTTCCGTCTCGCTCCTGTTGCCCCAGAAGCATCCGGCGCATCTCTTTGTTCCAACGGTCCCACTCCTTTCCACCAAGTTGGTGCATCACTTGAGTGGCGTAGTAGTAGTAATACATGTTCTTGAGCCGGGGGTTGGGGCTATGAGTCTTGAGGTGCTTTTTGGTCGCCATGATCACCCTCTGACTCGAAGGTCCCCAGTCATCAGCCTGCAGGTGTTGGCGACAAAGTAACCCCATGGCCGTCAGGGTGTAAGTTGAGCCGCCTAGCGGGAGGTATCCGTAACCCTCGTCGGCGTTCCTCACCGAGTCAAGGAACTTGGTGGCTTTGGTGAAGGTAGCTTTGGGTACAGCCAAACCCACCTTACGCCCGGTAACCAGAGCCATGACGACCCATCCTGTCACCGACATATCCCCAGATTGCTTTGGACGATATCGCCACCCCCCGGCGTTGTGTTGGGCCCTGACAAGATAGTTGACGGCGATCTGGGCTGGCCGCTTCAGGCGGGGATCTTCGGACAAGCGATAGGCCTGGACAACAGCCGTTGTGGCCAGAGCCTGGGCATACATCCCGCCGCCAAAGTCACCAGTGCTCGGGTTCTGCTTGCGAACGAGGAACACCAGCCCAGCGAGGACGGTTTTGGCATACCGATTGTTCTTCGTTTTGTGCGACACGCGAGCGTACAGAAAGGGCAACAAGCCAAAGGCCGTCGCGGCAGTGTCATTCGCGCGCCCTCCGCCTGGGTAAGGCCCCTCCATCTTCCACTGGCCGTTAGGTTGCTGCTGTTGTTGGAGCCAACGCAGTCCCTTGGCGATGGCAGCCTTCGTTTCCTTCGTGCTTCCGTCTGCTTTCCCACCATTTGGGAGCAAGTCGATACGGTCCGTGAATGCCTCTTGGATGAGACTTCTGCTACTCGTTTTCGCTTGTTGAATTCCGGCAGAGTCGTCTCCACCGCCAAGAGTTGCCAAGAGCGTGACCGCGATCATCGGCACCATGAGAAACGGTCCTCCTGAATGAAAGACATGTGATGTGAATAGAGTGGAGGATAACAAGGACCGACGAGGGTTGCAAATAACGCTAACGATCAGGTCGTAGGTTCCGTTTGATGGGCATGGGGTCAATATTCACAAGATCCGAACGCGACCTACTTGGATATTGCGTTTCTGGGCCGAAGTTCCGACAATATCAGAGGAGTTTCAAGAAACAGTACCGTGAGCAATCAATGACTTCAATCCTCGTAGTCGATTACGGAATGGGCAATCTTCGGAGCGTCCAGAAGGGCTTCGAAAAGGTTGGCTTTGTCGCCGAAATCACCAACGACCCGAACCGCGTGGCTGAGTGTGAAAAGCTCGTGTTGCCGGGAGTCGGGGCGTTTCGGGACGCCATCGCACGTTTGAACTCGGCGGGTTTGGCCGAGCCGATCAAAAATCACGTTCGACAGGGGAAGCCGTTTCTGGGAATTTGTCTCGGGCTGCAATTACTCTTCACGAAGAGCTACGAGGACGGCGAGTGGACTGGGCTCGACCTCTTTCCAGGCGAAGTCGTTCGGTTCCAACCGCATCCAGGGTTGAAGGTGCCGCACATGGGCTGGAATCACCTCCGCAAGAAAACGACTCCCCCGCACTTGGCTGATCTTCCGACAGAACCAGCCGTGTACTTTGTCCATTCGTACTACGTCGCGCCTAAAGACACACAGATTACGGCCACCGAGACTGATTATCCCAGCCCGTTCACGTCGGCAATCTGGCACGACAATGTCTTCGCCACCCAGTTTCACCCAGAAAAAAGTCAGAAGATTGGGCTTCAAATTCTTCACAACTTCGCCACCTTGAAGTAACATAATCTTCATAAAGAAGCGTTCCCAAATTCCTCAGTCGGCTTTCGGTCCCTTTTGCCCTGTCACTCGGAGAATCAGCCATGCACATTTATCCGGCGATTGACCTCCGAGGAGGACAGTGTGTCCGTTTGAGGCAAGGTGATTATTCCCAAGAAACGGTCTTTGGAGCCGACCCAGCGTCCATGGCAAAGCGGTGGGTAGACGAAGGCGCGAAGTTTTTGCATGTCGTCGATCTCGACGGTGCCAAGGATGGCCATCCGGTCAATCAGACGAGTGTTCAGGCGATAACGAAGGCAGTGGATGTCCCTTGTCAATTGGGCGGGGGAATCCGCAACGAAGAAAACATCCGGGAGGTACTTGGTTGGGGTGTTCGGCGCGTCATCATTGGGACGCGCGCCCTGCAAAACCCGGACTGGTTATTACAAATGTGCCACGAGTACCCCGACCAGATCGTTCTGGGCATCGATGCCAGGAACGGGATGGTGGCTACCGCTGGATGGCTCGATGTTTCCGAAATGTCCGCGTTCGACCTGGCCCGCCGCTGTGCCGACTATCCTCTTGCCGCCCTCGTGTATACCGACATTTCTCGTGACGGAATGATGCAGGGACCAAACTTTGACGCCACTGCCGAGATGGCCAAGACCGTTTCGTTCCCCGTGATTGCCTCGGGAGGCGTGACGACGTTGGACGACGTCCGGCGATTGGTTCAGATCGGGGTGGCGGGATGTATCGTGGGTCGCGCTCTCTACGAAGGACAATTGAACCTCCCAGAAGTTTTGGAAGTCGCAGTACCGAGCGATTAACGTTGAGAAGCTGCCTGATAGGGAACAGAGAAAGCAGAAAGAGAACAGGGAACAGATAAAAGGGAACAGCAGAAAGAGAAGACCTTGTTTTTCTGTTCCCCGTTCCCTGTTCCCTATCCTAACCTTTTTATCAACTTGTCGAAGGCCACTAACTCAGGGGGAGGCATCTTCAATGATGAATGATGATCCGACGTCGCAACAGGATTTCCTGGTCGGTTTGGCTCCGACAGGTGGTCGTCAATACCTCCTTTCCTCGGGTGGACGAACGAGGGATCGCGAAACCTTGTTCCCCGCTTCCTCGAGTTTTGGTCAAAGACAAACCTCAACTCCCTGATGCCCGACCGATCGGAAATGTGAAGTCGATTCGCTCAATTGATCATTCGTCAAAGAGCTTGCCTTTTCCTGTGAATCCGACCTTCGGCTCATTTACAGGGAGAAGTTGCTATGACTGTCTATCATCTGGAGGACATCCGCAACCTGGCTGTCGTCGGACACGGCGGTGCCGGGAAAACATCTCTAACGGATGCGCTGTTGTTCAAATCGGGTACGGTCGAACGTCATGGGCTCGTCGATGACGGTACGAGCTTTTCGGACTTCGACGATCAAGAGAAGGAACGGCATTTCTCGATCGACACGGCGTTCGTTCATCTCGCCTATAAAGACGAGCAAGTCCACATCCTCGACACTCCAGGGTATCCCGATTTTGTGGGGGCCGCTCTGGAAGCGATGAACGTTGTCGAGAACGCCGTCATCGTCATCTCAGCGGCAGACGGCATCCAGCCGAACACCCGTAAGATGTTCGAGCATGCCGGAGAGATGAATCTTGGCCGTATGCTCGTGATCAACAAGCTCGACCACGATAACTCCAACTTCGTCGAGTTGTATAACCAAATTCGAGAAACGTTCGGCGAGAACTGCGTGCTGTTCAACGTGCCGGTCGGAGAAGGAGACAATTTCTCGAGCGTCGTGAACGTCTTGAATCCCCCGGACGAATTGCCCAAGGGGTGGTTGCTCGATCCAAACGAATTACGTAGCGAGTTGGTCGATGACATCGTCGAGAGCAACGAAGAGTTGATGGAAAAGTATCTCGACCAAGGTACCGTTTCCGACGAAGAACTCATCGCGGCCATGCCCACGGCTTTGGCAGCGCGGACGATCGTGCCGATCTTCTGTGCGAGTGCCACGAAAGAAATCGGGATCGACGAGTTACTCGAAGGGTTGTCGGAGTTTGCCCTCTCGCCGCTCCACGCACCAGATCGCAAAGCGATCCTCCACAAAGACGATGCCCCCGACGAAGAAATGCTCCTGCATCCGACCGAAGACGGGGATTGCCTGGGCCAGGTCTTCAAGATTCACCACGACAAATTCGTGGGGACTCTCACCTACTTCCGACTCTTCAGTGGTCGCTTGAAAGCCGACCAACAGATCATTAACCACCGGACAGGAAGATCTCACAAGACGAACGGTCTGTGGATGATGCAGGGCAAGGAACACGAGAACGTCGAGGAAGCCATTGCCGGTGACATCGTGGCCGTCACAAAGATCGATGATCTGCATATCGGAGACACGATTGGCAACAACGGAAGCAAGGTCGATTTTCCCATCCTCAAAGTTCCGACACCGATGTTCGGATTGGCGATCGAGCCGAAGGCCCGTGGAGACGAGCAGAAGATTTCCAGTAGCCTCCAAAAGATGGCCGACGAAGATCCCACGTTCCTGGTCTCGCGGGACGAACAGACTCACGAACTGTTGATCTCGGGCATGAGCCAATTGCACCTCGAGGTCATTCGCGACCGCCTCAAACGTCGTTACAACTTGGAAGTCATCACCCACCAGCCGAAGATACCCTACCACGAGACAATCACGGCCAATGCCGAGTCGAGCTTCAAGCACAAAAAGCAGACAGGCGGACGAGGCCAGTTCGCCGAAGTCCACATACGCATATTTCCGCTCTCCGGGGAAATCGCTACAGCCGAGCAGTTCTTCGAAGAGTTCGCGAACAAGGCTCGGTTCGAGAAAATCCGGCTCGACCATTGCCACTATGACCCCGATCACAACTTTGGTTTCGTCGATACCGTCGTCGGTGGAGTGATTTCGGCGGGCTACTTGCCAGCCATCCGAAAAGGTTGCGAGGAGCTACTCAACCGCGGTCCGCTCGCTGGATGCCTCATGCAAGACATCGCAGTCGAGGTCCACTTCGGCAAGGAGCATTCGGTCGATAGTTCGGAGGCGGCGTTCAAAATCGCCGGGCGGAAGGCGTTTCGTGATGCCGTGTTGAGCGCCAACCCCGTGTTGATGGAACCTTACGTCGACATGGAAGTGACGGTTCCAGCGGAATACACCGGGGCCGTCCTTGGGGACCTCAATAACAAACGAGCCCGTATCGATAATCAGGACACGTTGCCGGGTGACATGTCGATCATTCACTGCAAGATCCCGCTTGCCGAAGTAGCTCGATACGAGCCGCAGCTCAAGAGTATGACCCACGGACTTGCCTCGTACACCATGCAGTGGAGCCACTATGACTTGGTGCCCATGAATGTCCAGCAGAAGATCGTCCAGGAAGCTGGAATCACTGAGGAAGACGAGGATTAGGGAATAAAGAATAGGAAACAGAGAACCGGGAACAGGGAACAGCAAAAGGCAATGCGCTTTGGCTGTTCCTTTTTTTCTGGATTCCCTGGTAGGAGACCGAAATACACGCAGATTGCCACCATTCCGACGTCAAGACCTGGTCGCCCAACAATGTCGACCGAGTATCAAATCGACGACCCAACAGCCACGAACATGTGGTGTCTTGGCGTGGCAATGAGAGATGATGTCCTCGTCTTCGCACCCCGCTTCCATGAGAGCATCGCCAAGGATTGGGAGTTGCTCGAATGCCTTCTCGGCGTAGATGCGTTGGGCGATTCGAAGAACTGTTTCCTGATTCCACGACAGCCACGAAGGTTCGACGGCAACGGGACGAAACGGATTGCCGAATAGGTCGCGGATCAAGTCAGCCATGACATTTCCAGCTGAACATTCGCTGGAACGATCTCGGTTGTTGGCTTGAACTTGGAACGCACACATCCAAGCCATTTTCCGAGCATTTCTGTCTACCCAGTCGAGCGTTGTTAGCTGCCGTAGGGACTCCTCTGCCTCTTTTGCTTCTTTCGGGGTCGAAACGCCATCGGCGAATCGATCGATGGCTTCCGACAACTCAACGGACCGATCCCACTTGTTGAGAACTCGGCAACACTCGGCAGAGAGAAGCCAAAATTTCCGAGCATTCGGACCGTCTCCGAGATGGTTTAGCATGCCAAAGTACCTCTCGGTTGAGAGCCAGTCTTCCTCCGATAGTCGATTAGTCCCAATTTGCTCAACGAAGATCATCATCCTCGGCAACCCGATCGCATCACCCGGACGAATGGGGCGAGGTTCTCTCACAGGCATAGACGCGCCATTGAGGTATGTGAGGTTGCGACTCTCAAGATCCTCGATAGTGCACACTCCGCCTTCATTTCGAAAACGACAGTGCGTGTGGCTAATCGCTCCTACACACAGCTGGAGGTCATTTTGCCTACCTCTGCCCACCAGGAATTCTTTACCGTCTGGGATCTCAAAAACGCACCCATCTCTATCGCTCTCGACGAGTAGTGTGCCCATACCATGAGGGACTCGCAGGGTGATCATTCGGCAGCAAACGGTTATGGAAGACATGGTGGTTCTCTCTTGGCTCCCCAACAGGAGTTTGGATGCAAAGGATCTCTTGCAGTGTGCGTTCCATTAAGGCTGCCCAACGTGCCAACATACTCCGGCGAAGTCGACGAAGTGGACCTCGCGGCCCCAAGGATAATCGGTCGGAGGTTTCATGCCGAAGCCTGGAAATTGCTGATCCAATTTCTTCTGTTGGACTTCAACCCACCAAGCGTCGAGATCCGAGACCTCAATTTTGAGCGTGTAGTTGCCGGCAAAAGCAGGTTCGTCCATGTTCTGGAGGATGAACTTGGCCGGACCATACTGAAACCCAGCGAAGCCATCGTTCGCCCAAAGTTCTTCGAACCCAAGCGTTCGAAACAAATGGCGACTTTTTGCGAAGCCACTACCCGACGGGACGAACGGAACCAAGCCAATCGGTTCGACCATGGTACTTCCTTGTGCTGTGCGTTTTCGGTCTTGGTTTCTGTTGTTGGCGAACTTTATAACGTTGGCTGGATTTCCAAGAACAAGTCGGCGACGCGGACTCCGAGCCCGAGCGAAATGCGATATAAAGTTTCGATCGAAGCCGAGTTCTTGCCCAGTTCGATCTGAGACAAATACCCCAACGAAACGTTCGTTCGTTCGGCCATCTCCTTGAGCGTCAGTCCGAGGTTCTTTCGACGCTCTCGAATGGCATGGCCTAACTTTTCTCGCAAAGCCTCTTCCGAGAGGCGAAGTAGCCCCTTGCTTTGGAGGCAATCGAACACGATTTTTTCGAGTTCCTGGGGAGAAAACGGCTTGGGCACGTAATCGTAAATGTGGGCCCGTAAACATTCGAGCGCGCTGTCCATCGAAGGTCGCCCAGTGATCACGATAATGCTGGCTTCAGTTTGAATCTCTCGTACAGTTTGCAGAGTGTGTGTTGGGTCTCGGCCGGGGATGAACCAATCCAAAATGACGAGATGGAATGCGGATTGCTTCAGAGCGTCTTCCATTAAAGCTGGGTCGGCGATGGTCACGATCCGGAAACGATGCCGAAGGAAAATGTTCTCGATGAGTTTGCATATCTGTTGATCATCGTCGAGAACGAGTAGCCCCACTTCGCTTGTGGCAAAAAAAAGATTCCCTGGGCCGACGCCTTGAGCCGTTTCGTGTTCTTCGTTCAAGAACTCCGTCTCGGTTATTTTGGGGCTTTCGCTGCTTTGGAGGGGGGAAGTCATGGCTTCTCCTTGGAACGAATGCGCCTTCTGGGTTTTGAGTAACTGGACGAAGAAGGCGAATAAGAGCCACGGTTTTTGAAGGGGATGCAGTGAATTTTGTGACGGGTAAGTGGGCAATGAAAATTAAAGCGATGTCCAACTGTTTCCAATATGTGAAGAATTTCATTTGTTTTCAAGTTGAACCCGACATATTTTTCTCTGGACAAATGACTTTCGCAGTATTTCCCAAGTCTTTGGAGGATGGCGCGAGGAATTTACCATTGTCACGAGATTCTTTCCCAACAAGCGTTACGTTGATGGGTGAACTTCGCCAGAACCCGACGAACGAGCAGGCATGGCTTACCCTCGCGCAGCGTTATGTCCCGAGAGTTTACGGATGGCTGATACGGCACAACGTCCAGCCCGCCGATGCAGAAGATCTGACCCAAGAAGTGTTCGTGAAGTTGCACAAGAACAGACAGAAGTTCCAGTACGACCAACGTAAAAGTTTTCGAAACTATCTGACGACGATGGTTCGGAATTGTTGGATTGATTGGCTCGAACGACAGACGAAACGGCGCCACGAAGTGGGAATAGGCTATCTCCCCGGACAACCAACACTCCAAGAGACCTGCAACGCTCTCGAGCAAGGCATTGAAACAGAATACCAGTTGGAATTGCTCCAACAGGCCGAAACGGTCTTGCGTGTCCAGGTCAAACCTCAGGTGTGGGCGTCTTTCGAGCGAGTCGTCCACGACGGGAAAAAGCCCGAGGTGGTCGCGGAAGAACTTGGGATTACACGCGGCGCGGTCTACAAGAACAAACAGAGGATCCAACAAAAGCTCGAGGAACTTGTTAACCAATTCCAGCGTTACGATGACCCAGACGAACCGTCTATTTCTTGAGTTATAAGCGGTGTGAAGCAACGATGGTTGAACAACCTCTCGGAGATTGCCCTTCCGAAGCGCAATGGATAGAGTTTCTGGCGGGTCTTTCTCCCGAAACGGAAGAGAGAGAGTTGTCCGACCACGCCAACGGTTGTCCCGCCTGCTCGGACACGATGGCTCGCTTGAGTTCAACGCCACCCTGGCTCGAGAAACTCGTTGGAGAGATGAAAACTCCCACGGACCCTCTCGATGAAGCCTTCCAACGCAAATTATCGCTGGCCTTCAAGGAAGCCTCATTAGGCCCGTCTTCCGATCGACCAGACCAAGAGCAAGCCTATCCGAATGTTCCTGGTTTTCGCATACTTGGAGTGTTGGGGGAGGGAGCGAATGGTGTTGTGTACAAAGCCCACGAACTGAATCTTGGCCGAACAGTTGCCATTAAAACATTGAAACTCAACGGGTTCATCAACCCGACCACACTGGCTCGATTTGAGCGGGAAGCCAAGGCCATCGGACAATTATCCCAACCGGGGATTGTACAGATTCATCAGGTGAACTTATCCCATGTTCCCCCGTACTTAGTCCTGGAGTTCTGTGAAGGGGGAAGCCTTGCCGAGAAACTCAACGGGAAGCCGTTAGAGCCGATTCAGGCTGCCTCGATAGCTCACCAACTTTCCACTACCTTACAAGCAGCACACCGAAAAGGCATTTTGCATAGAGATCTCAAACCTGCGAACATTTTGTTGCCAACCAAGCCTGCCAGCTCACAATCAAGTACACAATGGGTCGTCAAGATCAGTGACTTTGGATTGGCCAAGCAGGCCGGAAACATAGAACTGAGTCAGACTGGTGAGATACTGGGCACTCCAAACTACATGGCTCCTGAGCAAATCCAATCGGATGGGTGTGTCGGGCCTGCGACAGACGTTTATGGACTTGGTGCGGTGTTGTATGCCATGCTTACAGGCCGTCCTCCTTTTCAAAGTACCGATTTCTACCAAACCCTTGAGTTGGTAAAACAGACGGCCCCCATTCTTCCTCGGCAACTGCAACCAACCATTCCCCGAGATCTGGAAACGATCTGTTTGCATTGTCTGGAAAAAGAACCCAAGCGACGTTACCAGTCCGCCGAAGCTCTGGAGCACGACCTTTCTCGTTTCTTGAACCATAAGCCCATCGAAGCAACACGCCCAGGACTGGTCCGAAAGAGCTGGCTGTTTACAAAGCGGAATCCTTGGGGCGTGGGGTTCGTTGTAGCGCTCCTCATCGGTTTTTCTGTTTCGATTGTCCTGCTGCTCCGCGCACGAAGTGCCGAAGCCGTTGCCAACGAAAACGCCGAAAAGGCGAAACAACATGCAAAACAAGCTCTCTTGGCTCAAGAGAAAGCAACGCAGAATGAGGAAAAAGCGTACCGGACGTTGACCCAGAGCTTGAAGGTTGGGAGCGACTTCTATTTGATTCTTGAAGAAGACTCCTTGATCGACTCCCCGGGAATGACGGCCTTGCGGAACAAATTACTCACGAAGGCTTTGGAATACAACCAAAGTTTTATTTCTCAGTGGAAACATGAGCCCAAAGTGAAAGAAGCGGTGGCCCAAGCGTTGCTCAGGGTTGGACAAATGCAGGGTGATCAGGGTGCCGAAAAGGATGCCCTTGCAACTCTAGAAGAAGCCTACCAGAAATTGACTGAGTTGGGTGTGGGAACGACTTTACCTATCCAATTGCGACTTGAAGTTGCGACTTGTTGTTATTTTCTGGGGCTCTACAACGCCCGTGGGAACAAACAAAAGGAAGCCCTCCGACGATACCGAGAAGCCCAGGCTATCTTCCAGGAAGTGTTCATGGAAGATGGGAAGAAACTTGAGCGACATACAACTTACGAACTCGAGAGGCAGTTGGCCCTTACTATCTACGGACAAGCTCGCCTGCACGCAGATTTGAATAATTTCGAAGAAGCCCGGTTGCTTTTTGTCGAAGCGATCAACCGCCTTGAGACTGTGGTCCCGCAGGATTCCCGTGTGTTGGTGAAAACTACACTTGCCATGGCCAGGACGGACTTTGGTTTGTTTTCTCTCGCGCGGGCTAGGATAACGAGAGAGCCAACGCTCAGGCAGAACTACTTCCAGAATTGCATTTCCCAACAAAACAAAGTCATTGCCCTTCTTGAAGACCTCTCCTCCCAGGAACACAAACGAATTTCGGTTCTTGAAAAGTTAGCCAATGCCTACCTCATCAAAGGCCTGGCACTCGTTCCCTTGAAGCAGATGGTCGAAGCAGAACGAAGTTTCGAGAAAACGGCATTTTTACGAAGACAATTGGTCGTCGAAAATCCCACGGTTGCTCGTTTCAAAGCCAATTTGGGCAGTGCGTTGGAGAATCAAGCTCAATTGTTGCTCATGCATAATCCCAAAAATGCCGACGCACTTTCCTTGTTTCTTGATGCCACGCAGCTCTACCGAAAAGCCCTCGAAGTGAGCAAGAATGTCGAGGCGTACAAGTTTCGACTCATGGGTATCTACTGGAAAACATTGCCTTTACAGCAGCAGCAGGGATTGTTGACGGGGGCCAAGAAGACTCTTCATGCCTTGACTTCCCTTGTGCCCCCGAGTCCAGAAAACTTCTACCGGCTCTCGGCGGGATTCGGGCAACTCTGCTTGTTGTTCGACAACAAAGAGGAATTAACGGAGGAGGAAATCGCTGCGAAACAAGAGTGCCAGGAAGAGTCCCTCAAGAAACTTCAACTGGCAATCCAGAATGGTTTTCGTGACGCGAAACGGTTAACGCAGGACAAGCGATTTTCTCACCTGCATACCGACCCACGGTTTCAAGAACTCTTGCAGCAAATCAGTAGCAAGTCGAACAAAATCCAATAAAGCTATTTTTGCTAAGAGACCCCAAGGGCCAATTCGAGTCGTTGTGACTTTAACTCGACTTCCCCAGAGATGGTGGACACGCGGTTAACTACTTGTCTTTTTTTTCTGGGGAATTCCATGTGCTAGTTGTCCTCTTCCCGCATGTACGTTGTCCTACTTCGTAAAAGCATCAGAAAGGTCAATCGGCACAGGGAAAACGATTGTGGTGTTATTTTCGGTTCCAACATCAGAGAGTGTTTGCAGGAACCGCATTTGCATCGCCATTGGGTGTTCCTTAATTGTTTCCGCAGCGTCACGGAGCCGGGAGGCCGCCTGATACTCTCCCTCCGCGTGAATCACCTTCGCCCGCCGTTCGCGTTCACTTTCCGCCTGTTTAGCCATGGCCCGCTTCATGCTCTCTGGTAGATCAACATGTTTGACTTCGACTAGTGAAATCTTGATACCCCAGGGATCGGTCTGTTGGTCGATAACGGTTTGAAGTTCACGATTAATCCGATCCCGTTCTGCCAGTAATTCGTCGAGTTCGGCTTGTCCCAGGATACTGCGGAGGGTTGTTTGGGAGAGTTCGCTGGTCGCATACATGTAGTTCTCAACTTCTAAAATGGCTTTGAGCGGATCAATCACTCGATAGTAGACGACCGCATTGACTTTAACCGACACGTTGTCACGGGTAATGACGTCCTGTGAGGGAACGTCCTTGACGATGGTCCGCAGACTAACCTTTGTTAATTGATCGATGGGCCAAAACACAAAAATCAATCCTGGGCCCCTTGGTCGTGCTATGATTCTCCCAAGGCGGAACACCACACCCCGCTCGTATTCAAAAATAATGCGGATACATGTTAGGAAATAGAGCACGACCAGACCTAGGACGATCCCTGTTCCCGTCAGAACTTCATTCATATTACTGCCCCTTGTGTGCTTGCATTCATGTGTGCTGTTTTATCGAATGGAAAGTTTAAGTTGGCATTTCTGGAGTCACGACAAGTCGAAGTCCCTGGCGTTCCACCACGACAACCTTTTGTCCGCGAGAGACGGTTTTATGGCTCCTGGCACTCCATAGTTCCCCGTGGATTCGAACGATGCCGACATATCCTTCAGCATCCCTCTCAAACTCGTCCAGGGATATCGCTTCATTGCCAATCATGCCTTCCGACCCGGTTTGTGTTCGCTGACTGTGCGTCCTGACGATGCTGCCCAAAAGAAAGAACATGATCGCTCCGGTCGCTACTGCCACGGGGACCACTACCCACACCGAAACCCTCTGAAAGCCGATAGGAGATTCGACAAGCATGAGCCCTCCAAGGACCATACAAATGATTCCTCCCAACGTCAGGAAGCCAAAGCTGGTCACAAAGGCCTCAGCAATAAACATGGCCAATGCAATGGCAATTAACCCAATTCCCACATAACTGACAGGGAGGATCGCTAGCGCGAAAAATCCCAATACCAGACAGATGACCCCAAGAGTGCCGCCGACACCCCAGCCAGGTGTGTATAGTTCGAACAAGAGCCCATAGACTCCAAGAATCAACAAAAGGAAGGCCACGTTGGGGTTGGCGAGAACGGCCAGGAACCGATCTCCCCACCACATCTCGACAACTCGAACCTCCACGTCTTTTGTATCCAACAGGGTCGTCTCCCCTGGGACCAACTCTCCCTTTTCGTTCCTCTGCCACGACAGCGTTACTTTGCGACCATTGATTTGATCGAGAAGGTCCGTTGTACTATCTGCGAGAATTTCGATGACACCAGCATCGAGGGCTTCCGATGCCGTTGCTGATACACTTTCTTTGATCGCTTTGACGGTCCATTCGGCATTGCGTCCTCGTAACTCACAAAGAGATTTTGCCCAGGCGACGGTGTCATTGATGATCTTCTGTTCGATGACTGAAGATTTCCCTTCGCCCTTCTTTTCGACCGAGGGAGAACCGGGGATGCCTCCAATCTGGGCAGGATGAGCAGCACCAATGTTGGTTCCCGGCGCCATCGCGGCAACGTGGCTGGCCAAGGTAATAAACACTCCTGCCGAAGCGGCTCGTGCCCCCCTTGGTGCGACATAAACGACCACAGGTACCGGACTGGCCAGGATATCTTTGACAATCGTGCGGGTAGAGTCGAGAAGGCCACCGGGCGTATCGAGAACAAGAACCACACACTCGGCATTTTCGTCCCTTGCTTGACGAAGGACTCTGGCAAGGAACCGGGCAGTAGCTGGGCTGATGGCTTGGTTCTCAAACCGGACTTCGAAGACAAGAGGTCTGGAAGGCACTCTCACTTCCTGAGCTTGGGCCGGTAGAGCTGGCAGAAGGATCGCCAGAATTGGAAGGACACATTTCAAGACAGCTTGCATGGTTCTGCTCCAGCGGATAAGTGAGTCTGAAAAGACTAACCAATAGGATTCAAACTTGGCTTGTTCGTCCTCAGGAACGCAAAATCGCTCCCTCAGAACGCAAGGCTCCGATGGGTATCCCGAGCTTGTTGAGAAGTGCCTTTGTTCGGTTTTCGAGTCACCGACAATCTTCGATTGCTTCCAAACCAACAGGGCTGTTGGAGCAACGGAACCTGTCTTACCACGAGCAACTCTTGTTCCCTTTCTCCGCTTTCACCCGATATCTCTCTTTGGCAGCAATCGCGAATTTACGACACGAAGATGTGTCCACTATTTTAGGAATCGATGTTCGGTCGCGTGAAAGCGAGCATATTTGGGTGGCCGATAGCCTTTGAAACTCTCTGGACTTCGGTCTTCCGAGGCGGACATGTGGTTCCGAAAGTACAATCCGATTTTACCCCGATTGTGCGGTGGAGCGCGCGCTGAGCGAATCCGCACATCCAAATTCGACCCCGATCTGAATTAGCCCTTTGGGTGACTGGAGATCATGCGACTCATTTCGCTCGTGTCGCCTCCCGGCTCCTCGGAGTACTACTGATCGGGCCCTACCCACACAAATTGCAATCTCGGCACGGGAAGAATTCCGCCACAGCGTTCGGCCCAACTACCTTCCTCGTGAGACAAGAACACAGTTGCCACACTATTTTCGCGAGGTCGAAGGTGAATGGACAGAAAATCTGCAGCCAATTGTTGAAAGTCTCAGTCAGCGAAATCATGCCTTCGAGTGGCATCCACACTAAATCGCAAGTTGGCATTAGAATTGCATGAAAGCATGGAAGTCGAATAGGCTTTCGTGTCTGTTCCTCCAGGTTTGATAGGCGGCAAAAAACAACATGATCTTTACAATCCAAGTTCGCTCAAGGAGGAAGAATCATGACAGAAGAAAAGACAAACCCGTCGCAAATACCACAAGAAGAGAAACAACCACGTCTCCTTTCCGAAGGTAAGCCTCTGCCGAGCACGGGTCAACCAGGAGGCGGTGTGGGCCGGGTAGATATTATCGGGACCACGAAACAGGACATCCGCATCGACCCCAACCTCACTGAAGGTCATCCCGGTTACGAGGAGAGCGGAGACTCGGAAATCCATCCCGCTGAGCACGCGGTGCCCATTCTCTGGATTCGGAAAATGCTGCAAGCCCGAGGTGTGCAATTCGAGGAGCGACACCATGCAGGGGCGTACACAGCACAAGAGGTCGCCCACCGCGAACACGTCAGCGGTCATCGCGTCGCAAAAGTGGTCGTCGTGATGGCAGACGACCGTCCGTTCGAAGTTATCGTTCCGGCATCCAGGAGAGTAAACCTGGAGCGGGTAAAGACGGTCCTCAACACTCAGAACGTTCGACTGGCTTCGGAGGCAGAAATCGAAACGATCTTCACCGATTGTGAGGTAGGCGCTATTCCTGCGCTGCGGCACTGGAAGGACGTGGATGTACTGATGGACGAATCGATGAAGGTCGTGGGAGACATCCTCCTGCAAGCTGGTACCCATACCGACGCGATCCAGCTGAGTTTTAGCGAGTGGTATGGCATGGTCCGTCCTAGGGTCGCGACGCTAAGCGATTCTCTCTACTAGGTTGTCAATTTTTGATTGACAGGTTATCCAAACAGAAGTCATTGTCACTACATTTTTTGTGGTATTGCCAACCTGTCAATCAAAAATTGACAACCTAGAAGGCATGAAACACGCGAACTTGCGGTACAAAAGGGTATTTGTCATCGACTAATGAGCCACTACAGGAGACCAATGACCGCCCGCATCACCGCGACACCAGGGAAAGAACACTCCTCAATCGACTATCTGTAGGGGGCCGAGTCGACACCGCGTACGAATTCCGCCCGAATCGAATCAACGTGCAACTTCCCGAAAAGAGAGTCTGGCCTTGTCAAATGCATTCCCACCCAAAAGTATTCTGGTCCCGACCGATTTCAGTGAAACTGCCAATTCGGCATTAGCTTATGGAAAGAAATTGGCTAACCTCTTTAATGTGCCGTTGCACGTTTTGCATGTACTCCAGGATCCACTGATCTACGTCCCTCCGGCAGATGGTTACGCCATGCAGCCCAATTATCGAAAGGAAGCCGAGAAGGACGCACGACGGCAACTTGATGAACGACTCGCAGGTATTGAGGGTGAGCATCCTCAATATCAACTCGTGGTTCAGTGGGGTGCTCCCTTCGTGGAGATCATCCGTTATGCGAAAAGCCACGACATCGACTTGATTGTCATGGGTACTCATGGGCGAGGCGCAATTGCCCACCTGCTGATTGGTAGCGTGGCCGAAAACGTCGTACGCAAGTCCCCGTGTGCTGTGCTCACTGTTCGGGCGTCCGAACACGCGTTTGCCATGCCTTAACCCTGAGGCCCCGACCTTATTGGAAACCAAGCGATGCCGGACCCGCCACCGGACCTTCAGACCAGTGCAAACGTGAGTTGAAGTTGGAGTAAGGTGTTTCCGAGGCCTTCCTGAGTTGAGCATTGAATCTTGGTGAGAATGAGGTGAATGAACACAAAACCATCGCTACCGTTGAAGGTTCAACTTTCCTATGCTTTGGGTCAGTTGGGGGCCTCGATTCTCATCAACGTTATTAGTTTAATGTTGGTCTATTTTTACTTGCCGCCCAAAGACGCCAATCTCCCCTTCCTCATTACTCAGGTCACATTTCTCGGTGTTCTGAACATCATTACGCTGATCGCTGCTTCCGGCCGACTGGTAGACGCAGTGACTGACCCTTTCATTGCTAACTGGAGTGACCGTTCCACGAATCCGCGGGGACGACGCCTTCCATTTATGTTCAAAGCCGCCTTTCCAACCGCCCTGTTTTTCGTTCTGATGTTTGTGCCTCCCATTCGCGAGACGAGTGCACTCAACATCGTCTGGCTCTTTGTTACGCAGGCTCTCTTCTACATCTCCTTCACCTTCTATCTTACTCCTTTCTTTGCTTTGATCCCGGAACTGGGACGCACGGCGGAAGGACGCCTGAATCTCTCGACATGGATCTCGATTACATTTGTGCTTGGCATCATGGTGGCAGCACAAACGCCACTCTTGGCAGATGGTTTACAGTTCATGTCGAGTTCTCTTGATCGATTGGCGGCAGTGCAAGGAGCGGTGACCATCCTCGCACTGGTCGGGCTCATCCTGATGTTGATACCCACCCTTACGATTGACGAAAAACTATACTGCGAAACCCCATCGTACAGCCCTCCTTTGTGGACATCTCTATCCCACATACTTCGCAATTCCTACTTTCGATTTTACGTTGTGGGAGATTTTTCTTTCTTCATGGGCCTAGCAATCATCAACACCGCTCTGTTGTATTACGTGACCGTGTTGCTGGGACAGGAAGAGGCATTGGTGGGCAGTCTATTGACTGTGATGGTCCTTCTCTCGCTTGCGTTCTACCCACTGGTGCGTTGGTTGGCCCGATGGCTGGGAAAAAAGATCCTGCTGATAGGGGCCTTGTTGATGGTAAGTTTGATCTTCCTCGGGGCTTGTTTTTTGGGAAAATACCCGATTCCTAATAACGTGCAGGCATATATGTTGGTCGCACTCTATTCTGTTCCGTTGTCCTTTCTGGGTGTTCTCTTGCCAACAATATTGGCTGACATTGTGGAACACGATAAATGTCACACTGGACAGTCTAAAGAAGCGATGTTTTTCGCTGCCCGCACCTTCCTACAAAAGTTTGGCCAGACCTGTGGGATTCTGGTATTTGCTGTCCTGACTAACTTTGGCAAAGATCGGGGCGATGACTTCGGAATACGACTGAGCGGTTTCGTTGGATTTGTCCTTTGCATGTGTGGAGGCATCGCCGTAAGCCGTTACAACGAGAAGAAACTGTTGCAAGAAATCGAGCAATTTCGAGCTCAGTGAACCAAACTACTATGAGGCCTGGACATCACTTTCTTCACAAGGGTGGCCTACAGATCGTACGAGGACTGCACCGGCTGAGTCTACATCCAGTAATGTCGGAATCTTACAGTCGGAAAGAGCGGCAACTTCCCCCATGGCCTTTTTTGCCAGCGCAAGTGACATCAGCGAAAATGGTGCCGTGGGAGTTGTCCGTGCTAAGTCCGGTGATTTCAATCTTGCCTGGTGGGCCCTTACGCAGGCCACGTCTCGATTTCCGCGTCTGCGTTTCCCCCTGGCGAAACCCATGTGCTCGAAAGAGCAGTTCTCGCATGTGTGCCCATAGCCCTACCTCACTCTCGACACTTTGACAGGCAGGCGGCCCGAATACTGGAGCGACAAAATGCCCGCAATTGTTCCCACCGGAACCCAGTAACATCTTTCATCAGGTCTTATGAATCTCGCGTCGGCCTGATCGACCGGAAGCCGTAAAGTGCCAAAATGCGAAGTTCAAGGGAGATTTGGGCGCGTAAGACAACGCAAACGAAACATCTTTGTCAATATCGACACAACTGTTGAAACCCTGAGAAGTCGATCGATGGCTGAACAAATGGGGAAACTACTCCGGTTGGGGCGAGCCTCAGCCTTCCGTAGTAGCTCCGCTTGGTGCTGTGAACGGCCGCGATAGTCACTGGAATTCACGCATAGAAATCTGCCAATCCCATTGTTGTTGCGCAAGTCTGATACCCCCTCGCGCTCCTCCTACGACCACCATTGGCACAAGAGAATGGAACTTGCCCTCAAACTCTCACTGGACGCATCAGCTCGAAGGAGTTCCCCGTGAAACGCTATCCAAACACCCGCAGTCGTTGGATTGCTCTATCGACCATTCTCACGGTCGCAGCGGGGACCGGTCTGGCATTGTGTTTGTTGGGGCCTTGGAGGGCATCGGAAACTTTGGAGTCGAAAGTCGCTCCGTTCGCGAAGACCCGCCCCTTAAGAATATTCCTTAAAACTATTCCCGCTCTGGGCGAGAAATGGAGATCAGAAGTAGCCTGGGAGTTGGCATTCGGTAAGCAGAACGAAGTCTCAGCAAAACAACTCCACAGTTTGCTTCCCGCATTCACGGAAAACCTTCGTGAACGCGGAATGTTGGCCAGCCCGGAGGGGTTTCAAGACCAGTTCCAGCGGCGTCACAAGTTTGCTCTCACTGCAGTGGAAACCGACAACGGCAGCGGACCTCCTTCGACATACGAAACGGAGTACTTGTCACCGAGGAATCGTAGGTTCAGTTATTCTCCTCAATCGGAATACTTTCGCCAAAAAGACTTGAGTGGGCTGAACATGCGACCTGTTCTTCGTTCAAGTTTCGCACTTTTCGGTGATGTGATTTGGAAAAAAGTCGGCCTCTGGATTCTCTTATGGCACACTGGTGAATAGCAACAACAACACCCTTGGCCGAATCGAGAGACCGACTCATGCACCTTACAACGTCTTTGACACAGTTGCTAGTTCCCTTTTGCCTTGTCTTCACGGCTCCGACTTT
>CAYRFQ010000106.1:12002-26415 GCA_964423615.1 uncultured Alcaligenaceae bacterium | reverse complement strand
CACCCACGGCTAGGATCTTTCGCCCCTTCGGGGCTGAAAGTTAAAAACACGACTCTTGTTTATCCGACTGCCCAAAGAGTTCCGTGGGTTCCCACCCACGGCTAGGATCTTTCGCCCCTTCGGGGCTGAGAATCGAAAACACGCCATTTATTTAGCCGACTGCCCGAGTGGGCCTGCTACTTTTCGACCAAGACAGGTGGACGGCACACGGAGTGTGCTTGGTACTTTAGTTCGTTGGCTGCGCCCTTCTTAATAGTCCTTCCGAGCACGACCTCTTATCCTAACAGTGCTCATGAGATTCGACCTTTCGAAAGGACATCCAACGATGATCGATAATGATAACTCCGCGCCTTGGATATACTTCTTCGGTAATGGACAGGCCGATGGTTCGAACGATATCCGGCACTTGGTTGGGGGTAAGGGAGCGAGTCTGGCCGAGATGACGAAAGCGGGCCTTAGAGTGCCGCCGGGGTTTACCATCTCGACGGAGTGTTGTCGGTTGTATCGGGAACACAATCAGACCTGGCCCGAAGGGCTTCGCGAACAAGTGCGTTTCCATATTGGTCGTCTTCAGGCGATGATCGATCGACGATTCGGCGAAGGCGATAACCCTCTGTTGGTGGCGGTGCGGTCCGGGGCCGAGACGTCCATGCCGGGAATGATGGACACGATCCTCAACGTCGGACTCAATCCCGAATGCGTCAAGTTGATTGGGGAACGGATTCAGAATCCGAGGGCGGCGTGGTGGGCGTATCGTGACTTCCTCGTGACGTTCGGCAAGACCGTTGGTGGAATACCGGAGCACACGTATGCGGCGGTCTTGTCGGGATTGCTCGAGGAGAGTGGCTTGACGTCGGAAGACGAACTCGATGATTCCGGGATCGAGACGTTGTGCGAACGCTTTCGCCAGACGTACCAACACCGCACGAACGAGGAGATGCCGACGGAGCCGTTCAAGATGTTGTTTCTGGCGATTGCGGCGGTCTTTCGATCGTGGAACAACGAACGGGCCATCGCCTACCGCGAACACCACAACATCACCGGATTGCACGGTACGGCGGTCACGGTCCAGGTCATGTGTCCGTCGGAAGTGTCGGGAGTGATGTTCACGAAACATCCCGTAAACCCCGATGTTCCGCAGATGGTGATCGAAGCCGCGTACGGGCTTGGTGAAGCGGTCGTTCTGGGCCAAGTTACGCCGGACCGGTTCTACATATCTCGGGACCAAATGGATCCGGAGATCATCGAACGACACATCGTCGAGAAGCCATTGATCATGCCCAGCCCGTTGGCCGGCGACGTGCAGCGTATTGCTCTCGATCCTTCGAGTCCGACGCTCACGGACGAACAACTCCACGAACTCATTCAACTCGGATTGAAGGTCGAGGCGTATTTCCACGAGCCTTGCGACATCGAATGGGGTTTTGCCGGTGGGGAATTTTACCTGTTGCAGTCGCGACCGATCCGATACCACAAACTCGCCGAGGACGAAGCACTCGAACACGTCCGCAAGGAGGAAATCGAACGCCTCCAGAAGCTCGCCGACCCGCGAGGGACAGTGTGGAGCCGTTATAACCTTGCCGAGATTCTGCCGGCCCCGACTCCCATGACCTGGAGCATCGTCCAGGAATTCATGTCGGGAACGGGTGGCTTCGGGCGGATGTATCGCGACTTCGGTTTCGACCCGGCCCCGATTCTCGACGACCTTGGGATCTTCGATTTGGTTTGCGGAAGGCCGTATTGCAACCTGTCGCGTGAACCGTTGATGCTGTTCAAGGCGTTGCCGTTCGAGCACCCGTTTGCCGAACTCAAGGAAGATCCCCAAAAGGCCCTGTATCCCGAAGCCCGCTTCAACCCGGCGCGTGCCTCGTGGAAACTCTGGGCGTTCTTTCCGATCATTTTTTATAAGGTCATGCGGAACGCCGTGAAACTGCGTTGGTACCTCCAGACGTTCGTCCGACGTTTTCGCGAGCGAATCGTGCCTCCTTTCGTCGAAGAGGCGAAAAAGGAAATCGACAAGCCGTTAGATCTGGTCGACTCGCGTAAGTTGTTCGAGCGGCTGAAATTCTGGATTCAACGTACGCTCTACGATTTCGCCCGACACAGCCTCAAACCGGCCGCCCTCGCCGACCTTTCCATGCGCGAGTTGGAACGCATACTCGCGCGGATTGGGACGGAGCGATCTCAAGCCGAACTCGCCGGAGCCACGAATGTGCAAGCGACGATGAGGAAAGCCGTTCCTCGGCTCAAGGAGATGCAACAACACGCGAGGGAAAAATTGCGAAAGATGGTTATGGGGGTCAAGCCCGAGCCGGTCGCCGACCTCGCCGGAGGGATGGAAGCCTTTTTACAAGGAAGACTCGACCAGGAACAATTTCTCGAACAGTTCGGACATCGTGGGCAACTCGAAATGGAGTTGGCCAATCCTCGTTGGTTGGAAACTCCGGAACTCCTTGAAGAATTGAGAGACGCAGCGATGTATCACCAAGCCCAGCAGAAACTCGCGACTTCGACCGAGGGACGGGCCGAAGCTGCTCCCTCAGAGGAGGGCAAGCAAGAGGACGCTCCTAATTTCTCACCGCTTGACGAGTACGACCTCCAGCCACGGCAACGACGTGTGATCGAACAAGCTTTGCAAAACCTCCGGACGAATCTATCTCTACGGGAAACGGCCAAGCATCATTTGATGCGTGGCTATGCGTTAATCCGGAAATACCTGGTCGAACTCGATACGCGCTATCGTCTCGACGGTGGCCTATTTTATTTGGAGTTCAGGGAGCTTCCCGAGTTACTCAAGGGACATGATTTCACGGACGTCATCAACGAGCGGCGGCGGCGGCGTGATCTATTGTTGAAGCTCTATGTTCCGCAGGTCCTTTTTAGCGACAACCTCGGAGCCATCGGACGACCCGAAGAGGCTTTTCCGACCGACACGCTTCAGGGCATCCCGCTTTCGGCAGGTGTGGCCGAAGGACCGGCTCTCGTGCTCGACGAACCCTCCACCAGCGTTCCCATTGGAGAACCGTTTATTTTGGTGTGTCCGACGACGGATCCGGCCTGGACTCCGCTGTTTTCGCAGGCCCAAGGACTGATCATGGAAACGGGAGGGATGCTTTCGCATGGAGCGATTCTCGCTCGTGAATTTGGATTGCCCGCGGTGGCTTGTCTGCCGGAGATTCATAAACAATTGACGACCGGGCAACGGTTGCATGTTGATGGGAGTACGGGGAAGGTGAGTTTGTTGGAGTAGGAAGTCGATCTGGACTTACCCAGAGATGGTGGGCATGCAGTCAAGCGGGGTATACGAATGTTCGACTGGTTGTCCACTCCGCGTTCAATGTCGAGGAACTGGGCATTGGGATGTGTCGGTTGGAAGCACTTCACCAGATGGGACTGATCCAGAGGGCCAGCCGAGAGCCCATTGGAGACGGAATTGGGCTTCGTTGTGATCCACGACAGCGCGTACGTACTCGCGTTGTGATTGGTCAACGGCACGTAAGGATTGGAGGGCTTCTATGGGCAGGCCCTCGCCTTCGCGAATTCGGTCGAGGTCTCGTTGCCAGGCCTGTTTGGCAGCGACCAATCCGCCCTGGGCGACGGCGATCTGTCGAATACGGCTCCGGACTTGGGTGCGAGCTTCGGCGACTTGACGGGCGATTTCGTCCAACAATCGCATCTCTCTTAGTCGGGCTTGTTCGACACGAGAAGACGCTTGGGCTCGGACGGCGTGTTCGCCGAAACCGAGATTTCTGATCTCCCAGTACATGCCAGCGTCGAGGTCGAAACGATCCCGAAACGGGTCGATGGTTGTTCCAGGGCCCCCACCGAATCCGCCGTAACTAACTCCTAACAACAAACTCGGAAGCCACGGAGCCGTTTTCTCTTTTTTGAGCTTCAACATGGCCATCTGGACGAGTTGCTTCGAGTTGGCCACCTCGGGACGGTTCGCCAAGGCTAACGCAACCAAGTTCCGTGTGTCCGAACGACCCTCGACGAATTGGATGGGAACGAGGGTTTGTTCCTTGGGGAATATCGGTACTATGGGAGGCATTCGGAGAAGTTCGGCCAAACGGGCCATGGCGGTCTCGATATGTTCTTCGGCGCGTAGGACCGCGTTCTCTCGGACAACGAGTTCTGTCTTGGCCCGGTCCGCGTCGGCTTGTGCTCCTTCGCCACTCTCGGCAAACGATTGTGTCAATTCGGCGAGTTCCTGAGATTTGTGGAGGACATCGACGGCGATGGCTTTCTCTTGGACGGCTTCCAATAAATCCAGATACTTCAGGGCTGCCATTAAGTAGGTCTTCTTGGTTACGATCTGGCTGACAGACGATTGGGCCGATGTTTTGACGCGGGCGATCTTGGGGTTGAACAGACCGTCGCTCAATCGCAATTTCAGAGCCAAACCAGGGACCATCGGTGTGCCTGCCCCGACGGCGAATTGTCCTGCCCCGACCTCGAATGACGATCGACTGACATCGATCACGTTACCGGGTGAGGCTTGGAGCGTCCCCTCGTGTTTGTTGTAACTCAGACCCACTTGCAACGAGGGCAACCATTGTGCTTTGGCTTCCAATTCTGCGGCATACGTTTCACGGATTCGTTCCCGAGCGGCGGCGATGTCGAGGTTGTTGTCGGAGACCAGTTGGAGGGCCGAGGGAAAATCAATGAGGAGGGCCTCCACGGTGTTTTGGACTGGGGGACTGTAGAGGACCGGTTGGGGTTTTGCCAATGCTGCTGAGGGCTGTTCTTTGAAATTGGGTCGAGGGTTCGAAGCTGGGTCGTTGACTGAAGGGGGTATGGGGAGTAGGAGCGGGAGTTCGGGGAACTCTTGGGGCGTGAACTCGAGCGTTGCACGGGGAGGGCTTGAGCCCAAAGTTCGTTCGGCAACTTGGATGTGTGCTGGAGACTCGGGTTCTTGAGAAGTTGCACCGATGTAATGAAAGATTCTTGGATTGAAACTGGCGCAGCCGGAAAGCCAGCTCAGTCCCAGCCAACATAACCCTACCAACAGGGGTCTTTTCCAAGCTTCCATACGTGCTGTCCTTTCTCGGTAGTCCGCAAAATCTCCCTTTTTCTCAATCGGTGAAATATCGGGCGCATTTTGAGTAAAATCTCGACTTTACTTTATTTTCCTATTGAGACATGCGAGGCTAATGACCCAAAGAAGCGGACAGCACGCAGGGAACGGACAAGAAATGCTTGTGCGGGTCGCAGGTACACGCGAGGGGCGTGTACGTTTTTCGGGAGTTGGCCAGGAACGACATCCATGGTCTGCCAACGCCTGGACGGATATCTCGTTTCGGTCCTCTTCAACGGTCGACGTGATCACAACATTAGAGAAGACACTCAATTGCTGGAAAAATGGATCGACAGGCTCTCGATTCTTCAAAACGGTCGAAATGACGCATTCGGCCGTATTTGCCGTGTCGAAGGACCGCCGAAGATACCCAGAGTTTTGAAAGTGCATTGCTCCCACTCATTCCTTGAAGCAATCAGCGGCCCAGCCAACGAGTAACCAGGCGAGCACAAAGAACCCCACATGAACATACAAAAAGATGTCGATCCCAAAGTACAGAGGGCTGAAGTTTTCCGGGATGCCCTGGCCCGCCAGGAGACTGACTGTGGCGGAAACTGCTGGTCCAGTAATTACAGTCGTGAACCACCCGAGCACGACTGCCAAGACGAATCCCACGAGAAGTCGTTTTGGTTGTTCTTTGGGAAAGAAGGGGACGGATAGAAGCACCGCAAACAAAAGGGCATAACTAAACGAAATGGCCAAGTGGGTTGTCCATCCAATGGGTGCAGCGAAGACTTGTTTATATTCGCCCGCCTTCACAACTCGCTGGCCAAGAGCGCTCGCAATCTCGAACTCGGCCACAAGGACTTGCGCCCAAACGAAACTGAGCCCACCGATGAGTGTCATGGCAAGGACCCACGGGAAACGTTGACGAAGATCTAGAAACATCGCTTTCATCGCAATCACCTTCAAAAAGAATGGGGGTTAGAGCGTAATTCATTTGTGTTGGCCACAGGCAGGATGCCTGTCCTAAGTGTTCCAAAAAGACAGCATAAATCGCGTGAGCTCCACCCAAACGGGATTCGCATTAGCGCGGTTCACGCTTGTGTTGAGTGCTGTGTTTCTGGTTTTTCCGCTAGTCAGACGGCAAGCAAGTTGCCGTCTGACTAGCGGAAAAACGATGGGTTCTTTTTTCAAAATTCCTCTCCCCGCGAAGTGGGACCCGGGATTTAGGGTGAGGGGTTCGGAGACTTCAAACCCTCCGAACAACCGCGTAAACCGATTTTCTTGAGACACCCTTCATCCTAAATCCTTCTCTCCGCAAACGGGGAGAAGGACTTTGAATTGTCCCCAACGCAATCGTGGACCGCACTAATTGACAACCAGTGAGGACGGGGTTGCCTTCGGAAAACAGGTTTCACGAATCTGCTTCCCGTTGGCGATCAAAATCCCAATCGTCACGAGGATCAAGGCTAACCATTGCGAGGGTTCAGGCTGCGCTTTGAGCAGAATTAAAGCAAAGACAATCCCCATGCAAGGAGAGATGAACGACAAACTTCCAACGGTCTTCGGGTCGACTCGGTTCAATGCGTCGTACCAAGCTAACTCTGCGACGGCCACCGCGATGACGGCGTAGACCGCCAGGGCTCCCCAAAGTTCCGGTTGAACCGCATCCCCAAAATGGTGCCACCCGATGAAATTCACGGCGATGATGAAGAATGCGACCGCTCCGACCATGCATCGGGTAAATAGAAAGGCATGAAGTCCCGAAGTTTTTACAACATGGCGGTTCAAAAGTGTGTTGAAACAATTGATTACCCCAGCCAGAAGCATCAGGCCGTCACCATAGTTGATCCGCCCGCCGTTCTCATAAACGACGACAATCGTGATTGCCGTCAAACTAAATCCATAGCCCACCCACTGGAGTGATGATATTGTGCTCTTGAGAACTAATGCCCCAATCACGGAAAACAACAATGGTCCAAAACGCCCAAGTAGGATCACATTTGTCACCGACGTCTTCATCAGAGCTGTATAGAACAACGCCGGAGGAATCAGTTCGAGCAAGGCACTGAGGAGGAGGAGAGAATATCCCTTCAAGTCGTTCTTCTGGAACTCGGATTGAATTGTGGATTTGCCAAAGTAAACCCAGACAGCCAGGCCAGCACAAGCATTTCCAATGAAGAGAATGTTGCAAAAGGAAAACGCATCCTGGCCATAAAGCCCGAGATTCTCTCCGCGGATCGCCAACCACTTCAGGAGTGGGGCTCGCAACGCGAACAGACACATGGCTCCGATCAAAATCAGAATTGGCTTTGGTTGTTTCACGACGTGATCTTTCTTGTTTAGGGCGCAAGGACGTTTGGCACTCCCGTGGGATGCGTCTCTCGACGTCTGGTCATAGTCCTTCGGGATTTCGGATGTTCGTCAGGACAATGGGTATTTGTTGATTCGAACAGTGCCTTGGGTCCTGATGGGATGCCAAACCCAGAGAGGAATCACGGCCGTTCCAATTCACGAGTGCTTGGAATTTTGTGCACAAATGAGATAGCGAGTGGATGGACAGGTTTCGTTCGTGAGAGGAATTGGGGCAAAGGAAATCGCATCAAACATCTCAAGTTTCCTTGCAAACGACTTTTCAAAGACCTCATGGACTCGCCTTGGAGAAACCATGAATCTTCGGTGCGTGCCTTCATGTGTAATTCGCATTCGTTTCGCTCGACTCACGTTAATAATTTCGCTCTCTTTATACGTATAACCATCACGTTCTTTCAGCGTGGGGTTTCGCAATGACATGACCGTGTCGTCTTCAGCTATCACCAAATTCGGATACCAACGGATGTGATCTTGGGTAATGAATTCCCCAATGCATAATCCGTCCGACTCAGTAATGCTCGCGATTCGTTGAACGGCTTCTTCGAAATCCTCGTGCGACAGGTATTGATAGCTGTTACAGAACGTAACGGAGTATCGACCGAAATCTTCGGGACATAAATCGAGCAAGCCAGCTTGGCGAACGGCCGATCGTGTTTTCGCGACATCCAACATCGCACGCGAAGGATCAACAGCGAGAATTTGATCCCGACGCATCCCGAACTGACTCTGTAGTTCGCCTTCGAGCCATCCCGTTCCACACCCCACGTCGACGAAGGATATTGTCTTAGGATTAATGTCGTATCTCTCAAAGACTTTGGCAAGATATTTGGGAAGATAGCTGTTCGTCGTTCCAATCACGCGGTCATAAAAGGAGGCATAGTTCCGCCAGTGATCATCTCCCTTCCTTTCATTCGGGTCGTACCCATCGATCAACTTGTCCTGGAGTCTCGCAGCAACTCGGAAGACGTCATAGAGCATACCCCAATATCGCGAATCATTGACGTGCCTGCGGTCATCTAACCGACTCAACAATTCTTCTTTGAGGCGATCCCACTGGCCAGGGTTCGTCATCTGCTCGATCAACTCATTCGTATCCAATCCGGCACGCTCGTTTCGAAGCAGTTTCTGGACAATCTCAAAGACCCACGTGTAGTAATCTGACTCCGGACCTGGGGCTCTCTTCTTGACTAGCTCCCTCGGGAGCGAATAGAAGACACCGCCATCGGTCCATTGGACCTCACGGCTCGTTACGTCAATTACTCGAGAATCGGCCGTCACGGCGTTGGGTCGACTTGTGGCCCCATAGACATGTAGAGAGAGAAAGCGCTGGTTGGTTGGATTACCCATTTGATGAATGAGTTCGTTGCCCACAGCAAGAACTCGACCGGGCGTCAAGCGCGTCCGACTGAGGGTCATAATTGTATCAGAAGTGAGGACAAAAACCGCATGCTCCGCAGGGCCGAAGACTTGAACTGCTCCCCATTCTGTGTAGCCGTGGTCGTGAATCGCCGAATAATCCCCTGGGAGCCAAGACATCACCATGATCTCGAAATGTCCGCCGTCATAGGCCATCTGACGACCGTAGCTGTCTTCCGACGAATGGTCGAAATTGGACCACGCCAGCAAGTCTTCCTGTTGGACGTTGCACTCCGTTACGATTTCCTTCACTTCTTTGGAACTCGCCTTGTGCAACTCCGACAACCGCTGCACGAGACGAAGAAGAGATGGAGGCAGATCACTGCGACTCATGAGGTTTCCTTGAATCAAAAATAGAGTTTATGGCGCTGGAAACTCGCATTCGCGCGGACGACACGCGTCATTCGAGTTTTGGTGTTAGACTTGATCACGTTCTCATCGTAATCCGACAGTGCGAACCCTTCGCGTTTCTTGGGCCGAATTCATTCAAAACTTGGCCAACCCCAAACCCATGGAATGGGTTTGAGGCCGCGGCTACTTTGTGTACAGTTTGGACACTGTTTGTGTTCGATATCTTACTTTTTTTGGTGCTCGCGTAGGAAGGGCGCACTTGGTCTCACGTGGGGAAATCGTTTGTTTTGCGACTCAACGGAGGCCGAACCCTTACGCATGACCAAATCGTTCTCGAAACTGCTCCACAACATTCCGCAATCTTCCGTCGAGTCTTGCTAAAGCTTCTGTCGCAATCAGTTCTGGAAGGCCGTAATGAGCCTCGGCGATTCCACCAGCGATACAGGCCATTGTGTCGGCATCGCCACCGAGCGAGACAGCGTTCTTGACGGCATCGGCATAATCGGTCGACTCGAGGAACGCTCTGATCGACTGCGGTACCGAACCCTGGCATGAGACGTCGAATGTATAGCGTGGTCGGATGTCGTCGAGTGTTTGGTCGAGGTCATAGCCGAACGTTTCGGTGATGTATGTTTTGACCACGTCTTTGTCGTTGCCTTGTTTAGCCAGGAAGATCGCGGCCGCTGTGGCTTGTGCTCCACGAATGCCTTCGGGATGGTCGTGAGTCACTGCGGCACTTTGTTCCGCCCGAGTCAACACTTCTTCGAGCGTGTCGTAGGCAAAACCTACCGGACTCACGCGCATGGCCGAACCGTTGCCCCAACTGTTGTACGGTTTGCGTTTGCGATAGCCTGCCCAACGTGTGAAGTTGCCGCCGTAACCAGCTTGGGGGTATGCGTGGAAGTAGTCGTGAAAGGTATCGACCAAGTCGCGGTCGTGGAGAATCCAGTCGGCGACGGCTATTGTCAATACGGTGTCATCGGTAAAGCAGCTTTCGGTGTCGAAGAGTGGGAAACGCTTCGACTTGAGGGCTTGCCACTCGTAGATCGAACCAATGATGTCTCCGGCGATGGCTCCTAACATGGATCGTTTCTCCCGTTGGGTTCTATTGGAGGCAGTTCTATCTCCGATGCCAAAGATGTCTGAGGATAGCATACTGAGCCCAAACTAGTATCCCAAGAAACCAAAGGCCCAGTGCGGCGCTTGTGACCCACACAGAAGTGATGAAGTACAAATCCACACGACGGTAGCCGATGGATACCCCGCACGTGATGAACAACGAAACGATTGTTAACCCGATATACCAGCGTCCCACACGACGGAACCATAGAGCAAATCCTTCTAAGTTCGAGTCGTGGACGATGACTCCAATCAACTGAGCATATCCCGCAAACACGAGCAACGAGAAGGGAAACGTCAAAGGAAATATGGCCAGCGTACAGCCCGTGAAGATCCACGAAGTCGAGCGGAGTTTTCTGGGGAGGTGCACACACATCAGGCCGCCAAAGAAAAAAAGCCCGAGGCCCGTCAACCCCACCAAGGTAAGCTCTTGACTGTGTTGCTGCACCCACTGTCGCAAATTCTGGAGCCCGAACAAATTTTCATAGGACCAGAAATACACAAGCACCCACCACCCAAGCAACAGAGCACTTCCAACCACCATGAGCCCCAGTCCCAACACGACGACGATCCACTTCGGTACGTTCTCGGTAACCTGGAAGGGATTGCTGTTCACCGATTCGCGGGGATTTCGGAATGTGTGGATGGTGTCCAATTTCGCTGGTCTCCAGTTTCTAGGGTGACGGATGCCGAAATGGCTCGCTGAGATGTTTTCGGACGTGATGCTGGATCGTAGTTTGCGTTCGCCACAACAACCGAATGAACCATAGAAGCAGAGTTGCTGCCAGTGTTAATGCGGCGATTCGAAAATACGAGAACGAATCGTGGTATGTGAATCGAAAATAGAGCACAAGCAAGGCAAGAGGAACCACGAAGCTGATGATCAGATAGAAGATGCTGGTTCGGAAGAACCACCGTGATTGGTCGGCAAGATCTTCATTTCCGAGGAAAAGATTGATTCTCCTTACATAGACTGCGAGTAGTAAGAAAGAGAACGGGAGGGTGCAAAAAACAAGCGTTAAAAATGCCGCGAGTAGAACGATACCGGTTGTCTGCACGGGTTCGGGGATACAGGCACACAGAAGCGCCCCGGCGAACATCATTCCTATGCCGCCGCAGTATAACAACATTATTGGGCCTTGCTGAATCCTATTGCCAATTCTGGTCAGTCCGTTCAGGTAGTCGTGGACTTCCGGGAACAAGTGCAACACCTCAAACACGAGCACCATCATCACTCCGAGTTGTAGTGTCCGCATACCAAGGACTACTGTTTGCCAACTCTTCCGAACATCGTCGTGTCGCTGGGACTCAAGAAGATCATCGGGTTCGGTTGGTTTGGAGAGTTGTTGGTCCTCCTGCATCATTTCCACAGCTGCTGTTGCTTCATCGGGCGTCCAGTCGTCCACGAGCCATCCCTTGAGGATGGCCAGAACTCGGGAGACGGCTTCGTCGTTTGGGTAGATCGATTCGTGAAAAGTAGCAACGGGAACGGGCATGTCGTCTTTGCTGGTCCACAACCCCCATTCGATGCCTTCTTTTTCGGCAACTTCGACGGAGTCATTTCGTCTCTGGAAAGTAACTGCTCGATTGTTGTCCGAGTTTGTCGTGCGAGCGTGGTCTACCTCACTGCAAGCGAACGACGGAAGTGGGATGCCTTGGGTTGCGGCAGCCTTGGCAATCTCACTGAGCCAGAATCGTTGCGGTTGTTCATGTAGGTTTTTCACTGATGGCACCCAAGAGTCCTCTCGATCTTATCGAGGCCTGTGCGGTTAAAGTAGCAGGCACACTGGGAACGGGAAATCAATGATTGTCCGTTTCGTAGGTGCACCCCGCTCGCGTGTACTTTCTCTGGACTGAGTTCGCAGGGTACGCCCGAGCCGCGCGCAGCTACGACAAACACAGAAAACCGGATATCAATGAATACTGCGTTCCCTTGTGCCGTAGCCAGGACAAGAAGAAACGGACGGCACATGGAGTGAGCCCTGCTACTTTGGTTTATTGCCAAACTATTTATCTATATTTGGATAAGCTATCCGTTTAGTGTAATTTTTTTTGTTCGTGTTTGGTGCGTCGTTGGCTGACGCGAATTGGTTTATCCCGTTCGTTTGTGCAGTCACCTTGGTCTTGTTGGTCAAACGCACGGCCACGGAAGAGGCCAAGTTGCTCGAACGGTTTGGAGACGATTATAGACGGTACATGCAGAACACGGGACGATTTTTCCCGAACCTGAAGGGCCACGCGAGCTGTCTTTGGGGGAGACAGCGTTGGGGCAAGGAGGACAAACCCCGGACAGAATGTCTTGTCATTTTGGCCAGGAGCGGTAAACTACAAATCTGGAAAACGGCTGCGTAGCTCAGGGGTTAGAGCGGGGTCTTCATAAGGCCTAGGTCGCTGGTTCAAATCCAGCCGCAGCTATTTTTCTCATATCCCATGTTTGACTTTCTGACCTGTGAGAATCAATCGTTCTCCGCGAGTCCCTACCCCGAGCTACAATTCACCAACGGTCCACGACTCCAACAATCTGTTGGCGGGAATCCCTACATCCAAAGCGGAAACTCATCCATTTATCTGCAATCGTTCGGTGGTCGTTTGAGACCGGTTCGAGTTGTTGAAGTTGTACTCCACACCCAATTATTCTTTTCACACAGACATCTTTCTCGCGATCGAAACAGGATTGCCGAAGCAACATATTCGCGCAAGAAACATCCAATGCCTGGCAATTACGCACCTTGATAGTCCAGTTTGCTCCTCGTGGAGGTTCAATTCTTTGGCGGTGGAGTTTGGCCTTGGCAAAATTATGTTCTATATACCTTTGGTGACTTAGCTTGCGTTTTGCCGTCTACGATTTGGCTAAGCCAGGAGGGCTTCTGCACTTTTCGACAAACGAGGAAAAGAATTGGGTCACAAGGTCGTATTCGACCGCATCGACTGCAGCTCAACTGTGATCGACAACCAGGCAGGCAGGCTTTGAGGAAATTGTGTCACCATCGAGCAGGCAACAGAAGTACTTCGTCGTGGCTTCTCGAACAGTTCACCGACAGATTCTTCCCCGTTCTGTGACGGACCTATCATCTACAAACTTGGACTCTCCCATGACGCATCGCATCAGGACCGTCTGTCCCCAATGTCATCACGAACTGCGAGTCCGCGAGGAGTATCTTGGGGGTACAGTCCTCTGTAAACACTGCAACAGTTCGTTTGCGACAAAGATCCCGATTGTTTGCGGACGATGTCGACATGATCTCCACGTTAGACCCAATATGATCAACCAGACAGTCATCTGTAATCACTGCACGCAGACTTTCACGGCCAAGCCATCATGCCGTTGTCCGATGTGCAACAAGCGGCATCGTTTCTTGACGCAATCACTCGGCGAGTTCCATCAGTGCAAACGCTGCAAGCATGAATTTCGGTTGATGGTCTCTGAACAGGAGCAACCGCTACTTTTTGGTTTGCTACAAGCCGGATATTTCGAAAGAGCGACTGCCAACGAAGCCCAAAAGGACCATTTTAGGCCGGCGGCGGAACAACCCATTTCGACGGACCCTTCCGAAGACAAAGGAGATGATGGGGAGCCAGGGATATCAGTCGCTGAAGTGGTTCCTGAGGTAACTGGTCTGAGTTCCACCGAACCTGACGACGTTGAACTAGTCGATTCCCAGTTTGAGACCCCGGCTGTCCCTGAGCCAGTCACCCGCCAGTTGGACAGACAAGAATCGAATATCAGGGCACAAGATTCCGGTTCCGCAACAGTTGGGCCGGTGCAAGAAACCGTCACGGAAACCCAACACAGTCTTCTTCTGGCGTTGCAAAGAGAGCTTGACGAGAGTCGTTCCGAGTGGGTGCACTTACGGGGCCAAATCGAGCAGTTAGAACAACGACTGCAGATCGAAGGTCAGAAAGCCGAAGAACGTCTGAACCAGGTAACTCAAGAGTTGATCGTAACGTCCGAACAGAAGTTGGCTTTACAATCGCAAGATAGTACTGCTCAAGCTCAGATCAACCAACTGCGCACGGAAGTGGAGAAGTGGACAAGCGAAAACGCAACGTTGCGTGGTAAACTCTCCCAACTGACCGAGGAAGTCGAGACATTCAAGACAGCGAGCCAAGAAAAGAACAAAGTCGCCGAGGAAT
>CAYRFQ010000106.1:0-11902 GCA_964423615.1 uncultured Alcaligenaceae bacterium | reverse complement strand
GGCTTGGTCAAGAATTGACTTCCCTCCGCGAGCAACACGCGACTGATCAACAAGCCCTTGCGGACTTAGAGAAACTGACAAACGAAAACGCAACGTTGCGTGATAAACTCTCCCAACTGACCGAAGAAGTCGAGACATTCAAGACAGCGAGCCAAGAAAAGGACAAAGTCGCCGAGGAATGGAATGTTCAACGAGAACAACTCCGACAACAACTCGTCCAGCAAGCACAACAAGCCGAAACCGAGCAGCTACGGCTTGGTCAAGAATTGACTTCCCTCCGCGAGCAACACGCGACTGATCAACAAGCTCTCCTGGCAGAACGAAATCAACTCATCGAGCAACAGGAGGAAGCGCAATCAGAACTAAGCTCCCTCCAACAACGATTGGACGCTGCGAAACAACAGGTCGAGCAACTGACAGATTCCAGTTCTCAACAACAAGCTCAATTCCAAGCCATCCAAGACGAACGAGACTCTCTTGAAACCCAATTGGTCGAAATTCGGGAGCAGCTCGAACAAGCGGCACAAAACAAGCAAGCCCAAGAATCTGGCAGGACTCAGCAGTTCGAGGAACTGCGACGGCAGATGGAATCAGAGCGTGTGAAGCTCGGCGAGCAACAGAAACAACTGGAACAGCAGCTCCACGAGGCGAACGAACAACGAGATCTCCTTCAAACGAGACTAGCTCAGGCTGGAGAGGCAGCCACGACGTTCCAGCAAACTGCCCATGACCTCCAGCAGCGACTCACGCAACAGTCGGCCGAAAAGAACGAACTAGCCGAAACGCTCGAGCAGTTACGGCAAGAGTTCGAATCGCAGCGGAACACCTTGCAGGGACAAATCAACTTGCTTGAGCAAGAACGGGACGAACTCCATGCCAAGGCTAATCACTACCAACAAGAGAACGAGGAGTTGAAGACTCACCGTCCGGAGGGGATTGAGGAGCTTCAAAGGGCCAAAGAAGATGCTCTGTCGCAACTCGCCCTTCGCGATGAATTGCTCACGAAGGCTAAAGAACTTTATGTAGGGGTCGTCGAGAAAAACAAAGCGTTGGAAGCGCAAGCCCAAACTACCCAAGCCGAATTGAAGACCCGGATTACTCGTGAAGAGGAATACCTCGTACAGATCCGACTCCTTCAAGACAACCTGGACAACGCGTTGGAACGAACGAACAGTCAACATGCCACGTTGAGTAAGTTCCACCGCCAACTGGCCGAGGAAGAGAAGTTCCGAGAACAACTCGTCGCAGAGATTGAACGACTGCGAGAAGGGCCCGCACCACAACAACAACAACAACAGCACCAGAGTTCTGATGCTCCTGATCTCGTCGATGCCTTCTTTGCTCAGATTGGAAAACAGACAAGAAGGTAACACCTCGATTTCCGCCTGAGGGGACTTTCGCCCTTGCAGGTGCTTGCCAAAACCCGATTCCGGAGTTCGGCTGCGAAGCAACAATCTTTTCTTTTTGTGAGTTTCGAATTCGTCACCGGGCAATTTTTAACCCGAACGCTCGCGGCAGAGTTCCACGAGCGGCTGGACGAGGTCTCGTTTCGCATCTATGAGTGTCATAGTGAGACTGTTCGAGGTGGCGGAGGAGCGATTTGGTGACGGGCAATTCGCTTCGTCGTTGAGGTTTGCCGACGTTGGCTTTGTGGCTTTGTAGCTTTGTGGCTTTGTAGCTTTGTGGCTCTCGAAGACGTTCACTCGCACGTCAGGCATGAATTTCAAAAGGCCGCAAGCCCGTGGACCTGAGCCACGGGCTTGGGTTGTTCAAGCACACAAAGAAAGAGTCGGTTGGTTCGAAGTTTGTTTCTCGTTTCTGGTCGATCATGTTGCGAGCCGGAGGGTTCCATTCATCAGACCAAAGCGTTTGGTCTCGGCTTGCATTTGTTGCAGCACTTGGTCTTGGATTTCGAGAAATGCGGCGGCACATTCTGGGTCAAACTGTTTGGCTTGTTGTCGTGCCACTTCTTCGAAGGCTTGTTCGGCGGGCATGCCTTTACGGTAGGGGCGGTCGGATGTCATTGCATCGAAGGCGTCGGCGACGGCGACGATTCTGGCAAGCCGGTTGATCTCTGACCCTTTCAGTCCGTCAGGATAGCCATTTCCATCCCATCGTTCATGGTGCGAGCGGACGATCGGAATGACCGAAGCCAAATCGGGGACCTGCTCGAGGATTTTGGCTCCCTTGGTCGTGTGCGTTTTCATGATCTCGAATTCACCGGTCGTCAAACGTCCGGGTTTTCGCAGGATGGCGTCGTCGATGCCGATTTTGCCAATGTCGTGCAGCGGGGTGCCGATCTTAATTTTCTGCATGTCTTCGGGGGAAAGCTCCAAGTGCTCACCGAGCATGGTGGAGTATTCGGTCACTCGGGCCGTATGGCCTCCTGTATACTGGTCGCGCAATTCCACGGCCTGGGCAAGCGTTTGTATGGTGTGGAAGAAGAGTTCGCGTTGTTTTCGGAGGAGTTCGGCACTTTCGATCCCTGCCGAAACACTCGCGGCCAAGGCGTCGGCGAGGCGTAGGTCTTCGTTGTCGAACGGTTGTTGCATGGGGCCTCGGTCGAGGTGCAGGACGCCAATACGTTTTCGTGGGGTGCGGAGGACGACACACACGACAGAAGCCATGGCCCCTTCGGCGATGCTGCGAGCCCCGACGAGTTCGTCGTCTTCTTCGACGCTGGAACAAAGGATCGATTCACCACGGCTGAAGCACCGCCATGCGAGACTTTGACTGAAACTGGTTCGGCTGGTGACCTGGTTGTGGCCAGTCGCGATGGCACGCAGTTTGAGCGGCCCGGCTTCACTTTCGGCCAGGACGATTGCCCCCCGCTGGGCTTCCAGAGTACTGACGGCATCGTTGAGGATATTGTGGAGGAGATCTTCTTCGGTTTCGACGTGGCCGAGGTGGTGACTGGCTCGAAGCAAAGCCAACAGTTTATCGCCCGGTCGTGGACAGCGTTTTTCGTCGTAGATGAATCCGTCGAGGGCGTCGTCCCACGACCCTGCTTGTGTCATCTCGATCAACAGGTTCTCGGGAGGTGGTGATGGTTCGGGTTGTGTTTGGTCTTGGACCGCGTCGACGACCAACGTCAAGTTACCACACCGAATGATGTCTTTGGCCTGCAGGGGCCATTCGCCCGAGCCGACCCTTGCTCCGTTGAGAAAGGTTCCATTCGTGCTACCTAAATCGCGCAAACGCCAGCCGTGGGGAGTCGCCCGAAGTTCGGCATGGCGGCGGCTCACGGAGCTGTCGTCCAAAACGACTTCTAAACTTGCCAAACGTCCGGCACGTAAGATCGAATCGGATTCCCAGAGTTGGCCTTCGATCTCTCCACCGATGCCGCGCAAACGAATGCGTTGTGCCACACTTGGTCTCCCTTGAAGCTCTCTAAACCACGCGTTTCCAGAGGTCGCTCTGAGAACTAACTGGTTTGGTTCAGGTGTCGTTTCGACCCGAAAAGCCAGTTTGCTCTGTTGCTCCCGATGGGCGGGGGGGTGATCGTATGCAGTTGTGTTTCCGTCATTCCCTTTCAGGAATCTGGGGGAAAGCAGAAAGCTGTGATTGTTGACCGGGTGACCTCCCCGAGTTGGGTTGGTCTTGGATCTATCTGGAATTTCGTACTCGCCTCGACCTTGAGTGCGAGTGAATGGAAAAGTCCATGCCTTTGGTCTGGCGACCTCTCAACTATAGCTCGCAACTCACCCCAATGGTAAACAGGAGAAACTTTCTCTGAAAAAATCTGTGAAATCTGTGTAAACGGCACTCTCGATGGTCATTTCGGAGCTGTTTCTCGTTTGGATTGTCTGCTTTCCTTGCGAAACCGAACGGTTGGGAAAGGTTGATTGGTATCGGTAGTATTGTATGCACCGCCACCCGCTGTCTGCGAAATTTTTCTTGTTTTTTCGGGAACGCACTTGGCCGAACTCTTCGAAAATCCAACTTTGATTGGCTGAAACGTCTGAGAGTCAGCAAGCCGTTGAAAAGTGAAGCGGTATTCGATCCCCCGCCAACATGCTGCAGAAGCTTTGAGGAGACCAGCGCAACTGGTGTCGATTGGCGAAGGTTGCGACAGCTGTGTGTCACCACACCCGGATTCCCCAAGGAGTTACACCGTGAACTTGATGACTGAGTACGATCAAGGTCTTTCCTCTCTCGATGCAGCAGCTCTTCGCTTGTGCTTCGGGTTAGTGCAACATCCCAATTCCAAAATCCACACTGCCACCCAGGCCGTGATGTTTCGAGCGATTTTGCTAGATGGTGTTGGCATCAGAGTGGTTCCCGCTTGTATTGGGTACATGTTTTTCGTATTCAGAGTCCTTCTCCAAGCGGGAGAGTTTCCGGTTTTGGAATGTTGCAAAATTGAGCGTCGAAAGTTCCGCGCTTCCAGGAAAAGCCGAGTTGTGCATGATGGGGATATGTTCCTTTGAAAACTCTGGTTTTCTGAAAACCAAGGCTTTTTAGTAGGATGTCAGGGGGTTTACTGCCACCCAAACCCCGTATAATTCGGGTCCCAAAACCGGAAACTCTCCTTGCAGGGAGAAGGACTTTGAATACGAAAAGCCTGTAACCACGGGAAACCCTTTGAGTGTTGGGAAAACGACTTTCCGGTGAACGAAATTCCGCGCAAGTCATTTGTCCCGGAGCGTTTCTTTGGCGAGCAGCAGCCAGCGAAGTTTGCACAGTAACAGGACACGATGTTCCATTTCATTGTTCTCTGCCGAAATCCAAGGTCGGGAACTGGTGGGAAAACACAGCGGGTGAGCGGGCTCAGGAGAGGACGCGATACACAGATGGCTTTCGGTCTGTTCATCCAAAAATGTACAGATGACCACTCAGGAGAGAGAGATGTCTAATGTCCAAAACACTAACGACAGCAAGGGATTTGTCCCTCCCTCGCCCGACGAACTAATGGCCCGGTATATTCAGCGTCGGGCTGAAGCGCACGTGGCCGGCATCGCTTCCACGGACGTATCCGGCGAAGTGCAACCTTATGATGCCGGTCCCGTCCAACCGATGGACCCCAAGCCCGCCTGGGACATGGCGGTTATCGTCGTTCGCGAGTTTGTGGACGAAGAGTTCACGTGGACTGCTCCACCAGAGTGGCCCGACATCGTCTCTTCTCACGAACCCGCGTTCGACTTGGCATTTTGTTTGGGTAACTTTCCGCAGCTGGTTCGCAATCTGCAACCGTTGTTGCAGGCCCAAGATCTGACGGCACTCCGTCAGTCTCGGACGACCCAGCCGACGGAAGTTCCCGAACTCGAAGGCTGGGCCAGGGAGGAAGTCGATGCCGGGAAGGTTCCCAGCGCCTTGCTAGCGATCGGAGCGCTCCGACTCGCCAAGCAGTTCGCTTTGGCTTCCGAACTGGCCTCAAGCCTCGACGAGAAGCTCCCAGGAGAGTGGAGGGCTGTTTGGGAAAACGAGAAAGCCGCTCTGGCCTGGCACCGGGGGGACGTCGAGGAGGCCTACACGTTGTGGCAGAAAATGCCCGAGTCGTTGCCCGTCCTGTTCAATCGAGGGATGGCGGGTCTGTTCCTGGGTAAAGCCGACGAAGCCCGAGCCAATCTGCAAAAGGCCGTCGAGCAGTTGCCCGAAACGAGCGCCTGGCACTACCTGGCGAAGTTGTATCTGACGCTTGCCCAGACGAGGTAGGGCGATTCGAGGCCGGTGAGTCCTTGAGTGATTCACCGGCCTTTGGTGCGTCGAGGCTTTTCTCCGCCGGAATCCGCACCCACGGATTTCTTCTTTCTTTTGATCCTTCCGATCTCGACAAATCCAGATCACACCTACGCTTTGACCCGATTTGATGTTACAACGCCGGTCGGCGTTCGGGGTCATCTCCCAACGGCGGACGAATTCCTCGGAGTTCGTTTGGAAACGGGCTGGAGCCCGACTTGCACTTCGACTAACGGCGGGATCGACGAACGGCTCGCTTTCAAGAATCTTCCCATGCCTCTTCGGATGCTCATCGTTTTTGGGATCGATGTTCGGGAGTACGACAATTACCCGTTACGAGGGGGGGAAAGGGTTCCTTCTACGAAGGAGGAATCCGCGTTCCCTCCCAAGAGACGGTTCTTCGAAACGCGGAAGAAGCCGGAGTGGCTGAAAGGGCTCAAGTGGTCTGGATAATGGTGGGACTATTTTGTGTCCCAGCGTTTGAGGGCTTTCTTCGCCTCCTGGGTGAGCGGAGATTCTTCTACGCCCCGGGCTAACTGTTGCAAGAGGACTTTGGCTTGTTGGGTGCCGATGTTTTCGAGGGTTTGGACGCCGAAGATGGCGCGTAACTCGGCAGGCGAACGTTTCTGGGTGCGAAGTTTTTCGGCCAGCTTGGACAATCGGTCTCGGGCTTCTTGGGAGGGTGCTTTCTCCAAGGCGGCCTCGACTAACGGCAAGACTGATCGATCTTGTTTCGCCAGATTTGCCGACGCGACGGCACGGGTTTTGAATCTCTGGCTGTCCAAATCTTTGATCCACTTGGCGATTCGTTTGGGGTCAACACGGCCCGACGTCTTGGCGGGTTTCAGCCGGTCTTTCAGGATCGTGAGGGCCTGTTTTGGAGAGCCGACCAATCGCCACATGGCACCGTATGCGGCAGCCGTTCCGTTACCTCCCTGGAGGTTGGTCCAGAGCCGTTCGAGTTCTTTTGGAGTGACGGTTCGGACGAATCGTTCCTTGGGAAGAACGGATTCCAGGTCCCAGACGAAGGCTTCGCGTGCTGCCTTGGCGGCCCCGGCAAACGCGAGTTGTTTTCCGGAGGGTGAGAAGGCGAGGGTTTGGACGCTTCGACTTCCGTCCAACTCGGCGATGAACTGTTGCTGAGCCAAGTCCCACAAGCGAATCGTCCCGTTGGGCTTTTCGGCGAGGGCCAACGTACGACCGTCCGGGGAAAAACTCACTGCTGAGATACTTTCGCCAATCCTTTGAACGATCTCGCCGTTTTGGACGTCCCACAAGATCACTGGTCCGGTTCCGACGGTCGCCAAGACTCGCCCGTCTGGCGAGAAGACTAACCGTGGATAAACGCCTCGAAGCCGTCGCTTGGTCTTGTCGCCCCCTTGCTTCCAGGTCCGTAAGACTTTCCCCGTTTGCAAATTCACGAGCGAAACGTCGTCTCCACGATTGGCACACGCCAAAAACTCGCCGTTGGGGTCAATGGCAATGGTCGAGGCGGCGGATAGCTTTGTCGAGAGGGTTCGTTCGATCTTGCCTGTGGTTCGGTCAAAGACGGTTGCTCGACCATTCCATTGGCCAACAACGATGTTCTTTTGGTCGGGCGTGAAGACGATCGAAGAGGCTGGGCCGGTGGCACCTTTGGGAATATTTCGTATTTCGTTGTTGGGTCCCAAAATGGAGACCAGTTGAGTGCCGTTGGCCGCGACCCAGGCTATTTCTTTCCCGTCGGGTGCGACAGCCAGCCCTTCGTGAAATCCAGCGCTGGTGAAGCTACGGTTGGCCATACCAAGCGTGCTACTTGGTCGCACTTCAAACGGGACTTTGTTTGTCTTCAAGTCGATGACTTGGACGGCTGACATGATCCCCAAAGCTCTCCCGTTCATGCGTCCCAGTTCTGTTCCGAGACAAACGAGTGTGTCTCCAGTTGGAGTGAACTGAACACTCAAAACCGGGAACGGAACGGAAAGTCGTCTGGGGTTTTGGGCGTGCGTGGGTTCGGCAGAAAGTACGAGCGACGTGAGGAAGACAGCGGCAAGCATGGATCGTGAAAACATTAGTCACCCTTTCGTGGAGCGGTGTCATTGAGCACTGTCCCGACTGCTGTGGACCGAGGTTGTTTCCGTGTGAGAGATTACCTTATTTGTAGTGTCTTCGTCAAAACGACGAGCTTGGATGCACCATATTTGTATTGAAAGGAGAAGGGGGGCTCCTGTCGATTTTGGAATTCTGTGTTTGCCGTAGGTCCACGCGACTCGCGCAATGTCACTGAAAGTCTCTGACTCGTCGGTCTGAATTGTTCCGATCGGTGTTAAGCCGAACGGAGGCACTGGTGCTCCGAGTGGCTATCGCGGCCCTTGGAAGCTCTCCCATCATCGGACCCGCATTTGACGCCGCTGATGCGCTCATATCTACGATACGCGGCGACGGCCTGGGTGCTCTAATTTCAATCGGAGCGATTTTCGTGGAAGGTGTGTCGGTTGCAAGACACCTTCAACGGAGTCGAGTTGGCAGCACCTTGTTGCGTTTGGAAGATGGGACAAGTCTTGCTCCAAGGCCAGGCTCCATCGTCGATATCCAAGATGCGCGAAGAGCCTTAGACGATGCAATTCATCCGGCACATGCCGATGGTTTCCGTGGAGTTCGGACAGTTCCAGGGAGAACTGTTAATCTCCCAACCAGTGGGCATCATTTTAACCAGATGGGACCTAGAGGGTGGACACCATCTACGGTTCAACAGACCGTGGCCCAACCCTTCACAACCCGACAAGCCGTGAACAGAGCTACCGGAAACAGGGCAACTGCTTTCTTTAACCAGGATGGTTCCTATGTTATCGTTGATGACGTAACTCACGATCTGGTTCAAATTAGCAATAGGAATGACCCCAATTGGATTCCTGACCCATCTATTACCAACCCTTATCAACCTTGAGGTGGCATATGAATAGTGACCATACATTAACTCCACTCGAAGAGCAGTTTGTCACTGTCGCATCAATCCATAACGGGGTTTATCTTCTGGCAGCCAATGATGCTCTGCGCTATGTTGAAGAGTGTCATCGGGCTGGAGTGGATATTTTTGGAGTGGAGGGTTTCAAAAAATTTGGTGAGAAAATTCAACCTCTTCAAGAATATTCGCTCGTGTTGGATGACTCATTGAACAACTACGCTGTCGTGGAAAAATTTCTTCACCAATACCTTCATTCCGACCTGTGGTTTGAAATCGTTACTTCTGAATGGCAATAGTGTTGAGACATTGCTTACAAACTCATCGAATACACATAAATGGAGGTCGGGATCACCTTGATCCATCGACTCCATTACCAGGAGAATAACCCATGGCAAAATTAAGTATTCTTGAGATTGCTCCTTACCTTCATGATGGAGAAGTCGACTTCCTGAGGTATGATTATTATTCATCACAGAAGATAAGGACGTTAAGCATGACGGTTCTTTGCACAGAAGATGCTGGATTGAGTGAAATCAACAACAAAAAGTTAAAACTGATTATTCAAGACGTTGTGTTCATCAATTTCAGAGCATGGGGTTACACTGTTGGTAAACTTGTTCTTGATGGGTGGGATTCTGGAGTCTCTGAGGCAACCGAGGCTGATTTATTGAAAGTCAAATCCGCTGGAATTGCAATTCCGAATTCCAAATACACATTGACTTTTCATGATGGCTCAGTGTGCGAACTTGTTTGTAGCCATGTGTCAGTAGAAATAGATGAATGAGCTTGAGCTTCTCATTCTATCATACTCTGCACTTCTCCCCACACACCTCAAACCGATAATACAAGCGTGGTTGCTCTTGCACCTTCAAGTTGCCAACCACGCCATCGATTTTCGTGGAAGGTGTGTCGGTTGCAAGACACCTTCAACGGAGTCGATTTGGCAGCACCTTGTTGCGTTTGGAAGATGGGACAAGTCTTGCTCCAGGGGCAAACAGAGTTGTTCCCAATGAAATCAATCATGGTAACCCAGGACGAATCGTACCTAATGAAATCAATCATAGTAACCCAGGACGAATCGTACCTAATGAAATCAATCATAGTAACCCAGGACGAATCGTACCTAATGAAATCAATCACCGTCCGCCTGGATCACCACCCCGTGTTGTACCTAATGAAGTTCATCACGGCCAACAAGGACGTACTGTACCCCCTGCAACCCGTGTTCTGGGTGGTGGTCGGATTGCCAATATTCCAGATGAGAACTTTGTCCCAAATTCGACAATAACCCAACGATATAGCCGTCCAAAGGGAGCAGGTCCAACAGCAGCGCAACGGGCTGCTGTACAAGGTCAACCATGTGTGGACTGCGGAAGAGTCACTCAAAATCAGGTAGCCGACCACATTGATCCTTTGGTAGCTGAGTATTACAGAACGGGAACGAATAATGTTACTCATCAATCAAGTGTTGGAGCTGTTCAGCCACACTGCCCAACATGTTCAAGTTTGCAAGGTGGATTACTTTCAACATTTTCACGCCAAATGAGGAAACTATTAGGATTATGACTATGGACGCTAAATTGATTAAATCACAAATTGAGGTATGCAAACGATTTGGTGCAAAACAACTACCTGCACCAGAACATCTTAAAGTTGGTATCGCCCGAAACGTCAAGGAGGGATTGCAACCGATAAATGGATTGCGCATTCCTCCCGAAGGAGACACCACTGGATGGTACATCTGGGCGGGAGAAGAATGGTCCAATGATCCAAGTTTCTTTGTGCCTCTTCATATTAACCATTTGTCTTCGTGGTGTAGCGATGTTATCCCGTATCTTCAGTTACCTGCTGGCTGGCGGTTTCTCATCGCCCCAGATCACGAAGATGTTTGGTTTGATGCCAACCTGCTTCAACAAGAAGAAGATTCAGAGAATGGATAAAAAAAGGTGTTATCTACATTGTCAATCGATATGTTGCTTGAGATTTATGCCTGGCCCGCACCCGCCAGGGCTTTTTCATTCCCCCTCATGCTGTCCGTGTTCATCAGGCTTGAACCCAAAGTAAAACCGTGGTTGCTCTTGCACGTTGAAGGTGCCAACCACGCCATCGGTTTTCGTGGAAGGTGTGTCGGTTGCAAGACACCTTCAACGGAGTCGATTTGGCAGCACCTTGTTGCGTTTGGAAGATGGGACAAGTCTTGCTCCAAGGCCAGGCTCCATCGTCGATATCCAAGATGCGCGAAGAGCCTTAGACGATGCCATTCATCCGGCACATGCCGATGGTTTCCGTGGCGTTCCTCCAAGGAGACAGCAACCACGCCAACAACAACAAAGGCAACAACAACAGCAAGCTAGGCATAGGACAAATAGAGCGGATCAAGAACGGATTGATCGTTGGAAACAAGAATTAGAAGATAATCAGCTAATTGCACAGCAGATGCGAAGGAGAGGTTATACAGAAGATCAGATTCGGGATTGGGTTAGTCACGCTGATGAAGTCGCAGACAATAGACTCAAGCGTGATACTAATGCCTCCGACACCTTGCCGCCGTTGCTTGAGCCGTGGGCCCAAGATCCGCCAATTCTTCCCCCCGGCCAGTAGCTAGAGTGAGATTATCCAGAGCAATAGCTAGTTTTACAGCGACACAAGTGACTCAGGAAAGGAGAGGTTATGCCTTCTTTTATGATTACTGTAAATAAGACAAATCAGGTTCGTGTGAATCTACCAATCTTGTGTTCTTCAATAGGAGTACATCTTACTTGGATTGGAGGGAGTAATGAGACTGAGGATGGGTGGATTCTCTTTCACATTGGTGGTTCGGACGGTCAGGAGCGTGTTCGTTGGGAAACCCCTGAACTGTCAATTGGGGATGAGATCACGATAAAAATATCTGAAGAATCGGTTGTTGATTCAGAGACTTCCCGATCACCCCAGGAAAAAATTGACAGACGACAATAGCTTCTAGTCTACCCCAAACTTTGCCCTTCCTCACATGGCTCAAAGCCAAAATAAAACCGTGGCATCTCCTGCACGGTCAGCGTTCCCACGACATCATCCGCCTTCCTGCGCACCACGATGAGCGGGCGGATGATGGCCGTCACGACAAACTCCCTGGCCAATTCTGCGGTATCCCACACCTGACCGTATTCCAGTTCCAGTTGCTCTGTGGTCTGGGGAGCAGCTTGGACTTCCGGTCAACTTCTGCCTTCTCACATCTCCGCCATCTTCGCATTTCTTGATGGTCTCTTCTACTCCGCACAGGCAACGAGAACTTCGACA
>CAYRFQ010000105.1:0-27154 GCA_964423615.1 uncultured Alcaligenaceae bacterium | reverse complement strand
TTGGCATCCATTCTTTGGGCCACCTGAGACAAACCTTGGGAGAGATACCCGAGAGCCCGCGAATCCGTTGTCTTGGTCATCCGTTCGGTGAGTACCTTGGCCGCGTCGTTGGCATCCATTCTTTGGGCCACCTGAGACAAACCTTGGGAGAGATACCCGAGAGCCCCCGAATTCGTTGTCTTGCTCATCCGTTCGGTAAGTAACTTGGCAATTTGGCGGGCTACCTCTGGTGAGCCATCCCCAAGTTGGCCCATCACTAGAGCCACATCTATGGTCTGCTCCTCAAGAAGATCTTGGTTCAAACGAGTAATTAGCAGCTTCCTCACTTTCTCTCGACGTTCCAAGTCTAACCCCACGTTTGCCACAAACACTGGGTCAGCACGGGTTCGCAATTGCTTCGTTCGTTTTGGATCTTTGAGAGCTTCTGCGAGAACGCGAAAGCGAAGTTTTTCGTCGGGGATTTGCGCTAGCTCCAGGAGGGAATCGATTTCTTGATTCCTCATTGGCGGCGGCTCTGTTCCCAACTGCACCGCGGCCCATGGCCGAATCAGGCCGCGAGCGACACTTCCCCGATATTTGTCGGTGAGTTCCATGGCTTTCGCTTCGCTTGCTTTCGCTTTGCTTTTCTCAGTCTCGGCAACTTGCTTTTTGTCTAGAGCATCTCGTTTCGCCTCGTCGGCATCTTGGCGGAATCTCGCCTCCCGAATCGCGATGACCGGACCACCAATTCCAATGAGCAGAAAAAGAATCGTGGCCAACACGGCCAGCGTCGCAAGAGCTGGCTTACGTTTGGCCCATTTGACGAGTCGCTCGAATTGACCGACAGGCCGTGCAAGAATGGCATCGCCTTTCAGAAATCGCTGCAAATCCTCAGAGAGTGCTTGCGCGCTTTCGTAGCGTTTGCTTGGTTCCTTCTCCATACACTTAAGACAAATCGTCTCCAAGTCTCGCGGAATGTGGTCGTTAAGTCTTCGTGGAGGTTTGGGGTCGTCGGTACGCACTTGATGGAGCAACATCCGTTGATTGCCACGAAAGGGCAACTCGCCCGTGATCAGTTCATAAAGGACCACGCCCAAGCTGTACACATCACCACGAGCATCCACCTTGTGCGATTCGCCGAACGCCTGCTCGGGAGACATGTAAGCGGGCGTTCCCAATATCTGCCCTTCGATCGTCATCGTCACTTCGCCCGCATCACGCTTGGCCAACCCAAAATCCATGACATACGGATGGCCTTGATCATCCAACATGATGTTCGAGGGTTTGATGTCCCTGTGGATCACACCTTGTTGATGAGCATAATGCAACGCTTCAGCCATCGTGGCGATCAGTTCGGCCGATTCCCTTGGCGAAGGTCTTTGTCCAGTCAACATGTCGGCCAGCGTCATCCCTCGCACAAAATCGCTCACAAGAAACGGATTGCCTTCGTGCGTTCCAACTTCATGCACCGTCACAATCGAGGCATGCCGAAGCTGTGCGGCACTGCGAGCCTCCCGCAGAAAGCGGTCCCGGTCCTCGTCCGTGGACAGGTTGCCACTTCGAGGCACCTTGATGGCAACCTTTCTGTCGAGTTCAGGATCGTTGGCAAGATAGACCGTCCCGAAGGCCCCGTTCCCGAGCGTGTCAATCACCTCAAATCGTCCGATGGATCGATTCCCATCTTGTGGAACCCAAGCCGAGGTGGACTTACTCTCAAATTGGAAACTCGATCCACAGGCAGGACATTGGACCTCGTTGGAATCGTCCGATTGGACGATCTCGATTCGTCCCTGGCAATGTGGGCAATGAAGATGCATACACTGGCTCCTACCTAGAACCTTTTGGATTTCTTGATCCTTTGTTATGTGATTTTTGTACGTGTCATCATGCAATGAAACAGCTTCCATTGCCAAGGAAACTTCAGCCAAGTCGAGATAACCGTACGTCGAACTTCAGTTTATCATCGAACCCTCTGTGGCTCAGACGGTTTCAGCGACGTGTCTATCTCCTTGCTACTCGCGAGTTTGGATGATACGATTCCCCTTCCATCTCCAACACGAACCACACGTGAGGCCAACCATGGACGCCACCAAACTCATCGACGAGTATCTCGCAGGTCCGGAACTCATCCGCCAAGCCATCGCTGGAATGACCCCCGAACAAGTCGACGCCGCTCCGGTCCCCGGCAAATGGTCAACGCGGCAAGTGGTTTGTCATCTCGCCGATTACGAGCCCGTGTATGCCGACCGGATCAAGCGGGTAATCGCCGAAGACAACCCCACCCTCATCAACGGTGATCCCAACCTCTTTGCCGCCAACCTCGCCTACGATGCCCGAAATCTCGACGAAGAAATCCACCTCATCGAGGTCGTCCGAAACCACCTTGCCCGGATCCTCCGAACCCTACCTCCCGAGACCTTCCAACGAACTGGAACCCACACCAGAGATGGAGCCCTCACCGCCTTCCAATTGCTCGAACGGATCACAAACCATATCCCCCACCACCTCAAATTCGTGGCCGACAAACGTGCGGCTCTTGGAGCTTAGAGCCTTCATACCGGGCCGAAATGTGGTCGCAAGTTCTGTGTCGTGACCACTTCGTCGAGGTCCCTCGGCCCGTCGGTGTTCTCGAACGGTCGTCCAATGTCGGCGCGGTGGTAGAAATTTGTCGAGCAAATGCCCTTGTAATCTTGTTTTGGGTTGCTACATTCATGACAATGCAAAGAATTGTTTATTGATGGTATGAAAAAGGCAGCTGTAGCTTGCGGCGGAGGTGGTGAGAACCGCAATGTCGATCACGAAAGACCGAAAAACGGAAATCATTGATCAGTTTCGACGGGAACCAGACGACACCGGTTCACCTGAAGTCCAGATCGCTCTGTTGACAGAGCGCATCCAGTCCCTGACTGGACACTTAAAAACACACAAAAAAGACCACGCCAGTCGGCGTGGACTGTTGATGATGGTCAGCAAGAGGAATAGCCTTCTGGCCTACCTCCGAAAGAAAGATCGGAATCGATACTTGTCCGTCATCGGTCGATTGGGTCTGCGAAAGTAAGCCCCGATACTGATGTGTGTTTCGAGGCATTTCTCACCATCGGCCTCAGACCGAAACGATCCGCGACAATAGAACGGCCCAATTCAAGCCCGCGGCGTTCGTGTCCTTCGTTTCGTCCCCAAGCTCTGATCGCTGCCAGCACATTACGAGGAAATTCCTGTGCAGGCATGTCGTGTTGAATGTGAACTTGGCGCCCAAACTCTGAAGTTGGAAACTGGTAAACTTGCCAAGCAGGCTCATGGAGCAGTCGTTGTCAGTTACGGCGACACCATCACCTTGGTGACCGCCGTCGAAGGAAATGCCGATCCCGCTCGTGGATTCTTTCCTCTCGTCGTGGATTATCGAGAGAAAACCTACGCCGCCGGTAAATTCCCGGGCGGCTTCTACAAGCGAGAAGGGAAGCCAAGTACCAAGGAAATCTTGACGTCTCGGCTCATCGACCGGCCCCTCCGACCCCTCTTCCCCAAGGACTACATCAACGAAGTCCAAATCATGGGGATGACAATGTCGGCCGATCGCGAAAACGATCCCGACACACTCTGTATGATTGGAGCCAGTGCGTCCTTACACATCTCTCACATTCCCCTATTGCAGCCCACCGGTTCGATTCGTATCGGGCATGTGAATGATGAATTCGTGTTGATGCCCACCCGCGTTCAACTCGAGGAAAGCGATCTCGACTTGATCGTGTCCGGCACCAAGGACGCCGTCACCATGATCGAGGGATTCAGCCGCGAGATGCCCGAAGACCGAATGGTCGAAGCCATCTTGTTTGCCCACCAACACATCACCAAGATCATCGATCTGGTCTACCAACTTCGCACCGAGATGGGTCTCGAACCCAAAGAGTTCCCGCCCGAACCCGAGCCGAATCCACTCATCTCCATTTTTCATGAGAAATTCGGCCAGGAAATGCGACAGCGCAAGATGACCTCCGGAAAACAAGAACGCGCGGCCGCCGTCGAGGAACTGCGAGAACAAATCGTCACCGAATACTGCCCCGAGGGAGTGGAAGAACCCGAGTATACGCCCCAGCAAGTCAGCGAGGCGTTCTCGAAGGTCGAAGAGAACATCGTCCGCGAGATGATCCTCGACGGAACTCGCCAGGACGGTCGTGCCGCCAAAGACTTGCGCGACATCTATTGCGAAGTCGACATCCTCCCCCGAACACACGGGTCCGCCATCTTCCAACGCGGAGAGACACAGGCTCTCGTGACAACAACGCTGGGCACCTCTGGGGACGAACAAAAGGTCGATTCCCTTGGCGAAGAATACAGCAAAAAGTTCATGCTGGATTACAACTTCCCGCCCTTCAGCGTGGGCGAATGCCGACCAATCCGCGGACCCGGCCGCCGAGAAATCGGCCACGGGGCTCTCGCCGAACGCAGTCTCAAGCCCGTCATCCCGCCCCCCAGTGAGTTCCCTTACACGATCCGCGTCGTTTCCGACATCCTCGAGTCCAACGGTTCCAGCAGCATGGCCAGCGTCTGCGGCGGGACCCTTTCCATGATGGACGCCGGAGTCCCCATCAGCGACCCCGTCGCCGGCATCTCCATTGGACTCGTCAAAGAAGGCGAACGCTATAAGTTGCTGACCGACATCATGGGCGAAGAAGACCACTACGGAGACATGGACTTCAAAGTGGCCGGAACCATACGCGGCATCACGGGAATCCAACTCGACCTGAAGATCGACGGGGTCAGCGAACAGATCATTCGGGAGACGCTCGACCAGGCTCGCGAGGCACGCCGCGAGATTCTCAAACACATCGTCATGACCCTGAGGTTTCCCAGGTCCGAACCGAACGAACGAGCACCGAGGTTGTTGTCTACCAAGATCAACCCCCAAAAGATCGGACTACTCATCGGACCCGGTGGGAAAACCATCAAAGCGATCCAGGAAGAGACTGGGGCCAACATCGAAATCGATGACGACGGCACCGTCAGCATTAGCCACGACAGCGCCTCCGGTGCCGAAGCCGCGTTGCTCAAAGTCCAGGCCCTCACCGAAGAAGTCAAGGTCGGAAAAATCTACGAGGGACGCGTCACTTCGATCAAAGATTTCGGAGCGTTTATCGAAATCTTGCCCGGCCGCGACGGCCTTTGCCACATCAGCGAACTCGACGACAAATACGTCGAACGTGTCGACAGCGTCGTGAAAATCGGCGACAAAATACAAGTCAAGGTCATCGCCATCGACGACCAGGACCGCGTCAAACTGTCTCGCAAAGCTCTCATGCGAGATACGAAAGAGTGAGAAAGTCACAAAGGTGTGCCAAGAGTTGTCTGCAACTGGTAGGAAACGATGAGCCATCACGACGCGGAATTGGCCGAGATGGCAGGCGGGTTCATCCACGAAATCAAGAACCATCTCGGAACCCTTGGATTAAATTTACAACTCCTGGCCGAAGATTTTGCCGAGCCGGAGAATCAACGCGAACGCAGGGCACTCACCCGCGTGTTGAAACTACAATCCCAGTGTCAACACCTCGTCGACGTGTCCAATGATTTCCTCCGGTTCGCACGCATCAAAGATCTCAATCTCGTCTCGACCGACCTGAACAAAATCGTCGAAGACATGATCGACTTCTACGGACCGACCGCCCAAGCCAGCAGCATCCAAATCACCTCTTTCCTACCCGCCGACCTACCCCACGTGTGGCTCGACGAAGACCTGTTTCGCCAGGCCTTGTTGAATTTGATGCTCAACGCTTCCCAAGCCATGCCCGACGGAGGCAAACTAACGATCCAGGCCGCGGTCGAACCCAACTCGACCACCACCCAACTCGATGCCGACGACTCGACGACACGATCCTCCGGGCCCATGCTCGCCCTCCACTTGATCGACACCGGCAAGGGCATGGAACTCGAAGTCCTCAGCAAGATTTTCGAGCCGTTCTATTCGACCAAGAAGACTGGCAGCGGTCTCGGCTTGCCGACAACGAAACGGATAATCGAGGCCCACCGAGGCACGATTTTCGTCGAGAGCGAGGCCGGACGCGGAACCAAATTCACCATCCATCTTCCCATCCAAGATGTCAACGGACAGGATCCTCCTGCACAAGACGTTGACTCCTCCGGTCCGTAAAGTAATAGAATGTCCGATCTCACCGCTCGAATCGGATTCCGCGAATTCCACACAAGAACCGGCTAAGTTGCCGACAAACACGATTGGTAAGCCTCTTTCGACAAAGGAACCAAATTCCATGGCCGCAACACTTTATCGAGACGTGCGCAAAGGCATGGTCATCATCGAGGGTGGAGAGTTGTGTCTGGTGGTCGACTACGAACTCCGAACTCCAGGCAACTTGCCGGCGAAATTGCGGCTACGCCTGAAAAACCTCAAGACGGGTTTGGTCAACTGGGAACGTGTCCACCCCGACAGCAAGGTCGATACCGCTTTCCTCGACAAGCGACCCATGCAGTACAGCTACAAAGACGGCGACAACTACGTCTTCATGGACAGCGAGACGTTCGAGCAAATCGAACTCTCTGAGGAAACGGTGGGAGCCCAAATGGTGTACTTAAAAGAAAACGACGAGATCCAAATCACCTTCCACGAAGGAACACCTCTGAGTGTCGAACTGCCCGCCACCGTCGAACTCGAAGTGACCCACACCGAACCCGCCATCAAAGGCGCCACTGCCGCCGCACAAACAAAACCCGCGACGCTCGAAACGGGCATCGAAATCCAAGTTCCCCCGTTCGTCGAAATCGGCGACGTCGTCGTCCTGAACACCGACACTGGAGCCTACAAAGAACGCAGAAAGGGATAACCTCTACCCGTGTTCCCACATTGGAGGACTTTCTTTAGCTTTTCCGAGCGATGTTGCGTCGCTCTTGCGTTTGCTTACCTTCCAGGAACCAAGTGGTGAAGTAAAGAAATCCTCCAGTTTTTCCAAACCCCGAGCCACCGTTTTCGCAGTCGGTCTCAAGGAATTCCCAAAGCCGCTTTCAGGCTTTCGTCAACCTTGTTCATCAATTCATCGGAAAGCGAGCCAATGACTTTCTGAATGATAGTTTGCGGGACCGTATGTAAACGTTCGCATCGCACGGCAGAGGTCTTCAGCAATCCAGAAGCAGCTCCGTGGGGCGTGTCGATGTCGACCAATACTTGATGAGGTTCGTGGACATGCGAGATGTTGCTAGTGATGGCTGCAATAATTGTCTCGTTGAGTCTGGCATTCAAATAATCCGCCTGGACAATGAGGGCAGGTCGAACTTTACCTCCAGTGGAACCGACGTTGGGTATGTGAGCCAGTACCACATCACTTCTCTGCATTTTTTATCTCGTCGTACCGATCGTAATCTTCCATCCCTGGCTCGTCCCAACCGTTGGCCCCCGACGACTGCGCAAGCAAAGCAAGCATCTCATCGTGTGTCGTCTCGCTATCATCGTAGAGCAAGTGCATCACCCGATCGTAGACATCTTTGCGAAGAAGTACGCAATCGACCCCGTCCATTGTCGTTTCGACCGCTTTGCCACTTTTTATGGCCAGCTGTTGCTCGTTAGTTAGCTGCATTTGGAATCTCGGTTCGGAACGGATCGGTCTGCTCTCAGCGGTGCTCCTCTGGATTTTGGCATTTGGATTTGGCGGAGAATCGTAGGTACACGCAGCTCGCGTGTACTTTTTCGGAATCATAGGTCCCCACGGCTCGCATGTACCTACGACGGACAGAGAATTCCAAAAGCCAGAGGCAAACCCTCTCTCAGCCCTTCTGAGCCATGTTGTTACCTCGAAAAGATCATTGTACCATAGCAGTCATACGCTTTCATGGCCCGAAGGCACATTGGAGGACTTTCTTTAGCTTTTCCGAGCGATGTTGCGTCGCTCTTGCGTTTGCTTACCTTGCACCTCAAGGAAGGCTGTTTCAGACTCACTGATCGGGTGACCACACTGTGCGCACCAACCGGTCTGGAACAACCTCACCGTTCGTGGTTTCCGGTTAGTGCGCACAGTGTGGTCACCCGGTGAGTCCGTGAGCCTTCCATGATCCAGGTGGTGAAGTAAAGAAGTCCTCCAGTTTTTACCACGACATTCCGGAGCCCACCCCTTGAAACCTGCACTTGCAAGCATCAACGGCGAACGCATGCTTCTCGACGAAGCTCGAATTTCCGCCCAAGACCGAGGCTTCCTCTTTGGGGATGCAGTCTACGAAGTCATCCGGGTCTATCAAGGAAGGCCTTGGCTGCTCGATCAACATTCCGAACGGTTGGCCAACAGCCTCGCCGCCGTCCGCATCGAAGGCATCAACCTTCCCCAGCTGCAAGAGCGGATTCTCGAAACGATCCGCGAAGGAGAATTCCAAGACGCTTCCGTCTACATCCAAATCACCCGCGGAACAGCGACTCGCAACCACGCCTTTCCCAAAGGCGTCGAACCACTCGAGTTCTTCTATGTGACCGAGACACCCAACGCCTATCTCGAACATCGCAAGGTAGGCATTGCCGTCGTTACGTACCCGGACTTGCGCTGGAAACGGTGCGACATCAAGTCAACGAACTTGTTGGGGAGCGTTCTCGCTTCCCAGGCCGCTGCCGAAGCCGGAGCGACCGAGGCCATTCTCTATGATTCGGACGGGCTAGTGACAGAGGGCAGTCACTCGACGCTGTTCGCCGTTGATCGTGACGGCCTTCGGACGACCAAGCAAGATTCAACCATCTTGCCAGGCATCACACGACAATTCGTGATGGAACTGGCCCAAAAGGAAAGCCTGGTGGTCCGGGAAGAATCGATACCACTGACAGAAGTCACCGACATGCCCGAACTCTTCCTCACAGGAACGGGATACGAAATAATGCCCGTCGTTCGCGTAGACGAAAAGGTCATCGGCGATGCTCAACCCGGACCAGTAACCCAACGACTCCAACGAGCGTATGCTTCGGCCGTGGAAACTTGGCTCGGGACAACATGAACCCGAGCAGGTCGCTTGCAGTCGTTGTGGCCACGTGGATCAACACGATTGGATGGATTTGGCTGACGCGGATGCGGCTCACTTGACGACAGATCGTAACCCGCGTTTCCAAACCGAACCGAACGCCCCCTCGAGTTGTCCTTCTTCGGTAGTCCATTTTCAATCCCGAGAGGAGACACCCCAGAGGAATGCTATGAACGCCCTCGAGTGGGAATCGTGTGCTGACCCCGATAAGCTGCTCAATGCCCTATCCCACGGGGAAGACAAACGAAAGGTCTGGTTCGGTTCGGACCCCTCGCTGTCACGCAAAGGTCGGTTGCTGGTCCTGGCGTCCTGTGATCGGGTTTGCCCCAAGCGTGCTAGTGCTCCGTTGGGCGAACTCTTCACTCTGGCCTTTCGGTACCTTGAGACGCCTCCACCGTTGCATGCCAAGGGATGGCTGAAGCGGTTCCGAGGGTTTACCTTCAATCGCCGATCGACGGCCGTTTACTTGGCCCTGACGACTCCGGTAGGAAACGGGCTGCGACTTCTACGCGAGTGCGTCCACGAAGACTCCTCAGTCCCGAAACGTCGCCGTCGTCAAACTAAACCGATGACTTCTGCCCAAGAGGGCGTGGCCCAGGCTCACTTGATTCGCGACATCTATGCCAATCCGTGGGCGCCCCTGGAGGTGGATGAACTCGAACGCGGGCGTTGGCTCCGGTGGAACAACGCGTGTATCCGCCACATGGCTGCTGCCATGTACCAGTCCGGTGACTTTCAAAACATGCCGATCTTGGCCGATGCACTCGAAGAAGCCGGATGCGAACACGAGGAGATCCTCGAACACTGTCGGGGATACATCAACGGGCTGCCACGAAAACAACAACATGTCAAAGGATGTTGGGTCGTCGACATGCTCTTGGGCCAGAGTTGAGCTGAAGTGGCAATGGAAAACAACGCCCTCAGGCGAGAGGGATTCCGCCAAGGACGTTGTTTCCAGATCAGTCATTTCTTCGAGTCTTTGTTCCCCGAGTCTTTTTTCTTCAGACCCCCGACGTCTGCATAGCGGATGTTGACACGCTGGGCTTGCCGTTGGATTAGTTTGTTAACCTGCAGATCAAAACTATCCTTCGTACGGCTCTTCAGCTCTTCCGCTTGTTTCTTCGCGATGTAGCCCCGGCGTTTCTTGTCGAGTTGACGGGCTTCGTCGTTCAATTGAGCCTGGCGGACTACCAACGTCTTCAGATACGCTTTTTGTTCCTTGAGCGTCTTGCCTTTCAAGACCGGAGGAAGCATCTCCGGTTTCAAGTCCTCGAGTTTGACCTTGCCTTGGCGGAAATTGTCGACGAGATCGTACGCGGCTCCCCGACCCAGGTTCGCCAACGTGGACGCGCGGTCGGCGGCCTTGGAACCACCCAATTTCCCAGCGGCTTCGTTGAGTTTCGAGGCACGTTTTTGTTCCCTCTCGGATCCGTAAACGACCGTCGTTTTGACCAGTTCCTTATTGATCTTCGCCAATTTGTCGTCAAAAGGAGTGGCCACGGCAACGACCGGATTGGCATTCGGGGCAATCCGAACGTAACTACCCTCGGAGAGGTCGCTGATTTGCTTCCAGATCTTGTCCGTTCCGGCAACGCTGCCGCATTGCACCGTGTTGATGATGATCCCTCGTTTGGCCGCGATTTCGCATGTCTTCGGGTATTTCACGTCGTCCTTGTAGTCCATGTGAGGAGGGGCATCGCCGACCAGAAAGATGATCCGAAGGACATTCTTGCCCTTGCTCCAATTGATTTTCGTGACGGCTTCGTGCAACGCCTGGTTGACGCTCTCGGGGGTATCCCCGCCACCACCTGCCTGGAACTTCATGAGGTTAGCGTACATGCCATCGAGGTCGTCGGTCAGGCCGTAGACCCTCGTGACATAGTTGTCGGTTCGGTCTCGGTAACCGATCAAACCGATCCGCAAATCCGGCGTGGGGGACCCAGCCGCAATCTGGTTGCTGATCGACCAAATTTTTTGCTTCGCCGCGTTGATCAAGCGGCTCATACTCCCGGTCGTGTCAAGACAAAAGACGACTTCGACACGTGGTGGCGTTTTCTTCGCAGGGGCCTTCTTGGTATCTCCGTGAACCGGACTCGTTACCGCCATCGCACCCAAAAGGATGGCGCACACTCGCAAGCTCAGATTTCTCATCATCATGTGTCCTCACGATGGAACAGGTGTTCCGTTCAAAGATATCGCGCGTTATTTGTTTGACGAACGAGGACACAGGAAAGATTGGGGACGAGAGGATTATTGAGAGTCGTGTTGCGCGAAGGGACCAGCGAAATCACTTGAGGCGATTCGGTGACTAGATTATGGTTTGTGGTTCTGGACACCAGGAAAATTCAGGCAGCAGTCTTGGCCTGGGAAGGCCGCACGAAGAACCCTCCTGAAATTTTCCCCCTCAGTTTCTGGCGTGTCCTCACTCCGGGTTGACCGATGGTCCTGATTGTCTCACATGACCACGATTTCGTTAACGAGCAGATGCTCCCCCACAGCCTTTCGAAGTGTTTGTTCCGCCAACAATTTGGCGAAATACGTTTGGACACAACCCTGCAAGACAATGATCGTGCCTCGTAAGGTCAGCCGCAAGTCATGAATCCGTGATCCCAAACAGGTCTGAATCTGCACTTCGAGTTGCTCCAAATCCGCACGGCTGAAAGTGTGATTTCCCGTCATGATGTCAACCATGGACCCGCTCCTTGAGGGCAAACTTCAGTAGATGAGACAGCATAAGAATTCCCCTCCTCAAGACAAGTATTCACTCCTTGAGCCAACGCTTTGAGGCGGCAGGGCTTGGAATAGACCTGGGCCACCAGGTCCGTGTATGCTTCCGACAACTGCGGAGTGAGCGTGGTCGTCAGGAGAATCACCGGAATCGGTTTGAGTCTCTCATCGTGGAACATGTATCCCAAGACCCCTTCTCCACCACCCCAAAGCAGTTCCCATCCCAAGATCAGCAGATCGGGCCGGATTTCACTGAGCCTGCCGACGCATTCCAACCCATCGTGGACAGTCTCCACGGAGTAACCCTGCAAGGTAAAATAACGTTGGTAGAGGCCACACAAATCGTGATCTGCCTCGGCAATGAGTAGTGTTCGTTTCATTCCATGCTCCATTATGGTTTCTATTGGTTCTCCGGTGCATCACTTATTGAGACCCGCGCAGGTAATGAAGCGTCTGACGAGCCAGTTGAAAGCTAAAGATGTGCGCCTTTCGCCCAAGACGGCGAATCAATCCGAATCGTTGTTTTCTTTTGGCCTTGGGTAGTCGGCGAACCAAGAGTCGCGTTTTGGTTTGTAAGCTCCGAGGGAGCGATAGATCCTAGCCATGAGTGCAAACCCACGGAACCCAAAGAACCACAACAAACACGACACTCATTTATCCGTCCACCCAAGGCCAACCTCATCGTAGCCTGGTCACAATGGCCAGGTAAGCTGAGTGTCGTGGGTTGATTTGACGCCACACACTGACTTGCTAAATCATCACTCCCACCAAACGTATCCAATCGAACGCTCGACCAAGAACATGCCCAGAAACCCGACGCAATTCCATTTCTCGTCCTGAGGGTCCTGCACCGTTGGTTCCGTAGATGTAAGAACCTCAATGTTTATTAAGATACGCTTCCGAAGAGACTTGCACCACCGGGAGAAACTGGGGGTGTTTTGTAAGGAAATTCCTGACACAACTCCGGAGCGGCGACGGACTGTAGCCACGGTCGTCAGAAGATAACATTGGCCCAACACAATCGAACATCACTTTCCTCGACAATCGACCTTCTCACCAGAATCATGGCCACTTGCCCTACTTCGCACTCACTCCACGTACCTCAATTCCCTTTATTGACGGACCAGCATTCCGCTTTCGCAAAACGACTCGCATCCGTCCCCCCTTGATCTCCACAGGGGTAACGAGCGGATACCCTTGGAACGCTCCGACTTTGGCAAAGACATCGACCCCCTTGTGGTGCTTCTGGCCGTTGATCTCGAGGTCGTAGGTTCGAGCTCCCTTTTTCGAAAAGACCTTGTTCGTCTCGGCCAGGTGCAGCACGACCTCGTATTTTCCGGGCTTCACGTCGAACGTGAATACGAGCCCGTAGTTGGCCCAGCGTTCGCTTTGGTAGATGGCTTGGAGTGCATTGCTTACGCCAGCGATCTTCTTGTCGGTGGACCAGCGCCCTGTCCCACCGATGGACTTGGTATCGGCCTCCCACTCCACGCCGTCTTCACCGACGACTTTCTTGCCACCACAGTTAATCCTCTTGATAAAAAGACTGGCCTTGACCAATTGTGCGGGCGAAGGTCGGCTCGTGAGCCCTCCAGAATCTTTCAACCTCAGGGCGTAGCAATATTTCTTCTCGCCCTCCGTGGTCTTGTCGATGACCCGATGGGTCTTCAGATCCTCGATGGTCTGAAGGAGCTTCAACTCGCCGTCCTTTCCTTCCCCACGGAGAAGTTCGATCGTCGTGACGTCGGGTTCCAGTTCGCCCGACCACTTCAAGTGGACATGACTACCAACGGCCGTCGCCGTGAGCTGCACCGTGACCTCGGGCGGAATATTCCTGGGCACTGCGACCTTGACGAACTTCCACTCTCCGTTGCGGCCAGCTTTATCGACCGGTTGCACACCGTAGTAAATCGTTCTTCCGGCTGGCGGCGCCTTGTCTCGGAACGTCAGTTCTTTCGCCGAGAGTTGTGCGAGCATGTTACCATCGGTCGGTTTCTTCTTGGGATCACTCACCCGCACCAGACGGTAAAAGGACACACCGGTGTCATCGATTGCCGGTTTCCACTTCAAGGCAACCGCGTAGTTTTTTGCCACGACGACTTCCGGAACCCCAGTCAAAACAGGAGCTTTGGCGTCAGGACTGACGCGGACGGCGTTCACGGCTCCGGTCGGCGGTTGGGCTATCGTTTTCCTTCCGTCGAGAACGATCTGGACATAATACTCGAAAGGTTGCTCGGTAATCGTCGCTGGAATCGTGACTCGATAACCGTTGTCTCCTTGGCCCGCCAGTGGAAGGGCTTTAAACTTCGACTGACCTACTTTGCGAACGAAAAGCTTCGCGTCGGTAACTTTTCCCTTGCCGACGTACCGAATCCCTTTGAGCGTGACCGGCTCTCCGGCCAACGGCAGACTTGCCGACCCTGGAACTACTAAACTTGTCGCGTCTGGTACGTAGTGTTCCTCCGGAGCGGCCTTCGTGTAGCCGGTGTACAGTGGCATGTGCCACCCAGGGCCGCGGAACGGCATCTCCTTCTTGACCTTGCCGCGTGTCTCGATGACGTGCTGCTGATAGGGCAACCGAGTGATGCGATACGAAAGAGATATGTGCGAATTCTCATTCACGAAAGCGGGGGCAGGCCCCACACGTTCGCGGTTCTTGAAAAGTAATCCACCTATCAACTCGGTGTAACCGCCGTCCTTGGTCGTCACCACCGTGCGGTCTTTTTCCGTCTTGATGCCGAGGAGCCAGAGTATCGCACCAAGATTTAGAATGGACGATTGGTGCACGTAGGACTCGGGGTTGGCCGACCACGACCACGCCTTCTGCGGCCCTTGAATGACCGAACCCGCGCGTGGTCCAGCGTCGACGAAGAACACCTTGCCGCCAGTGACCGTGTTGACGTATCGCCCACCAGCCGCCCACAACACCAGTGTTCGTTTGGACGCGTGATCGACACCCCAACCGGCACTTCCGTAAGTGTCGGCCATTCCCTTGATCATGACGACTGGTGAAGCTCCGTCCTCGATTCGCCACAGCGGCTTCTGATTTTTTGGTTTGACGAGTTTCAGCGGTCGCAAGCTCTCGGCCCTTGTTCGTTGAAAGCCGACCGAACGAAACCGCATCGGTGCTCCCATGATGACCTTGACCTTGTTGCGGACGTGTATGGTGTCGCGAATCTCGCCAAACTTCGCACACGAAACGAAGATATATTCGTGTCCGTCGTCAATGGCCCTTTGGAGCGGCTTGGTGAGGTCCTTTCCGCTCGGGACAACCAGCTTCCACTCCACCCCGGACAACTTCATTTCTGGTGGGTGCTCGATGCGCAAGTTGAGTGATTTCTTGGGCGGGTCGTCAAAGAGGCTGTGAGCCTTCGGCCAAACATACTGATCGACCTTTGGCCCTTGGACTGTAGCGTTTTCCGGGTCAACGATGACCGATCCATAGCCTTTGGTGCTGATATTCCGGGCGAAGAACCTTCCGTCCCTGAGTTCGATCGCTGAGTTCTCGGAGTCGCCGCCAAGCAGAATCGCCGCAGTCATCGCCACATGTCCACCCGAAACCCGCAACGCGGGGACCTTGTTTTGGCTGGTGAGTGTCTCGATCGAGGCCGTGTTGCCGCGCACCCACATCCCCACTTCACGTTGATCCTTCATGGCGATTCGACTGAACGACAGGCTGTGGAGTGACCCAGGAAAGTTAATGCCGATGTCAAACCCGTCGATCGTGACATTGTGAATCAGTCCGGGACCAGGTCCCCCTTCCAGGGCCAGACCGATCGCACCGACTTTCTTGGGATCACTCGACCGAATCCGCACGTTATACACGTCACCGCTGTTGTTGGTATGATAGCGAAGCCCAATGGCACCAGGATTTCCCGCGCCAACGTCGAACGTGATGTTGTAGATTCGTTGGCCGAAGTTTTGGGCAAAAAACCATCCCTTGTATTTCGTGTAATCCAGAATCGCCTTCGGTTTCTTGGGGTCTTGAAAAGCCGGCGAGTTGTCTTTGAGCTTGATGACGACGCCATCGCGGCTTTGGCCCATCAGGATCTTTTTCTTGTCGCCGATGATGAGTGGCTCGCTGATCAAATAGACACCATCGGGAAAATAGATTTCACGGGCCGCGCCGAATTTCGGATGTCGGTCGTTCTTGCCCCGTTCGAGGATCGCCTTGAGTGCCTGCGTGTCGTCCGTCTTGCCGTCGCCCTTGGCTCCGCAATCGGTCTTGACGTTGACGTATCCGGAACCTTCGGGCGGAACGAAGTTCTGGGCATAGGAGACGGACAGGGGCTGCGCCAGGAAGGCGAGAGCGCAGAACAAGAATGGGCACGAGGTGACGTTCATGGTGGGGTCCTCCAGGATGCGAATGATCGGCGTTCCAACGTATCAGACGTCGTGTCTGAGTTCAAGCCATTCCCGTTCACCCGACCGGTTCTCCAAAAGTAATCACCCGACCCCCACAACCCATCTTCCACCCGACAACGACAGCCCAATGGAAGATCACTCCCGGCCAGATCGAACCACTTCGGAAGTACAATACAGTGGCCGCAAACCCAAGAAATGCTGCAGCGACCAAAAAATCCCAACGATAAAAGAGCGAACGAGTCCACGGAAGAAAAAAATACGCATTCACCGGATGCCACATCACGAATACAATTAGGGCTAAAACCGTCCAAAGGACTTTTGCACGCAAGGAGACCTTTTCGTCCTTGTGCGGTAACAACACAACTCGGAAGACCAACTCTTCCGCAGTTGCCGGCAACACGAACGCCACAAGGCTGTAGGCCATCAGAATTCCAAGTGAATCCTGCGGGCCACTGATTTCGAGGAAACCCGTCCACAAACCAAAAGGTACAACAAGTACACCAAAGACCACTGAGACAAGCAACAGATCGAAATAGTTGCGTGCCCTTGGCGCCGTTGTCAGTGCCTTTTGGATGCGACGTGCAATCAAAGTAAGCACACCGAGAGTCTTGGATATTGTATAATAAAGCATGATTTTATAGCTCAACAAAACCCTCCCAATTCTTATCGTCATTTTGCCACTAAATTGCCTTTCAAGAGCTCCCAGACTGTATGCGTTCTCCGCCACATCTCAAAACCTGGTACCGATTTCCAGTCACAAGCATTGTCGGGCTCTCGGCCATTCTTGTCACACTCGTCTGGTGGCAAAGTGACCGTCTCCCCCCGTTTTGGGCAGGAACGTTGGACGTAAGCTTACTCACAATGAACTTCCTCGCCTGGCGAGGCCAACCGTGGCGGTTCGTGACTTCGGCGTTGCCGCACATCAACCTCATGCACATCGTGTTCAACTTGTACTGGCTTTGGGTGTTTGGGACGTTGGTCGAGAAGGTGTTCGGCCAGTGGAAAACCGCTTTGTTGTTACTCCTGTTCGCCGTCGGGTCGTCGGCCGCCGAGTACGCCATCTACCGAGGCGGGGTTGGATTGAGTGGAGTCGGGTACGGGTTGTTCGGGATGCTCTACATCTTGTCCCGCGAAGACGAACGGTTCGAAGGAGCGGTCGATCCCATAACGACCCTTCTCTTCCTTGCTTGGTTCGTGTTGTGTTGCATTCTGACATGGCTCCAAGTCTTGCACGTTGGAAATGTTGCCCACGGCATGGGATTGATCCTTGGAGTGTTCACCGGATTGATGATCGCCCGACGAGGTGGGCTTCGGGTAGCTTATGGGACAGCGATCGGGTTTTTGACTACATCGGTGCTACTCGCAGGAAGCGTATTTCGCGCCCAAGTCAACTTCGACAGACAAGCCGGAAAAGACATCGCCTATTACGCCTATCAACAACTCGTCCGCGGTCGCAATGAAACGGCTGCTCGCTATTACCGAGATGCTTTGGCAGTCGATCCGAGCCGTTCCCGATGGTGGTATAACCTCTTTGTGGCCCTCAAGCGAATGGACCAACCCGACAAGTCTCGGGAAGCCCTCGAAAAGGCTGTCGAACAAGCCCCAACGAACGAGGACTATCAAAAAATCCTTGCTTCCCAATATCTATCACTCGCCGACAAACATAAAATCACTGATCCCCAGAAAGCCATTGAGTGGGGTGAGAAAGCCTTGAATATCTACGACAAAAACGAAGAACATTGGTACTGGATGGGTATTCGATACGAAGAAGTTGGCGATCTCCCCAGTGCCTTGAAAGCCTACCAGAAGGCGGCGACACTTGCTCCCAAAGATAGACGATTTCGACAGGCTGTCCGCCGATTGAAAAACGCTCAGGAAACGCAAGATGAGAAATAGACGACCCGAAAGAGAAAGAACCCAGTACTTCAACTCCCCAGCAATGCAAATCTGACCAAAGCCGTTCCGAACGCACCTTCGCCTTTGTATTGCCTTCTTGGTCTGCTCACTCAGCACCCAGTGCCTGCTCCAAGAGTGAACGCAACTTGGTGGCTCGCTCAGGGTCGACCATACAAAAGAACTCGACACGTCCTTTCAGGTACCCCGCAAAGTTCGGACGTTCTTCACGATTCTGACTTTCTAGCCCGTTCTTGGCAACGTTATGAAGAGTTGCCTTGAGTTGACGATACTCCTTGCGTGATATCGTTGGGCGGGCATTTACAGTCACGCCGGTGACTTCTTGCCGTCGAGACCGACGCATTACCCGCGTTTTCGAAGGATGTTCCGTAAAACCTTCTTCCTCCAAAATCGAGCGGGTGCTCTTCAGAAGACGACCAACGACTCGGGCTTCATCTCCGGAGAAAGTGAGGTCATCGGCATAACGAGTGTACTCGAACTGATGCTTCCGAGCCAAACCAGCCAGTCGTCGGTCCAATCGGCGACAAAGAGCATTCGTGATGGCGGGACTCGTGCAAGCTCCTTGCGGCAAGACTCGTTCCCCCAGAGCAACGAAATAAACCTTTCCATCGACCTCCGCACCAACTCGTGGAGGCTCCGTACACAACAACCCCAACACAGTCGCCACATGATCGCTATACCCAAGACTCCGAAACAACCCTTGCACCCGCCGAAACGTGATCGATGGGAAAAAGTTTTTCAGGTCGAGGTTGATCACGACTTCCTTGCCAACATGGGGAGTCGCATTCGATACGATCGATCGAGCACGGACGAACCCGTGGGCATGCGAATCGACTTCGAGTCGTTCCAGAACGTTCTCAAGAATCCAACGTTGTGCATGCGCGAGGGCCGGTTTCGGTGCCGAGATGAAACGAACACCACCGCTTTTCTTGGCTATGCTGAACCGATGATAATGAACAACCGTCGCTCCACGACGGTGATACGTAAGCCACCGCAACGCCCTCAACTTCATTCCCAGCCGTTCAGCCACATCCGCGCCCGAGTGCATGACCGGCAACTCACGCCCCGACAGAGCCTCCACATCACTCTGGACGTGCTGCAATCCCGCACTGACCCCGACTCCCGCATGAACGATGGTAGAACTCTTAAACGCTTCCCACTCTTCGCGGCGTTGCTGCAAACGGAGCAGCCTTTCTTCTTTCGCCTTGGCCCGACGTTGCTTGCTCTCCTGCCACCGCCGTTTCCGTTCGTCGCTGAGTAACTTTTTCCAGTTTTTCGAGACCGAATACGTGTCTCGGAGTTGCCGTAGTTCGTTTTGAATTCGTTGCCGTTCGGCAGCTTCCTCCTGAGGATCGACGGGAAGACCCAAATCCTTGGGCCAAAACCCATGCAGCTGCATGCGTTCGAGAATGGTGGCCAGATCGGCCTCGGTCACGATCTGGCGGTATAAGTTGGCTTTTTCGTTGTTGGCCATGGTGATTTGATCAGATGGAGCGGTTTTGCGAATGGACGTGGCAAGGAACGCAGCGACGAGAGCATACCAAAAAAGACTCTCATCAAAAGGAACATCCGCGAAGCGGTTTCCATCCCGCAAAACTGTGTTTTATCTTGTCGGATAAGCTACAAGCAAAGACAAATTGTAACCACGTCCATCAGCCCGGAGTAGGTCAACAGTCGCAAACCATAGGAAATCGAATCCGCTCAGTGTCCGCAGACGGCTCTGCTCTTCTAGAGTCTTTCCCGTTTGCCTTTATTACAGCGTTTTCGGTTTTCGAATCCCGCTTGTGTTGTCGGATCAGTGATTGTCGCGTTCGCCTTGGTTCTTTCAGCCGCGTAGCGGCGTCAGATCCAAAGCGAGGAAGTGAATCCACGGAACGAAAGAACCAGGACAAACGCGACTTCGAACCGAACCTAACACAACCAAGAACCGCTCCAATGGAGTATCGACCCCGCGCTCCTGTTTCGGCACTCGAACTAAACCACAAGATGGTTCTTGAAGGCCGAAGGCCCGACTGTTTCTTTGGCCGGACCTCTAGCCTGGAGACTATGTTTCTTCGTCGACTACTTACTGATCTGCAAATTGAGCTCCACGATTTCGTTTGCTTTCAGCTTGATGTCCTTCCCCTTGTCTCCTCGAAAATCTCCCTGATTCAAGAAGCCACCAACGCCATCATGCCAAACCAGCAATTGCAAATCCTCTCCAGCCGGAACAAGCGGCAAAACAAACCTGCCTTTGTTATCCGTCCTTGCTGCATACGGATGCGAGAGTACGATCGCTTTCCCATCCATCCAGGCGTGGATGTTGCATCCAAATGTAACCGGTGTGCTTTGTGGCGGAATGTTCACTTCATCAGGACTGTTGAGGGTCACCGGTTCCTTCCGGGTTGGATTCACAGTCCCCGAAGTCGCCCCTGCGCCTTTGTATTGGGTGTTATGTTTCGTCGCTGCAGTGCTCGTGACCGTGAAGATTTGTTGGGTTGGCGACAGCACCGCCCCGAATTCGGGATCGGGTTTGTGGTACATCGGGAACAGAACAAAAGCATGGGGTTCGTAAACACAGTGCGGTTGCGTGAGCAAAGTAACCTTGCGTGCGGCGAACTCCTTCTTGGCAGCATCGACAATTTTCTTGTCCAATTTTTTGGCCAGTTCCTTCGGAACCTCAAAGTTCGCCTCTTCATCGGTCACAAGAAAGACTGTGTTCGACGCTTTCGGCTGCACGTAAACGATGACGTCCGAAAGTCCTTTGGTCTCCGGATCGATCAGCCATTGTTGATTCTGGGTATGCCGTTTGAATTCTTCAGAGTCTTGCGGCAAACTAGCGCATTTACAAACGGGATCGCTGTTCTTCAGGGCATCCATCATCGAGTAAGGGGGAATTTCACCTGCGAACGTGATCTGTCCCGTAATCATCCCACGCGATTTTGCCTGGATGACATTCTTCGGGGTCGGCTTTCCTCCCAAATCCGCCACCACGCCACCGCCCGGAGGGTACTCGGGCTCAACCTCGACCCGGTTGCCGCAACCAAGCCCTACGAAAGCGATTGCAGGAAATACAACGAAAACCGCACAAAGTCGCAACCAACGGTCCATGGATACCTCTCAAGTTAGCAGAGCCTCCGGCGCCTGAAAACACTTTGCCAACGGCTGTAGCAATCGTCCATACTTGGGTTCCGTTTTCCAACTTCCTCGCTCCCTTCGGAGCGGAAGTTGGCGTAAAGGCTGACCGCTACACTCTGATGCAAAACACTCCAGACGTTCCCTGGCGTCACAGTTGTGATGTTCGTAATTACGAAAAAAACGGACGAATGAAATGGGTAAGCCTCTCAAACTTGGAGAACTTCCCCTTTTCATTCGCCCGCACAAAATACCACTTCTACGATGGACCCAATCTGGGCCTAAGCCCGATCAGGGGGTAATCTCAAGTTTCAGCTTCGTAGTGCCCGTGGCACCAACTGTAATTGGGTAGCCCTTGGCTCCCTTCTCTCCACCAACCCATCCAGTGGCTCCGTGGTAAGCCATCACACGATATCGCCCCGCAGGGACATGCTTGAGTGTGACAACTCCCTTTTCATCCGTGACCGCGTGATACGGATGATCCAGAACCCAGAGATAACCACGCATCCATGGGTGAATATTACATTCGATGTTGATGGGCAAAGAATCGTCGGCGACAGCACCGGTGATGTTGACCGATAGACCACCAACGATAGCAACGTTGCCACTAATTTGCCTCGGATTAAACGGTTGGCCGTATTTGAAGTTGTGCAAAATCGTCGAGCTATTCTTCGCAACCAGAACAGCTCCTTCGGTCATCGTCGTCATGTGCGGGATGAACCGACAAGCCGGTTGATCAATGATTACTTTTTTCAGATCAGCTGCAGCTGCTTTCGGCGCGACTTTGATCTTTCCATTCTTGGCACTTGGTTTGAGGAAGACTGCGACCCACTTGACGCCACGAGTTTTGGCATCAACGACCCAGTCGTCCCCAGGAACCTTCCCGCAAGCTGCTGCCATGTTCGCGGGAATTTTTAAAACCTTACGCTTGGGAAAATTTTTCCCTGGCTTGACGACAACAGTAACTTCAAGACTACTCTGGGCATGAACCGCACGAGCGTCGAACAAAGCAAGTGAGATCACAAACGCGGGCACAAGGAAGAGGGCGGTTGCGGCTTTCATCACTAGCCTCCCTTTTTCGTAATGGAAATTTGGCTGGGTTGGCGATAAACCTCCACCAACTTCCGGTTCGTCGGCAACTGAAGGGCCCGATCGTAAACCATCAGAAAATCACGGGTAGCATCGACTTGCTCTCTCGCGCTTCCCACAAACCATTGCTGGTACTGATTGTTCTTGTCTTTCGGGAAGTAGGCGGGCATTACCGAGTGCGGGAATATTCGCATGGGGTTGGCAATCCACCGCTTCGTCCAGTCGGGCCGAAGCCGTTCGTTGGCGTGGAAAAGAGGCGGGCCTTTGCCCACGTCTTTCTGTGGTATAATCTTACCAACTTGATGGCATTGCACACAAAGATTTTTCCGATCCGCACCGACCAGGCGATAACTGTCGACGATATAAGCGTTCTGAGTGTTCCATTTTTCTTCGAATTCGGCCACGATCTTCGCCTCACTCTCATCCTTCAGAACTTTCTCGAGACGTTGTTTTTCTGTGGTCCATTCGGCCTTGGCCGTGAAAAACTCACCGGATCGTGTGCTCGCCTCCGTCAACTTCTTCAGAGCTGCTTGTTTCTTTTTCTTTTGCTCATCGGACAGTTTGTCGTCCTGACCAAAACCAAGATATTCCTTTTGATACTTTTGAACTTCCGCCTTGTTGGCCTCGATGGCTTGGTCAGCCTTCTTGAGTTGTTGCTTCGCAGTCTCCAGTTTGCTATTCAACGCCTCAAGTTGCTCTTGCGCCAGGTCCTTCCAAATAGGCCGGAAGAGCTTCAAGCGTTGATCATAGTATGTGGTATTCGTTCCTTCGACCTTCGTCTGCTTCAACCGGTCCACATACTCGCTATTCTTGGCGAGCCAGTAAGTAGCATCGAACTCCTCTTTTTGCGGTATCTTCGGATAAGGGAATTCAAGCTCCGACCTCGGGTTCGTCAATCGCTCGACCGCAGCAAAGTAATCGACCAGAATCTTGGCTTCCTCCGAGCTCATATTGAACTTCGGCATACGCAGCACCAAGTCAGCCCGCACCGGGAACGGATTCAGCAAGAACTTGTGAAGCCAGTCCGGTTGCGTTCTCGCTCCTTGACCGATCAACCACGGCGGCGCGGCAAAAGCGGCATACGGCCAAGTTTTGTACTTCGGATACATCTGCATGAGGTATCCGGGCTTCTCTCTCGGGTCTGCCGGATTCGTTGGTGGCCTCACAAGAAGGTCGAGGAACGCGCCACCATATTTCCCGTACTGTGGTGACTTCATGTAAGCCTTGATATCCTTATCCGACTCAAAGAATTTTCGGGGAGGATACTGGAGCTTTTTCGGGTCAATTTGGAAGTTGATCAACGACGTCCGAACATTTCCGACTTCGGAAGAACGCTTCCCGTTCTTGTCCTTGCCGGTGTAATTAAACCGGAAGGCTTCGGTCAGGAACACATGCGGGACAAGTTTACCTTCCTTGAGTTGAGGTTGGAAGAGTCCATACATCTTTCGAGTATCCCCCGTCCCCCTATTTTCCCGACCATACCACCCGGTGTGTTCCGTGAAGTTGTAGTCGTCTTTCTTCTTGGTGAAGCTCGTGTGGATCGCCAGAAACTCTTCTATTTTCTTCTCGTCCATCTCGAGTTCGTACATCCCTGGCCGAATGACGTGACACCCAGCACAGTTATACTTCTCGAGAACTTGGCGACCCTTCACCCGAGCCAGTTCGTCCCCCTTGGGCTGATGGATTCGTTGTGGAGGAACCTCCTCGGCCACAAGACCCAAGACAAAGGTCATCACAGCTTCTCGGGCATCCGCCTCCGCTTTCCACCTACGAGCCTTGAATTCCTCTTCGCCCTCGGTCCATTGCCACTTCTTGTTGCCATCCTCATCTTCGACATATTGGCCCTTCCGACGAACCGTTCGAGCAAATTTGAACTTCGGCATTCGAGAACGATCGTCCCACGCTCGCACACGATTGTAGTCGTAGCTCCTTGGGTTCACTAGCTTCTGATGCAAGTACCCGAGCCGATGATGATGATGAAGATGAGTTTCGAAGAATTCTTCGTACGGATATTTCCACGTCCAATCCGACTTCTCACCCGTCGCAACCTCGTCGAACTTGGGTTTATAGGGATTTCCGTTCTTATCCACCTTGGCCGGCGTTACATCGTAGTGGGACTTAACAAACGCATGAGCATCTTCGAAAGCGAGACGCTCCGGATCCTTCTTACCCCAGTCATTCAGACCCACACCGATCAACTTGGCGTTGTCAAAGCCCGGAATCGCGTGACAGCCATAGCAACCGAGACGACCGACCGCTTTTTTTCCGACGTAGTGCTTGATCTTGTCGAACGAACCATAGTTACGAACGGCCGCACCCTCGTCCGGGGGAAGTTCGTAAGAAAGCATACGAAGTCGATTCAAGATAGCCTCTTCGCCCTCCAGGGACGCGGCTTCCTTACTTTTCAAGCCTTCAAGCCTTTCCCGCGTCACCTTGGCCCGGTGTTCATCAAGCTCTGCCAAACGATCCGCAGACAAAACTCGTTTGAGATACACTTTCGCAAGGTCGTAATAAACTTCGGTTTTCGGCTCGGCGACTTTGACCGCGGTCCAGGCTCCCTCGATAACGGGCACCTCATCGACCACGCCTAAACCAGTGGCTTCCTGCTCCAGAAGCCACTCCACAATATGCAGGTTCTCCTGATCGGTCATCGGGACGATCGGCATCTTCGTCCGAGCACTATGAATGTTCGGATTCTTGAGCCAGTTCGAGAGCCAAACACGGGCTCGTTCCAGAGCCATTTCGCGGGCCTTGACCTGACCAAACTGCTTCTCTTCGCTCGGGTCAATCCAAACCAACTTCTCTTTGATTTGACTCAAGTCAGGTCCGAAGACCGCCTCACTCTTGACATCAGGAAATTCGAGGGTCTGATCTTCTCCGTCAACCTGGGCTTTTTCTTCTCCACCTTTGGCCGTCGAGGCGTGCTGGTGACAAGCCAAACACCCTTTTTCCGTGAAGAGTTTGCGACCTTCGATCAAATGAGCGTTCTTCTTGAGTTCAGCCCACTGCTTCTCATCCGTCCCAACGAGTCGTGTCAGTTGGGGCTCTTTCTGACTCAACCGAAGCCTTGACCGAGCTTCGTCGTATTGTTCCTTCTCTTCCCGAGCGAGGCGTTTCTTGGGGGCCAAACGAGCGACCAAAGATTCGTCCGCGATTCGCTGTCCGGCGTCTTTCTTGTAAACCTCTTGCAACTCCCCGATGCTTTCGAGGTGCTTTTCACTTTCTCGGAACAGATAATACGTGATGGCCCGAATTTCCGTGTCCGGAAACTCTTTTTGGTCTTCGGGAAGGTAGCTCGCATCGTTGTTGCTCAAACCATAAAAATGCGGCATCTTCGTATCAGGGCGGAAACTTCGCGGCGACCGGAGCCATTTGGCCGTCCATTCATCACTCGTCTTCTCGGCAAGCCTGTAAAGGCTGGGCCCGACCTTCCGAAGTTTTCCAGGATTGTTGTTCGGGTCCGAATCGATCTTCTCTTTCTCGGCCTTACTCAGTTCTTCGTAGGGCACTGAGGGTTCGAGTCGCAAGTCCGGACCAATTCGTCGTCCCTCTTTCCAACCATTGATGTCGTGACAGCCGTAACACCCAACTTGCTTAACAGTGTTATATCCGTGGAGCAATTTCGGAGCTTCGTTGCGGTTGTCCACCGTGATCAGGTCGGTCATCTCGTGGTGACATTTCACGCACGATGCTTCAATAAACCGCTTCGGAAGCATCGGGAAGTCCCAATAGTGATTTCTGTCCCACCCATATTTCTTTTTCCATTCTACATGCTGCAGGTGGTTGTCCGGGTCGTGACTCGATAGGTTGAATTGCACCCCACTACCCTGACCACGATGGCACGACGTGCAGCCAAATTTCTCGGCTGGGTGGGGACTGTTGGGGCCAACATAAAGATCAAGCCGCGGATGGGCACAGAACTGGTTAATGCGGGTTTCCGTCAGATACGACTTCTTCAAATAGCTCAGCTTCAAATCCTCCGGTGTGGGGAGGAGTTTGAACGCATCCGTTCCTTCAAGCGCTTTTCGTCGCGCTTTGAGACGGTTGACCGCGTTCCCAAATCGAATTCGCATGTTCGTCGACGGCTCTTCCGTCAGCTCACGCAAGTTTTCACGCGTGAATTGAGATTTCCCAATACCCAAATGACACGTCATACATCGATCAAATCGGGTGACGTGGGCGAAGTTGTAGTCAATCGGGATGTCGCGAATCGTGAACTGCTTGACTTGGACAGGCGAAGCAAATCCATCCAAGATAGGCAGCCCTCGAAATAGATGGGCTCCACCCCAACGTTTCTTGGCCGCCAATCGAACTGCAGAGTCGAACTTGTCGTGCAGTTTATTCAGATTCGTGATGGCCATCGTCAACGGCTCTCGCTTGTCCGCCAGTTGCTTTTGGAGAAACAAGATATCGTTGGTGATCTTCTTGGTCTCAGACTGGGCCACGTCCAATTTCGTGCTCAACTCCTCGAGAGACTCACGATGCTCTTGCGCCTCGCTGCTCGTTTTCCCGTGCTTGTCGACAGCGATGTGGTAAAAGCTCGTCAAGGAGTCGAAGGTCGCCTTGAGATTTTGGTACTTCAAGTTCGCCTTGTCCTTGAGAGGCACCAGATCATCGATTTGCTTTTGCAGAGACTCGATAGATTCTTGGTCAAGATCCTTCTTGGCCTGCTCCACTGTTTCGACAGCTTCCTGGAACTCGGTCTCGGAAGGCAACGTTTCCAGGGCGAGTCGTTGAGCGAGTGCTTCTTCGACGTCATAAAAGGTCCGTTGTTCGGCCTTCCATGGACGATTATGGTCGAAGTAAAACATCAGCATGATGCTGAAGAGCATACCAACACTCGAGACCGCGAAGATGACGTTGAGTGTCTTTTGATTTCGATAGAACTGATCGGAGGCAGCCATAGTCGTTCCGTATATCTATGTGGATCGCAGGTCGAAGATTATCGAAATCGGACCTTAGATATTGA
>CAYRFQ010000104.1:0-27935 GCA_964423615.1 uncultured Alcaligenaceae bacterium | reverse complement strand
AGAAGAGATATCCTAAAGATCCGGCTCCCATCTCGCAAGATGGACTCGGCAGAACTCCTCGTACTCTTGTCTTTCGATGGCGGTTCGGGCTTCGGCCAACATCTGGTAGTAGAAGGCGATGTTGTGGATAGACAACAACGTAGGTCCGAGCATCTCGTTGGCCAAGAACAAGTGGTGTAAATACGCCCGCGAAAAATGAGTGCATGTATAGCAGTGACAACGGGACTCCAGGGGATTCGAATCTCGCCGATGTTTTGCGTTTCGCATTTTGAGGACGCCGTCCCACACGAAGGCCGTGGCATTGCGGCCGTTGCGAGTGGGCATGACGCAATCGAACATGTCGATGCCTACTTGGACGGCCCGTAACAAATCTTGTGGACGGCCTACGCCCATAAGATATCTGGGTTTGTGCTTGGGGAGCCGATCGGCGGTGGGCTCGAGGGCGGTCATCATCTGGGCTGGAGTCTCACCGACACTGAAACCCCCGAGAGCGTAACCAGGAAAATTCATTTCGACGAGGGCGTCGGCACACCTCGCTCGCAAATCCAGGTCGGTGCCACCCTGGACGATGGCGAATTGGGCTTGGTCGTCTCGGGTGTGGGCCTGCTGGGATCTTCGTGCCCAGTGGATGGTGCGATTGACGGCGATTTTCCAGTATTCGGGATCGGTTTCGAAAGGTGGACATTCGTCGAGGACCATGGCGATGTCCGACCCGAGATTTTCTTGGATCTGAACGGCTTTTTCGGGTGTCAGTTCGAGCAGGTCTCCATTGATGTGCGACCGAAACACGGCCGCCTCGTCGGTGATCTTTCGCAAGTCGGCGAGGCTGTAGATCTGGAACCCGCCACTGTCGGTGAGAATCGTGCGATCCCACTTCATGAACTTATGGAGCCCGCCGAGTTCGGCGATGAGGTCGTCTCCAGGCCGCAATGCCAAGTGATAGGTATTTCCAAGGACGACTTGCACGCCGATAGCTTCGAGCTGGGCAGTCGTGATTCCTTTTACGGTCGCTTGCGTACCGACAGCCATGAACACGGGTGTGTCGACAACGCCGTGAGTTGTGTGCATTCGGCCCACGCGGGCCTTGCCGTCGGTGTGGAGGACTTCGAACTGGAGACTCATATATGTTGATTGTAGAGGCGAAGGGAGAAATGGAGAAGGCAAGATAAACACAGGTTCGCAAACCACAATTCATGCTCAGTGGGCTTTGCAGTGAGCGGTAGCTCGGTTTATTGATGTCTGGGACGCGAAATGGATTTGATGTCCCGTTTCGTCGGGTGCGCTCGAGGAGGAGATTTTCGGTTTGCCATGGACATCATTCGGTCACCCTAATGAAAGCTGGGTGGCTGATGGAACGGTCGTCGATGGCCTTTGGCAAAAGACGATCATGTACCTGGCGATTCTGGCGAGGCGAGGATGAGTTTGGCCTTCGGCCAAAAGAACAAAACGCCTTGGGTTGATTCGCTGTCCTGGGCGAAAGGGGAATGGCCTCAACTTTCGACTCGCTGGTTAGACGCTTCATTAGCTACGTAGGTCTCAATAGTAACTGGTGTTAGTGTTTTTGGGATTAGTTCGTCGCACCATTTCGCGGAAGCTACATTTTTCACGATGGAACTTGACGGTTGCTTTGGTGGAGCATATTTTACCAGGAAGTTAATTAACTAACAGGTAAATTATGAAGGCGATTGATCCCCTCAGCCGGACTTTTGCAGCCTTGGCCGACCCAACTCGCCGGGAGATTCTGGCGAAGTTGGCTTCGGGAGAAGCGACGGTTTCGGAACTGGCAGAACCGTTCGACAAGAGCTTACCGGCAATCTCCAAACATCTGAAGGTGCTGGAAGAAGCGTGTTTGATCACACGAAGCCGGGATGCGCAACGCCGTCCGTGCCGTTTGCAGCCTGCGGGGCTCAAAGAAGTCTCCGAATGGATCGAGCAATATCGCCAAGCCTGGGAAGGGAATTTTGACCGGCTCGCCGATTACCTGAACGGACTTCCAAACAAGGAACAAGTCAATGACTGACGGAACGAACAATCCGACGACCACGACCTCCACAACCAAGGTCGGCTTTCTCGAAATCTACCCGCAAGGCGATCAGGAGATTGTGATCACACGCGCCTTCCAAGCTGCTCGACCGTTGGTCTTCGAGGCGCTCACGAAGCCCGAAATACTCCGACCTTGGTTACTCGGACCACCGGGATGGTCGATGGTGGTGTGTGAGGTCGACCTGCGAGTGGGAGGCCAATATCGGTATGTGTGGCGAAAGGACGGCGGGCCCGATATGGGAATGGGAGGTACCTTTCGCGAGATTGTTGCGCCCGAACGAATTGTGGCCGTGGAACTGTTTGACGAGGATTGGACGGGGGGCGAAACTCTCGTCACGACGGTTCTTTCCGAGAAAGACGGTAAAACGACTGCCGCCATGACGGTCCGCTATTCCTCGACCGAAGCTCGAGATGCTGTTCTTGCATCTCCCATGGCGAGTGGTTTGGAGGCCGGTTACGCCGGAATGGATGAAGTGCTGACAAGTGGGCTTTGCGGTTGATTGTCGCGATTCACGCTGAGTTCGGATATGGCTGTTGTGGTGTGTGCCATGGTCGCAAGCTCCAGGTCAGCCCAGGTTTACTACAAGGTTAGCGCAGGTTTGGTGCAGTTTTAGCGCAGGTTTGGTGCAGTTTTGGACCGGTTTTTGTCGGAAAGTTGAGGGGATGTTGGCCTGAAGGAGATCGGGGGTTCAAGATTTGGCAATTACTCTACAAAAAAATTGGACAGTCATTATTCTCCATCACGAAGAAACCTTGACCTTTTCTTGCTCAAGAACCTTCAGGGCTCCAACAGGCGAAATCACGTTCAACATCTCTTCGGGGTGGCTTCGGAACCACGACGCGACGAGCAAAATGCTATCGCGTCGGGCTTGCCGTTGTTGCCTGGTCCCCATGTCGCGACCCGCGTAGACATTCTCAATGAGTTTGGTGGTTTGTTGTCGAGTTGTCTCGTCGCTGGGGAAGGGAATCGCAGCCACGGTTTGTCCCTGGTGGATCAAATACCAGAGCGTCTTCCCATCGTCGCCTCTCAGGGGATAGATGAACGAACCCGCAGCCTTCATCTTTCGCATTTGTGTGAGTTGATCGTAGACCCATTGCAACACTACCAGTTTGTCTCGGAGCGCGGAAGCTCGCTCGTACTTTTGCTCCGTCGCCGCGTGTTCGATCTGTTCGAGAAGTGCATTCAACGCGGACGTATCCTGGCCTTCGAGGAATCGCTTTGCCGACCGCACCTGTTCGAAATAGTCTCGTCGGGTACACTCGGCGGCACACGGCCCCGAACACGTCCCGAGGTCGTAACGAATGCAACCGGGGGAGTATTCGATGGGGAACAGTTCTCCCTGGTCGGCGAAATGCATCGTTTGAGATTGAGGACAGTCACGCAGACGGAAGTAGTCGTTGATTCTCCGGACGGCTTCCTTGGCCAACTTACCAGTGGGCACAGGCCCATAGGAGGCAAGTACGTCTTTGGGTGGCTTCTTCGCGAGGAAAACATACGGTGCTGGTTTGCGTCCCAGACAAAGGTAGATGGGTCTTCTGCCGTTGTTGGGCTGTCCCTTGACGTTGAACCGAGGGCGCCAACGGCGGATCAATTCGAGTTCTCGGTGGAGAGCAGCAAACTCCGTTGGACTGATTTCCCAAACAATACGGACGGTGCTTGCGATGATTCGTCCGGATTTGGACTTGGCGCTGGAAGGTTGGAAATAGTTCATCAGCCGCGTCCGCAAATTTTTCGCCTTGCCGACGTAGATGACGTCTCCGTGAGGATTGATCATTCCATATACGCCGGACTTTTTTGGGCCGTGGTGTCGTAGCTGTTCTCGCAGTTTCTGTTTATCGGCTCCTTCGATTTGTTCGACGGGAGGGCGTGGCGCAAAAGGCATCAAAAAGTTCGGACCAAAATCAACAAACGAATTCGAAGCAAAGAGTTGGTCAGACGAACGATCCATGTTGATTCCAGTGATTCCTTCTCTGGATGAATTTGTGAGGTGCCGCTGCGAGTGCTCTGGGACTGACTCGGTTTGTTGGACTGCAGGAAAATGAGCAAGTTAGAGTCAAAGTACGATTGGTACGTCGGAATTATGTCAAAAAAACCAGACAATCATATAGTGTACTATTGACCAGTTGGTGTTAAGAGGGTACCATTCAATAAGCACCATAACGGTGTTCGCGAGCCGGGCCGCTTGGCTGGGACATTGGGGGCGGTCCCGGTTCGTTTTTTCAACATTTCCACAATAAAGCGCAACGACACCTCTCGCAAGCTTTCATTTCCTATTGGAACGATTTACGCTTGTCTATCACTTCGATCCGATGGCGTGGGGAGTGTGTTTACGAGTCGTGGGCCGTTTCGTGTTGAGTTGCCAGCAGGTCTGCAGCCAAAAACACATGCAGCTTGCGTGTGCTTGAAACAGTGAAGCCTTCCGAACTCGCGATCAGTCTACGACCAAAAGCCGTTCTCCCTTCAGCTTTGCAAACTCGGCTTCATCAATTCGCTGGAAACGTACTCTATCTCCGACCCGAAGTGGGAAATATTCGTCGGCGACATTCACCAACTCCAGTGGCGTTTTGCCGATCAAATTCCACCCCCCTGGACGGTCCAATGTATAGATCCCGGTCTGTCTCCCGGTGAGCCCCACGGTCCCGGCCTCGACCCGGACTCTCGGACGTTCTAAACGCGGGAGTCCGGTGAGTTCCGCCGGGAGGTATCCGAGGTAGGGAAATCCTGGACAAAATCCAATGGCGTAAACGGTGTATTCGCAGCCCGTGTGCAACCGGATAACGTCCTCAGTATTGAGCCCTGTGTGGTCACAAACTCGCTTGAGGTCTAATTCGAAGTCGTAACAACAGGGAATTATGTGCGATCGTCTGGGTTGCGTCGATTGTTTGGCAGGCTGGATGTTTGCGAGCGTCGTCGAGACATCTGCAAACCGGATTTGGCCCAGGTCGAAGTACACTGCCACCGTTGTATAGGCCTGCACCACGTCGATCAACCACGAGACGCCCAGAGTGCGGATAGCCTGAGTTACGGTCAGGGCAGCCTCTTCGTTGGGGCAACTCACCAACGCGGCTTGGTCTCCAAGAGGAGTGATCGAGGAAATCAACGTGGCGTCCATGACTATCTTTCTGGGAAAAAATCTGAAATTTCTGTGGGATGAAATCCCGCTCGTGTTGTCATAGGGGTAATGGGAACAAACTCTCTTGCAAAGTTGCTGGATAGTCACGCCCCCGCGCTGGTCCTGTTTGCAAAGCAGTGGTGTACTGTCCCCGAAGATGTCGTGCAGGAAGCCTTCATCAAGCTTTTTGCACAGACAACGACTCCGGACAATCCCGTTGCCTGGTTATACCGCGTCGTTCGCAATCGTGCCATCAATGAAGCACGTGCCGACCGACGTCGAAAACGACGCGAACAACGAGTAGCCAGTGAGTCAGAGACGTGGTTCGTTCCTCCGGATACGAATGGCGTGGACGCCGAAGAAGCAACACGAGCGTTACGAAACCTTCCCGTCGAACAGCGCGAAGTCATCGTCGCGCACGTGTGGGGCGGGTTGACGTTTCAAGAAATTGCCCGGACCGTTCGTTGTTCTTCGAGCACGGCACACCGCCGCTACCTTGCTGGAATTGAGTCGCTCCGCGACAGGCTGGAATCGACATGTCAGACCACTCCGACCCCGACGTTTCGCGAAGATCTGTCTTGAGTTCCGTGGAAGCCATTCTGCGAAAACTTCAACCTTCACCTCCGACCATCGATCGGGAAACGATTTTTTTCGAAGCCGGGAAAGCTTCCGGACGTTCTCGCAGTTGGAAAGTCGGAGCCATCGGTGGGATCGTAGGGGTTCTTTTGGGCGTCGTCGGGACGTACACGTTTCTCCTCCCGAAAGCTCCGCCTCCACGAGTCGTCTACGTGCCCACCAGAACGGACTCACCCGAGTTGCCCGTTCCACATCCAGAGAAACAAAAGGGAGTTCACCTTCCCTTGCAACAAGAAGACGTATCAAGTCCTGCTCCTCGAACTCGGGATGGTTCTTCGGTCACTTCGGAGCCCGAGTGGACTCCCCAGATTCCTCCGATTTCCGTTCTGTTATATCTTGGGATGACTTCCAAACCAACAACCGGTTATTTCCATCTCCGCGACCAGGCTCTGCGGTTTGGGGTGGGTGCCTTGCCTCCGCCGACTTCGGTTGGGACTGGACCAGCGGGACCTCCGCAGCCTTTGCAGCAAATGCGAGAAAGGCTATTAGGCAAGAGGCATTCGTTCTGACGCAGCGGCTGCGAAGTTCGCTTCGAACGAAAACAGCCAACACGATCTACACCGTCCAGAAAACAACCAACAAATGCGGCATCTACTTCCAAGAACGCTCTGGGTTCTGCGAGGCGAGTGTGCGCCCAAGTAGTGTCAACAGTCTGTTCGTTTCGTGAAGGAGTTCTAACAATGCATGTTCGGTTTCTCTTGACGCTTTGTGTCATCATGGCCAGCATCGAGATAACTTACGGTCAAGTCGTGACGAAGGAGTTTTTCCCCCCTCCTGGAAGCAAAAACCTCGTCCGAACCAGGAGTCTGAACTTAACCGTGTCACCGGCGAAAGCCCCTCGTCCGGCGCTGCGGTATCGTCTTCTTCCGACGATCACGGAGAGGAATTCAGGAAATGCTGCCCAGCACTACCTCCTGGCATTGACTCCCGGAGCCAGAGGTGGCGTGAACGCCACGAAACGGATCGATGAACTTCTCCGTGGGTGGGAAAACACGGACAAGATGCCGCCCAAGGAGATCCTCCAAATCACTCCGACGTTTGCATTCCGGGCCATCGAACGAGGAGCCTTTTCGAAATATTGTGATTGGCGCGCGCGAGAAAGGATACGCGAGGACGGTTTCGGTGCTTTACTCCCTGAACTCCAAAGTACCCGCAGGCTCATCGTCCTCCTCCAAGTGCGAGCCCGGTACCAAATGGCTGAGAAGAAGTACAGCGAGGCCATCCGAACCTTGCGAACGGCCTTTCAGTTATCTCGGCACGTCAACGAAGGACCGACTCTCATCCAAGGACTCGTTGCGGCAGCTCTCGCTTCCATCGCGATCCAAGAAGTCGAGCAGCTCATTTCTCGGCCGGATTCTCCGAATATGTACTGGGCTTTGACACAGTTACCTCAACCACTCATCGACATGGGAAAAGCAGCCGATGGAGAAAAGTTACTCGCGGAACAATTCTTTCCCAACTTCCGAGACATGCGAGACCAACTTGAGAAACGAGCGCTGAGCCAATCCGAATTGGATGACGTCGTCAAAAAGTATACCGAAGCCGCTTCCTTGTTGTTCCCGGGGAAAGACAAAGCATCTATTTCTCAAAAATGGTTCGGGAAGATGGGTTTGTCATTTCTGGCCGCAGGGACGTACCCGCGGGCGAAAGAATTTCTTCTGAAGCAAGGCATCGCAGCCAAACATGTCAACACAATGCCCGTCACTCAAGCCGTACTCATGTACTCCGGATACGCCTACGACACTTATCTGGATGATGCGTTGAAATGGTATGGGACGCCGTATCCGGAGTTTCGCCGTGGAATGGATTCGGTGGAACAGCGCCTCCGCAAAGCCCGCGAGGCTGGAGATCTCGCGATAACTCTCATCGGGATGATTATGCCCGCATTAAGTCGAGGGCTGGAGCCCAGTTACCGCCTTGATCGTAAGATTCAAGGGTTGCGCGTCGTGGAGGCACTGCGAATGTATGCAGCGGAGCACGGCCATTGGCCCAAGAAACTTGCCGACATCAAAGATGTCCCCGTACCCAACGATCCGTACACCCAAGCTCCGTTCGTTTACGATGTGCGAGGCAAGACGGCAACGATCATAGCGAATGTGCCGCCTGTTAACCGTGAGTTGAATCAATCCTATCGTGGAACCGTTTGGGAATACGTGCTGACGCTCCGTTGACCCTAGCCCAAAGGTGTGGAGGAACGACACTCGCTATTGTGTGCCGGATACTACCTATCGATCAAAACGAAGGAAATAACATCATGATCTCTCTGCGATACCTTGTTGCTCTGTTCGTGTTATTCGTTGGCCTCATTCCAACCTCATTGATGGGCCAGAGTTTCTTGGGAGGTGTGTCTCCGACAGGTCGATCAAACCTTCTGTCGGACGACAAGACAATTTCGTCATTCGTGGAGCCGCAGACGCTCGCCGTCGCTCACATCAATATCGAGAAAATCGACGAGGAGGCTGTTGTCAAAGTTGTTGAGAAATTTCTCGATGGTGCAGAAGAAGGAACAAAGAAAGTCCTGGAGGCCATACGGTCCAAACGGCTGGGGTCCTCTCGGCAATTACTTCTGAGGATGGGAATCAAAGACATCTACACCGTGGCTTCGTATAGAGACCCGTTTCGAAGTCCAGCCTACGCAGTGGTTCCGCTCAAGGAGGAACGCGATGCGATGTTGTTGAAGACATTCCTCGGATTTCTCCCCAAAGTCAAGACGGCTGTGATTCGCAAGTGTCTCGTGATAGCCAACAATGAAGCCACGCTGGCACACCTCAAGGGGCTGCAGTCCGCTCCAAGTCAATACCTCAGTGATGCGTTTGCCAGAACGGAAGGGAGCGCGGCTCGGGTCGTCTTATTGTTGCCAGCCAACGTTCGCCGTGCGATGAGCGAAGTCATCCCACGACTTCCCCAAGAATGGGGTGGTCTGTCAGTCAAGCCGTTGACGCACGGTTTTCACTACGGCGTCCTTTCTGTGAAGCTAACCCCCAAACTCGTGGTGAAGGTCGAAGTCGAAAGCAAGAACCCCAATGCGGCTCGGCAACTCCAGAAAGTGCTTGCGAAGATTCTCAGCGAAGCCATTCGCACGGAGGGAGTGCAGCAGGTGTTGCCAGGAGTCGAGAAAGTAGCCGCACAAGTCGAGTCCCAAGTAGTCAAGAAATCGATCGTCTTAACAATTAAGGAGAAAGACATTGTGGCGGTGGTCGCTCCTTTGGCCAAGAAATTCCAGATAGCGGTCAAGCGGAGTCAAAGTCAGAACAATTTGAAACTCATTGGGCTAGCCATGCACAACTATCTCGACACTCACGGGACGTTTCCACCGGCAGCCACTTTCGACAAACAAGAACAACCTTTGCTGAGTTGGCGTGTGCATGTACTGCCTTACCTCAATCAAAATGAGTTGTACAAGCAGTTCAAACTTGACGAACCGTGGGACAGCCCGCACAACAAGAAGCTCATTGCGAAGATGCCGAAAGTATTTCGGCGGGCAGGGTCGGCTGCCGGTCGGGGTGAAACGACTTACCTTGTTCCCGTGGGGAAAAATACGATCTTTGGAGTCAAAGACGGCTGCAAAATTCTGACAATCAGCGATGGAACGAGCAACACGATCTTGGCCGTCGATGTGGACGATAAGTCCGCTGTAATTTGGACCAAGCCCGAAGATCTCAAGGTTGACAAGAATAATCCCAAGCGAGGAATGCTGGGGCACAAACAAGGCTTCAACGTTTTGTTTGCGGACGGCTCTGTTCGTTCTATTAGCAAGACGATTGATGCGAAGGTCCTCAGGGGGCTGATGACTCGCAATGGCGGTGAGATCGTTAACATCGACTGAGTTCGTGGCGAATAGACTCGCTGGGAGATAGCTTCCGCCTCGATGATTGATTAGGAATCGTTCATGACTGTCCAGGTACTTGCTCTTGATTTGGAACGGACGTTGGTCTCCGAAGCGAGGACAGCGAGACCTCGTCCAGGGCTCTGGAAGTTTTTGACCTTCTGCCTCGAGCGATTCGAGAGAGTCGTGATCTTCACCACCGTCGAAGAAGCTGATGCACGCGAAGTCATGGACAAACTCGCTCGAACGGGGTATGCTCCTACGGCCCTCGTTAATCGTCTGGAATACATTGATTGGTCTGGAGAACACAAAGACCTGCGATTCATTCCGGACGCACAGCCGAACCAGATCTTGTTCGTCGATGATGACCCTGGGTGGATTGCTACTCACCAGAAGGATCGATGGATTCCCATCGAACCTTGGGACGGCGGACCGGATTCCGAATTGGACCGAGTGCGACAAATATTAGCTCGAGAACAGAGTTGAGAGTCGAGAGCCAAGAGTTGGATTTGTTGGCCGATGGCCAGACTCATCGCAGCTTGGGGAAGAGTCCCCAGGGACATGAGAACCGATAGAAAACTTCTTTTGATTGTTCTGGCCCTCGACTCTTGACTTATCCTTCCTCACACGGGAACGGGCTCCAAATTCGCGTCCAGAAACGACTGTAAATCTTCTTGGTTCACGAGCGGTTCACCCGGAACGACGTTATCCAGTCGGCCATCATACAACCACATTTCGAGTTGATCCACAAGCGAGAAAAGTTGCTTGAAGGAATCCACAACGAATAGGAGTGGTTGGTAGTGGTCGATCTCAAAGTACTGGTTAATCACCCATTCGAGTTGAAGTGGATATCGCTGGACTTCGGGAGCTTCGATGGAGTGTTCCAGTTCTCCGATGGAACTGAGGAGACCACTTCCGTAAGCCTTGAGTGATCCGTCTTCTCGCATCAAACCGAATTCGACGGTAAACCAAAATACGCGGGCCATCGCCTTGATGTTACTCTCGACACACCGAATCAACTCGTTTCGATCCGTCCCGCTCATTTCTTTTGCTCGACGAGCCGCTGCTCGAGAGACCTCCCCGAAGCGGACCAGAACATCAGAAAAATGCCGATCCGTGTGCATTGGCACATGGCCAGCAACGTCGTGGAAGATGTCCGGTTCGGGAAGGTAATCGAGAGTCGCTCCGTCGCGGATCGTGATCGTCGTCGGAAATTCTCTCGTGCGAAGACAATCGAAAAAGACATAAGCCGGAACATATCCGGAGACCGCCTTCGCCTTGAATCCGCTCAAGGGAGAGAGATAGCGATTGATGTCTTCCAACCGAGGAATGTGGTCTGGGCTCAGTTTAAGTGTTTTCACGCCCTCAAGGAATCGTCGGTTGGCGTATCGTTGCCAAAGCGGGTGGATACGTTCGTAGAGCCGCCCCCAGGCCTTCTGGTTCTCGTCGTTGTACAACTCGTAAGGTTGTCGGATGAACAACTCCCCGGAGTTTTGGGCTTGCTCGATGAACTGGGTCTTCGTTGTCGTCAATCCATGCGATTGTTCTTCCCTTGGGAGTCCAGGGCCGTTTTTCTCAGTGTTCATTGGCTTCACCTTGTGCTTCGGATCAATCGGGGCGAGCTGAGGTGGTGGTTTGATTTGTGTTGGATTCAGATCACAATTTGAGGTCGGAATTGAAAAATCTCCCGACGCAGTCTTACCTTTGCATTATATCCGAGATTACCAGCGTGAGCACGATGGAAGCATCTGGAACTCCGAAGTCTCCCAAACTCAACCTGAAGCCGACAAAAACGGTCGCCACTCCCCTTCTGGCCCGAACAACTCGTTGGGTCGGAAGTTGGCCTTGTATTCCAGAGATTCGCTCCCACGGACGTAATAACCAAGGTAGAGGTGTGGGATGCCACGTTCCCGGCATTCTTCGATGAGACGAAGGACGTTCCAGGTCCCAAGCGAGCGTTTGCGGTGATCTGGGTCGTAGAAGAAATAGATCGCCGAGGCTCCGCCAGGAAGGATGTCGACGTAGCCTGTAGCAATCAAATTATCTCCAAGATAATACCGCCACTCTTCGGTCGGGAAGGGGTTATCGATAAAGGACTGGGCATAGCTCTCGGCGTCTTTGGCGGGTTGATCGGGCCACCCCTTGTTGACCGACTGGAAGGCGTGATATCGATCGTAAAGCTTGAGCTTTCGAGTCGTGACAGCAGGCAGGCCGATCTCTAACCGGACATCTTTCTCGTTGGCCTTGCGGGCCCGTTTTTGACTCCGGTTTGGGCGGAACTCGTCGACCACAACCCGGAGTGACTGACACTGCTGGCACTTAGGACACCTGGGTTGAAAGAGCATTCTCCCGAACCGCCGCCACCCGTTAGCCATTCGGTCCATATATTCACTCGCGGAAATTTTTTTGAACAACTCATGATGGAGGCTCCATGATTGGTCGGACAGGTACCCGCACTGGCTCGGAGGAGCGGTGTATTCCAAGAGCAGTTCCATGAGGTCTCCCACCACGTCGGTCAATCTGCGCTGATGTTGGATGCCTTCCGGAAGTTGGGAGTGTCGTCCCAAATTCGTGCTCACTCGCTATCACTTTTGTCATCAGCATTCGGTTTCCGCAACCGTTCCAGTTTAGCGAATTCCTTGGCTATCAGTCCATCGCTTGTGCCCCACGGGAGCATGTTCAAGAATCGTAATCGACGTACAAGGTCGCCAGGAAACGCAACGAACGTTTTCTTTTTCTCGATGGCCTGGATGATTGTTCCCACCGCGATTTCGAGGTCCAACATCTTCGGAAGGTCGAAACCGACGGCATCCGTCATTGGCGTCCGGATCCACCCTGGACAAACCGTCGTGCAATCAATTCCGTGCGGCTTGAGTTCAACACGATACGATTCCATCATCGCGTTCACTCCGGATTTGCTCGCACAATAGGCCGCCATTCCTGGCATTCCACGAAAAGACGCGAGACTGCTCAAGGCCACGAGGTGTCCGGACTGACGTTCGATCATGCCTGGCACGACGGCGTGGATGCTATTGGCTACCCCGACAAGGTTGATCATGATGGTCGGTTCGAAGTTTCCGAGGCTTCCATCCTTGAACGAACTGGGCCGTCCGATCCCGGCGCTGGCAACGAGCATGTCGATCGAACCGAGTTCAGCCTCGAGCTTGGTTACTGCTTCTTGGAGCGTTTCGGGCTTGGTCACGTCGCCGGCGTGCCAACCGTAGCGAGTTCCATTGAGTTCTTTGCCAAGACTGTCGAGGGCTTCTTGGTTCAGATCGAAACCCGCAATGATGGCTCCCTTGGGAGCGAGTTGACGAGCAATTTCGCGCCCGATACCACTCGCAGCCCCTGTGATGAAAACGACTTTCTTTTGAAAGATCGACATGAAAGCCTCAAGGAGAACGGATGTGTCACCAGTAGCCAATCCTGGAGTTACCCAACCAAAAACGGCCAAGGAGTTGTGTTAGCATAGAACCACAATCGGTGCTTCCAGGCAAATTGTTTTTTCGTTGTTCCAATGCGACCCCTCCCCTGGATCTTGGAATCCTAAGGGGTTGGGCGATTAATCCGATAACCGACTCGAACGGGAAGTATTCACGGCATGTTGTAAGAATGGAGTGGGTTAGCGATCGTGTTTTTTTCTGAAGACGACACCAACTGTCGCCTGGAGGAAACCGACAAGAAAAGCCGACTTTGCATCTTTGCGTGAGATGTCTTTCTCAGTTCTCGATTTGCAACTCGATATTTTTCTGTAATCCGAAGCTTGGCAACACTCATCCCACCGGCTACGATAGGTCTTATTGTCTCAACCCTCCTGGTTGATGCTTTTGACAAATTAGGATTCGCTTTTCCATTCCGAATTCAATTCCGTCCCCAATTCCGGGGAATTCAGCGAAGTTCTTGCGGAGAATTCGACATGCATCCCGTCAAGTGGCTTTTGTGTCTTGCGTTGACCGCAACCAGCGTTTCGACGGCATTCAGTCAGTGTCAACAATCACAACGTATGCGTCGGTCCCAAGGCGGGTCAGTTGGGCGAATCATGACGTTTGCCAACTCTTCGAACAATTCGTTTCCTGGGGCCTTTGGACGGCTCGGCGGACGATCGTTTGGTCGGCAACTCAACACCGGTCTCCGTCAGAGACAACGACTAATCCAACAGGTGCAACAGCAGCAATTATTGACGCTTCTGAGGCAGCAACAACAGATGTTGACGGTCCTGCAACAGCAACAACAACTCAATACCCTGAGGAACCAAACGGCTCGAATGACTGATTTGGTGTTGCGAACTGCAATTCTGAGAAATGTCCAACGGCTCGAACTTGCACGAACGTCCCAGAGGACCCCAAACCGTCAGTCCGTCTTCCAGACGGTGGGCTCGAGGCAACAGACGTTGATCGAAGAAGCGAGACGACGTTGGGGAATTTCCTGGAGGAACCAACTCGTTGCTAACCCAGCCTTGCGGTCTACCTCTGGAAGCTCGCAGAGCACCCAATCGCAACAAGTCACGACACCACCAGAATCCACTGGAACAGTTTCGCTGAGGGCCCCCGCTGGATTGCTTCCACCGTCGGAGGAACAAGTCACAACGTCTCTGGAATCGGCAGGAACCACCTCCCAGAACGCCCCCGTACTACTTCAACCAGCGGCAGAACCAACAACAGAAACCCCGGAACGAGGGATTCGCTTGCCATCAGGCCAGTAACCCAACCACTACGGGCCTTGGACCTGTATCAACACCTCTTTCTTGGAGGTTTCTCGGAACGTGAGCAACCCAGTGCGGAAGAGCTTTAACAGTTCCTCGCGCCGGTAAGTTTCGAGATGATCCGGGTCGGTCTTCAAGGCCTCACGATGTTTGGCGAGAGCTTGGAGGAACACGTCCGCATCCGTTTCCGCCTTCCGGATTGTGTTGGCTTTCTCTTGGAGCGCGATGGCTTTGACCCGGAGATTCTCGGCCCTCGCTTCGCTGATTTGCAGGCGGGAATTTCGCTCGGCTCGACTGATTTTCGTTTCCTTGCGTGCTTCGGCAGCCGTGACAGCTTCGAACGCCGGTTTCACAGCATCGGGAGGACTCAAAATCGTCACCTGAGCGCTTTGGATTTCGATCCCAAGATTGTAAGCAGCGATCCGCTTCGCAGTTTTCTCTTCCAACACGTCAATCAGGCCTTCGGCCTGTTGGTTGAGAAGAATGATATCATCGACCTTCTGTGTCGCGGTCCATTCGAGGAGAACGCTCGAACCAACCTGCGCTACGATCGTCGGAATGTTGTCACGCTCCACAACAAACTGCACCACATTCTCCGGATCGACCGAGTAGTAAATCGCGGCCTGCACGTTGATCAAGTTGTGGTCGCCCGTGAGATACTGACCTTCTGGTGGAGTCACAGGAAAAGGATCGTCTTCGTCAAGTGGTTGTGGCACGTACCCGATCGTCACCTTACGTTTCCGACGCACTTGGACGCGATCGACTTGATCGATTCCCCAAGGAAGGCCGACGTAAAGCCCTGAACCAAGAGCTTGGTGAATTACCTTCCCGAAACGGCGGACGACGGCCTTTTCTCCAGGTTGAACGACCGAGATTCCAGTCCCCAGCCATCCCACTACTCCGACAAGAACGACTCCAAGCAAATAGCGAAGGAACTTCATGACTACTTTTGCCCTCCCGATTTCTCCGTCGAAGAGGACTGACTGCCGAGGAGGTCCCAGAAAGGTTCTTTTGTCGACCGCCACAAAATTCCACGGTTGTTGGTCAACGTTTGTCGGAGGAATTGGATTCCCCGATAAATCTTAAAGAACTCGGGAGCTTGGCTTCGAGCCTTGTTATTGATCTCGATCACCTTCGCCTGGGCTTCCCCTTCATAGAGTTGTTTCGCAGCCTTCGCTTCGGTTTCCAACCGACTCACTTCCTTGGATGTCTTGGTCTCGATCTCTTTGACCTTGACCATCGTCTCGATTTCCTTCTCCTGAACTTTGCTATCTCGTTCTTCGCGAATCCGGTCGTAGATCGTGGGGTGAACGGACATCGGATAGGCCAGTCGACGGATACGGACATCGACCACCGCGATGCCTTGCTTTTCGAGTTTAGAACGGAGTTCCGAGCCTTCAGAGATCAATGACTGGCGGACCTTTTGGAGAGTCTCACGAACGACGACGGGATTCTTTTCATTGATCAAATCTTCCAGATTGAGTTGCCGGAGTTCCGCTTCCAACCGTCCGGTGATCTCGACGCTGAGAAACGCTTCGGCGTTCTTGATTGTGTCGTGGTTTCGGATAAAGACGTCGACGGCTTCCTTGTCAGGAACACGCCAACAAACATATCCCTGGACGAGTGCCAAGCTGCCGACTTCAGCACTCAACGCATCTTGACTTTTCGGTGCGCGGAACTGAACCGAACGGATGGGCAGGTCGAACTGAAGTAATCGGCGGTCTACTTTTCGGACTGTGTAGATTGGCCAAGGCCAACGTAGGTGCAATCCAGCATCATTCTCAGCGTCCGCTCCGTCATACGTTGCGACAGGTTCTCCAAAATAGGTGACATAAGCATACTCGGTTGGACCAACCGTGAAGTAACAGTTTCGGGCGAGTAGAACTAACAGGACCAAGACGATTATTAGCAGGACTATGCGCATGGTGTGAAATCCAAGATGATATAGAACATAGGCCGTTGAGGTCATGCTTCTTGAAACTCTCTGGGCACTAACCCTTCACCTTCAATCCTTTTCCATTGGGTAGTCGGATGAAATGAGTTTTGTACGACCTCCGAAATTTGCCAATTCCGACGCGACTCAAAGTTATCGACGACGACCTGTCGGAGCGAAAACGTACAGAAAACGACAGCAAATTGACACTAAACTGCATACTTCTGGTACTAAACCTGTGCCCTTTTTGCACCCTTTGGTCACACCCTCGTTTTCGCATCTCCAGACATCACGATAACTTACACAAAAAGGCTGGTTTCAACCACCTGTAATTTTCTTCCGGACGCTCAAGCCCGGTTGCCGCGTGGAGTCTCGTCGCTTCGAAAGTCTGGATCGCTGGAAGAGTGTTTGGGGTGTGTACCTGATCGTGACTTGGCGGAAACTTTATGTTTGCCGTCTGTGTCGGGAACCTCCCGACATCGACTGCGAATGTGTGTTCGAACCTTGTGAATGGCAATCGGTCTGCTTCGCAATTCACAAGAAGGCTCGGCCGGCGAGTCCGCCAAGTCTTCGGGAGATGGTGTTGATGGTGGCCCAGTTGGGCGGATACATCCCAAACAAGAAAACGAACATGCCCGGTGCCCAAGTCCTTTGGCAAGGTTTTCAACGGACACTTATTTCTCCGAGCGTCCGAGCCGTGCTCCACAATACCACCGAAACGGCTGCCTATCAATATTCCCGTTCCGCGAGTGCCTGTTACTTCCTTGCTCGTGTTCTCTGCCGTCGTGCTTCATACAACACCAGAGCTGTCGTGATGGCGACGTTCAAGGATTCCACAGCCGGTTCCAGGGGAATCCGAATTGCTTCGTCGGCGATATCCACTAACTCCGCCGAGAGACCAGCCCCTTCGTTCCCGAGCAGAAACAAAGTCGGCTTCGTCAGATCTATTTCCCAGTAAGTTCGGTCCGCTTCCGGACGGGTGGCGATCGTTTGTACTCCGGTTTGTTGACACGCACGAACCTTCTCGGCAAGGTCTTCGCTGACGGCCATGGGCAACGTAAACCACTGGCCGGCAGAAGCTCGCAACACCTTGGGATGATCCAAATCGACGCTGTCCGGACTGAGCCAAAGGCCATCGGCTCCCGCGGCTGACGCCGTTCGGATGATGGTTCCGAGGTTTCCTGGATCTTGGAGTGTTTCGAACGCAACTCCCAAGTTCAAGTTCGTTGGTAGGTGTGTATGAACGGCGTTTCGGGGGAGAGTCGCGACAACGCCGTCTGGATGAACCGTCGTCGCGATCGCACCGAGGAGTTGGTCGCTAACTGTTTCGGCTCGTTGGGAGTGTGACTTCGCTTGTTGCCACAACTGGGGGTGTCGTGTCTGCCAGGTCGGGGTGGAGCAAATCGTTTCGAACTGGGTAACGGCAACGAGTGCAGCTTCGATGAGATGGGTTCCTTCGACCAGAAAAACGCCTTGTTGTCTTCGTCCCTTGGCTTCGTGGAGGCGTCGCATTTGTTTCACGAGTGGGTTTTGAAGACTCGTTAACATACCATCGGCTTTCTGGGTCGTTTTCTGGTCGGAGTGGTTCGACTCAAAAAAACTACTGGCGATCACTCATCGTCGTCCTTTGGGGCTCGTCGCCAAGGAGCACCGGGGGCATCGCGTTCGGCTTGCCATCCAGGCGGGAGGTCGGCCAATTCGTTGACCGTCGGATCAAGCTCGACCACGGTCGAGAGACCAACGATCATCGCGTCGGACGTCGTTATCGTTTCGCCTGTGAGAAATTGCCATCCGCTCGATTCGTCTTCGGCATCGTCATCGTGGGCCACGAGCAGGATAGGTTTGCCTTCGCGAAAAGTCTGCTTCAGGGCAAAAGAGGCAGCGTTGGGTGGATCGGGGAATAGCCAACCGTTGGGGAAATTGGTCGTCGGGCCAAGAATGCGTTGCTGCCAATACAACTCGTACGTGCAATCGGGCTCACCGGGGAATCGACCTGCTTTGTCGGGATACACGCACTGCAGAGCGGGAAAATCGGTTCGGCCATGGAACCAACACGCGTACCCCATGTGTTCTCTGTAATGCTGAGGAAAGACAGCGGCGAACTCGACGGGTACGTCTTCGAGTACTCCTTCGTAGCGTCCTGGTCCGAAGCGTTTTCCCATTTGGATCATTTCACCGATGTGGTTGATGACCGCTTGGGCCGCCGTTGGCTTCAAGCCCATGATGAGGATTTCGGGATGTTCGAACGTTCGAAACACGCCAACAGAAAACGCAAAGGCGGGGTTGTAGTCTTCGGCTTCGATGCCAATGACGGCCCAGCCGACTTTCTCGTAAACATCGAGTATATGGCGGTCCTGTTCGTCCTCAGGAGTTGGTAATTCTTGCTGCGTCATGAACGCTCCTGTGATTCCGTCATGATCTCTCAAACTTCTCGAAGTCGATTTCACAATAACTCGCGGATCACCTCGCCCTTTGGCAGAATATGCACCGGACGTCCTGTAAAATCTTCAAACGTGTTCGTCGTGTTGATCCCGAACCGATGGTAGATGGTCGCGAGCAGGCAGTTGCTGTCCATGGCCCGTTGGACAGGGTATTCCCCTCGCGAGTTCGTTGCTCCGATGATCTGGCCCATCCGCAATCCACCACCAGCGAGAAAGACGCTCATCGCACTTGGCCAGTGATCGCGTCCCGGACGTTTGGAGGTGTGCTGGTGACGGATGCGAGGCGTCCGTCCGAATTCTCCACAGAAGATGAACAGAACGTGGCGGTCCAAACCGCGGGCGTACATATCTTCGACGAGGGCTGACATAGCGTAGTCGAGGGCCGGGAGTTTCAGTTCATACGCGTCGAAAATGTGGGAATTGACGGAGTGGTCGTCCCAGTTGGATGTTCGTCCGACGTCTGCTGGAAGTCGATAGGTCGCCTGACATTGCACGAAGCGAACGCCTGCTTCGACAAGACGGCGACACGTCAACAAGCTCTTGCCCCAATGGGTCCGCCCGTAACGTTCCTGGACGCGATCGGGCTCCCGCGAGAGATCGAACGCGGCGCGAGTCTTGCCGCTCAGGAGAATGTCCACGGCGCGCCGTTGGTATCCGCCCAGGTTCTCCTGCGCTGGCGACGATTCTGACTTGCGACGCAGGCGATCGAACTCTTGTAGCAGTTGGCTACGTTCGCGGAGCCGACGGGGAGATTCGACTTCGAGTTGGATCGTCTCGCGTCCGTCGTCGGGGTGATAAATCGAGATGGGGTCGTAAACGTTATTGCCGCTAGCAGAGACTGGGTTATTCGAATAGGGCATGAACGGCGCGTTCGCCCGGCCCAGATAGGCTGGACCACCGCCATAGAATTGTGTGTTACCCACGAACAGGGGAATGTCTGCTTGTTGGCCTTCAAGGTGTTTGGCGACGACGGAACCGATTTCGGGATTTTCGGAGTTGGCCAAGTTGGCTGCACGCGACGAATGCCCTGTCAAGAAGCGGTGTGTACCGCCAGAGTGCTGGGCTCGTTCGTGGTGGAGGTTGCGAAGAATCGTGTACTTGTCGGCCATCGTTGCCAGTCGTGGAAACAACTCGCAAATGTCCATTCCAGGAATGTTGGTATGAGTCGGTCGAAACGGGCCTCGATGACCTTCGGGGGCTTCCGGCTTCAGGTCGAACGTTTCGAGGTGACTCGGTCCACCGTTTGCCCAGAACAAGATTACCGAGAAATTCGGATCGATCGTTGTTTGTCGCTCGGCCGCAAATAACTGGCCGAGGTGGAGGGCCTGTCCAGCACTGAGCGCACCAAAACTGAGCGCGCCTAGTTTTAGCCAGTTTCGGCGATCCATGGGCCCCGAGCAGCGACCAGGTGTATGTGTTTCGAACACTGGAGCTTGACCTCGTCGGAGTGGAAAAAATTGGTAGTTACAGTTTAGTCCGTCTTGTCTGGAAAGCAAGCGGAGGATCACGCAGGTGAGTTGCGGGTTCGTGTTTGTTTGTTTGCATCTGAGACCAATACAGTCCGTCGAATCGAGGGCGATGCTGTAAACCAACAGTGTAGTCCAGCCTCCTGCTTCCATCGAACTCCTGGGACCTTGTGGGACGTATTGAGTCTCCGGTGGTTTAGTTCTTCACCAGAGAGTCGATTGTCTTATACGCTTTGGTCGGCATCTCCACAGGAAAGTTATGGTCGCAACTGGGATGTTCCCTGTGGGAATCGATTTTGGTCAAAGGTCATGTCATATATTCGGCGGGATGTCCGCACGCTGTGGGGAGTGAGGGGGACGAGTTTGGCGTTGGGGTCTGGTGGTTCGGAGCTGCGCAACGTCGATGGAGAGTACGCCCGTGAGGAACACGGGCTTTCTAGCGGGTGGGAAGGGACATCTGTGTCTGGTGCTGGAAAGGTCGGGAGTGGGCGTTTATTTCCAGGGGTCACGCCGCATCATGGCTACAGGCAAACATCGTCGCGTGGCTGCAAACCACAGGACACTTCACGGCTTGGGCTATCGACGACTTTACCGCGAGAATTGTCCGGTGCCATTTGTCGTTTGGAAAAAGTGCTGCGTTTACATCTCTAAATCGGTTGGCGTCTCGTAGTCGAGCAGATCGAGGAGAAGTTCGTACGGATCAACATCTGTAGACGGCAGAGGCCAAGATACACATTCGGTGGCTGCCAGTTGGCATGCGGCCCCGCGAGAAAGGGGATTTTGCCAGAGGAACACGAATCGACTGAGAATTCGCATTCGACGACAGAGTTTGGCCACCGCTTGTTCGGCCAGATTCGGGCATAGGTAATAATCGGCCAAACGTTCCGCTTGCGCAACGAGCCATTCGATCAAGATGCGAGCCTCCGGATCGGCTAATCCGCGAGTGAGGGACTCGCTCTCAAAGATCGGGTTGAGAACTTGTTTAGCAAGCATAATTGTTTCGCCCCGTTGACTGACATTGCTCTAAGCTCCAAGCGCAGCCCCCGAAGAGACAAACGAAGTTACGGCATGCAGCAGAGAGTCGGATGGCAAAGGCAATGCGGAACATTGCGTTTGTAGTCCGGCTACATCGCCTAAGGAACTAAGGCTGTCTCGGTTCGCTTGGTTTATGAGCAGTGAGGGGCGGGTGTATAACGAGGATCTGGTTTCGAAGCAACTGCAAAACTTCTCCGGTGCGGTTTTGGGGGTGCTCTTCTATTATTGTGGAATTCGTTTTGTTCGGAACAATAAGCAGGCACGACGGAGCTTGGCTGCTACTTTTTTCCGTATGTAGAGGCGTGCGGCACCGGACACTTGATCTGGATCTGTGTTTCCCCTTTCGTTATTCCCTATCTTCGATTCCTTGGCGGCGCTGGGATTTGCCGATTGCACGGAATGTTTTGGTTAGTGTTTGTGATTTGGCCGAATTTCGGGCGACCCCGAGAGCGAATTTGCCAAGTTGGTGCGTTCCAACGATGGCCAACCAAAGGCCCCAAGACTCTGAGCGATCGACATTTTTCTCGGATTAGGCACTTCGATTTTGGAACATAAACAGGAGAGACAAGGATGAAAAACTTTCTTGCATTGGCGGCTGCGATCGTTGTGGTATTTGCTGCTCTCGGGTGGTATTTGGATTGGTATCGATTGACGAGCCGGCCAAACGGCGGCGGGGGTCATACTGTTACGATCGATGTGAACACTGAGAAAATTGCCCACGACATCAAAAAAGCCAAAGAAAAACTGCAAAAGGCAGGGGAAGAAAACAAGGGCACCCAAGTCGCTGGCACACAAACGAACGCCAATACGGATTCACAACAGAAGCCAGCACCCCAACAGGGCCAAACGCCGCAAGCCGACGGATTCTGGATCGTCCCACCCGATGTCGAGAAAGAGTTGTTCGGTTCGGGTACACAACGCACCTCTTCGACCGTTCCCGCGCTTCCACCCATTCCCCAGGTGCCACAAAATCAGAGGGCTCCGCAGTTTCGAGCGCCAGCTCCGAGTCCTCAACCAGGAACGAACCAAGTGAACTCCAACGTGCCGGACGCCTGGCAATTCCCCGAGACCCAGTCCTCTACTCCTCCAGCAACCAAGAAACAAACACGAGGGTTCTTCTTTCTCCCGCGACCGAATAACTAATGAGGACAGCGCGGACAATGAACCGCAGTTAGTCGACACACTCTGTGTGCCGTTCACTTCTTTTGATGGCGTGGCAACGGCGCTTGGGGAAAGCGAAATGGACAGGTGTCGGTTTTGTGGTGAGTCGAATCACGCGGGCGGTCGGATAAACAATTGTTGCTTTTGTGCTGGTTCTTTGAGTTCCGTGGATTGAGACACACGGCGAGGATCGAGCGCCTGTTCAGGGCTAAAATCCAACACACGCCACTTGTTTATCCGACTACCGCAGCGACGATGGCGCACCAGAAAACTTCGTGGTGTGCCTTTGCTTTCGATCGCATTTTCCGCTTGTCACAACTACGAAAAAATCAGCACCTATGAATTTCTCGTTTGGAGTGTGCTTGCTACTTTCCCCGCTTAGACCTTAGACCTCGATGGTCTTTGCTAAGTCACCCGAGCTCACGTCCTTTACCCGTATGCGGACTTCCTTTCCTTACACTACACTTCGGCCAGTTCTTTCTTTCCACTTAGCATTCTGTGGGGCATTTGTTTCCCGGGCCTTGCATTTCTTTTAAGCTGTAACTGTCGAACGTTTTCTCGATCGTGACTTCTCCTGGAGTGTTCCTATGGCCGGCAATGCTTGTCCGAGTTGCAGTGTTCCTTTGACGCAAGCCGAACTAAGCAGAGGGACTTGTCCGTTTTGCAATGCTTCGCTGTCTGGTGGCCGAAGCAGGGATCTCGACTACGACCGACCACGGGAAGCGAGTTCCGGGCCCGCCGAACTGCCCCCTCGGGAGAAACCGATGGAGACAGGTTGGGGGAACGTTCGAACGGGCGTTCTGCTGCTTTTGTTCAGCGCCATCATGCTTTTGATACTCAGCCAAATCTCGAGTCTCCCTTTAGTCGCCTATTTCCTGGACATCGACGGTCCACGAGCGGCCCGGCTTGGCGGAGGTCCCAATCGCTTCGGGCCAGGGAGGAACGAATTCCTGTCTCCAGACCAGCTGTTCGTACTGGCAAGTTACACGTTGTTGGCCATAGCGATGCTGGGATACACCGGACTCATTCTTGGAGCGACCGCACCCAAGGGATACCGAGTCAAGGGTCCGGCAATCAGCTCGGTCCTTTGCGGTTACGCGGCGGTTCTGATCCCAGGGTCCTTCTTCTTGCTCGTACAATTGACGTCTCGAGGTCGGGCTCGCGTTGGTCAAGTGGAAGCCCAGGTCCTGGGGGTGGCGGTAGTCTCGATCTGTTGGCTCTTGTTGGTTCTTGGGGTGGTGTTCCTTTCGATGTTTTTACGGGGTATCGGGAGGACTTTCGGAAACTCTTTTCTCTCGGGTGGTAGCATAGCCTGGCTGATATTGTTTTTACTGTTGGTCATGACGGTCTCGAGCCTGGCCTACTATGCAATGTTGAATTCCGACAAACCGCTGTTCCGGAACATGTCTCCGGAAATGGGGAGGATGGTTGGTTATGCCGCTTGGGGCTATGTTTCCTTGCTCCAGTTGTTGCTCATTCTGCTCCTTCTCGTGGGGTTGAGTTGCATTTCTGTCCCGAAGCGGCGGCCACCCCGGGAGGAATATTACTAAGACCTGGGCGGCTCGTGAAACGGTCGTTGATGGCTTTGGTGCAAGCCGCCCAAGTCCCTGGCCATTGTGACCAGGGTGTGGTGCCCTTGGCCTTTGGCTCAGTCCGAACAGCGTCGATTTGGATCATCCCAAGGTGTTGCGAGCTTCTGCCGGCCAGTGGTTTACGTTGCCCATGGCCGTCAGCGAAGACCTTGCCAAGAAGGTTCGTGCGTGTCAGCAATCCGGAGTACAAACGATCGTCACCCGTCCGGAAGCGGACCGAACTTACTGGGAGATAGATCTGACGAAGCCGATTTTGTTTCTGCTCGGGAATAAAGGGACTGGTCTCTCGGCGGAGTTGGTGGATATCGCCGACGAAGTAATTCGGATTTCTTCGTTGCCGATTCCATGAGCAAGTTCCGGCGTTGAATGCCAAACCACGGATCGACTGTTTCCCATATGGGTCGACTTCGAGGCGAGATTTTGAGAAAGAGCAGACAATCGCTCACTTTCTTGAGGAAAGCAGGTCGTTCGTTGTTGTTCACCTCAAAGCGGATGATGTTGACCGCAATTGTTTTTCCGCGTTTGATACGCCGGAAATCGCGTGCATGGGGAGCTTGGGCCTTACTCAACGCTCGTCGATAGAACACCTTGGAAACCGACAAATCAACACAGTAATTCACGACACCAGATTCCGTTATTACGCCGACAGGTACCGATTGGATTTTCCCGGTCACGACGACATTCGACTGCTTGACCAGGCATCGAAGTGGATCGCATTGGTCATTGGCAAAAACGGTTGCTTGGCTCAGTGCCAGCGTCACACACAGAATGCAACTACGCATTGGGTCACCTCCAATGAGAACACGTCAATCTATTAACTCGACGAAGATGGTGCTCCAAGGGTTTGCCCTATGATGACTCCCTCAACCGAAAGATTAGTGTTGGAGCAAAGTGAGCTGATTCGTCACTCCCAATGAACAGTTCTCGCACAACATTGCCGGACCCACTCATTCACAGTTTCTTGGGGGTAAGTCCCTGTGCCTTTGAGGGACAGCAACCCATTCATGTTTTCGGAACGCATGATCGATTCGTAACCGTCGGCGGTGATATTGTCGCCCGAAATGGCCAACTCTGTCAGGTTGCTCGCAAACGAAGATTCAACGAAGTGTTTGAGTCCTTCGTCGGTAACGTTTGTCTCCATCAGATCAAGAGCCTTCACGCCTTGGACGTAACGGGAATTGCAGAGAATCTTTAGTCCTTCGTCTGTGATTTCGCTGTTAGCCAGAGCGATGTCGCGGAGACCAGCCATCGGCGGAAAGGCTCCCAAGGCTCGAAGGACATCATCGTCAAAATGATTTCCGCTCAGGTGAAGCGTCCTCAGGCGACTCATATTTTCCGACTTGGCGATGGCGTGAACGCCCCACGGCCCGAGGTCGCAGTGGTTAAGGTAGAGTTCGCGGAGTTCTGAGAAGTGTGAACATTCGGTCAAAAGTTTCGTCCCGTCGTCGGTGATGGGATTCTGGCTCAAGTCGAGCCAAACGGGAAACGGTCCTTTCCACTCTCTGAGATAGCGCACCTGGTCGGGACCGAATCGATTGTTTGCAAGGCAAAGATATCTCAGATTCGGCAAAGAGTTACTTCGACACAACGACCGCAACCCTAATCCACCGATCCGGCACTCTTCCAAATCGAGTTCGACTAACTCCGGGAAGTCAGCTTGGGCGAGCGCTTCGATGCCGTCGTTAGCGACATAGTTGTGGCTCAACGTTAACTGTTGGAGCTTGGGGAAATTTCCAGACCGAGCCAATGACTGAAATCCACTCGACGATAGATCACTCGAATTCGTCAAATCCAAATGCTTCAAGTTCGCCAAGTCCCGGCAATCGGCAATCCACTGCAACCCTATGATGCCAAGATGGGGGTTGTTGGCCAATACCAGAGTTCTGAGGTTGCCCAGCTGTCCCGAGCGAACGAGAAACTCGGTCTCGTTCGCCCAAACACGGTTGTTACTCAGGTCCAGCACTTCGAGTTGACCAAGGAGACGTGATTCACTCAGTTGCTTGATACCACTCCAACCAATGTCTTGTGAGTCAACGATCAATTCCCGTAATCCGTGAAAGTATGGAGAGTTGGTCAAATGGCCGATTCCTTCATCGCCAAGCACGTCCCGTCCTCGGCCCAGGAATTCGAGTCGGTGAACTCGATCCAGTGCAGGACATGTTGCTAACCCAGCCATCGCGTGTTTGGCTTCCCGCAACTTGACAACTCTCACGGGTGCTCGACCAAGCATTTCCTCGGCTCGCGACAATAACGTGGGTGCCGAGACGGAGATCTCGCCAACGAAGCCCCGAACGAACGTGGCGTTGATCTCGGAATTTTCTTCTCCAAGGTCTTCCGCTTTCCATTCCCGGCCGAACTCATTCTCCAGTTCGTTGATGCGTTGGACCATCAGAGTCCGGCGGTCGTCGTCGTAGGAAATCGGCTCCAGTTCGCATTGCAAACGGACAAACTCGGCTCGAGGGTCACCCTGCTCTTCGAGCCAGTCGGCGTAAATCAAGCGACACGTGTTGTCGTCGGGACGGTCAAGTATGGCTTGTCGGAGCAACGCCTCTTGGGATGCCATCGGCGGAAACCTTTCTCACTTCGATAGCCTGCGGATCGATAAAGGTCTGACTTGCTATGATACTACAAATTCGTGGACGGAAAGTGCGCCCAAGGTAGGCGAGAAGACGACGGGTGTGTTGCCCATGGCGATAGGAACCTGAAAATGTTGCTCTTGGGACTCGAAACGCGAAATCAATGATTGTCCGTTTTGGTTCTGCCGCAAGGTTTGACGAGGAACTTACGACAATGGCAAACCGGATAGGCTTTTGGTGTGCCGTCGCTCGGCTGCGTCAGCGCTCGTCACGTCCTACGAGAAAAGCCGACACCGATTCACTTCTTGTCGCGTTCCAAGAAGCAATTCAAGAACAACAGATCACTCACAATCGCAATGGACTCGAACGGGGGAGACCGCAATGTTCCCACTGAAGCAAACATCCACGTCCGAGCCGCTGTTTCTCGCCCGGCCGTGATAGTTTCCCCGGTAGTGAAAATGTTCGCCCTCCAGCTGGTAGTCCGCTGGTAAAGGATTGGGGTCGACCGGACAGTAAATCGGTTTTGGGTCAACAGGAGCAACAGCCAACGCAGGTAGATTGACGTTCCAGAATGTGCCGGGTTTACAGGATCGCTCAAGGAGTTCCTGGATGATGGGAAAGACCCGACGTTTGGCGAGTTCCCAGTCGATGACGAACTCCTTGGTTTTATAATGGGAGAACGCAATCCCTGGAATCCCACGCAGTGTGCCCTCCCGAACCGCAGCGACTGTTCCCGAGACATGAATGTCGGCCCCAAGGTTGCCTCCCGAATTGATGCCTGATAGAACCCAATCGGTTTCTGGGGCCAAGTGGTGCAAACCGAGTCGAACGCAGTCCACTGGCGTCCCTTCGATCGCAGTCCTATTCGTCTGCTGAGAGTGAACACGTACGGGGCGGCGTGTTGTCGTTGCGTGGCTGCACCCGGAGTGTTCTTTCAAAGGGGCAACAACCTTCACATCTCCAAGTTCGCTGGCCAGGTCGATGAGTGCCTGGATTCCGGGTGCTTCGATTCCGTCGTCATTGGTGATCAAAAAACGCATGAGGTTATCTCGAAAGTAGTCGGCGGTAGTTTACTCGATCCAACAATTGACTTCGGACGACAGTCGTCGATAATTCTTCTTAGTGCGGCACAATCTCGCCCATTGAAGCCAGACGGCGAAGTCTTGGACGATGCCTCCAACTCGCATCACAACGCGTTAGTTTCCCAGGGCTCTTACTCGCCAACTCTGTCGAGGCCGTTCGATCTGGTTTCATACTTATCATGACCGTTCGGTCAAGTCGCCCAACTTCACCGGGTGTGCCTCTGGATTTTGGAATTTGGATTTGCGAGGAAATCGTAGTTACACGCGGCTCGCACAATGTCACTGAAAGTCTCCGGCGCGGCTCTCCGTTGGAGCGTTTGGCTCGCCTG
>CAYRFQ010000103.1:0-28301 GCA_964423615.1 uncultured Alcaligenaceae bacterium | reverse complement strand
CAGGCGAGCCAAACGCTCCAACGGAGAGCCGCGCCGGAGACTTTCAGTGACATTGCGCGGCTCGCGTGTACCTACGAAACCAGACAGCAAAACAGGTACACGCGGCCCACGCAATGTCACTGAGAGTCCTAAAGCCAAGGTGCGACTGAGTTTATGTTTTTATCCGACGCTGATGTCGGGGTTCGAGCCAGTGAAAATGGTATTTCACACTCGGTCTTTTTCGAAGGCTGACGAAGTATTGCCAAAGTACTCTTTCGTCATGGAAAATGCAAATCCTTACAAAGCAAGGCTTTAAGACTCTCAGTGACATTGCGCGGGCCGCGTGTACTTGCGTTCCAAAAACAAACGTCGTGGAACCCAGGACGTGGGCTGGCGTGTACCTACGATTTCAACAAATCAGGAGGCTATTCCATGTCCAAGACGCGTGTTGCCTTTCTCCTGCCCGGGTTAGGGCGAGTCCAAAGGGGAGCCGAAACGGCTTTCCTCGAAGTCGCACGAGAGTTAAATCGTTTCGACGACTTCGAAGTTGAGTTGTTCGGGAGCGGTCACAATGTTCCCCAAGGCATACCCATCCATGCTGTCCCTTGCATCTCTCGGGAAGTATTCGAGAAATGGCCAAAGTTGCCCGCCTTGCGCACGGATTGCCACTATGAGGAGATGACATTTGTTTCCAACTTGGCTTGGGGAAGAATGTTCAAGCCTCACCACTTCAACGTTGCGATTGCCTGTTCCTATCCGTACGTGAACTGGTTCTTGCAAAGGACAGCTAGGCTCTACGGACTCAGGCAGATTTTTGTGACCCAAAACGGGGACTGGATGTGTCATGCTTCGAGTCGCGAATATCGTTTCTTTGGTTGCGACGGATTGGTCTGCATTAACCCCCAGTATTTCGAGCAGCACAGAAACAGATACCGGACGGCTTTGATCCCTAACGGTGTCGATCCCTCAGAGTATTGTCCGAGTCAGGAAGATGCTGGTGATTCGTACGATCCGGTCCTAGAGTCCATCCCGAATGACCGTCCCGTGGTCCTCATGGTGAGTGCGTTGATCCCTTCCAAACGCGTCGCGGAAGGAATTCAAGTGGTAGCTGAAGTTCCGGATGCGTTTCTGGTTGTGGCTGGTGATGGCCCGGAGCGAAACGCAGTCGGGGCCTTGGCGAAACGTCTGCTCCCCAACCGCCATTTCTTTGTTGGGAGCCTCTCCAGGCACAACATGCCACAGTTGTATCGCCGGGCCAACGTATTTCTACACATGAGCCAGATCGAACCATTTGGGATTGTTTATCTAGAAGCTGCCAGCACAGGGTTGCCCATTGTGGCTTCGGACACGCCAGTGACTCGTTGGCTCCTAGGCGATAGCGGAATGCTGGTAGATTCTTCGAATATCGAGTCGGTTGCGGAGGGACTGAAAACGGTCTTGCGATCTCCCGCCGGACAAGAACTCGGGGCGTCTGGACGGATTCGAGTCCTTCGAGAGTGGACCTGGGAAGTCCAGGCAGCCCGTTATCGAGATTTTATTTTCGAGATGTTGGCCGAAAGACCTTGCGCACCTTCTGTTTAACCTCCCGTTTGGTGTGGGCGCTCGCAGACGCTCGCAGGCTAACCGCCTGCGAGGGTGAGGTCGGTTAGGGACGGGTTCAAGCAGATTTCAAAGACAGCAGCGAAGGGCCCAGACGCGGATCGCTTCGGAAACAATTTCCCAGTTTGTTAAGCCAGTCGTAGGGTGTGACAAACGCCAGCGCAGGCACACCCAAGAGACAAAGGTGCCTGCGCTGGCGCTTGTCACACCCTACGAAGAGAGCCCCACAATGTGAGGAGCTCATTTTCACCGCGATCCTTCACAGCAATGAAATCGCATCTGTCACATCAGCTCCCAAGTCTCTGCTAACTTCCATACCAAGATAGTAGCGACTGTCGTGGATCCGATGACAAGCAACGTCGACCGAAGGCCGAACCCGTATTGCCACCAAACAAAGATGGCTTGGATGAGTGTAACGGTAGCAGTGGACATCAGAGTCGATAAGGCCAGGCCGAACACCCCCAGTTCGGAACACATGACTGGCATTAAGGCGCACTGCAACGCGACAGCGAAGGCATACGCGATGGTCGTTCCGAAGACTTTGGCCTGGATGAGACAGAATTGGAAGTGGAACTGCCCGACAAATCGGACCGCCACCCGGGCAGCAAAGACCCCGAACAACACTCCTGCTGACCAGTACCTGGGATCGTACAGAATGCGGATGACAGTGGGAGCCGTGATGACCCCGAGGATCAGTAACGGCGAGCCCCAGAAAACCAACCGAGCTTTCATTTGCTTGTGCCAGTCCATTTGGGCTTGGAGATTCGGCAATCGGGCGAGCATGGAGTAATGCACGTCACACGTTCTCGCCAGAAATCCCTCCCCCACGGCTGCGAGGTTTAAGGCCACAAAATACAATCCCATTTCCTTGACTGGAACGAACCACAATCCCAACAGCCGGTCAATGTTGAGCCAAGCAGCCATGACGAGGGTGTTCACCAAGATCCGACCGCCAACTGTCACTAACTCTTTGGAAGCTTCGCGATTCCATGCCCATTCGAGACGCATCGGACACAGGAGGTAAGACGCAACCACTGCCGTGATCGTTCCGGCCACAGTCCCGACGACGATGGCCCAGATGCTTGCGAAGAAGTAAGCAACAGACAAGCTCACAATGGTCCCGACCGCTGTTTGAGCGACTTCTTCGAGGAATAACGATCGGTAGTTGAGTTCTCGCTTGAGGAGATGAATTCCCGGACTTCGCAAGGCATAGAGCAACGGTCTCGTCGACAAGACGAGCAACACTACGAACAAAGCCGGCGCGGAGTACCCGGAGGCCAAAGGCCATGCCGCCGACGCGCCAAGCAAGGCAATCATCACCGCTCTTCCGAGACCGAGCCACCACCCAGTGAGGAGAAACGTCCGTTGTCCTCCTTTGGGGTGTCGCACCAATGTCGTCTGGATGCCTAAATCCGAGAGCCATTCGAACATGGTCACGACGGCCATGGCTGTGCCCAAAATGCCGTAGACCTCTGGTGCTAAAAGTCTCGTCAAAATCAAGTTGCTGCCGAGGCGGATGGCGAGGCAGGCAAACTGAGCCAAGGACATCCAGCCAATCCCGAGCAGCCCGGCGCGCAGCCATTGGCGTTTGGTCGTCGAGTTCGTGGGCGCCCGTTGAGGTTCTGGTGTCTGGTTTGTCGTGTCGTTCGGTGCGGTCATGATCGACATTGCGTAGTCCGTGAGTGGGTAAATTAGGCGAGTCGTCAACAAAACGAGAATCAGGCAGTTGGGACTTGCTGAGATCGACCACCGAAGAATCGTCTTGCCAGTTCTTGCATCTGCCACCGCCTTAAGAACTTTCGGAAGGCCAGATCGTTGTAGCGTGGACGGCGCTCGAGCCACGCCTTGCAATACCCAGCGAGAATGCACAAACCGCCCAAAACCCAGGGCCGTTCGAACATCCGGTACACAGAGATCCCCAAGGCATACAGCGGGTGGGTGCCCATGAAATATTGACCATAACCCCACCGCATCCGACCGTGATAGATGCTCCGAAATGAGGACCCCATTTGACGAAGGTGAGTCAGGACCAATTCGGGATCACGAAAACTCGCCGACTCCCAGCCTAACATCCGACAACGGTGACAGTCGATTCCGTCCCACATGACCTCATGAACAAACCCGCCGATCTCCTGGAAACACTCGCGACGATAGAGCTTGGCCTGGCCATTACTCATCTGGTCATGGGTCCGCTCTTCGACTAGCTTGTCTCCCACAAGGTTCCAGCTCTTGCCGCTCGCCGTTCCGAGCCGAGGATTCTCTTCAAATCGCTTCATCAAAATCGCAAAATACTCGGGCCGGAACCGCAGGTCTGCGTCGAGCTTACAGACAAAATCATAATCCTCAAGCCGAGCGTGACTGAGGCCCTCGTAAAACGCCTCGATGACTCCAGGCCCCACTCGGCGAACTTTGGTTCCCTCCCTGCGGACGAGCCCGATCCAGGGGTGCTCCAGCCCAGCCTTTTCGACAATCTCAGCGGTTCCATCGGTGCTGCCATCGTCAACAATAATCCATCGAGTCGGACGCACCGTCTGAGCCGTCATACTCGCAATCGTTTCTCCAATAAACTCTGCCTCATTTTTGGCAGGCGTGATGATCAATATCTTAGGGGCGGACATGATTCGAATCCTTTTCAAGGGGAATTGGGCTACAAAGGACGAGGTGTCCGATGTACCTTCGGATGCAATATCACTGGCTTTTTGGGAACGGTCGGTTGTTCTATCGCGGCAGTTTTTTCGCTCTGCTTGGTTAACGTTGTTCGGGGAAGTTCATGTAAGCTACTTGCGACTCCTGCCGAAAAAAGCCACATGGTGCCGAAATCCGGGGCAAACCAGACCGAAGCCAGGACGAGCATGACGGACCCAATGGCTCCCACAAGTCCTGCAGCCAAAAAGGAGTGGGGTAACTCGGGATTCCAGGCGATGGGGACCAAGCACCACAAGGAACAAACGCCGAGAGCTACAAATAACGCCAGAGTGAGATAGCCGTAGCGAAGCAAGAACAAGATGTAGTGGCAATCGATCGACCCGAATCTATTGGCTAGATGCTCTTCGACTTCAACACCTCGAAGGTGAAAGCCGTATCCTAGCCAACCGGCGTTTTCAATCGCGTTACGGTAGACCGAGAGTAGCAACACGCGATGTTTGGTGCCGGTGTACTCCACTTCCTCACCGTCGATGAGGATGATTCGGACGTCTTCGTCGGACTCCCCGGCCACTTTCCCGAGGGCTTCCATGATCCGATCTTTGCCGTAGTAAACGCCACAGACGGTGACCAACCCAAGCAGCAACATGGCCAACCGCCACTTGCGAAATCGGAAGAATACCACAAGGCTTGTTGTCAGGATGCCTGCCAGTTGTGGGCCACGCGAGACTGTCCCAAAGAGGGCGCCCACCACCACGAGGGGCACAGCGTGCCACCACTTGGGGCCTTCCCCGGTCCCTGCTTGACGCATGCATTCGAACGCCCAGGGGAGCAACAGAACGAGTAAGGCACCGAAGAAAATGGGATGATCGGTGAAGCCTTGGGCTCGCTTGAGACCCATTCGGTATCCTTCCCCCTGCTCCAACAACCCGTAGGTCTTTCCCAAGATTTTGTTGACCAGGTGAATCTTGGTAACTGCCTCTACGATTGCGTACACGGAGATGATCATCAGAATATACGACAGCACGGGCATGAGTTCTTTGATGTCCCTCACAGAACGGAACAACAGTCGTCCAACGACATAGGGAAGGAGCCACCGACGCAGGATGTCCGGTGCTGTCAGTGGACCAAATGGCCCAACCCGAAATTGGGCGAACACTATGCACATGGCCAGGAGGCTGGCTATGGTGTCCGCCAACAACCATCTCTTGGGCAGATCGACTTTCGAAGCTAGGACAAATCCTGCCAGGCTGCCTATCGCTGCGGCGCTGCGAAAATCTAACTTGAGTGAGGTCGTCGAGTCGATGATCCATACGGGCGTCAGGAGCGCGGCAATGAACCAAGCATATCCCAAGGCCGGACGCGGACCGCGGTTCATCGCGTAGATCGCAGTAAAGGGGACTGTGACGAATAACATTAACCGAAACATTCGTTTGCCATTCCATCGTAGAGGGACACCCGCAGGTGGTTAGCCTGCATGCGAGCCCAGGGGCTTGCCTGCAGGGCTTCGGCCGGGAGTGGCCGCCTGCGGGTGGGAGTCGTCTCGTTTTACGACGCTGTAATCAAGTCAGCCGAGTGATGTTTGGCTTTGGTCTCATTCTCTTTGTCCCTTTCGGGATCGGCATATGCGTCAGTAGCTCCGGGTGCCGGTGGGTGCTGCCATCCCGGGCTCTTTTGGTCAGAGTGGCTGGTGGCCCATTCAAAGAGTTGTTGGAGCCGCTCGACTGTCTTCTCCCGACCAAAGTGAGATTGGGCCCATTCTTTGCCTAGAAGGCCCATTTGGTGGGTGGTTTCGGGATCACCAATCGCCTTTTCTAGGGCCGCTGTGAGCTGATCAACGTCTTCGGGGCGAACCAAGTAGCCGTTCTCTCCATCGCGGATCAAGTCGGGAATGCCGACTAAACGGGTGGACACAACCGGTACCCCGCACAACATTGCTTCGATCAACACCTGAGGCAACCCGTCCATGTCGCCGTTCCGATCACGGACACAGGGGAGGGCGATAATGCGGGCCTGACGCATGAGACCAGGTAGGTCTTCTTGCAGGACGTTGGTTCCGGGAATTGTGACCATGTCCGTTACCCCGAGGGCTTCCCCCAGTTCCTGTAGTCGGCTTTCTTCGTCACCTTTTCCAGCAATGATACACTGGAAGTTCACACCTCGGTCTTTCAACTTGGCACAGGCAGCCACAAGGTGGTGAAATCCTTTTTTCTCGACCAAACGCCCCACTCCCAAAATTACGGGAGTGTCATTTTTTCTGGTCGGACTTTCTACCGGTAACGCCCCGCTGGAGAAACGCGAGTTTTCGCCAGCTGGCGGAACTGCAAAGCCCTCCATGGGATTATTGATTTCTTGGGTGCCTGCTTCAGAAAAGCGTTGGGGGTCGATACCACAATAAACGACGTGGAGTCGTTCGGCGTCGGCTCCTCGTTCGAGGTACCACCTTCGGTGAAACTCGGAGATGCAGACGATGAACCGAGCCCTACGGATTTTTGCGGGGAGGCCGACGGTGTGGACGAACAGGTCATTGGCGTGACCGGTGAAGCTGAAGCTGATGTCGAGGAGTTCGGCGGCGTGCATGGCCATCGTCGTCGCCGTATGAGCCCAATGAGCGTGGATGTGCCCAACGTTTCGCGTTCGCCAGTGCATGGCCAAACACAACGCTGGAAGGAAGCCCCAAACAACGCGCAGTCGTTGCGACCACCCTTCGACTTCGCATGTGCATGCCTTGCCAAGCGCCTTCCAGAAACGCCATCCGAAAACGAAGGGCCCCGCGAGTAAAGCCCAGAGCACGGAACCGGCTTTCAAGGGGTAAAGCGAATGGAGGTTCGAGGTTATTCGTTCGAGATTCTTGTTCCGATAGAACGTAGCTTTCTCGAACGAGTACACCGAAGCTGGCTCCAGTGGAACACCTGCATCCAAAAGCCCAAGGGCTTCGTTGCAGATGGTCGCATTGTTGAGGAAATCGACACCGATATAACCAATGGAATTTTTCATAGAGGCGGACATGGAGGGCTCCATATAGCTTTGTGCGTCGAGAACGTCACGAGTTGGTGTTCTGGCGGAAGATACAACATTCCCGGACCGTTACGTGTTGATGTCTTGGTGGAACCATCGGTTTGCGCAATACGAGTCGCGTGTCACCGTGCTCTCCCCAGAGGCCAAGACTCGATAAACATCTTCGGAGCCAACTTCGGTGGTTCCTTGTTGGAACAAGTTCCAGGCATTCGTACCCAGCTTTTCGTCTCATGTAGTTCGCAATAGTTTTGTGGCTCGTGAGGTGAGTCATGTCAGCGTCGGGAACATAGGTGCCGTCGTCCAGGGGGAGTGGCTCAACATACTCAAACAATGCACAGTGTCCTCTCAGCGTGCTGATCCATTTTCGAGCGAGACGCTGGAGAGCATACCAATACAAGCGGCGTTTGGATTGCTCAAGCCACGGACCTTGCGGAGGTCCATAGTTATTCGGAAAAGAGAAATCGGGGCCAAAAAGAACGATCAATCCACCTGGACGTAAGACTCGATCGCATTCGGCGAGAATCTTGGGGACTTCGAGGAAGTGTTCAAAAGCGAACGAAGAGATCAGAGCGTCTTGGCTCGCATCGGGCAGAGGCAGTTGGCTGATGTCACACGGATGCGCCGTCTTGTTCAACGCAGGGTGGTCCGATCGAGCCATGAGACGGTCCAGGGCCGCAGGCGAACAATCGCACCCGGTGTACGTGACACCGGAGGGGACGAAAGGTAGATTTTCGCCATCTCCACAAGCCAAATCGAGGACGTTCTGGCACTCTTTGAGAAGCCTGGGCAATTCCAACCGGTGCGGGGATTGGTCCAAGGCGTGATCATGCCCATAGTCGCGATAGAGATGGGAGTCTTGCCAAAACTGGAACGTCGCTGTTTTCCACTCGGTTTGCATGTGCTCACTTCTTTCTGATTTCGCGTTCCAGATGAGTCTGAGCGGTTCAGCCCAAATTTTTGCAATGAGACGGAGACGTTGGTCGAAGAGTCTCATGGGGGTCGATGATTCTGAGAATACCGAAAATTTTCTCTGAAAAGACTACGCTAAGAACGTGCCACATTCCAATCAACAAGTCAGATTCTGACCAAAGTTGGATTGTTCCATCGGGCGTCGGACGATGCCAAATTCACTCAAGAACCCAGATTTCAGTTGGGACGGGAAAACAGACCTATTTTGCATTGTCGTGTCGCGTCTTGAGACATTTCGCAACATTTGACAAGGAGCCATGGCAAGTTGAGACAACGCCAAAGGACGAACGATCCAAACACTGATGCGAAAACTGAAAACTGTTGTGGCCACTTAATTAGCACTCATTTTGTTCTCCTTTTGTCGAATGACACCATCGTTGCTCCAAGGGAGTCTGAAAACGAGACACACTTTTCTCGTTTTCGACACTGATTCCTTCCAACATCCTTGAAAGCCAACAAGCCAACTATTGAGACCTGCGCGGATAATGTAGCAGGCACACTTGGAACGGGTAATTTCTAGTTGTTCGGTTTTTGTGTTTGTCGTAGGTACACGCGGCTCGCGTATACCTACGAACCGGACAAGCATTTCTTTTCCATTCTCCGTGCGCCGGCTACGTTGATTCATTACCCGCGCAGGTCTCAATAAGGTGCGATATGGGTTCCATCGTAAATCTTCGAAATTGGTCTCGTACAGTTTTTGGACAGAGCGGATCGTCGTCATCCGAGCGGAAAAGTTTCTTGACTATCGAGGCACTCGAAGACCGAGTCGTTCCTTCCGTCGTATCAATGGACTACTCCGTTCGTTTGAAGTTCGACGAAGGGATGTTGCCTTCGGGAACCGATGACGTCCAAACTTTGCAGGATTCGACCAGCCAGAACGCGGCCTTTTATACCGAACGAGACGCAGATAACCCGGGAGTTCAGTTCTCCAACAACTCTCCGAATCGTCTGACTCTAGGAACCTCGCTGTTTTTCGACGGAACAGATGACCGAGTTTATGGTCCGGATTGCGACTTGATCAACACTCGAGAAGTGGGTCAACGAACGATATCGCTTTGGTCCCAGACAGACACATCCGACGACATGGTTCGAACTCTCTACAAGGAAGGTGGGTCGCAGCGAGGGCTGCATATTTATTTACGTGGCGGTCACGTATTCGTTGGTGGCTGGAACATCCCCCAGAGTGGTTCGCAAGGAACGTTCTTGAGCGAGCCTTACATGGTCGGAACTTGGCACCAGGTTGTATTGGTTCAGCGTGAATTGGAATTTGCCTCTGGTGGAATTAGTGGGAATACTTCCACCGGAGGACCACACTTATGAAAGCTCAACGACGGACTTTTACGCCTGAACAGAAAGTCGCCTTCTTGCGATTACACTTGTTGGAGAACAAACCCGTCTCCGACAACTGCGAGGAAAATGGGATCGCTGTCAACCTGTTCTACAAGTGGCAGAAAGAGTTCTTCGAAAATGGAGCAAGTGGCATTACTGGATCAAGCACTACGGCAAGGCCCACGAACACAACGTCCAGATTCCCGTCGCTTGAGTTTCCTGATGCTCGATAGAGATATCGTCTGCGTCAGTCCCTCAAGCGTGTACCGGGTCTTGAGCCAAGCTGGCCTGTTGGAGGCGTCACAACCGCAAACCTTCGAGCAAAGGCCAAGGGTTCGTGCAGCCCTTGCGTCCCCACGAGAATTGGCACATCGACATCGCTTATGTCAACTTGTCGGCAACGTTTTATTACCTTTGCACAGTCCTCGATAGGTGTTCGCATTACATCGTCCATTGGAACGTTCGTGAAAGCATGACCGAAGAGGAGGTCGAAGTCCTTTTACAGAGAGGGCGAGAGCGGTATCCGGGAGAAACGCCATGGATAATCTCCGACAATGGTCCGCAGTTCGTGGCCAAGGATTTCAAGGAGTTCCTTCGCGTTTGTGGCATGAGTCACGTTCGGACCTCGCCGTATTATCCGCAGAGTAACGGTAAGATCGAACGGTTTCACCGAACTCTCAAAAGCGAGTGCCTGCGCCCAAGAGCACCCTTGACACTCCAGGATGCAAGGCCGTTGGTGTCGGGTAATGTGGACTATTACAATAACGAACGACTGCACAGGGCAATCGGTTATGTTGCTCCTTGCGATAACGTTGTATGGCAGGGAAAAAGAGATCTACGAGCAACGAGATCAGAAACTGGAGAGGCCCGTGAACAGAGAGAGACTCGACGAGAAGCTGCCGGAGTGGCATCAAGCCCAGCGAATCAAGAACACAAAACGAAGAACTCGTAGCATTGAGTACCCAGCAATTCCAGCGAGGCAAAATTCCAATTCCGACTGACGCAAAACACTCGGAAGGCACGGTGGTCAGTGAAGGTATTTGGGGAAGTGATCGGCTTTCCATTGTTTCTTGCATTTCCGGTGGGAACGAGTCCGTATCGATTGTCCCGTCTTGGCTGAAGATGCCCAGGCGTTCAACCAAGTTTTTCAGTTGTCGGATGTTTCCAGGCCACGGATACTCGATCAGCGCTTGCATGGCCGAGTCGGAGAATCGTTCGGCCTATTTCCCGTGAAGTTGGGCAGCTTGTTGAAGGAATCGGCTTGCCAAGAGGGGACTGTCTTCCTTCCGTTCGCGGAGGGGGCGAAGGTAGATGGGAATGACAGCAAGGCGGTAATATAAGTCCTCGCGAAACTGGCCCTTCCCGACTCGTTCTAACAAGTCTCGGTTGGTCTCAGCGACCCTCGTGTCGATTTTCTTGGAGGTAGTTGCCCCAACGGGGCGGACGCTCCTGTCCTCCAAGAATCGAAGAAGTTTCGCCTGCAGATCAAGGCTCATCTCCCCCATCTCGTCAAGAAATAACGTTCCGCCATTGCTGCTTCGCAACACCCAATCTGTTTCTGAGCAGCCCCGGTGAAGGCCCCTTTCTCGTGCCCAAACAAAGTGCTCTCGGCAAGTTCTTTTGGCAAAGCTGCCATGTTGATGGGGACGAAGGGGCCGTGACTGCGATGGCTTTGGTTGTGTAACGCTCGGGCAATGACTTCCTTTCCGGTTTCGGTTTCTCCCAGAATCAGGATCGTTGCGTTCGTCACAGCTACTTGACTGACCAACTCGCGGAGAACACGCATGGCTGGGCTTTCCCCCATATCGGCTGATGAGTCTCGGGAGCCGGAGTGTCTGTTTGTCTGGGTGGTTCCGCTGGAGTCGCGGTTGCGTTCTCGATCGCGTGGGTGATTACATTTCGGAGGAAGTCGGGGTGGAATGGTTTGGCTAAACAATCAAACGCACCAAGCTTGATCGCGCTGACTGCTGTATTGGTGCATTCTCGTTTGGTCGACAAGATGACCGGAACGGTGAGATTCTGATCGATGAGTTCTCGAAGCAATTCCAGTCCATGGCCGCCACCAAATTGGGCACTCAACAAGAGGGCCGCTGGGAGTTCTTTATCGAACTGCTCGAAGAACTGGATATTGGTGTGGGCGGTTTGGATTCGAAAGCCCCATTCGGGAAACCACTGTTCTGCTGACGTCAAGGAATACTCGTCTGCGTCTGCCATCAGGATGAGCGGTTGGTGCTTTTTGGGCATGGTGTCAATCCGATTGCTGTGTTTGGGGAAGTTTGTCCGAGTTCCTCAAAGCCTCGATTGCTGGGTAATCGGACCGCAGAAACTGGACAGAACAACATTTCCATAACAATTTCCAGGCCCAACTCCGCCCGAACGATTGGTTCCCGGTGCTCATCGTTGCTGGAGTGTTGAACCGGGAAAGGTATCCGTCAGTTTTAACTCCGTTTGTTGGGGATGGTTGAGGTTTGTGGTTCGTTGTCGGTATCTTTTTTGCGGCGATTGTCCAGGACATAGGTCCACAACCTCGCTTGCCCTTCCGTGTGGACGGTGGAGCAAGCGGTTGGCCCGCAAAGCCTCACTGGAGTCAGTGCCATTTCCAGCGCGGAGGTCCCAGGGGGATCATGGAGTTGTGTTCGTTTTGTCGTGCCGTTCCTCATGGATACAACCCCAGTCAGTCATCGAGCATGATAACAGGTTGTGGTGAACCATTCCGGAATGGCCCTTCGAACCGTTGAAGGGAACGACTTTGGAACTCTCCCAAATGTAGCACCTAGGGAATTGGGGTGATGATATTTTGTTTTTGACAAATTTTCGTCTCCATTCGAAACAATCCAGACGACTATCACCTCTCGAATATTGCCTGTTTAGCACTTCTGAAACAAGAAGAAGATTTGGAACTGCGGATAGGATTGGTTCGATAAGCCAAAGGCAAGTCGAGGGCCAGTGTCCAACAAGCACCACGATTCCGTTCGCGGGACAGAGTTCCAATGAGGGTTTTCTCGCGATCTCGCTCAAAGGATCGAGATTCTGATCACAGCCGAATCGTGTTTGAACTTGCTTGTTTCCGGTGAACTATGGCTCGTTCGTTCTCCAAAGAATTTTGACACATCAAACGAAATTTCCAGCAACGTGCTCGTAGCGAGAAGCGGGAACATGTTGTTTGGATGAGACCATGATCGCCACATGCTCCGGTTTGACTTCGCTGAAGAAGTGATCAAGTCGTTCCTGGGTATCAATTTCGTAGTCCCAGCTGATGTGGCAAACTGGTTCCTCGTCGTAATAGTGTTCGGCCGTTTCGCAGAGAATGTGCTCGACAAAAATGCCGTAGAGGATGTACTCGGAAAGATGCCATTGTCTGGCGACAGCGAGTTGCCACGACGTCCCTGACACTTTTCCTATGTGTTCATACATCTGTTTCAGGTGGTTACGTCGCCAGGTAATGAGGTTGCCGATGTAAGTCGATCCGAAGTAATCGCGGACAGGTAATCCGAGCAGTTTGGCCGCCGTCTGGTGCCAGCGAAAATGCGATGGCAACTGAGCACCTCCCGGAACCCGGAACAGTCGGAATTTGTTGTCTCTCACAAATGTCTTGGGGGAGAACGGTCGGATAAAAAACACGTCGGAGTCCACAAAAATGTAGCCATCCGCTTCGACGAATTCAGCGACGCTCAGTTTGGCAAGTTGCTGAATGATCCAGCCACGCAAGGGCAGAGTCTTGAAGCTCAACCAGACCTTCCTTGAAAAGATCGTCCGCCGAATCCACCAGGGAAGGATTTCTTCAATCGAGAACATCTCGGTCCGCTCGTTCTGGAGGCTCGAGAACAAGCCTCGGTCACAAGCATCGACTAATAAGTAGTGTTTGACTTCGGGATCAACAAACTGATCGACCGTCTGGCAGAGCAATCGACACCGTTCGAAATCGGGAGCGTAACTTGGTGTGATGATGGCAAAGTTCATCGGTCCTCGTTTCCTGCATCTCGGCAAGAAGTCTGTTCTGGATTTGTTGTTTTACACGGCGTTCAAACGATGTCCGTCACAATACTAAGCTACTCCCGTGCCGGATTCCAATGGACGCCCCTCGATCTCCGCAGCAATTCCCTGCCTAACCTTGTGGATTGTCCTGTGACACGAAGTAGTTCCGGCAGGCAAGATTTCGGAGATTGCCCCAACCTCCCGTTGATCGGGTCGGTCGCTTTCGGGTCGAGTTTCAGTGTGAGACTTGGGTGTTGGATGATTTTGAGACAACCACGAGCTGAAACCGCAAGAGGGCGCTTTTAGCAAGCCAATCCTGTGTGATTTCAACCAAGATCTCTTCTGTTCCACAACATTTTCGTCGAACGGCACATCACTTGCTCTGGAACAGCAGCGACGGGGTAACGTTCCAAACATCTTACTCCGGAATATCGAAAACCTCAGAAACCAGCAGGGAGCGGCACGAATGTCGAACAGGAAACATAGATCGATCTGGAATAAAATGACGAAATCTTTCAAAGCCAACCCGACGAAGAAACCCACACGTCACCTCGACCTCGAGACGCTCGAAACTCGAGTCGTCCCAGCTCTGAACACATCACTCAATGCAGCGACGGGTTTTTTGTACATTGATGGCTCCAACGAGAGTGAGGTTGTCCGAGTCGAGTACACTTCGGAAGCCAAGGAGCAAATCAAGATCACAATGAAGACCGACTTTGGTTGGCAAGGCGATTGGATCCACGATGCCGCGAACGTTCAATCCATGTTCTTTAACGGTCGGCGTGGCGAAGACTATTTCGAAAACCAGACGGACATTCCTTGGACAAGCGAGACGAAGGGAGGAACGATTCACACGAGTCTGGAGGCAGCCGGAGACTCTGGAGTATTCACAGTCGGTGCCGACGGGCAGGTCAAAATCGATTATCTTTTCCGTGGAACGGCGAACTCGGGGCAACTTGCCATCTTCAACCTGGATGGGTTGGACCAGTACCAAGTCGGCTCCCCTGAGTACATTGAAGAGGCTGCCCGGCGAGCCCTGACGAATTCCGACCTGGGCTCTATAGTCGTGACAGCTTATGACGAAACAGCGGCCGCAGTGGCGGAAGCGGAAGCGGCCCAAGAGGAACAGACTGCCCAAGCGGCGACCATCGAGGCTCCCAATGCGGACAGGATCCAGCAGGTGGCTTCGGGGGACTATTCACAATCGTACCAGGAGGGAATGGGTGCGGTGGCTCTTGTGACGGACGCCGAACAGGTCGTTGGCCAGGAGTCTGTCTCTTCGTTGGTGTTTTACATAGACGGACTTGCGGACGGAAACTACGAGCTCTTGACGATCGGTGGTGTCGATATTCCGTTAGGGACCGACGTCATGACTCCTGTGTCTATCGAAGTCTTTGGCACGACGTTGCTCGCCACTTACAACTCTTCGGTAGGCTCGTTGACTCTTAGCCCAAAGTCGGGGGGACAGATATCTTCCGAGACTTTACAGTCACTTATGACTACTATGTCCTACCGGAACGAAGCTGAGCAACCGACCTCAGGTACGAGAACAGTAGAAATCCTCGGAGAAGGGCCCAGCCCGAGTCCCATTTCGGCAAGTTCGTCAATCACGGTGAATCCAGCCACGTTCGATAGCGGCGGAGCTCCATTATTATTCTCGACCACTAACAAGAGCGCGTACCCAAGTACTGTCAGCGTGGTGAATCCGGACTTCACGATCACCGAAATTGCCTCGATGATCGTGGCCGTGAACGGCGTCGGGTATAACCCAGTTGACGACTATGTCTATGGTTACATTAACTCCGACACGACGAACACAGGACAGGCCGTCAACAGCATCGTCCGGATCGGTGGCGATGGGACGCACGTGAACCTCGGCAACCCAACTCGAGTCGATAGTAGCGATCCGGAATACACATCCCTTTCCATCCGACCGGCTGGAACGATCACCGACGAAGGGGTGTACATCATGGGCGCTCAGAAGGATGGCAAGCATTACATACTCGAAGTCACTCTGGGCAACAACCCAGGAGCAGGGACCTTGACTTACGATGCGTACGAAGTGACTGGTATTGTTCCGATCGACATCAGCTTCGGAAAAGATGGTGCGTTTTATGGTGTGCACAACAGTAAGGTCATCCGATTTGATCCTCAGACTTATGCTCGAACCGAAATCAACGTGAACCCTACCGATGGCAGCACCTTTCCCAAGGCAACAGGAGGGAGTTGGTCCGACACCGAAGGTCGTTTGTTCTTCTATGACAATCCCAGAGGGACAGGTATCTTCCGCGTCGATCTCGATTACTCCACCGAAGTCCCAACTTCGGGCACTTTTGCAAGGGTCGGAAACTCATCGAACTTCCAAACTTTCGACGCAACGGCCCGGCGAGGACTCGATGGGAGTGATGCCCCTGGATATGAGTTGGCTCAACACAATTTGGACGCGACTTCCGTTTTCCTCGGTAGTACGGCACCTGGAGCAGCCCAGTCCTTGGGCGACCAGGACGAAGACGGCTTCCGCCAAAACAGCAATCTGGCTGTCGAACCTGGAGCTGACTTCGTCATCGAATCAACGGAAATTACCGTCACACATTTCGGCGTCATCGATGGTACCTTGCATGCCTGGATTGACTTCGACAACAACGGGACCTTCGACACGGAAGAATATGCGAGCGCGACTGTCGCAGCTGAATCGGGAGCGACGAACTCCCAGACAGACTTGGTGTTCTCTGTCCCAGCAGACACTCAGCTGGGGGAGACTTACCTCCGCCTGCGAGTGACGACCGATCTCAATGTAAATGCGAACACACCGGGCGGCTCGGCAATCGATGGTGAAGTCGAAGATTATCAGGTGACTCTCAGTTCAGCATCCGAAGGGGCTCAGGTAAGTGAGACAATCTCGGCGTTTGGTGAAGGCGCGAAGTTTTCGACCACGCTTCCATGGGAAGGAAACTACAACCAGGGGCCTTACCTGGGTGTGAAAGACTTTACGATGACACCCGGAGCTCAGTTTGGCTTCCTCCTCGTGAAAAATGGGCTCGTCGAAGATTTATATGCGAACCCAAGCGCGGGGGGAGACTTGACGACATTCTTCTCGATCCCTGAGGCCAACCCCTTGTCAGGAAGCCACCAACTTATTGACTTGGATGGGCTCGGGACGGTGTTTGGCTTTGAGGACACGAACCTGAACCAAGCGAGTGACCAGGATTACAACGACCTGGTCTTTCAGGTCACTGGGGCTCACGGGATTGCACCCCAAGCGCCTGGAAATATCGCCGATGGCGTACGTCTTGTCGATACACCCACTGGCCAAATACTCATTTCCTACACCGAGAAACAAGCTGGGGCTGACAACTCAACTAACGGAACGTATTCAAGTGGAGTCTCGACAGTCGGAGCTGACGGGACAGTAACAATCGACTTCCTCTATGACGGTGGTGGCTACCTGGGTGAAGTTGGTGTTTTCAGCCTTCGCGGAATAGGTCATCTGACCCCAGGGACACCAGAGTTTAAGAAAGAAGCATTACGCCGGGCCTTGACGAATTCGAAGTTGGGCCATGTCGTGATCGCTGACCGATTCGAAGGAGCTAAGCACTCCGATCAACTCTCGTTCGATGGGTTGTTCAACCGAGGCGAATACCTTGGTGTGAAAGAACTATTGATGACCCCAGGAGACGAAGTGGGGTTTGTGTTGATTCCCAACTCCAGTCTGTGGCATGTCTACAGTAAACCCGACGCAGGCGGTCGCGAAACACCACTGTTCTCGATGGCGGAAGCGAACCCTAACGTGGAAATGGAGCAGTTCGTGAAAATGAACGATCCCTACGAACAAGGGATGGTCTTCGGGTTCGAAGACCAAAGAGGGGACAAATGGAGTGACCGCGATTACAACGACATCATCTTCCGTGTTCACGGATTGGACACCTCGACGGCAGCGGATTACGAAGAGAATGTGGTCTGGTGGAAGGAGCTTTCTGACGAAGAGATTTTGAATATCTTCGAGTAGGCAATCTAGCGATCCCAAAGGAGGAGTGAGAAATTCGGCATAGCCCAAGCGTCATACTTGGGCTACGGCCATTCTCCGTCCGCGACTCTTGTTTTTGTGTTGCTTCGATCTCTTTCCTCTGCACCACGCTTTCGAACGGTACGCTTCATTGTCCGACTCGCTTGACACCTCTGGGCCTTTCACTTCTCCTGCGCTCGAGTCGGCGGCACCTCACTCAACTACACCATCTATCTCTTCTCGGCTCTCTTTTTCTGACTGGCGAGACAGTTTTGTTCGAGCAACCCATCAATCTTGTGAGCCGAACAGTCCAGATCATAACCGTTCCCCGTCTTGTCTCAAAAATGGACAATCGAGACACCTTTCTCGAAATCTTCCTAATTTGGTTTAAGAGTGAGACAACCCTATCGCGTTGCGTTATTCGAATTTCTCGGCTGCAACGTCGAACGGTCCGTTTTTTTCGAAATTTCTGCAATCAAACTACCTTCTAGAAAAAAATATCCTTTCCTCTGTGTTTTGGTCCGTTGATTGCTTTTTTCTATCTCGTTCTCAGAATACAGCTACTTTGTGAAAAGGATAAAACAATGATGTCTCCACAAAGAACAACCTCGACTCCTCACGGTTCTCTCTTCCAAGTTTCTGACGAGTGGAATCGAACTCACTTTTATCCGCTTGTCAAGAGAAGCCTTGACATCATCGCGTCGATGATTCTCTTGATCTTGTTAGCACCGTTGATGGGTATCGTGGCGTTGTTGATTAAGTTGACCGATGAGGGTTCAATTATCTTCTCTCAGATTCGTGTCGGCAAAGACGGCCGGCGTTTCCGCTGTTTCAAGTTTCGTTCAATGATCACGAATGCTGAACCACTTAAAGCCAAGTTGATGGCTCAGAATAAACACGCCGATTCGAAGACCTTCAAGATTGCGAATGATCCACGGATTACTTGGATCGGTCGCTTGATTCGCAAAACAAGCATCGATGAATTGCCCCAACTCGTGAACGTGTTGTTGGGAGATATGAGTCTCGTTGGCCCTCGTCCTCCAGTGCCAACGGAGGTCGAGCAATATTCGCCGTATGAACTCCGTCGTCTCGAAGTCAAGCCTGGCTTGACTTGTATCTGGCAGGTCAGCGGACGAGCTGATCTGGGATTCGATCAGCAGGTGAAGCTAGACCTTGAGTATATCTCAACGCAGGGTGTTTGGCTCGATTTGAAACTATTGGTTCTTACCGTTCCTGCAGTGATCTCTGGGAAAGGCGCATATTAGGTGTCAGGAGATAGTACTCCCCCGCAGGATTGTTACCTCAGAACCCCAGTCTCCCTCTTCGGGAGCGATATGGAGACTTCCATAGTGCTAGAGACGATAACCGTGAACAACCCGATGGACCAACCCGCTTCCTCAACGTCCTGGATGTTCCCTGTCACGCGACTTCCTTCATACACACAGGAAGCCCTTGACTCACCATTGACTCTTCGAGAATCAGGTGAACATGAACAGAAGCGACTTTGGCGAAAATTGTTAGCTCCAGCTGAACAAACTAACGAACTGGGTCGGTTTGCAGGATATCCCGTACATACGGTGTTAAACCATGGTGTCATGGCTCTGACGTACTTGATCAGCCTCGATAAGAGACAACGGGCATGTTTGAAAGTCCTGCATCCCTCTCTCTCATGGGATACGATAGCGGTACAACGTTTCGAACGAGAGATTCAACATCTCGAAGCCATCCGACATCCAAATGTTGTCAGGTTTTTGAAGTGCGGTATCAGCTGCGACCCCTCTCGGTTACTGGAACTGCCGTACTTTATCACAGAGTATGTAGATGGAGAGTCTCTTGAGGTGTTTCTCCAGCCACAAGGCAAGATGGATATTGCATGTGTCGTCGAATTCGGCAAACAACTGGCGGCGGGGTTGGCGGCTATCCATGCAAAAGGGATGATCCATCGGGACATTAAACCAGGCAATGTCATGGTGAGGCGGGAAATTTCGCAAGTGAAAATCATCGACTTCGGGATTTCTCGCGAAGTCGTCCCCAATCAGAACATTACCACAGAGAATTCCATTCTCGGAACGCTGTCTTATATGTCTCCACAACAAATTCAGGGGCAATCATTATGCCAGCGGTCTGATCTGTTTAGTTTGGGTGTCGTGCTTTACAAGCTCGTCACGGGCCAAGTTCCTTTATTGGGAGACAATTTCTTTGAGTTACAATGCAACCTCGTCCACCAAGACATCCAACCTGTCGAAGCGTTGCGGCCAGAATGTCCACCGGGTCTTGCGCACATTCTCGATCATCTCCTCCGGAAAAATCCAGAGGACCGGGTTCGTTCCGCGGAAGAATTGCGCTCCCGTCGCTCGGTATTGTGACTTTCTATTTCTACAAGAATCTCCAGGGCCAGGTATAATCTTAGGAGGGGATACAAAAGATAACTTTTCAACAACACTGTCCGTTTCCCGCTCAATTCCGATGTTGTTCCCCAACGAGGTGGGAAGCGATGAAGCGGAGCGCGTCGTATGGAGCCGGAACGCTCATTGGGTTGGATGAGGCGACTTTTCAGCGTGATAGCCTTCCTCTTGCTGGTACCAGCTGTTAGCCTGTTTGCCTGGTCGGTGTTCTTGCTTGTGAGTTTACCAGTGGCCACGGAACGATTTGAACAACTCACGACGATTTCCTCTCACCTTCCGCAACAATCTACGTTGGGAGCAAAGTGCCAGGAGAGTATTCACGCTCTGAAGGTTTGGCGTGTTGGTTTGATTGGTCTTGGCTTTGTTTTACTGTTCTCGCTACTCGGAACATGGGTTTACGCCTACACTTGGTGGCGACAGATGACGGAATGGCACGCGTCTCGAAATGCCCAAGACTTTTCTCACACTGTGGCTGAATCACTTCGCAATAGCATCCTGCGGTCCGCTGTCGAAGGAATCGTGGTGATTGATGAGAAAGGAATAGTAAAGCTCTTCAATCCCGCTGCCGAACGGCTGTTTGGTTACCAAGCGGAAGAAGTACTTGGGGAAAATATATCGATGGTAATGCCCTCCCCAGAGCGGGAGCAACACAACGACTACTTATCGAAGTATCTCCAAACTGGGCAAAAAAAGATCATAGGTAGTGTCCGTGAAGTCCGTAGTCGCCATCGCGATGGGACTGTTTTTCCTGTTGAGTTATCGATCAGCGAACTTGAGCATCCCGATGGTCCCCACTTTTTAGGGATTATTCACGATATCACGGACCGCAGAAACTCAGAGTCAGCTCTGGGTCAAAGCGAAGCTCGAATGCGTTCCATCCTCGAAACGGCCCTGGACTGCATTATCATGATTGACCAAGAAGGTCGGGTCTTGGAATTTAACCCGGCAGCGGAGCAGACTTTTGGTTACGCTCGAGAAGATGTTCTAGGTCAGTCTATGGGAGATTTGATTGTTCCACCGCGTTTCCGACAGCAGCATTACAACGGAATGGAGCGGTATCAAAAAACTGGCTATGGGCCGGTCCTTGGTCAACGGATTGAAATCAGCGCGATGCGTTCAGATGGAACTGAGTTTCCTGTGGAATTAGCTATCAGTGCAGTCCCTCAAGATGAATCCTGTGTGTTCTCTGCATACTTGCGTGACATCTCCGAACGATACGAACGGGAAGCCCAGATTGAAGCAAACCAACAACTCCTCTCTTCAATTCACCGCGCCCAATCTCGGTTCATCGCGGCTGCCACGATGTCGTCTGTTTTCGATGGTTTGCTTCAAGATCTCTTGAAACTGACTCAAAGTGAGTATGGGTTTATCGGAGAAATCTTCTGCACTCCCGAAGGCGAGTCGTATCTGAAAACTCATGCCATCACAAACATCGCCTGGGACCAACCCACACGCGACTTCTACGATCAGTACGCTCCGACCGGTTTGGAATTTTTCAACTTGGACACTCTGTTCGGACATGTCATCCGCACTGGAGAAACTGTGCTGGCTAATGATCCGCGAACAGATCAACGCAGCGGTGGGATACCTCCTGGGCATCCTGCTCTGAATGCGTTTCTCGGACTACCATTCCGGCACGGCGACCGGATGATAGGGATGGTCGGCATTGCCAATCGACCCGGTGGCTACGATGGCCACATCACAGAATATCTGCAACCGTTTTTGACAACTTGTAGTAATCTCATCCAAGGATATCGGAACGAATCTTTCCGCAAACAAACGGAGGAAGAAGTCCAGTTTACGTCTTTCTCGCTCGAGCAAGCCGTGGATGCAGTGTTCTTCATGGACTCAACCGGCCGATTTTTCAAAGTCAACAACGCGGCCTGCCGCACGCTCGGGTATTCCCGGGAGGAGTTGTTGGCGATGACAGTCCACGATATCGACCCTTCCTTTCCCGAGGAGGTCTGGGGGCCTCACTGGAATCAAGTCCGAGCGCGAGGTTCCTTCTCCCTCGAGTCGGAGCACAGGACCAAGAAAGGAGCTCTTTTCCCTGTAGAAATTACAGTGAATTATCTCGAGTTCAACGGGAAAGAATACAACTGCGCGTTCGTGCGTGACATCACGGACCGGAAAGAAGCTGAGAGAGAGATGTTGCGGGCCAAGGACGCGGCGGAAGCAGCCAACCTTGCTAAAACCGAATTTCTGGCCAACATGAGTCACGAGGTACGCACTCCAATGAGCGCTATCGTTGGCTACTCGGAAATCCTTCTTGACCCTTCGACGGGACAAGCAGACCGAGTCCAAGTACTTCACTCAATTCGTCGCAACGGGAGTCATCTCCTCCAAATCATCAATGATATCCTCGATCTCTCCAAAATCGAAATTGGGAAATTGGAACTCGAATACGTCGAGTATTCCCCATGGCAAGCTGTTCTGGAGACGGTCTCCAACCTTCTTGTCCGAGCTGACGAAGTTGGCGTCCTGTTCACCGTGGAGCCGATTGGCAGAGTTCCAAAAACCGTTCAAACTGACCCAACTCGACTTCGACAGATTCTTGTCAATTTAGTGAGCAACGCGATCAAATTTACAGAAGCGGGCAAGAGAGTTATGGTCCGTTACCAATGCGAAGTCAAGGACTCCGAGAAAGCAAACCTTGTATTCGAAGTCGAAGACGAAGGGATCGGAATCAAGACAGAGCAACTGTCGAAAGTCTTCCAGCCTTTCCAACAAGGGGACACATCAACGACACGGAAATACGGTGGGACCGGCTTGGGATTGAACATATCCCAACGACTCGCCGTGGCTTTGGGGGGACAGATCACCGTTGAATCTGAGTGGGGACGAGGCAGTTTGTTTACCCTTCGCCTCCCCGTTCCGAATCCTCAAGACATCGTCTGGCTCGATGGCGAAACTCTCACGGCCCAACCTGACGTGACACGCGAATCGATACCCTCTCAACGTTTTTCCGAACCACGACGAATCCTTTTGGCAGAAGACAGCAAGGACAATGTCCAGATTATCTCGTACTATCTGGAGAGCTTTGGTTTGGAAGTTGTTGCCGTGGAGAACGGTCAACTCGCCGTGGAGCGTGCTTTGGCCGAACCGTTCGATTTGGTGTTGATGGACATTCAGATGCCAGAACTCGACGGTTACGGAGCCGCGAGTTCGTTACGCGAACACAAATATCAGGTCCCGATCGTTGCCCTCACGGCACATGCGATGCGCGGCGATCGCGAAAAATGCTTACGTGCTGGTTGCACCGATTACCTCACTAAACCGGTTGAGCGAATGCAACTGTTCGAGACACTCAAAAAATATATCGAGTATGCCACCATCGAGGAAGAAGATCATGCAGTGAATTTCGCTCAACACCAAAAAGAACCGTCTGACAGCGGTGGCTCGGGGACCTTCAAGAAACTTGTACAAACGTACGTGGGAGGGTTAACAACTCGGCTCGCAGACATGTGGCGAGCTTTTTATGAGCAAAATTGGGCATCTCTTCAATCGCACGCGCACCAGATGCGAGGAAGCAGCGCGATGTATGGCTATGGTCAATTAGGCGAAACATCGCATTTAATCGAAGAAGCCATTCTGGAAGAACAAGGTCCTGAATTGCTCGAAGAGTTGCTCCAAGAAATGGACGCGCAGGTCGAGGAGATTCAACGGGAAGCCTCCAAGAACTCCGCAGAGTAACCTAATCATTTCTTGAGATCAATTTGATATGCTTTGATTTTGCGGTACACAGTTGCGTGCCCCAGCCCCAACAGCTTTGCCGCAGCCCGGACGTTTCCTTCCGCTCGCTTCAAAGCGTCAAGGATGGCCTGCTTTTCTATTTCCTCGATTGGTCGCAGCTCGGAGTTATCATCTGTGGGCTGTGTGTTCTCATTATTCGAGTGCGATTGTTGTTGTATTTCTTCAGGTAACGCATCCGCCTCGATAGTGGAACCTTGGTTCAAGATAACCAGGCGCTCCACCATATTTTCGAGTTGGCGGACGTTTCCCGGCCAGGCATAGCCTTTCAACTGTTGGATCGCTTCTTTGGAAAATCCAACGACGTCCTTCTGGTAGCGTGATGCAGCCTTGTCAAGAAACCTCGCGGCTAAGAGAGGGATATCCTCCTTGCGTTCCGAGAGTGGAGGGACATGGACCGGGACGACGTGCAAGCGGTAATACAAATCCTGACGAAACTCACCGTCCTCGACACGTTGGGCAAGGTCGCGGTTCGTTGCAGCTAAGACTCGCACATCCACGTTGATTGATGTCTGCGAGCCAACACGCTGCAATGTTCGTTCCTGGAGAAAACGCAACAGCTTCGATTGCAAGCCTAATTCCATTTCTCCAATTTCATCGAGAAACAGCGTTCCCTTGTCCGCGGCTTCGCAACAACCAATTTGCCTTTGATCCGCGCCAGTGAAAGCCCCTTTTTCGTGGCCAAATAGAGTACTTTCTGCAAGTTCTTTTGGCAGAGCCGCCATGTTGACGGGAACGAAAGGGCTTTTGTTTCTCGAACTTTGTTCATGCAATGACCTGGCAACGAGTTCCTTCCCGGTACCACTCTCACCGAGGATAAGGACGGTTGCGTCTGTTGATGCCACCTGGCTAATAAGCTCTCTGAGCTTGACCATCTCCGAGCAATCGCCCAGCAACGGCCGGGTCTTTTTTTCTTGAGGTCCACTTTGTTGTTGAGAAGCCGACCGCCGCAGGACTTGGGCTTTCTCAGCCCCGTGTGTTACGATAGCTCGGAGACGTTGCAGCTCAATTGGTTTTGTCAAGTAGTCGAACGCTCCCATTTTCATCGCGCTGACTGCTGTGGTGATCGAAGCAAAGGCAGTGAACATGACAACGATCAATTCAGGATCTTTCTGTAAGATCCCTCGCAAGATTTCCAAGCCGTCATGTTCACCAAATCGCAAATCCAACAATAATACTGAAGGTCTTTCCTCAGCCAACAGCTCGAACATGCGTACTTTGCTGGTTGCTGTTTTGACACGAAAATTGTCTTCGCTTAACCAATGCGCGACTAACGCCACCAAATCAACGTCGTCATCGGCGATTAACACAAGGGGTTTGGAAGAATTCGGCATCGCAACTTTGTGAGGTTGGAGTGAAACTCAGGGTGATTCAATTGTTTAAGCTTTTGACGTCGGAATCGTCATAAGTCCTTTCGCATCGGTTGAGAACGCGTTGTCTATTCTCTCCAATGTGAAAAAAGGAATCACCCTGGAGTGAAACTGATTTTGTTTGATTTGGTCAATAAAACCGTCTCTTCATCCCCCTAGAGGAATGCAGTTCAATCTTAGCATTCGGTTCAGCGACTTTCCAGTGTCGTCCAACCCCCAGGGCCGTTTGATTGTCCGAGTTTTCCCGATCAGAAAACGGTTTGGGGAAAATAGGTAGCTGCTCAAGTTTCCTCGACTCCCAAAGAATCCATCAGAAACCGACAATCAAACGGCCCTGGTCCAACCCCAAGATTCGGTTGTGGAAGAAACGCGAGACAGGTTGTCCAAACACGAAAACAGTTTCGACGCCCTTGAATTGGTTCGTGATCGGAGAGGTTCAGGGATGGGTGAAATGAATCTGGGCTCAGACGATGTGTGAACCTCCGAGCAGAGGTAACCCGGCGTTTGGCACTTCCAAGAAGAGAAATGTGGAGGAGAAACCGTATTGCGTCAAGCTCGTGGTCCAATCCAAGAGAGCGTTGTTCAAGACGTCATCGGTGACCTCCCAGTGTCGGATTTTGCAGATGCTCGAAGCATTTTGCGGGTCTGGTGTTCGTGCCGACTGCATCCCCTTTGGAATAACTCGGCCCGCGACGAAGTTGTCTCGGCGCTAAATCCACGGAACCGGGCTGGATCCGCCTCGTTTCTCGCTCAGTCGCCTTGGCTGCCCCTCCGCTTCGTTCCACTGCGATGCGAGCAACCACGTCGACTTTCGCTTCCTTACTTACCTGCTTAACTTGGCTCCAATGGGGACTGCTGCCAGACGGAAGCCGCAGAGGCGGGACCGCGCCTCGGGCAGGTCCCTGTCACGGTCGGCCGAACGACAAAACCTGCCGAAGTCGTCCCAGCCGCCGCCACGAAGGACCCGGCCGGAGGCTCCTGGCTCAAGCCTATCCTGGCACCACTCAAAAACGTTACCCGACATATCGAACAGCCCATTCGTATTCGGTTTCAGTCGACCCACCGGATGGGTATGCCCTTGGCTGTTGTCATGATACCAAGCATGGTTGCAAGGTCCGATTCCTTATCTGCAAAGTAATAACGGGTGTCTGTGCCAGCACGGCAAGCGTGTTCCCATTCCAGATCGGTCGGCAAGCGACAGCCGCACCAAGCCGCGAAGCACCAGGCGTCGTACCAGGTCACGTTCACGACAGGACAGTAATCCTCCCCTTCGCGACCGGGTTTCTCCGAAAGCGGATGTACTTCTCCGGATGCCGAACGAGGCTTGCCGTGGCTCGGGTCGAACAATTCGTACATACGATTCGTCACGGCCCACTGATGCAAGCGAAAGCCATCCACCCAACGTTGCTGTCCTGATCGACCTTTCACGGGATCAGCACCGTACTGGCAGTAACCGCCAGGGATACTCTGGAAGCCTTTCACTATTTCCTTGTAAACGGCTTGCTGCTCGGAAGTGCCGCCACCATTCTCCAACTCCAAAAACAACGCTCGCCAACGATCAATAATGGCTGGGAAACGCTCGTTCATTCGATCGTAGCTGTGATAAAGCATACGACGGTGCCACTCGACCCAACGACGGTCGTCCTTCACCGAAATTGGTGGAGATGGCAAAGGATCAGGCGGTGGAGTGTAACACGGTTCGAACAAATCAAGCCAACGGCCAGTGTCTACCTGCGGCATCTCGGCAGCAAACGTCCAGAATTCGTTGAAGCCATCCAGTCGCTCGCCTTTATGGTCGATGATCCAACGTTGCATCTTTTCAAAGTCATCTGGTGTCGCGTAATTCGTTGCCCAGTGAGCCGCGAAAAAGGCCTGGACCGTGCGGTTGTGGAAGACCCATAAATTCTGATTCGCTTCCCGGAATAGCAAATACTCCAGGGTGTTGTTATTCATCTGCCGAAGGCAGTCCATGTCTCTTTCGCATTCTTCCACGCTTCCTTGCTTCGCTTGCTGCAAACGAGGAGCCACTCCATCGAGCAATGATTCCTGAGAAACTCCGCTCGTGTTTGGTCCGGTCTGACCATCTTCAAAGCCTTCTGTGAACATGGTGAAGGCAATTGCCCCAAGCAAAACAGCAGTTCGTTTCACACGCGCGACCATGTTCAACTGGCTTGGCTTGCGTGACCCCAAACCAATTTCATTTGCACGACCCGACAAGCCTTGAGCCAGCAGACCTTGACGGTCTGGATCATTGTAGTTGTCGATATCGGTGTCGAAATAGGCCTGATAATAAACGTCTGCTGCGGTCCGCAAATCCAATTCTTTGATGACCTTGTACGGGTCGACCGGCTCGCCTTGAAGCTGTTCCAGTTTCCGCTTGAGAATTACGCAGACCAATGCCAACATTCGCGGCACCGCAAGCAAGCTCCAAGTCTCCGGCGTGAACTCGCTGTACCAATCCAGATCCGAATTCGTCACGTGACTCAGGTAGAACTGTATCTCCGCTTTGGCCAACGGTTCTACACGAAGAAATTGCCAGTCCGGCGGGGCATCCGGCCCGTTCGGGGCGAACACCTCTTTCCAGCAGTCCTTGAAGGCATACGGACGGCCGGCAATCCAAATCGGGCAGTTTTGCCATTGCACACTATTCATGAGCCGGTGCAGATTCGTGGAAAAGCCCCTCAGAGAAACCACATGATCAAGGCCATCCAAGAGCAACGTTATTCGGCCCGTTGAACGTAGACGCTCCAACGCCCGTCTATTCCGATCTACATCACTACCAGCCTTGCGCTTGATTTCTCGGGCCATCCAATCCAGCAGCGAGTCTGGATCATCGAAGGACTTCTCCAATTCCTGCAGGTCTGCCGCATTATCGAACCGCACCAGAAAAGGCAATTGTCGCCCTCGACAATTTCGCTCGGCAGCTATTCTCGCTTGAACCCACGCCATGTTCGTGGTCTTGCCAAGCCCCGCATCGCACGCCAACGCGACTCGCTTCGCGGGGTCTTTGCCGGACGCGGAGGCGATCAACTCGTCACGGTTCTGATTCGTCCATTTTCCTACGACGGCTTCTGGCTTGTTGCCCTCAAATTTCCCTCCGCCGTAAACGTGGAATCGGCACTCTTCGGAGCTGCGAGTGCCTTCAAGAAGGGAGATTTGTTGATCGAGGAGGAACAAGGGTTTGGAAGATTGGTGTGGAGAAGTCATAGTACTACAGCGCGAGGTCTTGCTTTCTGGTGCTCCTTAACTCCTACAATCTCA
>CAYRFQ010000102.1:0-28553 GCA_964423615.1 uncultured Alcaligenaceae bacterium | reverse complement strand
TACTGGACTCGAACCAGTGACCCCTAGCTTGTCATGCTAGTACTCTAGCCAGCTGAGCTAATCGCCCTTTCAAGTTAATTAACATACGGCTTGCGTCCGCGAGTCGTCAAGGCCAATTGTGGGATCTCGTCACCATGGGGCTATGTCGCGGCGTTGTTTCACTCTGATTTCTAACCCGTTGTCTCCCTGAGAACAGATTCGAAATCAGAGCGTATTAGGAACACAGAGGTTGGTCTCCTGGCAGTCCGGTGGTGACCGCCGTCGTCGCCGGGACACCTCGCCCAATGGATTCACCAAAAGAACTCCTGTTGGGTTCAAATCTCGTTTGCCTCGTCATGGACGACGTGTATGATAAGAATTCGTGAAAAATCGAACTGGACCTTCCCGCGAACATCCTCGCCTCCAAGTTCCCTCCCCTCCCTCACGACGAGACTGCGATCCGGGAGCCAACTACTCTGTTAAGGAGAAGAAGTCCATGGAAGCCCAAGGAACTAAACGCCGCTCGGTTTGGCGTTCCAAAATCGCCTGGTGTCTCGTGGTTGGGACCTTAGGCCTTTCCCTCATCGCCGTTCTGTGCAGTCCTTTTATGACGGTCCAGGCGACACCACGCCAACAAGATCAAAAGAAGGTCAAAGCGCCGAGCTTGGAAGGGGGAAAAGCGTGGCTCAACACGAAAAAACCGATCACGCTCAAACAACTCCGTGGTCGGATCGTGATATTGGACTTCTGGACTCTCTGTTGCATTAATTGCATCCACTCGCTGCCGACGTTGGCCAAGTTGGAAGAGAAATACGGCGAATTGTTGGTCGTCCTCGGAATCCACTCGCCGAAATTCCCCAACGAGAAAAAGACTGAGAGCATCCGCAAGGCCATTCTCCGATATGGCATCAAACATCCTGTCGTCAACGACGCCGACATGAAAATCTGGAAACGCTACTTCGTCCGGGCGTGGCCGACGCTTTACTTGATCGATCCGGAGGGGAACGTTGTCGGCTATACGTCCGGAGAAGCCGACTTCAAGACACTCGACAATCGCATATCCGAGCTAGTGAAAATCTACGGCAAGAAGAAGATGCTCAAGAAGGAGCCTCTACCGTTCCAACTCGAACGGAAAAACGAGGACCCTGGCGCAACTCCGCTTTATTTCCCAGGTAAAATCTTGCCCGACGCAAAGGCAAAGCGTCTTTTCATCGCCGACAGTACCCATCACCGCGTTGTAATCACCGATTTGGAAGGAAAACAAGTCGCATCGGCAGGTTCGGGAAAAGAAGGATTCCAAGACGGCTCATTCGCTACGGCCCAGTTCTCGGATCCTCAGGGCATGACCCGTGTGGGAAACATTTTGTATGTCGCCGATCGAAACAACCACACGATCCGTGCTCTCGACCTGATCAAGAAAACGGTGAAGACCGTCGCAGGAACAGGAAAACAAGCCAGGGCATACCGCGACCGATATGTTCCCGGAGGTGCTCGCGAAATCCCCATGAATAGCCCATGGGATTTGCTCTACCACAAGGGTAAAATATACGTTGCTATGGCTGGGCATCACCAGATCTGGACTTTCGACCCGACGCAAAAAATTCTGGCGCCATACGCCGGCGACGGGAGGGAAAACATTCTTGACGGTGCCTTGGACGAATCCCAATTTGCCCAGCCGAGTGGACTCGCAAGGGACGGCAAGTTCCTCTACGTAGCCGACAGCGAGACCAGTTCGATTCGCAAACTGACCTTGGCGAAAAAGTTCAACCAAAATGGTATGCCGAAGCTGACAGACAATCTCAAGGTCACGACAATCGTGGGGACCGGGTTATTCGACAACGGAGACAAGGACGGAACGGGTGACGAAGTCTTACTCCAACACGCATTGGGCGTGGCTTTTCGAAATGGAAAGCTCTATTTGGCCGATACGTACAACAGCAAGTTGAAGCTTCTGGACCCCATAACTCGGGTCTGCAAGACCATCACTCTGACCCGACCCAAGGGCGAGAAAGGGCCGATCCTGAATGAACCCGGAGGACTGGGCTTCATCGGCAACCAGCTCTACATCGCGGACACGAATAGTCACCGAATTCGCGTCGTCGATATCAATACAAAGGAGATTCGGACGCTTCCACTTCAGGGAGTGGAACCTCCCGCAGTGTATCGGAAGGCCAGCAAAGAATAACGGGAAGAACTCCGAAGGCGATCCTCGCAGCCACACTTGACCATGAGATCTCAAGGCCTCTCTATGTTGTTGGCGCTGTTTCGTAAGTCATAACCGATGGCACTACGAGTTCGTTTCATGGCTCCAACGGCAACGCAGATAGGCGAGAGATGGCTCGCCTTCGAAAAACTAGACTGGCAGTTCTTTCATGTTCTCGGTGTGCCGTGGTCGTAACACCCAAGTAGTAAACAAACTCCGAATGTTTGCTTCGTTATCCGCAGGCAGATCAATCGTTCCCGATTTGTCTCACAATTCGTTTCTTTGGTGGTGTTGTTTTGGAAGGAAAAACACACCACCAATTCTCTTGCCTGCCGATGCGTTGCTTGGTGGCCAGAGCCTACCCAACAATACACAACCAGTTTCTGAGCTTTGTATGTTCGTTCGCTCAACTTGAGGAGAAGGTAGATCATGTCGAAAAAGCGTTTCTTGCTGGGAGCGGGCTTGTCCGTCTGTGGCCTCCTTCTGCTCATGGGCAACTTTCATAGCGTGACTCATGCCCAAAAAAACAATCCTTTCTCCTCTGACAATAAACTCGATGGCAACAAGAATGATGGCAAGCCCCTCAACCCTTTCTCGAAAGAGTTCGAGCTAGCTGCACAGCCCAAAACCCCCATCAATCCATTCACTTTGACCAACAAGCTGCCTTCCGAAACGCCCAACAAAGTAGCCCAGGGATCCCATCTCAATCCATTCGCAAAAAAATTCGAACTCGCACGCACTGCAGAGCCATCACCCCAAACCAAAATCGAAACTCAACCCACCGAACTACGGGTGAAGGAGACACCGGAAGGATCTGCCTTCGCTAAATACATTACCTACGACGTCAAAATCGACAAACAACAAGTAGCGCCCGGAGAGGTCATTACCTTTACTGTGACTGGAAACCTCCCCGAACCTAGCTTCTATACATTCCCGGCCTCAAAAGAACACTGGATCGACGACAGCGTCCAAGCCAAAACGAAATTCCAATTCTACCTTGCGGAAAATGAGGACGCGGTCGGACAGGAGGCCGCCGCAAAGGAGTTTGCCACCAAAGCAAAGATCGTGCTCATCAACGAGCCAGAACCTAAGTTGAAAACCGTAGAACTCGTTGGGGAGTATTTCATTTATCCCAAGTCCCCGATTGTTTATCAGGTGAAGTTACGCGTCCTTCCTGAGACCAAACCAGGGGCCATTCCTACAGCCCTGGTGATCCAATCGCAAGTCTGCGACACAATCAAAGGTACTTGTATTGGCGGACGTTCTCATCAACACCTTTTCGACATCGTTGTGTTGGATGCGGAAGCCCAAGAGTTATCGAAAGAACTCAAATCCGAGATCCAGGCCAGGAAAGAAACCAACGTCGATACGACTGACGACACGACCAAACCTGCCCAAATGGGCATCCTCACGCTCATGGGCTGGGCAGCGGCCGGAGCGTTTTTGATGTTATTAACGCCTTGTGTGTTCCCGATGATCCCCGTCACAGTCAACTTCTTCCTGAAGCAATCCGAAAGTCACACCTACAACGGCCCTTTGATGGCCAGCGTTTACTCCGGGACGATCTTCAGCGTGCTCACTGTCGTGATCATCTTTTTCCTCAACATCGCGATTTGGTTGGCTGCGGACCCATGGTTCAACTTGGTTCTTGGTTTCATATTGATCGTGTTCGCCATGAGTCTCTTTGGCCTCTTTGAACTGGAGTTACCATCGTTCCTCATGCGATTTACGGCAGCCCGCGAAGGCCAAGGCGGTTTGATCGGAGCCGTGTTCATGGCTCTCACTTTTACGATCACGAGTTTTTCTTGTACTGGACCGTTTCTCGGATTGCTCGCGGCTGGGTACGCCGGAGCGGGTGCACAAAACATCGCATTGGTCCATCTCGTCGTGGGAGCGATGACCTACGCAACCGTATTTGCCCTGCCGTTCTTCCTTCTGGCGATGTTCCCGGCTCTTCTAAAAACCCTTCCCAAGAGCGGAGGCTGGTTAAACACCATTAAGGTCTCGATGGGTTTCGTAGAACTGGGGGCAGCCCTCAAGTTTTTGTCCGTGACCGATGCAAACTGGTTCCCAGGTGATCCCATGCTCTTCACTTACGACACCGTGTTGATCGCATGGGTAGTTCTGTCGGGACTGTGCGGTTTGTATTTGATCGGACTGTTCAGCCTTCCTAATGACGACGTTCAGGATCGTGTAGGCGTCATAAGGATGCTGTTTGGTTCGATCTTCTTGGGACTTTCGGTCTTGATGATTCCGATGCTGTTCGGTCGAACTCCGGCAGGAATCGTCGGCAGCACGGTGGAGGCAATATTGCCACAAAACTTCAAGCCTTTCAACACTGGCAATGGTGGTTCGACAGAATCTCACGCCGAATGGACAAAGGACTATGAAGCCGCTCGCAATCAGGCGTTGCAAGAGGGGAAACCTCTCTTCCTCGACTTTACTGGGCAAAACTGTCCCAACTGCCGGTTGAACGAGAAAAAAGTGTTCTCAAAACCTCATGTCCGGAAACGGCTCGATCAGTTCGTCGGCGTCCAGCTTTACACCGACACCGTGCCGAAACTCGGCTACACACCCGGCGAAGCAAAAGAAGAGGCGAATCGCAACACGCGCTGGCAAGTCAAACTTGCCAGCGCCGCGCTCCCATCCTATGTGATTTTCCGGCCAGACCCGAAAGAGGCCTTCACCGAAGATGGTTATCCCAAAGGCGAGATCATCATCCCCGATGGGAAACGTTACGTGTCTGGGACAATCAACGACATCGGTGAGTTCAATGAATGGCTTGACAAAGGGCTTGAGATCGGCCGGGCAAAAATGAATCAAGCTCAAAAGGGGACACTGGCGAAAAAAGACAACGCACCAAAACAAACTGCCCAGGCCAAAAGCTGATCACAGATCATTCGGACCATGATTTGGTCTACGCCAATCATGGTCCCTTCCTGATCACTGAAGATCTCCAAAAATTCGAACCCGAGCGTCTTTCTAGCGACCCCATCACGCACGATACTCCTCAACCCATTAGATTGATTCACACCCATGATTCAACGAAGCACGCCTCTTCGCACCCATACTTCCCTAACTTTCGTCGCCGTCCTGGCATTGGTCACACAAGCCGCTGCCGAACCTCGCTTCACTGTCGAAGCCAAAAATGGGGTCGTAGTCTCTGTATCGGAAGCAGCTTCGAACGTCGGGTTGAATATCCTGAAAAAAGGCGGCAATGCAGTCGATGCTTCTGTCGCAACCGCATTTGCACTAGCCGTTACATATCCACAAGCAGGGAATATCGGCGGTGGCGGGTTCATGGTCGTTCATCCACCGAACGGCAAGCCAGTCGTTGTGCAATATCGAGAGAAAGCACCCCTGAAAGCCACACCAACAATGTTCGGCAAGGGGGCGAGCTCTTACGGACATCTCGTCGTTGGCGTTCCTGGTACCGTTCGAGGGATGGCACGAGCACACGAAAAGTTCGGCAAACTTCCTTGGAAAACAGTCGTCTCGCCAGCCGCCAAACTTGCCAAAAACGGGTTTCGGCTCGACAAGCAAGTTGCACCATCGCTCAATCAAATCCTGGGAGCTGCCAAAGATTTTCGTGAATTGCGGCGGGTTTACGGCCGCCCCGACGGCAGACAATGGAACCCCGGAGACGTCTTGAAGCTCCCGGAACTCGCCGCCACCCTGGACCTGATAGCCAATCAGGGACCGGACGCGTTCTACAAAGGGAAAATCGCCCGGCAAATCGTGGCCGAGATGAAACGTGGCCGAGGGATTATCTCCCTCAAAGATTTAGCGACCTACACCGCCCAGGTCCAAGAGCCGGTTCACGGAACCTACCGCGGGTATGACATCTACGGACCTCCGCCACCGGCTTCGGGAGGCGTATGTCTTATCGAAATGTTGAACGTCTTGAAGAACTTCGATCTGAGGAAAGCTGGACGATGGTCACCAAAAACGAATCACATCTTGGCGGAGACCATGCGCCGAGCGTTTTATGACCGAGCCCGATTTCTCGGTGATCCAGATTTCGTTAAGATACCCGGTTACCTGACCAAACAAGCTCACGCCAGGAAGTTGGCAAAAAGCATCGATCTTCACAAGGCGACCACGAGTGATTCGATCGCGAAAGAAATTAAGTTGGCCCGCGAAGGGAATTCCACGACGCACTTCTCGGTCATAGACAAGGACGGACTGGCTGTTTCCAACACCTACACACTCGAGCGCAGCTACGGCGCTCGGGTCGTCGTCAAGGGAGCCGGTTTTCTCCTCAACAACGAAATGGGGGATTTCAACTGGTATCCCGGCTACACCAATCGAAAGGGACGAATCGGGACCAAACCCAATTTGATCGCCCCCGGGAAACGGATGCTCAGTTCTCAGTGCCCGATCATCATCGCCAAGAATGGCAAAGTCAGAGTGGTCACCGGAAGTCCAGGGGGACGAAGCATCATCAACACCGTCCTTCTGGTCACTCTCAACCTTCTCGAATTCCAGATGTCTCCTCGTGAGGCGATCGATGCTAGCCGACTCCACCATCAATGGTTTCCTGATTACATCCTATTTGAGGGAACCACCAAACATCCCAAGCTCGTTGCCAAATTGGCCAAAATGGGTCATAAAATCGTGCCGAACGTGTTCCAGGGAGACGCTCACACGATTTGGGTCGAGCCAAAAACGGGGCGGTATGTCGGAGTGGCCGACAAACGTCGGAGTGGCGCGGCTTCTGGATACTAAGGCGATTCTTGGCTAGATTTGACCGGCTGATCCCCGGCTCGTCACATTCCACAAAGTTCTTTAACGCCATTCCTTGAGTCAAACAAAGAGGCCCTTCTGGAGGTACGACCATTTTGTGATCCTTCGGGTTCCAGACCATTCTCACCAAAGAGGAGAACAGCTAGCAAGCAAACATTGGGCTAACAGAAACAGCAGTACCATCCCACCACCTCCTGCTTCATCAACTTTAGGCTTGACGAACCCAGCCTTACCCGAGATCATTAACAAACTAAAAAACCACGTAGTCTGCAAAGTCGGGGCATCTTCCGTCACTCCTGCTCCGACCGACCTGACTCTTTCCCACCTGTCTGCGGGAACGAAGAGTATGACCAACCTTTATGCCTTTCACGCCAAACTGTGCGCTACCCTGATGTTGACCGTCTTTGCCGGGAGTGCCTTCGCGGATGACAAGCCACTCTACCAGAGAATTGACGAACTCATCGCGGCGAAAACGCCGGACTTTTCGCAACTCGCCGCTCCTATTGCAACCGACGAGGAATTCTTGAGGAGAATTTATCTCGACCTTACTGGTACAATTCCCAGCGTAAAAGAGGCCAGGGCGTTCTTGCAAGACAAGAGCCCAAAGAAACGCGAGAAACTAATCGACAAACTTCTCGCGAGTGCACAATTCGGATATCACATGGCCGACGTGTTCGATGTGTTGCTCATCGAACGGCGGACCGACCGGTTGGTAAACCAGGGCACCTGGAACACCTACCTCCGCACGTCCTTTGCCAAGAACAAACCCTATGACCAACTCGTTAGCGAAATCCTTGCGGCCGACGGTTTCGAAAAGAACTCCATAGCCCCGAGCAAGTTCTATCTTTCCCGAAATGGCGAGCCCCACCAGATCACCAAAGATGTCAGCCGCCTGTTCCTGGGGATGAACCTGCAATGTGCCCAGTGCCACGACCATCCGCTCGTAAAGGCCTATCGGATGGACCACTACTACGGCATCTTCGCCTTTTACAATCGGAGTTACATCTTCAATGACCGAAGCCGAAAGCGCAGCGTTTACGCCGAGAAAGCGATCGGGGAGGTGTCTTTTGAATCCGTCTTTGACCCAACTGTAAAGAAATCCACAGGCCCAAGACTCCCAGACGGCATGCCGATCAAGGAACCAAAACTGCCACAAGACAAGCAATACATCAAAGCTCCAGGCAAGAAGCAAGCAGGAATCCCGAAGTTCAGCCGTCGGGATCAAATTTCGAAGCTGCTGGCGAGCAAGGGCAACGAGAGGTTCCGACGTGCTGCGGCGAATCGGTTCTGGGCACTTCTGATGGGTCGAGGGATAGTCCACCCTGTGGATTTCGACCACCCCGAGAATCCCCCCTCGCATCCTGAGCTTCTGGACTTGCTTGCTAGCGAATTCGCAAGTATGGACTTCGACATCAAGAGTTTCTTGAAACAGCTCACGTTGACCAAAACATACCAGCGGTCAAGCCAGATGCCCACTGGCAAACCCATCCCGTCCGACAGCACATTCGCGTTGGCCCAACTCCGACCCTTATCTCCCGAACAACTCGCGTGGACAACGATGCAGGCAACCGGACTGACCGACGTCGAAGTGTCTCGCCTCGGGAAAAAGGTCACCGAAGCGGCTGTGCGGGCCCGTCTAGGTCGAAACGTCGGCTCGTTCGTCAGAGTCTTCGGAGGCCAACCAGGTGACCCAGCCGATTTGGGATTCCAGGCCACTTTGGACCAAACTCTCTTCATCCGCAATGGCCCAACCATCCGTGGGTGGCTCGCACCGCGAACCGGAACGCTCACCTCTCGACTGTTGAAGCTGAAAAATCATGACGCGATTGCCGAAGAGTTGTTCCTTAGCATCCTCACACGCAGGCCAACAGCCGCGGAAAAACAATACGTGACTGTGTTCCTCAAGCGAAATCCATCTAACCGGTCGCAGGCCTTCCAAGAAATGGCCTGGGCACTCATCGCATCGGCAGAGTTCCGATTTAATCATTAACAACATTTGCATGTGCGGTCCGTGTGCCGCCCGCCGCTTTCGGCTGTTGGCAACACCACCAACACCATGGCTCTCTTGGTCGGAACCGGACGGTCGTCGGGCATGTATGTGTTCCTTTTACCTTTAGTTAAACGCAATCACTACTTGTACGTTTTTTCCGGGGGGAAATTATGAAAACGTCATCGTCTTGCAACACGCAAGAACACGTCTTGTCGCGTCGCCACTTTCTGGGCGGAGTCGCAACAGGGACTGCGGCTCTTGGCTTCGGAGGCCTGATCACGCCCGGTGCGGCCGAGCAACTTCAACAACAACAGAAACGCGTCTTGTTGATTTTCTTGGCCGGTGGACTCAGCCAACTCGAAAGCTGGGACCCGAAACCGGGTGCAACAACCGGTGGCCCGTTCCGTGCCATTCCGACGAATGTTACGGGCGTCCACGTTTCCGAATTGTTGCCCTACACCGCCCACCATATGGATAAACTCGCTCTCGTGCGAGGTATCAACACAGCCGAAAATAACCACGGCAAAGGTGCCTACTTCATGCAAACAGGTCGGCGAGATACTCCTGCCGAACGCTACCCACATTTGGGCTGTGTTGTCGCCAAGTTGACCTCGGCCGAACGGAACCCACTACCCGGCTACATTCACGTGACGCCCCGCGGTTCAAGCGGATTCAACCGCCGTGACGCCGCGTTCCTCGGACCACGATATGCGTCAGTGACCCTCGCCGATGGAAATCCTCCGGCCAACTTGTTGCCACCAAGTAATCTCACCCAGAACATGGACCGCGAGCGAAACGCCTTTCGAAATCAAATCAACGAGCGGTTCCAGCGCGGACGCCGTACTGCAGACACCGAGGCGTACACCTACTCCTACGACCAAGCCGCACAAATCATTCGGCGTCGTCAACTGTTCGACGTAACTCAGATCGAGGCTCGACAACGTGATCGATACGGCAACCATGATTTCGGTCGCCACTGTCTATTGGCCCGACAGCTTCTAGAAAACGGCGTGACGTTCTGCAAAGTCACCCACAGCAACTACGACACTCACCACGAAAACTTCGACTTTCATATCGAGCAAATGGGTGAGTTCGACAGAACTTTCGCCGTCCTGTTGGAAGATCTCGAAGATCGTGGGATGCTCGATAGCACTCTTGTGATCGTAATGTCTGAGTTTGGTCGTACTCCAAGGATCAACCAACGGATGGGCCGTGACCACTGGTCCGCTGCCTGGTCCGTCGCGATTGCTGGTTGCGGCATCCGAGGAGGAGCTGTTGTTGGTCGAACCAACGCAACCGGCACGGCAGTAACGGATGGACAAGTTCACGCCGGACACTTGTTCCATACTTACTTCCGAGCACTAGGGTTCAATCCCAACAGGAACCATTACGTCGAGCGCCGACCGATTCCCATGGCCGACCCCGACGCCACTCCAATTCGAGAGGTGCTGTCGTGAGCTTTTTCTACCTCCGTCAAAATACGCAAAACGTCAATCCGGCACGCGCGACTGTCAGCAAGACGCTCTCGCACAACCAACCTTTCTTCTCGTGTCGCTTCGATCCCAGCGGTCGGTACGTTTTCGCTGGCGGACAAGACTTTGCGATCCAACGATGGGATCTGACGAACGATCGCAAGACTAGCCTGACCGGCCACCGTAGCTGGGTTCGTGGCATGGCTTTCGTCCACAACTGCGACGGAAATGAAATGGTCACCGCGGACTATCACGGGAAACTGATTTGGTGGCCAGTCGCCGACGTTAACCCTACACCCATCCGAACGGTCGATGCCCACGACGGATGGTGTCGCGGAGTCGCTGTCAGTCCGGACAACAGATACATCGCAACGTGTGGAAATGATGAACTCGTCAAGATTTGGACAGTCGACGGGACGTTGGTTCGAACTTTGCGCGGCCACAATTGTCACGTTTACAAGGTGGCGTTTCACCCCCGCGGGACCCACCTGGTTTCTGGCGATCTTCGCGGAAACGTGAAGCAATGGGAGTACGCAACGGGTCGGGAGGTCCGAACCCTCGATGCCACCGTTCTGGCCAAGTACGACCGAACATTCCGTGCGACGATCGGCGGCACGCGAAGCATCGCGTTCAACAACGACGGAACACTCCTTGCCTGTGCCGGAATTACCGACGTGACGAATGCGTTCGCCGGAGTCGGTAAACCGGCTGTGGTGTTGTTCAACTGGGAGAACGGACAACGGCGACATCTCCTCCGACCTCGCCAGAGCTTCCGAGGAACAGCATGGGGAGTCGATTTTCATTCGTCGGGATTCTTGGCCTGTGCCGGCGGCGGATCGGGGGGCAGGATGTGGTTTTGGCGAACCGACAACGCTCAGTCGTTTGCCGACGTACGGCTGCCCAACCTAGCTCGTGATTTGCACATCCATCCGGACGGAAGACAAATGGCCGTTGCGTTCTACGATAACAAAGTGCGGATTTACACGATGCCGAATGCGTGAGGTTAATGCGTGAGGTTTCGGAACGTGGGCTAGGTTACTAACCTGGCCCACTCGTCAAACCTACGCCCCAACACTTTGCCAATCTCCCAGACCCAACCCAACGGGTCTGATACATCCTCCGGGCTTCCAAACGCTGGAACGATGATATACCGGTCCGCGAGTTCCTGTTCTAGCGCAGCATCGCGATGGTACTGGCTATCGTCTATCAGGTAATCCACCGGGATCTCATGCACGTCTTTCCACAAGCAAGGCTTTTCGTCCCAAGAGTAAGTCTCGTCGAAGAACTCTCCGAGACCGAACAAGAAAATGGTGTCGAGGTAGCTCCGGTTACTCACCGTCCAAATGCAAAGCTCGAAGTCTTGCAATCGAGGGAGTAACTCGCGAAGTCCGGTTCGTTCTACGAAGCCTATGATTCTATCCTGCCCAATGAGTGGTACGCCGAGGGTTTCATCGAGATCGAAGGCTAGCCGGAGTTTCTTTACGTGGGAGGAAAAAAGATTACCCATCGAGCGGCCCTATTTCCGGGTCACTTGGACACCCCGCATCAAGATAAGATTGCAAAAGGATCTGCGCTGCGAGTTGATCTCGCCGGGCTTTTCGTCGCTTATTCGTCAGCCCCGCGTCGAGTAGGAATTGCTCGGCCTCGACCGTCGTAAATCGTTCATCGTAAAATGTGACTTTCAACCCCGTGATTGCTTCGAGTTCTTTGGCGAAATCTTCGGTTTCGATCGCTTTTTGTCCTTTGCGTCCGCTCAGATGCACAGGCAACCCCATGACGATCTCTCCGACTCGTTCCTCTTCGACCAACTCGCGAAAATGATCCGCGTCGGCCTCTTTGTCTCGGCGAGTGTAAGTCTCCAGCGGAGAAGCGAGGATCCTGTCTGGATCAGTAATCGCCAATCCGATCCGCACCGTTCCATAATCGACACCGAGCAACCGCGTACGTTCTCTCAAAGGTACTTCTCCAAACCTTTTTCCTTGAGTAGATTCACGAGTTGTTTAACCGCGCCCTCCTCGCGTTTATCGGCCACAAGAATCGCGTCGCCATCTTGAACGATCAACAGATGATCGACACCGATGGTCGTAATGAGACGGTCACTGTCTCCAACAACGATGCAATTCTTTGTGTCTAACGAAACATGATTCGCTTGGACAGTGTTCCCGTCAACATCCTGCGGATTCATGCGTTCAAGCGCTTGCCAACTACCGACGTCCTCCCACTGAAACGGGGCCTCGACCACCATCACGAGCTTCGCGTTTTCCATTACGGCAAAGTCAATGCTAATTTTACTCAGGTTCGAATACTCCTCCCGGAAGATTTCCTCTTGGTCAGGCGTTCCCCAGGCATCAGCAATGGTCGTGACTGCCTCATAGATCGTTGGTTGGTTTTCTTTCAAGGCTTCCAAGATCGTCTTGACTTTCCAGATGAACAGGCCGCTGTTCCAGAAATATTCTCCCGTGGCGATGTATTCCTCGGCAAGTTCCTTGGGTGGCTTTTCTTTAAACGCTTTGTGTTCCAGTGTGTTTACAGTATTAAAAACACGCACACCTTGGCGGGTGGTCTTTTCGTCGGCGCGATGAACATAGCCGTATCCCGTCGATGGGTATGTTGGAGTGATCCCGAACGTAACCGAAGCTTCCGGATTCTCTTCGGCCATTTGCAAACCTACCCGCACGGCACGTTGGAACTCTGGTATTGGCTCGATGACGTGGTCCGCCGGGGTTACGAACATGACCCCTTCCGGGTCGGTTTTCGCGATCAGCGCAGCTCCGAGCCCGATACACGGCGCGGTATCTCGACCCATTGGTTCACCGATGGCGTTGTTTTTTGGGAGCGATGGAATCTGCTCTTGCACTTGCTCACGGTAAGCCGCCGAGGTAATGACCCAACTCGACTCGGCATCAACCAAACCCTCAATCCGGTCGTATGCCTGTTGCAAGAGCGTTCGTTCGCCGGTGAGCTTGAGAAACTGTTTCGGGGTTTTCTTTCGGCTCCGCGGCCAAAATCGAGTACCTCCCCCACCAGCCATGATGACAGCATGAATCATGTTCTCTTCCCTACGTTATCCAGATAGACCGATTGCGTTACTTTCCAACCTCTCTCAATCTTCCGCTCGAGTTCGCTTTGGTCGAGGGCAAAGAGTGGGCTGATCTCCACATAGCCACCTTGCTCTTCAAGCTCCGAAACATCTGCCCCCGCTTCGCGAAGCCATCGCATCGCCAAATCACTCATTGCTTTTTTGACGGATTCTGGAGAATTTTTGCCTTCGGCATTCTTGAGCGGTTCGAATTCTTCTTCGTAGGTCGTCTCAACGGCAGTCCACCGCTCGGCCAAAGGAAGCAAATCAAAGACGAACATCTCGAATTTGATGGCGTTCGGTTCCTGAGGGTTGATCTGTTCTCCATCGATGGTCACGTGGGGGACTTTTTTTCTCGCAAGATGGAATGGAATTCGGGCTTCGCTCGCGGCGACTTGCCGGAGAAACTCAACACTGAAAATGTGTATCGCCGGATTGCCATGGGAAAACCTTAGTCCACCATCTTCGACTCTGGCGTTCGCCATCTCGTCTGGGAGGTCCGAATATTCGATGATCGAACATTTGCCATCGATCAAGACGAGGTTGCCGAGACGATCCGTCGGTCCTTTCTTCGCGATCACCTTGCTCGAAACTTGAGCGTTGTGCTTTCGGTGAAACCCGAGGTAGAGTGGATCGGCTATCTTTACCAGAGGGTTATCGACCTGGAAATAAAAGACGTCACGAACGCCCATCTCGCTTAACATCTCAAGGAGCCCAGAGTCATGTAGGGCCAGAAGGACACCCCCATGCCCGTTAGGGCTGGTCGCCAATCGTCCAGGCGATTCCATTAACAGGCGCCCAGTTTGCAAGTCGACCGCGGGCATTGTTCCTTGACAGAAAAAGTGAACGTCTTCGGTTGGCAAACCAAAAAAATTGTGCTGTTGGAAAAACTCTCGCGTTGCGGCATCGGTCGCCTCACTCGTCATTACCAGAAGCGGGACTCGTGCCCCATACCGGCGTTGGACAGCCAAGAGTTTCTCGGCGTGAATTTGAAAAAGGGAAAGCCCAGAAACCGGACCTATCGGGTACATACCCTTTGGGGGATCGAAACCTAGTCGAGTTCCCTGTCCTCCAGCTACTACCAGAGCAGCAACTTGACCCTCTGAAACGGCCTTTTCGCCAAGCTCTCGTACTTCGGCGTCGTCCGGTCGGAGGCAAGTGACCGGAATCGGTTCGATCCTATCCGATGATGGGAGTTCCCATCCTTTCCCACGTTCCTGGAAAAGCTGGCTCACATGTGGCAGATCGATTGTGCTTAGTTGGGACAAGAGAAAAGCTCGTTGATGCTCGTCGAGTTTTGACCACCACAACAACACTTGCTCTTGACCGTGCTCACGAAGGGCGTGTTCGAGTTGGGCGGGTATCTCTGTCATGTGCCAAACGTCCCCATGTTTGCAATTCGAGTTTCGCCTACATCCCGAAATTAAAATTCGAACTGTAGTCCATCGTATGCAAGTTGGACATTAGGGGGTAGTTTTTTACTGATTCTTACGTGGTCGATTTCGTGTGAAATGTGTGTGAAGTAGGCGCGTTCGGGCCGAATTCGTTCCACGACTTCGAGCGCTTGTTCCAGATTGAAATGGGCTGGGTGAGGACGTTCCCGCAGTGCATCGAGCACAAGGATCCGAAGCCCTTCGAGCCGTGGCCAACTCTCCTCAGGAATCTTGTTGACATCGGTACAAAACGCCACGTCGTCAAATCGGTAGCCATACACTTCGAAATGGGCATGGACGAGTGGGATCGGAACAAAGGTCTGGCCGAGTACTTCAAACGGACTCTCGTCGATTCTATGGAATGCCAAATTCGGGAGGTACGTGCTTGCAGTGGTCACATTGCTTCCCTGAAAGGCGTAAGCAAATGATTGTCGGACCTTTCGCTCGACTTCCGCCGTGCAATATAAAGGAACCGGCCTCCCCAGATACTTCGCGACCGGACGCAAGTCGTCCAGCCCAAAGAGATGATCCGCGTGATAGTGAGTATAAATGACGGAATGGACAAGCCGCACCTTCTCTCTTAGAAGTTGCAACCGAAGTTCCGGCGAAGTGTCGATGATAACATTTCCTTTGGGCAGGCGGAGGAGGACACCTGATCGGTAGCGATGATTCCGTGGGTCGTTGGAGGTGCAGACGTCGCAATCACAACCTACCATGGGAACCCCAACGGAAGTTCCGGTCCCCATGAAGGTGAACGTGCGAGTTTGGTCAGCCATTATTTTCCTAACTGTCTGAAGGTGGGCTTCGACGGTTTGATACCTTTTTGAATATCCTGATTATCTTGGGAGGGTGCTACCGTGTTGTCACGAGTGAATCAACTAGGAACGGGCCTCACTTGTAAAAATAGTCAGTCCCGTCAAGTCTCGCGGTTTCTCTCTTTTTACGAAACTGACGAAATAGCCCACACTGACACAACTCATGATCCCAACGACAGTGTAGAGGTACCCTGTCACGGGCGTAAACAACCAAAGGCAAAACATCGTACCTGCTCCGACGAATGCTCCCGTCATCGCTCCAAAAGCATTCGCTCGTCGAGTCATAACTCCAAGCACGAAAAGCCCCCCCAACACTCCCATGAACAGCCCAATCACTTTGAGAAAAGCGTCAAAGAGGGATTTTATTTCTGGATCAACGAACAACAGCGCAACGGCTGTACCGGAAACCCCCATCACGAAGGTAAGCACCCGTGCTGCTGTGAAGTAACTTGACTCCGAGGAAAATACCTGAAACGGGCGCATAAAGTCGGTCACAATAGTGGTCGCAATCGAATTCATGCTCGTCGAAACCGTCGATTGTGCCGCAGAGAAAATACCGGCAACGATCAGTCCAGCCAATCCGATCGGCATCTCATTGGCGATGAATAGCGGGAAAACTTGGTCAGTCGTAATCGTTGGATCGAGCCGATTTGGATGTGTTTGGTAGAACGCGAATAACGCCGTCCCGATCCCAAAGAAGATCAGGGTTGCGGGAATCGTCATCAGGGCATTGGTCCAGATCGATCGGGCTGCACGTTTCTCCGTCGAGGTAGTCATGTAACGCTGAACAACAGCCTGGTCGGCCGTGTAGGACGAAACGTTTTGACCAATCGCTCCCAGAATGACTACCCACAGCGCGAGTTGCGTACTTGTGACGTCCCAATGAAAATTGGCAATCCGCCATTTCGATGCGTTGGATGCTGCTTGGAAAAAACCTGGCAAGCCCCCTTCCGTTCCACCTATCAGTAACACGAGGGCGAGCAGAGCACCACCAAGCAACACAAACGTTTGGATGGTATCCGTCCAGATGACGGCTTCGATTCCTCCCAGTGTGCAATAAATCAGGCTCAGACCACCCATCAACAGAACAGATTGGGCTGGCGTTAGCGGCGTGGCGACAGCAAGGGCCAGCCCGGTCAACGACATCACCACACCCATCCGAAAAATGTGAAATAGGGTGAAGCTAGCACTCCCAAAAAGTCGAACCGCGCGGTTGAATCGCTTTTCCAAATACTCGTACGCACTGGTGACGTCAGCACGTCGATAAAAAGGTAAAGCCACGAACACCGCCAAGATGGTGACCACTGGAATCATCAAGTTCCCAACGGAATAGACCCAATCCTGAGCATAGGCTTTCGAGGGAATCCCAGTGTACGTGAGCGAACTCAACATTGTTGCGAAGATGCTGCAACCGGCGGCCCACCAGGGGATGTGCTTTCCTCCACGAAAATAATCGTCGGTGTCTCTGTTTCTTCTGGCGAACCAAAACCCAACTCCGACCATCGCGAGCATATAGGTAAACAACACGGCGTAGTTGATGATCCCAAAATCTTGCTTCGGACGAATCGAAGCAATCGACCAAATCTTCGGGGATCGTACTCGAGGACGAATCTCTCCACTCGCCAAGATGATCTGATCGCCCCAACGTACTGGCGTGGTCGTTACGTGGTTCATCGGGATCGAGCCAGCCGACGTCCAGGTGTCGGTTATCGTGTGATAGAGGATGGACATTGTCGGAAACCCGGGGTGGTCGTCCTTGAGCTCGTCGGCCTTGCCGAACAAGGAACCATCATCGCCACCGAGTACCAAAACATGGCTTTGTCCAAACTGGATCGCCGGAGCGCCCATGACAGGCCGAGGGACGTCGGCTCGACGACGCCAGCTCTGTGTTTTAGGAGAATACTCCCAAACATCGGTGAGGAACTCGACGTGTTCACCATCCTGACGCCGCCCACTCATCACATAGACGCAATTGGTGTAACCGTTGTGTTGGGCAACGGTAGCATTCAAGGCTCGTGGAGGCCCTCCCCAAGGTTTCAGTTCTTTCCACTTAAATTCCGATGGCTCGTCTCGCTTGGACAGATCGAGCGACCAGAAATTTTTCATGGCCGAACCGAGATCACTACCACTTTGCCCCCCGGCGTGATAGATCACGTTGTCCACGAAGGTAGCTTGCCCAAACGCGCACGGCTCTGGCAATTGGGGAAACGCAACCTTTTTAACTTTTTGAGTCTCAGAATCCCACTGGAGCACGAACACTTTTTCGACAGTGTTTTTCCCATCGTTACCTCCCATGCAAACAACACCAAACGGAGTCGAAACGACGGCTCCATATCCAAGTCTGCACGGCAGCTTGCCACCGTAGACCCAGACGTAACTGCCGTTGCTCTTTTTCAAGACGTGGATGTCATCGACCCAGATTTTGGTGTTCTCCCAAACGGGCTCTGGAAAGTTGGCACCGCCCGCCACGATCAACACGTCGTTGTGGACACCCACGAATGCTCCGGCAACTCCCAACGGATTCGGAAGATCTGGAAGTGAATTCCACCGAAAAGAAATCTGCCGATGGTCTTCTTGCCCTTGAGCAATCGGAGGGACAAGCAAAATTAACAGAAGTACCGAGAAGATGGGCTGCCAGACATTACGATTGAATAGCGCTCTCATGACGACGATTCCGCCTCTTGGTCGCTTATCCAATCAAAAAAACCAATCGTGGAAAGAGCTTGCTCAAGAGCGTCGAAGGAAGATGCATCGAGAGGAGAAATCGGCAACCGAGTTGGTCCGCAGTCTCTACCAATCATAGCCATGATTGCCTTTTGCGCGGCGCGGGGCCCGTACGGAACGAAAGTTCGCACGAGAAGTTGGGAACGTGATTGTTGACGTCCAGCCTCCACAAGATTTCCCTCGTCGAACGATTCCAACAGTCGTTGATAAATCGGGGCAGCGTAGTTGTAAGTGCTCCCAACCGCTGCCCTTGCACCAGCAACGAGCCCACTCAAAAGCATCTCGTCCACTCCCCAGAGGAGTTCGAAGCGGTCTCGCGCAAACTCGACACACGCCTGGAAATCGAACACGTTCGGCGAAGTGAACTTTATCCCGCGGAGAGTTGGGATACGCTCGGAGGCCAGTTTAAGGAATTCGAGTGGATCGATCCGGAGCCCGGTGGCGCCTGGGATATGGTAGTAGTAGAAAGGTAGTTTCGGAGCGCCCGCAGCGACATGTGCCATCGAATCAACGAGGCATTGCACTGTATCGGGCTTGAAATAAACGGGGCTTACCGCGGAGATGGCATCCGCTCCAACTTCTTGGGCGTGGGCTGCAAGAAGTCGAGCAGCTTCCAAAGACTCGCAACCGACTTGAACGATCACAGGCAATCGTCCCGCAGCAGCTTGCACAAACCCATGAGCGACCCGCCGGCGCTCTTCTGTGGTCAAGGAAAGGCCTTCACCAGTGCTCCCAAGAACGTAAAGTCCGGAGATAGGTCGCTCTTCTAAAAAATTGACCAGAGGAGGGATAGCCTCGACGTCAACCGATCCATCTCCAAGGAATGGGGTGAACGTGGCAGCGATGAGGCCTTCCAGGGGAGATCGAACGGCCATGTGGCTTCCCTCTCTCAGTCGGCGATCTTGCAGGTGGTTACTCGACCGGTCCCTCGACACCCCCGGTGTATCGCTCTCCATCAGGCTTTTCCCCGTGGAGGACCTCGGCTTGGTAGCCGCCGCGCATTTGGAAGTAGATCACCAACAACAGATACATCACCGCCATGAAAGCGGGCACAGCAGCGGTCAACGTCAACGCCATCCGCCCGCCGTACAACACCGCCTCGCCGACTGGCTCTTGATCTTCATCGATGTTCGGCTGGCCTTTGTCCAACCACCACTTGTTGATTTTAGCAATCTCTTTGTTGTCTTCTTCCCTGAGCTTCAAACGCTCGACCGTGGTTCCCAATGATTTGCCCTTATCGAGTGCCACGGACACCTTTTTGTTGTCCAGGCCTTTGATTGCTGGAAGCCCAAGAAAAGCGTTTGGTTTCTCTGAAGCGTACCGCTCGTAGGTTGCTTCGCTTTCAGCCTGGAGATGTTTGGAAGCATAGTAGTCTTGCTTGTATCCGATTCCAGGGCCACCCAACAAGCCTGCTGAGAGCATCCCGATCCCACCGATCATTCCCATCGTGATGGCTCCCCCTTTGGGAAAGCGTTCTCCCACTACCCCCAACATCGTAGGCCACAGGAACGTCTTGCCGATTCCGTACACAGTCACGGAAATCCAAACCAACCAAACCGCTTGACTCATACCGATCATTAGCAGTCCGATGCTTCCCAAAGCGGCACTGACGAACAACAATCCAAGGGGGTTGATTTTTTCGACAATAGGGCCAGCAAAGAAACGCAATACAAACATGATGGTGGAAGCATACACGAACAGATACCGCCCCTGTCCCTCGGCGATGGTATTCGTGATGTTCGTGATCCAACTATCCGTACCGAGTTCGACGTATCCCACGCAAGCATGGAGCAGGAACAAGAAAATCAGCAAAGGCGATGCCAAGTTGAGAAGCATCTGTCCGTACGACACACCAGCGGCTTTAGCTTCCGACACGGGGAACTTTTCTTTCAGCACAATTAACCCGTAGATCACAGTCGGGAGAAGAAAAACAGCCATCAAGAATTCCCACCGAAGTGATCGGATGAGTGGGGTCGCACCGGTGAAGCAAGCGGCAATCAGCCCACCGATAATTAACCCACCAGGCCAGCCTGCGTGCAGGATGTTCAGATAGTGCGTTTTCTCTTTGGGATACAGCGTCGCCACGAGTGGGTTGATGACGGCTTCACACAACCCATTGCCCACGGCAAACATGAACATGCCAACATAGAGAAACCAGTAGGTTGCATCCTGACCCAACGCGTTGTAGACAGGAGTCGCAACAAGAGTCACCACCGCCGAGAGAAGGTGCAACACAAAAGCAACTCCAAGAAGCGGTTTGTATCCGACTGTGTCGGTGATGAAACTTGCGAACAAAATTACAATCCCGAAGCCAGCGAGTCCTCCACCCGTAATAGTTCCGAGTTCGAATTGGGTAAATCCATACTGCGCACCCCAAGAACCCAGAATACCAGCACGGACGGCGAAACCGAGTCCGGCGGCGATCAAAGTCATAAAGCTAGCGATAAATAAAGCACGGTTGTTGTTCATGGCAGGACGTCTCACTACAGCTTATGGAGGTTTTGGCGACGACCTGTCGAACCCAAAACCGACCAAGAAGAATCTCGTCGGTTTGCCGAAAACCTGTCGGACCCAAAACCGACCAAGAAACACCAAAGTTCCCATACAGGACTAGATCTTGGAATCTCACCGAGGACGAAAAAGCGATCAGTTACCACGCAAGAGAGATTGTCGCTCGGAAGAGAAACAGAATGATGGTGAGACTATGCCAGACTGGAAGGAGTGTCAACTAACTTCTGTTAACAGGAAAAAGGAAAAGTACTGGGGTGGAAGGAAAATCGAGATTTAGTCGTAGTTCTTTTGGAGCCAAAAGCGACGGCAAGACAAACTCCGTACCTTTCAACTTTTGCTTGTTACTTTTCTCCTTTTTCCCTGTCGATGATGGTGCGGAACAGTTCTCGCGTCCTGACTAGATAGTGGTCCAATTTGGCCTCAAATCGTGTTCGTGCCGTCTCGTCATTTCCCGACTCGAAGCCGAGCATTCGCGCAAGTTTTTCCAATTCCTCTTCGTCGTTGGGAAGTTCGTCGAGTGACCGGTTATGAACAATTCGTAACCGACTCTCCACCAGTCGTAGGAACTGATACGACTCGATCAACTCCCGAGCTTCTTCCTCTGCCAAGGTACCTGACTCTTGCAACATCTGTAGCGCTTTGCGAGTATTTGTTTCACGGAAATTTGGGTCATCTTTGCCAAGCTTCAGCCGGTAGAGCTGGACAAGGAATTCGATATCGATGAGTCCCCCAAAACCTCTCTTTAAGTCACGCACATGGCTGCTCTCTTGCACCCGCTCTCGCATTCTGCCGATTTCACTGGCCATCGATTGTTCCCAACCGCGACCATAGGCTGCATCCTCCACGAGCTTCATAACATCCCTCCCAAACTCGGGATCACCGTGGACCACACGAGCACGAGTCAGGGCTTGGCGTTCCCAAAGCTGGGCCATGGGAGAGTTGTAATACCGCCCAAATTCCTCGAGAGAAATGGCGAGATTGCCAGACTGACCCGACGGTCGTAATCGGAAGTCCACTTGGTAGAGGCGACCACGAGGCCCGGAATACCCAAGCGCCTTGATGATGTGTCTTGCAACCTCGGTGTAAAATTCCACGATACTGAACAGCTTCAACCCGTGAAAACGCCCGGCCCGTTCCGGTGGCATCGTGTTGCCATCTCCCTCATAAACCAAGATGAGGTCGAGGTCGCTGTGATAGCTCATTTCCCGACCCCCGAGTTTCCCCAAACCCAACAGAACGAATCGGCATTTGGGGAAGCCACCAGGCCAACCAATTTCCTCTCTAGTCTTCTGAGGGTCGGCGTCCGAGTGGACGGGTTCTTGCTTGTTATCTTGCTGTTCGGTGTTTTCTGTTCCCTCGACTTTGTTCCGTAATGAGGGCACTCCGTGTCTGGCGATCAATGCTAATTCGATCAGATCTGTGACTTGCCCAAGGATCGTCTGGGCTAAATCACTCAATTCGGCAGAAGTTTGGTCGAACGATTCTTTTCCCAAAATGTCGCGAACCCCAACCCGGAGCAACTCCTTGTCCTGGAAACTGTGGAGGATCAACTCGGGGTCTTGGGCGTGCCGGCATAGATCGGAAAGCTCTTGTTGCAAATCCGGAAGATCGCGCGCTTGATCCAACACAAGGCTATCCAAAAGCTCGTCGATCATGCCTGGGTTGTTGATCAATATGTCAGTGAGGAACTCACTCCAAGCACAGACCCGAACGTAAAGATTCAGGGCCGGCTCGCTGAAGCTGAACAACTCCCACAGTGCTGCCTTTCCCCCAAGCGAGGCAGATACCTTTTCCAAGTTCACCAGGGCCATATCGGGATCAGGAGTTTGGGCGATCGCTCGGAGCAACCCAGGCGCTATGCTTGCCAGGAAATGGCGGCAGCGACGAGTTGAGAGAAAGGGAACAGACTCGATGGCCAATTCGGTCAAATTATCGTAGGCCCGCGAGATGTCTTTGAATGGGTACTCTCCTAGAACACTTTGAATCTTCGCGGCATCAGGCTCTGGATCAAGAATGAGATCGGTCTCTTGGGCTAGCGGACTTTTTTCGTCGGACAAAAACGCTTCGTGGAGCAGATGGTCCAGAATTTTTCGGTTCAAAGTCGTTTTTTCCCGGTAGTCCTCTAGGAAGGCCAACACGATTGGATCGGAATACTCGACAGGCGATACTCGAGAGACAGAAACGTTCGGAGTTGACAGTCCGGAGTCTGAAGACAGAGGCGTTCCGTCTGTCGACTCTTGGCTGTGGTCTTTTGGCTGTTCAAGGTAACCGATAGTGCATGCCAAGCGTCGAATTTCCTGTTCTTCGTTGGGAATCTTGTGAGTTTGGAGATCATACATCAGCTGAAGTCGATGTTCGATCTTTCGTAGGAAACGATAGGTCGAGTCAAGAATCTGCCATTCCTGGTGGGTCAAACAACCGGTTTCATCAAGCGAGCGAAGAGCACGCAGTGTGTTCGTTTGCCGAAGGCCGGGTAAGTCACCACCGTTGAGCAATTGCAAAAACTGGATCGTGAACTCGACATCGCGAATCCCACCGAAACCGGTCTTTACCTCGCTGAGAAAGTGGCCTTGTTGCCTGGTCCGGGCTTCTATACGTCGTTTGAGGGCCTTTATCTCGTTTATCTCGGCGAAACTAAGATATTTACGATAAACGAATGGTTCGATCAACTTGAGAAAATCATCACCGAGCTTGGAATTTCCCGCAACAGGCCGAACTTTGATCAAGGCCTGCCTTTCCCATGTCCTCCCAAGTGTATCGTAATAAGAGAGGGTGCTCAGGAGCGAACGTACGAGGGGACCTCGGTGTCCCTCGGGACGAAGTCGAAGATCGACACGATAAGCTTGCCCGTGCTCTGTGTGCAACCCAAGCAAACGAACGACCTCCGACAACACCCGTCCGAAGAAATGATCGTTGGTGACGGACTGCCGTTTACCATGGGTCGATCCGTCCTCGTCGTAGACGAGCATGATGTCGATGTCACTACTGTAGTTGAGTTCTTTGCCGCCAAGTTTTCCGAACCCGAGAATGACGCATTCGGCTGGTTGTCCGGCTTCGGTTCTTGGTTTGCCGTGGCGAGCCATCATCTGAGTCATCGCCCATGCCAGGGCAACCTCAAGGGACGTTTCGGCGATTCGAGAGATGTCCTGGGTGATTTCTTCGAGTGGCCTTTCCCGCACGATGTCATTGGTTCCAATCCGTAACAGTTGACGGTAGCGAAACGCTCGGAATGCTTTCAGAACACTGGAGTCATCATGAGCTGACGCCACCTCCGTTCGAAGAGCGTTGAGGAGCTCATTTTTGCTCGGGGTATTCCGGAGAGGAGCCCGAATGACCTCTATTAAGGACGGGTTGCGGACGAGTAGGTCACTCAGGAATTGGCTTGTGCTCAACAACAACAAAAGGGTCTCGAGCGGTTTAGCTCGAGACGACAACAAGGTCTCGAGAACTTGGAGACGTTGGGACTCTTTAACCCCTGCCAAGAACCTCTCGAGGTTATTCAGTCCCATGTCGGGGTCTGGGCATCTTGGGAGAAGGCGTCCCAGAGGGCTTCCAAGATCGTTGAGCGAACTCGGACCAATAGTCTGGGCAATATGTTCAAGATTTCGCTGGCCCAAATGACAATCGCGAACTCGCCAGCTTGTCAACAGCTGCTGAGTAGCTTCGACCGACTCCAGTGTGGATGCGACTTCCGATGGCATGAGCGTGACAAGGGTTTTTGGGAATAAGGCAGTAGGACTTTTCGGTTGAGATTGTAGTGTCTTGTTCGAAGAAGTAGGCTTGGGTTTTCAAGATTCTTTGCTCGGCTAATCACAAGGACTATCTGGCAAGCACTATTGTCCGCTTGCACGAGATCAAATGGGTTGCCTGCAAGATTAGCAAGTATTCAAGTACTTGTATCCTTTAGAAAATGCTGTATATACAAACGTTTAGCGAGTTCATAAAATCCATGAATCTTGATTTAATAAACGATAGCTCGATATTGTCATTGAGTCGTTGGTCTCTGCTCTGGTTCTTTGCGAACATCATTGGAGCAATGTTTGCGAAAGAGCTGTGTGCAAGCACAATCGCTCAAACCCCAATCGGTCATTTATGCTATTTTTTCCAAAAACTGCGCTCGAGATAAGTAAAATCGATCCTGGGTTCCGTTTTCATTATGCCAGTGTCAAAGTCCGCGGCAAGAAAAGAATTTCAAGAATTCGGCGGTAACACAATCCAGAAGGTGCTGAGATGTCACAACAGACCTAATAACCTTATTGGGTGCAAAGACCGAGAGTTTCCACCGTTCAGCCCACTGGAGCAATCCGTAATAGCGGATAGAAGTGAGTTTTTTGACGAATGGAAACATCGTGGATACGCCTCCAAAATCAAATCTACTACTTCGTCCCATCATTCTCAAAAATCTGGCTAACGGGGGAAATCACCATTTTGTTTATGGAAGCTTTGGCGAATTTGAAGAAAATCTACTAGCAGCGAAGACGTCACTTCTCGTAAAATCTCTTATCTGAACACAAACTGGGCGATCCGAGGCAGGGGTTCTCAGTTATGTCTTGTCGATCCGGCCACAGCGAGGTGCACTCCTCTCTGCAAAATCGTGTGAGGGTTAGGGCATGGCAGGACGAACAAGTCGATATCATCTCTAGGGGGTCAGCATACCATGACCAAGTTTCGTCGGTTTCTGGTCGTCTTAGCCGGTTTGGCTTTGGCGGCCTATCTCGGTTCTTCTCAACTCATGGGAGAGGGGTCGGTTCCTGACAATCCTCTTCTCCCAAAGAGTGGGACAGTCGGCAAATCGAAGCCAAAAACTCCGACACTCGAAGAATCCATCGCCAAGTCAAAATTCGAGACAAGGTCCGTCTTCACGTACGACACTACTGACGGTGAGTCCCTTTTTGCCCTTCAAATCCGTGCCCAGGCACCAACAAAAACTCCACGTCGACCGAGAGACATCGTCGTTCTTGTTTCGACGGCTGCGAGCCAAGCCGGTTCCTCCTGGAACGCCGCAACACAACTCGTGGAAGGCCTTGTCAACCACGTGTCACCACAGGATCGCATCGCTCTTTGGACACTTGGAACCCCCGACAAGCAGTTTACCAAAAATTTGACAAAATCTTTCGTCCCTGGTGACAAGGAGTCCAAAGTCCTCAAGGATGCCCTCAACAATCTCAAGAGGGAGCAATACCCAGCAGGAAACGTGGATCTTGGACATGGTGTTCAACAAGTTGTCGACAGTTTTGATAGGGTAGGGCGACAACGTGTGATCCTGTACGTGGGTAATGGTATGAGCCTTCACAAGAAGGTGACCGCGAAGGGGCGTCAAGCTCTCGTCCAGAAGATGAAAGATCGGAAGATCAACTTCTTCTCCGTACCCATGGGCAAACAGTTCGACTCGGCCAACCTTCACGGCCTAGCCACCGGCACCGGTGGCCGAGTCGTCCGAGTGAGTATTTTTAAGGAAAAAGTCGCCGACGCCGTATCACGGGTCGAAAAAGCTCTTCAAGCTCCGGTCTTCTATCCACAAAGCATCAAGCTCAACAACAAGGTTGTCAAGCACCTCCCGACTGTCCTTCCGCCTCTCCGCACGGACAGTCCGGCGTTGATCATCGGCAAATACAAAGACTTGGAGAACCTCGAATATTCGGTTCAAGGGGTCTACGGCGGTGATGAATTGAACCTTGTCGAGTACAGCCAAAAAGTAGAACTTCCCAAAAGCGAGGCCGACAACTTCTTTCTCGCGAGCATGATGGCCCAATGGGAGCGTGCTCCAGACGTTCCGGCTCTCATCCAAGCCGACCGTGCATTGATCTTGGCCTACGAGCGGAACCGACTCGAAAGGGACAATTTACTCGCCAGTGCTGAATTTTGCCTCTACGAGGACAATCTAGATATCGCAGCCAAATTCTTCGTTCGAACTCTCAAGTTGGCTCCCCACGACCGAGAGGCGAAGGCGGGCCTTCAAGTCGTCAACAAACTCCGTAAAGGCGAATTGACGCGGGAGATGATTCGAGCCCAGCTCAAAAAAGCCGCCAACACAGAAGGAGTTCGTTTCGATCGAGTCAACGGAAAAGTACGGGTTCAAAAAGGCAAGTTGGTGCAACTGGCCCAACTGGGGATCAATCAGCCCGAACCCAAACAACCAGAGAACAACGTCGCTGCCCCTGGAGCCGAGGAAGATTTGCTGAAAAAGCAAATCGCCCTCGAAGCCGTCCGAGTCCAAGAGGCCAAGGAGGATATCGAAGACGCCTTGCGAAAGGTTCGGAAGCTCCGAAGGGAAAATCGTGACTTGGCCCACGAATTTGTTCGCAAGAAGTTGGTGGACACGGAAGCCCGTAACGATCTTCCTCGTGACGTCCGCGATCAATTGGCAACCCGCCTTCGTGCCGAATTACGGTCGATCGTTGAGGAAGACCGCGTGATGACAGCACGCGAATCTCAGTTAGAGGCCACGGAAGCGATCCAAGAGACGAATCGAGACCGGCGAACGTCCATTGTGGCGGAACGCGACCGGCTCATTCAGCAGTTCAATGTTTTTCGAGCGTTGATGAACCGTGCCCGAATTGAAGAAAAGACGATGCGCGACATCGAAGCCGGGATGGTTGCAATCCAGGAGGCTGCCAAAAGGCAAGGTTTGGGCATTCCGGTTGCGACTCAATCCCTGTACCTCCAAGCTGGTGCTCGCTTCCGACTGGAAAAACTCGCCGAGATCAAACGTCGACGTGAGCGAGCCGTGATCCAGCTCTTCATGGACATCGAGAAGGTCCACATCCCATTTTCCGATGAGCCGCCGATTCACTTTCCCGACATTGCCACCTGGAAGGCAATCAAAAGAATTCGGAAGGACAAATACGAGGTTCAAGGATTACCGGATGACTACAGAGGCCGCCGCGAGGCCAAAGAAATTTCCGAGTTGCTCAAAACGCCCATTCCTACCAAAGGATTGCAAGACGGCATCCGATTGGGTGATTTACTCGAGTTATTCCAGACGTACATGCAAAACGAGTTTGCGAAAAAGGGCCAGGATAAGACCGTTCCGATCCTGGTGAATATGGACTCTTTTAAGGCGGAGAACGCCGGAGAAGACCCGTTGATCACGGACGTGAAGTTTCCAAGGTATCCGGAAAAAATGCCACTGGGTATCGCCCTCCAATTTGCACTCAACCAAGTGCCTGGGTATCCGATTTATGTGATTCGCCGAAACCATTTAGAAATCGTGACGGATGCTCGTGCCTGGGAAGAGAAAGTCGTCCGAGTCTATCCGGTGGGTGAGCTAGTCCTACCTGTGAGTGCATTCGGTCAACTTGCTGGAGCAGCTGGTTTCGCCGGTCTAGGTGGTGCAGCCGGCCTTGGCGGCGTCGGTGGTGTTGGCGGAATCGGCGGAATCGGCGGACCGGGCGGGATCGGTGGGATCGGTGGGATCGGTGGGATCGGCGGAGCTGCCGGTCTTGGTGGTCTTGGTGGAGGTATCGGCGGCCTAGGTGGTGGTATTGGTGGCCTTGGCGGCGGTATTGGTGGCCTTGGCGGTGGCCTTGGTGGTCTTGGTGGTATCGGTGGCCTAGGCGGCGGTATCGGTGGTCTGGGCGGTGGCCTTGGCGGTGGTCTTG
>CAYRFQ010000101.1:0-28674 GCA_964423615.1 uncultured Alcaligenaceae bacterium | reverse complement strand
AAACTTCCTGGCAGAAAACAACTTATGGCTGCAAAACGCGAATATCACCACTACTCCTGCTAAAGTGTCCTTATTTTCCATGAGAACTAGTGAGATAACTCACGGCGAGGTGACTGGAAACCGTTACTGAATCCTCAGCTAGTCGCGTTACCTTAAGTAATTCGATTGAGTTTCTTGTTCGGTCTTTTTGAGAAAACCAAGTTTAGCTGGCGATCAAGCTATTTTCATCGTTTGTACCAGCTGTTTCAATTCTTCAATCTTGACCTCATTCGATTCTTGAAAGGCCAATGTCGCGGAGTGACCAAATAATGTTTCAGGTCAGCTATGCCAACTTCTAGCACAATCGTTGCTCGATTTCACGTAATCCCCCTTCCCTCAAGGAAGTCAACAGTGGAACGATGCGTTTTTTGTCTCCTCAGTTGTTGTAGTGTTCTTGGCGGGATATAGAAAAGTCGTCCCCCTGACCTGAAGTCACCGAACAGTATCGCCCTCAATTCTGATGACACAAGGTCCAAGAAGTGCGTCAGGGAGGGCGTTGGATCACACCATTGGTTATTTCTCATCTAACAATATAATCTTGGATGTGGAATTCCAACTCGCTACAACACTCTTCCCCTCAAGTTCGATCATGTCGATTGTCCCATTCGAGCGTCTTGAAGCCGCCTACCAAACAGCCCTTGAGAGTTTGCTGGCTGAACGCCATTCCAGCGGATACTGGGAAGGCGAGTTGTCCACGTCAGCGCTCTCGACAGCAACCGCAGTCATGGCGTTGTCAATGGTCCAACAGCGTGTTCCAAACTCAGGGCCATTCGATAGCCTGATAATGGGTGGCCTCAATTGGCTTGTGGCAAATCAAAACGCAGACGGTGGTTTTGGGGACACCGTAAAAAGCTTCAGCAATATTTCCACGACAATGTTGGTCCGCTCAGCATTGCACATTACCCAAACCACAAAAAAATACGCCCACACTCTACAGCGTCTCGAAGATTGGCTCGGAGAACGATACGGCCGGACGCCGGCAAAACTCGCTGAGGCCGTTCGCGCTCGCTACGGCAAGGACCGGACGTTTTCGGTGCCTATTCTAACGACTTGTGCACTGGCAGGTTTAGTGGATTGGAAAGAAGTTCCACACCTACCCTTTGAGTTAGCGTGTTTTCCCCAGTCGTGGTTCGCCATGCTCAGGCTCCACGTCGTCAGTTATGCCTTGCCTGCTCTGATCGCCATCGGCCAGTGCATCCATCGACACCGTCCACCGTGGAATCCGATAGTGCGCATCATTCGATGGCTGGCTCGAAACCGCAGTCTTACAGTCTTGGAAAAAATCCAACCCTCCAATGGTGGATTTCTTGAGGCAGCCCCGTTGACGAGTTTCGTAACGCTGAGTCTGGCAGCCATCGGAGAGGGCGACGGGCCTGTTGCACGCAAGGGCGTTGAATTCCTCTTGGGCAACGTGCGTTCCGACGGCAGTTGGCCGATTGACACCCACTTGTCAACTTGGGTCACCACACTGGCAATCAATTCCTTGGCGTCGGGGAACGAACTACAACACATAGCACAACACGAAGAGCTTTTAGGTTGGCTTCTTTCCCAGCAATATCGCAGCAGGCATCCTTATACTGGAGCCGAGCCCGGTGCGTGGGCATGGACTCCGCTTCCCGGTGGAGTCCCCGATTCAGATGACACACCTGGTGCGTTGCTTGCCATCTCGCACTTGATTACGAGCGAGCGAAGTACTTCGAGATCGGCCAACAAAGGATCGACCAACGTGGACGTTGCCGAAAACGACACGAAAAAGGATAACGCAGAACTTCAGTCGTGCGCTGGAGTAAATTGGCTATTGAGGCTACAAAATTCCGATGGAGGATGGCCAACGTTTTGTCGTGGGTGGGGTGCCTTACCGTTTGATCGGAGCGGAACAGATTTGACGGCCCACGCCCTCCGGGCCTTGCACGTTTGGCAATCTCGACTAACGCCTGAGTCGGAAAAAGCCAATGCGAAACCTTATATCGTACACGAGGGCCGTACGATTCCTATCCCTTCGCTAAAACAATACAAAGGAGCTACCGAACGGGGCTTCCGATACCTTGCGAAACAACAACGTTCCGATGGCTCGTGGTTACCTCTTTGGTTCGGGAATCAACATGCTCCCGATGACATCAACCCGACGTACGGAACTGCCAAAGTATTGGCCGCCTATCGCGATCTCGATAGGATGTATCAGGAACAAGCTCGTAAGGGAGTCGAATGGTTGCTGACCAACCAAAACGAGGACGGAGGTTGGGGCGCTGGTAGAGGAACTCCATCGAGCATCGAAGAAACAGCTCTAGCCGTGGAGGCCCTCCTAGAGACTGGTCGGGAGACCGACACTGCGGTGAATAAAGGACTTCTGTGGCTCGTCGAGCAAGTGGAGAGGGGAAGACTTGCTGCACCCACGCCCATCGGTTTTTACTTTGCAAAACTGTGGTATTTTGAGAAAATGTATCCGATAGTGTTTACTGTGGCCGCACTGGGCTGCGCTCGTGAAAGACGAGTGCTAACGGAAATACGTTATGGAAAATAGCCTGTTGAAGGAGGCCGGAAGACGTCAGCTATTCGAACCATTTACGATTTGAAAGGCGGATCGAGTTGCTTTTCCCACCCATATCCCGTTTTTACCGCCGGGCCAGACAGGAAGGCAAGTGATTGCTGTGAATCGTTATGATTCGGTCTCCAATACTAATCCATTGCTGGTCGTCTATTTAGAGTGCGTGAATTCTCAACCGAGTGACGACTGCAACACCACCAACACCTCTCCAAATTACCTGCGACCTGACTCTAAATTTGCCTTGAGGATACCATTGTGTCTACCGCTGCCGAGACGACACCCAAGAAGAAAAAACGCGAGAGCACTGCGCATCTCAAAGACGTCCCTCAAGTTCGCGCGGAGCGCGACAAGATCCGCGCCGAGGCCGCCAATTTCGCCTCACCACTCGACAAAACCAATCCCGTCACGAAGGTCGAACTCCGGGAGATGGGGGAACACCTCTTGAAGCGACTCGAGTTGAGTGAGCAATATCTCGGCTTCGCAATGGTTTGCATCGCCAACGAGTTTTGGAGAGAGCAAGTCCAGGCTGTTCCATTTCATCGCCGGATGCTTCTGTTGCCGCACTGCCTCAAGCACGCTGAAGGGTGTCCAGCCGACTACGATGAATTCGGCCTCGACTGCAGACAATGCGGGGCGTGTTCGGTTGCCGACTTCAAAACAAAGGCAGAGGACTTGGGTTATAAGGTTCTCGTCTCCGAGGGGACGCCAATCGTTCTCAAGATCATCGTCAGCGGACACATCGACGCCATCGTGGGCGTGGCCTGTTTGAACGTCCTAGAGAAGGCGATCGATAAGATCCTCCTTGCCGGAATCCCCTGCGTGGCAACGCCATTGCTCTCGAGTAACTGCCGCAATACTTCCGTAGACGAAGATTGGGTGGCGGAGTTGATCGACCTGAAGACTCCCGAGCCAACGGTTAAAACTCGCTCGTATGTTCACTTGATGCGAGCCGCCTATCGGGCTTGCGAAGAACCTGAGTTGAGCCACTTGGCCCCTCGGCTTCGAGCAAATGCTAAGAATTCCCAATCAGCCGACCCGCTCGTGATGCACGAAACCATCGCTTACGACTGGCTAGCCCAGGGGGGGAAGCGATCGCGTCCATTCGTGACACTTGCAGCGTATGACGCACTACGAGGCGCTCCGGCAACCCACGGTGAGGATCAACTCGATCTGTCTGATTCGATCAAGAGAGTCGCTCTGGCCATCGAAACTTTCCACAAAGCCTCGCTCGTCCACGACGATATCGAAGACGACGACACATTTCGTTACGGACGGGAGACGCTCCACCGTCAATACGGCGTTGGTACGGCCATCAATGTCGGCGACTACCTTATTGGTCTCGGGTATCGTCTGGTAAGTCGGGAGCGTAAGGTGCTGGGTGCTGAAGTCGCCGCGGATATCCTGGATTCTCTGGCTCAGGCCCACCTCAAATTGTCCGAAGGTCAGGGCGCTGAATTACTTTGGCGAGACGCGAAGGACAAGACTTTGACACCACTCGATGCATTAAAAATATATGCCCTGAAAACCTCGCCAGCCTTCGAAGCAGCTTTGTTTTCGGGCTTGCGTCTTGCTGGTCCGGTCGAGAAGTACGAGAAAATGGTCACGGAATTCAGTAAAAATCTCGGGGTCGCATTTCAAATCTTGAACGACCTCAAGGACTGGGAAGGCGACAGCGACAATAAAATGCTCGTCGGACAAGACGTCCTCGCAGCTCGACCAACATTGCTTCTGGCGCTCGCTCTGGAAGTTAGTGAATCGGTTGTGCGCGAAGAATTGTTGTCTCTTCTTCAACAAGATCAACCCGGCGTGAGCGACGATATCCTCGTTTCTCGTGTACGAGAGATTTTCACGGCTGCAAAGGTCTTCGAGAAGGCCGAACGACTTGTTGAAAAGTATCAAGCCCGTGCCGAATCGCTCGCGGACGATGTCGAGCCCGTCGAACTTCGTGAGTTGCTCTACTACCTTGTTGATTCCGTGCTCGACCGCTCTGCCCGGGAACCTGCACCAGCAGCGCCGCTCCTCCAGCTTTCGATTGTTTCATGAGCCAACAAACAGACAAACCTTTGCCGGACATCGACGCCCTGTTCGAACTGTTTCGTGCAGAAGACTACATGCCGGAATACCAGACGGTCCCAGGCGAGGAAGTGCCCGAGCCCTACAATTCGTTGCTCGTGCACGAACACCACATGACGGTCACGGTTGAGAAGTATCACGGGACTCTAGTCGATGTCCGTGTTCTCGCCGAACATCAAACCGGCGACACGTATTCTCGAAAGATCTTGTTGACTCGACAAACCGATGGACAGGTCGTCATGTTTGGCGTAGTGCGGATTCACTTCCGGTATTGTAGCGAGAAGGTCCGCGACGAAATCTTGCAGCGTAAGACACCTTTGGGACGCATCCTGATTCAGAATGACGTTCTACGCCGAATCGAACCGACTGGATTCTTCCAAACCAATCCTGGTCCCGATCTCATGAAATGGTTCGATCTGGCTACCGCGACACCCGCTTATGGTCGATTTGCTTTAATCCATTGTGATGAACAACCTGCGATCGAGTTGATCGAAATTGTGGCCCCGGAGTGAAGGCCGATTATGGCCTGGTCAGATTTTTCGTAGAACTAAGGCCTGGAATTTTGACAGGCCAGAAACGACGACCTACCTTTGCAGTGAATGTATTTCTTCACACTCTTTGGAGGTCAGACGATGAACTGGACGATTTGGATGATTAGTACGATTAGTGTTTTGACGATTGTCGCAGTATACTATTGGATCGTACGTCGAAGCCAACAGGAGCCACAACAAGCTTCTGGTCAAACTTCCACGCCGGATTCGCAGTAACCCAGACGCCACGGCAGGAAGTGGCTTTCGACATTTCCCGTTCCCTGCCGACCATGTTGCAGCAGCACCGGTGCTCTTGTTGATCTTAACTTGCGTCTGGGTGTTTTCGTGACTTTTGCCACCGATGAAAACCATTTACCTGGACAACAATTCAACGACTCCCCTTTTGCCCCAAGTTTGGGAGCGAATGCAGCCTTTCTGGTTCGACATTTCGGGCAATCCTGCAAGCAGTCATTCATACGGTCGGCGAGCTCGCCAAGCCCTTGAAACGGCCCGAGAAATAACGGCCAATGTCCTCGGTGCGTCTCCCGACGGAGTCATCTTTACGAGCGGTGCAACGGAGGCCAACAATCTGGCCTTGTTTGGACTCGCGAGTTCTCCGCCGGGACACGTTCTTATTAGCCCGATCGAGCATCCTTGCGTTACCGAACCTGCAGACCGGCTAGCTCAGTCCGGTTTCGAGGTCGACGTGTTGCAGGTCAATGCTGTGGGCATGGTCGATCCGAAGTCGTTCCAACAACAGGTCCAAGAGACCACTCGTCTAGTTTCGGTGATGCTCGCGAATCACGAAACGGGGACCATCCAACCGATATCAGAACTTGTCCAAATGTGTCCACCTTCGTCGTATTTCCACTGCGATGCGGCGGCCGCGGCAGGTAAGTTCCCATTTCGTTTCTCCGATCTCGGTGTGACGTCGATGACGATCAGCGCTCATAAGTTTCATGGGCCTAAAGGCGTCGGCGCTCTCATCGTTCGACGCGATGCAAAACTCACACCGCTTCTGCTAGGAGGGCACCAACAACAGAGTAAACGTCCCGGAACAGAACCTGTTGCTTTAGCAGTTGGACTCGCTGCGGCTTTGGAAATGGCCGTTGAGGAAATGACCGAACGACAAGACAAGGTTACGAGACTTCGCGAACGGTTTCTCGAAATCCTTCGCGATAAGGCGACTCCGATTATCGTCAACGGTCCCGCAACCGGTGGGGTTCCGCATACCTTGAACGTTTCCTTTCCAGGTTGCCAATCTGACTTGTTGTTGATGAATTTCGATCTCGTCGGCATTGCTTGTTCCACCGGCTCTGCTTGCTCGAGTGGTTCGTTGTTGCCATCTCCGGTGATTGAAGCACTGCAGGTGACCGAGGACGTGTTGCGGTCTGCCATGCGCTTCAGCTTCAGCCATTTGCTTTCGCTTCAGGATATCGAAGAAGCGGCTAATCGGATCGGCGAAGTTGTTTCACGGATGCGGAATGAACTTACGGATTAAACATCGCATTTTCTTGACCAGATTCTTTGCGTTCACGCAGCGATTTCCGGCACGATCTTAAGTCGTGAATTGACAAGTACTTACGAATTTGGGTTTTCGCGCTTGCAGATAGTGTACAAACTCAAGGCTTTGATAGTATATCGCAGACCTTCAGGTGCACGCCACATTGATTTTGTCATGGCAGAAACCTCCTAAAACATATATTTGAGACATTAATAATGTAGTGTACAAACAAAAATCGTGCCGGGAATCGCTGGCGTTCACGTCCAATCGGGTGTTTTCCCACCTTTTCGGACTCTCCCTGACGACTCTCCAATTGAAATCTACCCGCCTTGGCTTTTCCCGATCAATTAAATAATCAGAATCTCTATTCTGTCCCTATCCATCTAGACAGCGATTACGTAAGATTACAGATTCTCAGGGAATCACTCCGCCACTGCGGAGCTGGAACACCCGGATTGAGCGTTCATTGCGTTGGCCAACGTCTAGCTTTCAGGTGTCTAATGATCCCGATTTCTCTCCCTTCCACTTGTCATACCTCTTATTAATGTTCCCTGTGAGAGGGAATCCATCAATGACTCGTGGGCACATCCAGTCTCGTGAGTTACTCTTTTCCCAACAATTATCTTTACAAACACAAGGATGCCAAGGTCATGCACGGACTGGACTGGCACTTAACATTGGTAGTCGGAATCGCTTTGGCGTCGGCTTTGGTGGGTGGATTGATTGCAGCTGGTTTACGCCTTCCAAAAGTCACGGCATACCTCCTTATCGGATTGATTCTCGGGCCTCAAGTGTTTGGAGTTATCCGCAAGGAAGAAATTCACTCACTGGACGTCATCAACAAGTTGGCCATGGCACTGGTCTTGTTCAACATCGGATGTCATTTTGCGGTACGGTCTTTCCGCAGTATTTTCAAGCGAACGTTGGGGCTTTCGATAGGCGAGCTGTCGGTCACCTTCGCATTGGTCGCCTTCGGGTTGTTTACTCTCGGACATCCATGGCAACTCGCATTGATGCTCGGGGTTCTAGCGCTGGCGACGGCGCCAGCCACGACTGTCCTGGTACTCAAGGAAAATAAGGCCGAAGGTCCAGTGACCGAGTATACAACGATGATGGTTGTCCTGAACAACCTGGTGACGTTGTTCGCCTTCGAAGTCGTCTTGTTCACCATACAATTCTTCACGAACCGACTGACGCTGCCGATCGAACAAGAGATCCATTACTTTGCGCGGGATTTCTTTGGATCGATCGGTCTGGGCCTCTTAGCAGGGGCGATCGTCAGTTATGCCACTCCCTTGGTCGGCATGGGACGGTTGTTCGTACTGTTGATTGCCGTGTCTACATTGGTGTTGGGCGTCTGTCAGAAATGGGAAATCCCTTATTTGTTATCCTTTTTGGCGATGGGAATGGCCGTCGCGAACTTGTCCGATCAAGTCGAAGGAATCACCGGCGAGCTCGACCGTTTTACGGGATTGTTGTGCGTCGTGTTCTTCGTCATCCATGGAGCCGAGTTTGACTTCCGCAGTTTATTCAGTGCACGGGATGTTGGGTTGATTGCGCTGGCGGTGGCCTATCTCGTGTTCCGGACGGTGGGCAAGTATGGCGGCGTTTATCTGGCAGCTCGTGCGTTGAAGGAACCGCCTCAGGTCCGTAGGTGGCTTGGTGCGACTTTGATTAGCCAAGCGGGAGCGGCTATCGCGTTGGTCACGATTGTGGCCAAACCGTTGGAGGAAGGCGGGCTTGGGGAACTAGGACAACGGATGCAGGTTGTCATATTGAGCACCGTCGTGGTCTTTGAGTTGGTCGGTCCTATCTTGATCCAAATGGCGGTTCGGCAAGCCGGGGAAGTTCCCTTCTCCGTCGCGATTTTGCACACGACGACCGGACCGATTCGCGAGTTGGGTCGTTTGTGCAATAGGATTTTGCTGACCTTTGGTTACGACCCCTGGCACACTGGACATCCGACGCAAGTGAAAGTTTCCAAAGTCATGCGTCATGATGTCAAGCGAGTTTCAAGTCGTGCAACTTTCAACGACGTCATTGATCTCATTGAACATAGTCGTGACAACACCTATCCAGTTATTGATGACACTGGGGCCCTCGTCGGCATTATCCGCTACCGCGATCTTCAAGATGTGTTGTTCGACCCAGACGCCAGTAACCTGATTTATGCCGAGGACATGGCCGGACCGGTCAATCAAGTTCTATACGCCCAGGACTCGATCGCCGACATGCGACCCAGTCTTCAAGATGGGCTCGATGATTGTATCTTCGTGGTCACGTGCGACGATCAACGAAAACTACTTGGAGTCGTTCGGCGACGGGAAGCTCTTCAGTATTATGCCAGGAGTGGAATTTTGGACGACGAAGAGTCTTCGCGTGATGATCGGGATTTTGCGACAGCCTTCCGTCGTTAAGTGTGATTCGCTAAACCAACTTCCGAATTTGTCTCCATTTCCAATAAGTTCACTAACTTCTGGGACACTTGGTGTTCTTCATTAACGACCTCATTCGCCCCAGCTTGAAGAAGGTCAAGTTCACTCGTTTGGAAGCGGCACCGGACCACGATCATGGCCTTCTCGTTCAGTTTGCGGAGTTGTTTGACGATTTCGAGGGCCGTAGGGTCGTCAGGGACGCAAAGAATTGCTAGTTCGGCGTCATGGCCGTGAGCAGCCTCGAGGATTTCCAAGTCGGTGGCATCTCCAGCGATTGTATGAAACCCTTGTTGGGCGAAAGGATACAGATTCACTGCGCTTCGGTCGATGAGATGGACCTGATGGCCGCGAGTTTCCAATGCCGTGGCTACACGCCGACCCACAGGCCCCATTCCAACCACAAGGGCTGCTCTAGGAGAGTAGAGGTCGGAAAAGTGTTCTACCTCCTTTTCGACCTGCTCTCGCTGGATCCAACGGATCCCCCACTTTAACAATATTGGGGTGAGTAATAGCGTTCCAAAAGCCAGCGTCACGAACTTTTGATAAGTCTCCTCATCGAGTAGCCGTGCGTTCCAGCCGAATAACAGCAAAACGAACGCAAACTCACCGACGTGAGCGAGTCCCAGCCCCAACGAGAACGAGGACTTCCAGTTTAATCCGGTGAATCGTAAAGCGAGCGTCGCCGCCACTGCTTTCACGCATACTAAAGCGAGAAAGCCACCGACCATTTCGAAGGGCCGGTCCAAGATCACACCTGGGGTGAATAACAAGCCGAGACTAACAAAAAACACGGCAGCGAAACTCTCCCTGAATGGGAGGACCAACGCGTCGATCTGACGCGTCCACCGGTTTCCGCTCAACACCAAACCTGCGGCGAAAGCTCCCACGGCTGGAGGAAGACCCAACCTGTAAGCTCCGAGTGTCACCCCTCCGAGTAACACGATTGTGAACAGAACGACAAGCTCAGGACTTCGGAAATTCGCCAGAGTTGGAATGATCCACCGCCGCAAGACTTGACGGAGTAGAAAGATCGACGCCACGAACAAGGTCGACTTCAGGCCCAAGAATATATAGTCGATCCATCCGGGGGCCTTGGCTTCCTGAGTTAGGAGTGGGACCAAGAGCAAAAGTGGGACCAGAGCCGCATCCTGAAACAACAAGATGGCGATGGCTCTCCGACCTGAGGCAGTCGAAGTGTGGCCGCCCTCGGCCAGTCCTTTGAAGACCAACACTGTGGAACTAAAGGCTAGAGCACAACTGACCAATATCACCGATGGCAACGAGTTTCCGGATAACCACAGCAATATGCCAGTGGGGATCGCGACAAAGGCCATTTGCAAGCTACCCCCAATCAACAGAGGCCGCCCCAATGTCGCCAATTCTCCTAACGAGAATTCCAAACCTATCGAAAACAGCAGTAGGAAAACCCCGACCTCTGCGATGTGTTCGATTTCGTGATTATGATCAGAAACCCAACCAAGGCCACCCGGACTTAATACCGCACCCGCAATCAGGAACCCCAACAGTGGCGAGATACCTACCTTTCGACAAGCCAACGAAGCAATCAACCCAGCAGCGAGGATGATTAAGACGTCATTAACTACATCTGTCATGTTTCTCTCGTGCGGTTGTTAACTCTACCGGGCCGTCTAAGGATTATTGGTCTACGGCGTAGTCGAGTAACCGCTAACTTCAAGCAAGAACCAAACCAAGCCAATGAGAATCATCCCGGCTCCAACCCACCTTGATATCCTTCTCCTCCATGCCATGACAATGAGACTAACGATCATCAGCCCAGCAAACAACAGGAGTTTCGTCATCGTGAGATGGTGGCTCTCGAGTGGGTGGACGGCCGCGGCGCTCCCTAAGACGAGCAAGACGTTGAGCGTATTGCTCCCGAGCAAGGTGCCGATCGCCAGAGCCGGGCGTTTCTGAGCCACCGCACTCAAGACGGCCACGAATTCTGGCAAAGAGGTACCACCAGCTGTGAGAGTCAGTCCAACGAGCCACTGGGAAATGCCAATAGTTTCGGAAACCTCGCGAGCCCCTTCAACGAACACGTGAGAACTACCCAAAATGACGCCTAGGGCTACAAACGTCTGGGGAACTATCCACCAGCGAAATACTTGGCTTGGTTCCTCATCGACCTCTTGGGTTGAAGAGGTTACCACGACCAAGACACCGACAGCGAAGAGGCATCCGAGTAGCACAAAGCCCTCTCGGCGGTCAACAACGCCGTCTATCGCCACCAAAACGAAAACCAGTGTCGCTCCAGCCATGATGCCGCCGTCACGCCACAACCACCGTCCCTTCACGACGACCGGGGAGAGGACGGCCGCCGCGCCAAGTATGACGAACAAGTTGCAGACGTTCGAGCCGACAACGGTTCCGGCAACCATTTCCGTCAGGCCCAATCGTGCCGCATCAACCGCAAAAAACCATTCTGCCAGGGAAGTTCCCAAACCTACCACGATTGTCCCCACGAGCACAACTGGGAGCCCGCAACGTCGACCAATCGAAGCAGCTCCTCCTACAAAGTAGTGACCGCCGAGAGCCATCCCTGCAATCGACATTCCAACGAGCAGCCATTCCATTCACCCTTTGCCCTCGTATTTCGGTCACATATGAGGCATTGCGAAACAACCAGGAACCCAAAAGACCCTTACGACTGTACTGAACTCGCAGATCGCCGTAAGGGTCAAAATGGCCAACGAGCTATTTGCTTACAACGTTATGCCATTTCACCTTCTACAGACGGATCCAAGCGACGAGACTTTTGGCGGCTCTCTGTTCGCTTCCGAAAGAGCTTGCGTCGAATCGCCTGTCCAAGCCGGTCCAAGGCCCCACCAATCGCCGAAGTAATTGACTCACCAGTGTGTTGGACCACAACAGTACCTTCCGATTTGAGATGCACCAACATCCGGCATCTTTTGTTGATTCCTCCTTTTGGCCCGTTGATGTCCGACAAGAATGCCGACACTCGGTGAACGTGATTTTGGAAGTTCCGTAGGACGTTGTGAACTTTGTCAGTCAAGAAATGCTTGTGTCTGGGAAATAGTTCCAGACCTTGTCGACGAATTTCCACGTGCACGGGAAACACTCCTTTTATTTAGAACATACCCAAAGTGATGGCTCACTATGAGAGCTTGAGAGAGTTCTGTAAAATCGTCATTAGCATTATCGGAGGACAACGATCACAGGACAAATATATAATTCCTTGCTAATCTATCGATAAAATCTATGGTGGAATTTCGACATGGAATGGCTGAACTATCATCACTTGAGGTACTTCTGGAGCGTCGTGCGGTACGGAACAATTACCGCTGCGTGCGAGGAACTCGACGTATCGCAACCGACCGTTACGGCTCAACTCAAGAGCTTAGAGAAGGCACTCGGTCAACCTTTGTTCGAAAAGTCTGGACGTACGTTGGCTCTGACGGAGGCGGGAAAAGTGGTTTACGAATATGCCCAGGAAATCTTCCAACTGGGACGAGAGATGTGTAACACACTTCGGGGATGGCCGGATCGGCAACGCCCGACCCGACTTACGGTGGGAGTGACTTATGTTGTCCCCAAGCTAATCGTGCATCGGTTGTTGCAACCGGCGCTGGCCCTGCCGGAACCGATTCAATTGGTTTGTCTTGAGGGAGAGATGAAAACGCTATTGTCGAAGCTGTCCACTCACGATCTTGATTTGGTGCTTTCGGACATGCCTTTGCCGGCGGATATGAATGTTAAAGCCTTCAATCACATGTTGGGCGAATGTGGCGTTTCTTTCTTTGCGAGCCAGGAACTTGCGACGAAGTATCGCAAAGGCTTCCCGCATTCGCTCGATAAAGCTCCGTTTCTGTTACCGGGAGCAGACACGGCCCTGCGCCGTTCACTCGAACACTGGTTCGATAACGAAAAGATCGCTCCGTTCGTTCGGGGAGAATTCGTCGATAGCGCTCTGACGAAAGTCTTTGGTCAGGAAGGTTTAGGAGTGTTCGCAACGCCAACGGTGATCGAAAAAGAAGTCCGACGCCAATACCGGGTCGCATTGATAGGACAGTTGGAAGCGGTTCGCGAAAGTTTTTACGCCTTCTCTGTCGAACGGAAACTCAAGCATCCAGCTGTCGTTGCCATTACTGAAGCTGCACGAACGGACTTGTTTGCGTAAAGTGGCCCGACGAGAAGGACGAATGACTTCCTGGCCGAAGTTACTTTTTTTCCTTTTCGTTGATTTCTGATGGTTGTTCTCGGTTGACTGGTCCCCCAATGACAGGGCGTGAACCGAGGCCCAAAATGGCGTAGTAGTCTGCCAAAGCGAGGTAATACTTCACCAAGGCGTTGACTTCTTGCAGTCGGGCTTCGGCAGTCGCCAATTCTCGCAGATTGACGACTAGAATTGTGCCCTTTCCACCCTTGAACTTGAGGATCTCGAGATCTTCTACTTGCTTGGTCAACTTGACGGTTTGTTGAGCACGCTCGCGTTCCTCGTAGGCGCGCACCAACGCCGAGACAACGTTCTGCACTTCGGCAGAAATTTTCTCCCTCTGGAATCGCTCTAGGGCATTGATTTGGGCAATTTGTGATTGTGCCGTGAGGACTTTTCCGCGAGCCAGCCTCCGTTGAAGTGGCACGTTCACCAGAACACCAGCCTCCTGCTCATTGCGGTCCAAACTGGACTTCTCTACCCCAATGTCGATTTCGGCCTTGAGGTACAGATTGACGCGGGGCAAGATTTGGTTCCTGGCAAACCCAAGCTCGACTTCCAGTTTTTCTCTCCGAAGTGCGAAGGCCTGGAGTTCAGGACGAACACGAAAAGCCAAGTCTATGTCTTGAGGGAGTTTCGTGACGTCCGGAAGAAGCGGATCAGGGAATGGCGGCGCTCGCCATAGGACGTCAGGGCGCAATGGCCTGCCCGCCTGGTTACGCAGGAACAGCGAGAGGTCGATCGAAGCTTGTTCGAAGGCGCGACGAAACACGACCAGTCCAACCCGTCGAGCTTCCACAAGTCGGCGGTTGTCGAGAACCTCGAACCCGGCGATACGTTCCAATTCGAACTGTCGCGTCAGTAGCTTGTCGCGTTCCTCGGCTATCTCAAGAAGATCCTTAGCGATTTGGAACCGCCGGGCAGCGGCGATCCACCCCCAGTATGCGAGAGATGCACCTCGCACAAAATCGAGCCGTTTCTGGAAAATGTTTGGTTCGGCGAGTTGTCGGCCGATGCGTGCCTTGGTCCGTGTAGCTCGGCGGTTGTCAATTTCACGGTTTTGCAGCAACGGCATGGTCATGATTCCGAACAAGGCACCGCCCTGGGCCGTCTGGCGGTCCTGGTAATATGAGGGATAGTCGCCAGCCCCCATCCGGTAACCGGTGCTGACGTCGATGCCCTGGAAGGCCAACCCCTGGTTAAACCCCAGAAGAAATCGGTGACTGTCGAAGGAGTCGCGCTTGACGTAATCGAAGCCATCAAAGTTTAGGTCGAATGCCCCTTGCGAAGACAGAAACTGGCCATCCGCGATTCCTCGTTCCTGAAATGCAGCAAGCAAAAGTGGATATGACTGTTCGACAGAAATCAAGACCTGCTTGAGCGTTAATAAAGGCAGTGTCTCGGGCTTCGGGCCGTCGGAGCCAGGACTCGGAATTTCCAAAGTCGAGAAAGGGGATAGGTCTGGTAATTTTCTTACTGTGTTCTCAGGGAGTTTTTGCTTTGCCTGAATCAGTCGGATTGCTGAATCACTGTGCGTGGGAGAAGCAACCACAGGGATTTGAAGTTCGAACGATTGATAGGGGACATTTTGTTGGGCAGCACTAGGCAAGGTCGTGATCAAGAGGAAAGCGACGGTGCCTAATGAACCCAGGACGCAGTGAATTACTCTGTCAAGCACGTCGGAATCCCTTCCTTTTGGAAAGTCGCAGTGACGAGAGTTGGAGTTTCAAAAGACAAACCACGTCTCACCCAGACGCCACAGATAATGAACGATCCGAGGTATCCACGGCTACGTGGTTTTATTTCCACCTTCGCGTCCTTGCGAGAGGTCTTTCCTAATTTTGACCTATTGACTCACGTCACTCCGACTGTTTCAGCTTGTGAGCTGTTTGCTCTATTTGGGTTTAACCCCTTTGAGGACGGCTGGTTTTTTCTTTTCGTAGCCACGGCTTTCGGCCACGACCGGTGGGAAACCGTTCAGGCGTCGCCAGAGTTCCCATCCCAACGAGACACGGTTGAGTAAAACCCATCCGTTCACTCTTAACCCTTGGCGAAGAGCGAATCCTGTCGGCCAAGGGTTTGTTTTTTCTTCCTCGGGATCACGTCGGACGAGGATACGGAAGTTGCCTTTGCCATCGTCCGCTTGGTCGACGAAATCTATGATACCGCCAAAGGTACCGACGGCCGCTGATGGCCAGCCCACCCACTGGATGGCTGGATATCCCTCAAACTGAAGGCGAACTTTAATGACAGGCTTCTTCCCCGTTCGGCGTAGTTCCTCTTGCCACAACTCAGTGATCAAAGGTGCATCGTTTCCATCTACGTAAAGTTCGACAGCGCGTTCTTCGTCGGGGATGTTGGGAATAATGCGCATTAACTCCGTTCCGCTGGCAACAATTTTACCACCACCTGCTCCTCTGGTCAGGATGCGGAAGACGGTTCCATCGACGGATGCGTAGACGTCTTGTGTGGCGAGTCTGTCGATTTTCGTTTGAAGTGCGAACAGGGCCGCTTTGTTGGTTTCGATATCGATGATGGCTTTTTCCTTGTCGGCCAGAGCGGTCTCGATCTTGGCTGTATATTCGAAGCCAACTTTAATTTTGTCGTCTTCCAGTCGCAATATTGCCAAATCGGCCTCCAATAGTAAGGCCTTTGTTTGACTGAGCGTGGATTGAGATGCTAATCGGTCTCGTTTGGCTCTCCTGTATTCCAATTCGGACGCAATGAGTTCGTTCTTTAATTTTTTGTCTTGATAATACTGAAACTCGGCAAGATCGAGTGCTATTTGAGATTTAGTGACTGCTTCTTGCGCGAATACCTTCTTCTTTTTCGCTACTTCGATACTTTTGGTAGCCACTTTGAGGGCATTGTCACGCACGCTAGTCAAAGACGTAATTTTGTTCTCAAGGAATGCTTTTCGTTTTTCCGCAGCCTTCAGCTTGACATCGATTGTCTTTTTCTGAGCGAGTAGCCTGTTCATGTAATTAGGGTCGGGGTCACGGATGGTGACCAACTTCGTCCCTTCGTGACCCGGAATTACGTGTCCGTCTGAGTCGAGCTTTCGTCCCTTCACTTCCTGCCCTTCGACGACATGAATCTTGATAATTCGGCCTGTAGCGGGGGCTTCTATGGATTGTTCACGCAAGGTCGGGTCGAAGGCCGTCACTCGTCCCGTGGATGCCAGAAATTGCTGCCACGGCACGAAGATTAGTGAAACGAGCGTTAACACAATCATGACAATTAGAATGCGAGCGGCACTTCGGGCTGTCATCGGAGGACGGACCGAAGTCAACGCGGACGTGTCTGTTGGCACGCTCAAATGAGGTATCGTGTGGGCCTGCCGGGGCTTCAAAACCGTTGCCATGTTGGTATCCCTTGGTTGAGGATTTGGGAGTTGAAAGACATTAGCCGGATCGGCCAGTTTGTTTCTTCGACTCTTGGTTTGCTGAGCAGGATGCCCTTGTCACGTTGATTTGGCCTCGGCCAAACAATTCAGCTCTTGGCTCTCGGCTCGCAATCTTACAAATGAGATTGTTCCAAGTAAATTTGTTGGTCACACATTTCCGCAATTGCCGGCTTGTGGGTCATGATCACCAGAGTCCACGGTGTACCCGGCCCCTGGAAAGCCCTCAGAACTGTCTCTCGAACCTCGGAACGAAGGTCGTCGAAGGCCGCATCAATCAGGAGCAGGCGTGGTTGACCGGCCATGGCCCTCGCGAGCATCAAACGCCTGAGTTGTCCTACAGACAAAGGTGAACCACCCGTCGATAGAGGCGTTTCTAGGCCCTTCGGCAGGTCCATTAGTTCTTCGAGTAAACCTACAGCCTCCAAGGCGTTCCGAACGTCGAACAAAGAAATCGGCCGACCCAAGGTTATGTTGTCGGCAATACTGCCCTCGAAAATTTCGACCCCTTTGACAGTGCTTACCTGAGAGCGGAGTGATTCGAGCCGGACGTGTCTAATATCCAAGCCATCTATTTCGATACGTCCCCCGTGCGGTTGCCTGAGGCCGTAAAGCAAGTCGACCAGAATACTTTTTCCGGAGCCATGGGGACCTAGAACGGCCACGCTTTCCCCGGGTGCCGCGGTTAAATTGAGACCGTCGAACAACTTGCGGCCTGAATTCTCGGCGGTGTATTCTAAATTGCAAATACGCAATGACGCTGGGGTTGTCCTCAGAGGCAAACTTTCCCCGGCACTATTCTCTAGCGGAAGATCAATTAAAGAACCGAGTTTGTCCATACCGGCCATGAGGTCGTAATAGCTTTCTAGCGACTTGCCCAACTTCAACATCGAACCAACAATCATCGTCAAAATTAACTCAGCGGCCACGAGTTGTCCGAGTGTCAGTTGATTCGTGATGACCAACCAACCACCGAGCCCGAAGAGGGCCGCACTGGCGACGACCTGTAGAATCAAGGCAAAGAGGATCTGCCGAAACAAGATCTTAAAATGGGCTCTTCTCGACTTGACGTAGTTATTGGCAAGCTGGTTCGCACGATGAAGGGCGTACGAGCGTCCACCGCCCATCTTGAACGCCAGTGGGTGACGGACCATTTCTTCTAACCATCCAGCCACATAGTATTTGGCTTTCGACTCTTTGATGCTCGTCCGTACGGCGCCCCTACCAAGCACAAAGATGATGAAAGCAATTGCCCCGATCAACACGAGATCGAAACCGAGCAGATAGGGGTTGAAGAAGGCTAACACTACCAAGCCGACTGCCGTTTGTAACACTACCGAGAGCCCGTCGATCAGTAAAACCGCGCTGGCCTTTTGGACCGTGAGGACGTCAAAGAATCGATTGACCAACTCGGGGCCGTGATGTTTGTCGAGGGCGTCGTGACGAACTTGGGGAAGTCGGTTGGCCAAGTCGATCGAAACACGTACGAAGATCCTTTGTTGGAGAAACTCGACGACGATGGCTTGGAACACGCGTAACAAAGCGGCAAGCCCGAGAAAGACGAACAGCACGATCGACAAGATGATCACCGGCTGCAGGAGGATGCGAGTTCCCCCCTGGACCGTGCTGACGATGGCCTCGACGGCAATGGGCGTCGCAAGCGAAAAGAGCCCGACCCCGACTGCGAACAAAGCCACCACCCATAAGTCGTTCCGGTCTTGCTTGAAAAGCGTCAGAAGTCGCGTTAAGGGTGATGGACCGTGGTGATGTTCTTCGGCGGGTTGTTCGTGTAGTGGTTGACAGGGGCGCATTGGTTGCGCTGAAATCCAGGACCACTCCTCGGAGTTACCCCGTAAGACCTGCCGAATTTTTTTCTTTTCGCCCCATTTTATGGCACTTTCTTCCTGGTCACTTACGACCCCTGTTTTTCCCGTTTCTAGCAAGACCCACAATCCTGTATCGTCTTCATCGTCATAAGGAGCGAAAGTGACGAGCGGTGCCCGGGAAGCCGACTTCTTGGCAGAGGACAAGGACGCATCCACAGTCGTGATCAGAAGTCCCAGGTCACTACCGGCCTGGGTCAGTCGGGCATACCAGGTGGCTCGCCAGGGACCAGGGATGTCCCGTTCAGCTTGGACCAAGGCATTCCGAGCGACCAAACGGTCGATCTCCATGTCACATGACTTGGCAAGATACTCTAAGACCTCGACACATCGTCGGCGGAAGACTTCCGGGTCGAACGAAATCGTCTGCTCTTCGGGGCGATAGTCAGTTTGGCTCATGACTTTGAGTACCTACTGTTCCCTACAGGATGGATTGTTGGGGTAAAATCGGTTTCGAACTCGAGTGTATCTCGAGCTTCCTCGGTCTTTTGGGATTGCAGATCGTGAAAGGCAATTTGAATACTGTTTCGGTGTTGCACGATCTTGCGGCCCAATGGCCTGCCAAAGTTCTCTGCGTGTCATGTTTGTGTACGGGCACTCAAACTTCCGACGTCCACATGGCCTTCACATCCTCTATGGCCTCGCTCAAATCCCGGACAATATTTTGGGTGTTTTGCAGCAGCGTTAGGCCCTCGACAAGCCATTTCGCCAATGCAGGTTGGACCAATCGGTAGAAAACGTGCCGGCCTTCCCGGCGTTCGGTTACGATCCTGCGGGCTCGCAACACCGAAAGGTGCTGGGAAACGCCAGATTGACTGATTCCCAGAATGTCATGAAGTGAGTTGACGTCCTTTTCATCCTCACGCAACTCCTCCACAATTCGAATACGAACAGGATGCGCCAGAGTTCCGAGCAAAGCCGCTAACTCTTTCGTCACCAGAGTTCTATCAGGCATCAAACGGTCACTCCAACATATGCAAATGTTTGAACATATAAATCTCGTTACATTCATACGCTACGATATCGGAAAAAACAAGTTCTTCGATTGAATTATCTTGCTTCGATTTTGGGAACTTAGGAGGAGATGAAATGGAATTGCGGAAAGGATCAGAAAGTGCAATTCACGGGCAGTTGGACACTCGTCATACGTACATGCGGCCTTCGCGTCCGTATCTCTGATGTCGGCCTATGGCTACATGATCAGATTCGGTCCAAGACCGAGCCGCACCCACGGCGGCAATGATAGCGTCGAGCGCATCTCCACCACCGTTTCTCATCGCGATGAGATGTTGGGTCTTGGTGAGACGCACATGTTGACTCAAGCCAGCAAGAATAACTCGTCGTGTTTTGCGACGTTTGTTAGTTAACGGGCCACCCCCCGGTTGCTTGTAATTTTGATGTGGCAACCCTAACCGTCGAAGTGTGGACCCTGTGCAGTTCTCAACAATGCATTGCTCAGCAGAGTGGATTTTTTTGTAGTGAAATGGAAGGACGGCTGTCCGTCTGTGTGTGTTGAGAGGCCCCAGGACATCGCGTATTCCGTGGAACGTTTGATAAATGATCCGGTAATGATAGGGATTAAAACGAGCTTTGCACTCCAAATCGGTTAGCCGTCGGATGTGATTGCGACCTTCCCTCTCCTGTGCTCTTCGCAAACATTCCAGTCCGAAATCATGAGCGGTGTCTGACCAACTTTCTACAAAGGCCAATTGGTGGGGCCATTTCCAATCGGGTGCAAAGAGTTCGACGGGAAGTCCGAACGGAAAATCGAAGGACCAAAGCGAATGAGACGTTTGCAGCACCATTTCGACAAGGTGGTTCAGAGCCGGGTCTCGTTCTGGATTTTTGGAGAGTTTTTCTAAGCGCCACAGGTCGGTCAATTCATAAGGAGAGGTTTGTAGTTGTCCGGTTCCGGCGACGATTCGGGCTATCCAAGTGTTCTGGCCTGCAAGTTTTGCAGCGCTGAAATCGACTCCGTAGATCGCTTCAGGATTCAAATTTTAGGTCCTCTTGGCTCAATCTCGGATTACCAACTCAGAAATTTTGATCTTGTTGAGCTGCTTCCTGGTTTGTTCTGCAACCTGACTGCAAAGTTCGTCAAGCCTCATACTCAAGGGGGAGTTCCGATCTCCTTCCTTGCCTTCAGGAGCGCTGCCGCTGATGGGCCCATCGGCAGCTTCTATGACTTCCAAAACAGTCATCTCGTTTGCGGGCTTGGCGAGGCTATATCCGCCGCTAGGTCCTTTTATGGACAAAAGCAGTTGATGATCAACCAGTGGTTTGAGGACTTTGAGCAAAAAGCGTGGAGGAATTTTCCTTTCCTTCGCAATTTGGTGCGATGGGATGATTTGGTTATTTCGATTTTTTTTGTGCGCTCCAGCAATGTGAATCACTGCCCGGAGGGCATAACTTTGTGCTCTCGTCAATTTCATCACTAATCCCTTCCAAAAGAAAAACTACCAGAAGCCTGCACCCAACGATTCCGGACAAATGTGTCCTACTGGAAATCCCAAATGTGGCTATATCCGGATGGCTAACTCTCGCCTTTCGATATGCTTTGGGATCAGAAATTGTTCAGTGCATAGTTGAAATACACTACAACTGACTGAGGTAGACGAGTACAAGTTGCAACTACGAAACGCATCCCAATGGTTGTCGAGCAAAAATCATTTCTTCTAACCATCGAATTGCGGTCTTGTACAAACTCGAACGTTGAACCACACCGATTTTCATCGTTAAACAAATTGAAAATCTTCGAAGGACCGCGTTCAATTTACCGATTGCATACGTTTTACATCTCAAAAGATTATAGACAGCTTACGTTGGCATTTTCTACAATTAAAAAAAATGATATATTTTATTAGATATTTATTTTTGAAATAATCTGAGGCCATACTCTTTTCTTCAGAAATGGATGGTAGGGAATGGTAAAAAAACGAAGGACCGCTGTAGTCGATGTCATGAAGGCAAAATCGATTTTGGCGTTGTAGGGATTTAGGAGGATGGCTTCGAATCAAGTCGGACTTCATCCCGAACGTATAATTTGATCACTCAAGAACTCGATCCCAACAACGCATGTAATGCTGCGGTCTTGGTCTGCGATATATTCCAGACCGCGACGGAGGTGGATTCGCCAAAGGAGAGGTAGTGGAGAGTTGAGAACTTTAGCGCTGATAATATCAGGGCCTAAATCGGTTTGGAGGACGGCATGGAGAGACTGTCCAGGGTCGAGGTTTGCTTTTTGTTTGGCGAGAAGTTCACCGTTTTCGTCAGTAAACCAATCCACTTTACCACCGTAAATTCGACGAAATCCCTGTCCCTCCAGAAATACATAGGGATAAACCGCTGGTGTAGTGACTTTAACTCGTCGATTTCCCCTTTTTTCGATCCGCACTTGCTTTCTTTTGTGGGTAGCAAACTTCTGTGGAAAAGGATTGAAACGAAGGTTATCAGATATGTTGTGTAATTCGACGTGAAGGGCAAGCGTCGAATTGGAAAGGATGACTTTTTTCGGGACGATTTTTACACTTCCAATTTCCAGCGAGTCGTTCAAGGAGACACGCAATCGAGCTGAAAGCGAGGAATCGTGTTTGACTCGTTGAACAGGAGATTCTCCATTCTGCTCCTCCAGCATTCGCTCAAGTGGATCTTGGTAAGGCCAGTTCAACAGCATGTAGACCAATACGATGGTCACGGTAATCGAATAGGGCACCAGAACGATCAACAACATGGGAGTCAGCAGACCACTTTGCGAACTCATGGTTCGAGCTTGTGGGCTCCGTACTATTCCACTTCCGGTGGTGGGAGTAAGCGGACCTTCTAGGATAGAAGAACTGTCGGTACCGAATAACTCCTCTGGCTCTTCTACATCCAGGCTTTCTTGGATTGCAATTCCTTCGTCCGAAGAATCCAAACTCACCTTCTGTGCGTCAGGTGAAGACGGCCAAGCGGGCGTTGCTTCCTCTTCTGGGGCGTCCTTTGATAATGATGGCTCCTTAGGATCAGTTGTTGTGAGTTCAGAAGTGTGTTTTCGGGATGGAGAGAGACCGTTGTCTCCGGTTGAGACTCCGGCAGCCTCATCAGGGTTCGATATCTCATTGTCCCTAAAGATTTCGTCTTCGCTGGGTGCCTCTGGATCAAATATACTCTTCGTGTTCTGTTCCTCCGAAGGCTCTGTAGCTTCTTCCTGAGTTTGGTCCAAGTTGTCAGTCTGTTTAAAAAGAGATAGATTTAGTGGTGAATTTATGGTGTCGGCAGGTTCGGTCCGCTCGGCCTGAAATTGTGCCTGGCATAGGGGACACTGGATTTCGAAACCCAAGTCCTCTGTGGCGACCGCAATGAGTTCTTGACATTTACGACACCGAATGTGAACCGTTTCCATTATCTGTGCCCCATCGCCTCGATTTCGCCAACTAAGCCGACGTCGTATCTCCCGTCTCACAGCGAGGATCGACCGCTTCGAGTTCGTGAAAAACCCGGTCCACTCCACCACGCCAAACTGGAAACATCGCTGAGGTCAACTCAATTGATCAAACCATCTGTCCTGTTCGACCCAGACCGATTGTAATTTAGTCGGCAATCGCTTCCAAATGGTTTCAGGATCAGTTGCTGTCGTTTTGAACTGTGCCGCTGTTTTCGTAATTATTGTAGGATTCGGATTACGACAGAACTCCCTGTTGAAAGTCCTAATCGTTTCGCAGCTGAACCTTGATTCACAGAAACTTCAAACGTATTCAAACTCGATACAAGTGCGACCACCTCGCCGACAGAAGCTTCTGAATAGGTCCGGACTCTTTTCTTGACGTGAAATGTACCGATTTTTATCTCGACATTCTGATTAGCCCAAGCCAGATATTGTTCTGCAGGAATATTCGTCAGGAGGTTTCCGAACTCGTCCACAAAGACAACCTCACCGCGTAGCTCCGAATCTGTGATTGTTGCCATCGGTAAATCTAATTCGACCCATTCGGTAACGACCTGCCCGAGATTGTCCGGTTCCACACTCAACGACAAGTGACCTGCCACCGGGGCAAAGATGTCTCTCCCATGAAACGTGTAACTCACTTCTTTTCGCCAGTAGTCCTGATTGGTTAACTGAATCACTCTGGTGGGCGATTCCAAAGGGGAGATTAGGCTTGTCCAGCATCCATTATCGGGAACCAACAGGCACTGATCGCCAACCTCGACATAGAGGATCGTACGTTTGGACCCAACGCCCGGATCGACGACAACGACGTGGAGAGTTTTTGGTGGGAAGTAGCTGATCGCGCCTTTGAGAAAGTAAGCTGTGTATTTCAGATCTTGCGGGGGAATCTGATGAGTCAGGTCATGGAGACGTGAGTTAGGATTGACAGAAAGCAGGCTACCTTTCATGGCACCTACGTACAAGGATCCGTTACCGAAGTCCGTCGTCAGCGTGATCAGGCGGCTCACAGAATCACCCAAAAGTCAAGTATCCAAAACAGAACGATGCTTAAAAGGAGCAACCCAACCACGAAGACCACCCAAGCCGGTTTCGTGGACTGTTTTTCTTCTTCAAGTAAGTCGAGTCCCTCATCGTCGCTCCAATCGCGTTCGGGATATTCCCGTGGATCGAGGTCATCAAAATCGTCATCACGGACGGGCATGGGCTTGGTTACTCCTTTACACAACCGAATGCGCCTTACGTAACCGGATCGTTCGCTGCAATCAGAGTAGCAAAACAATTACATTGTGAGAAGAGAGCTGGTGGACGAAAGGGCGAATCCTGCTTCTGGGAATAACCAAGCAGGATTCGAAGTGATGGGCCTTCCGGTCACGGTTCAGGCCGGAGGCGAGGTGTTTGCACTACCGGCCCCCGATTTGCTGTTGTTTTTCTATCCGCTCCATGACTTCGTCGAGGTTCCAGGCCTCGGGTCGCTGTCTTGGCGGAAATTCCTTGAATGTTTGCAAATATTTAGTTGCGATGGCCGTGGCTGGAGCAATCATAAACGCACGTTCGGCCCACCAACGGTTGTAATTATTCGAGTCGGTATCGGCCTTTTGGAAGGGGTCGCGTCGTAGATTGAAGATCTTCGGAGATCGCAATTTGACGAACGGCTCTCGCCAGACGTCGAATCGCTTGGCTCTTTGCTCCATGTAGACGACCACCCAGTCTTGGTACCGGATGTTCATGAACTCGCCATCGTCGCTGAAGTAGAAGAAGCTCTTGCGTGGCGACTTCTTCTCCTTGCCCGTGAGGTATTGGAGTTGGTTATACCCGTCGATGTAGACCTTATAGTTCCTTCCCCCGGCCTTGAGTCCTTTTTTGAGTTTGGATTTGACGTCTGGATCGCCCGCAGCAGCCACAAGGGTCGGCAGCCAATCCTCATGCGAGAAAATCTCATTCGACACGCTGCCGGCTGGAATCTTACCTGGCCACCGGATGACGCACGGGACGCGGAAACCACCTTCCCAGTTGGTGTTCTTCTCGCCTCGGAAAATAGTGATGCCGCCATCGGGCCACTCATTGTAATGAGGTCCGTTGTCCGTCGTGTAGATCACAATGGTGTTGTCGGAGATGTTCAGGTCGTCGAGGAGTTGAAGCAGTTCTCCAACGTGTCGGTCGTGCTCGACCATCCCGTCGGCGTAGAAACCACGACCTTTCTTTCGGTTAGCCTTTTTGACGTGGGTGTAGAAGTGCATCCGTGTCGCGTTGAACCAGGCGAAAAACGGCTTTTTGTTTTTGACGGCGTTCTTGATAAAGTCCTTTGTGGCGTTGAGGAACTCTCGGTCAACCGATTCCATACGCTTTTTCGTGAGAGGACCGGTGTCCTTGATCGTTTGCTTTCCAACGCGGCCGAATCGAGGATCGACAGTTGGGTCGTCCTTCTTACTCGCTTCACACTTCAACACTCCGCGTGGTCCGAAAACCTCCCGGAACGTTTTGCCGTTAGGCAACTTTAAGTCGCCGGGGTAGTCTTCGTTCTCCGGTTCTTCTTCCGCATTGAGATGATAAAGGTTGCCATAAAACTCATCGAAGCCGTGGACCGTCGGCAAGAATTCGTTGCGGTCGCCGAGATGGTTTTTGCCAAACTGGCCGCACAGGTACCCAAGGAGTTTGAGAAGGACGGCAAGTGTTGGATCTTCGGCTTGCAGACCGACCCTGGCGCCGGGCATCCCGACTTTGGTGAGCCCGGTCCGGACAGGAATCTGACCCGTGATGAAGGCCGCACGACCAGCGGTGCAACTTTGCTGGGCGTAGTAGTCCGTGAACATCATGCCCTCTTTGGCGATTCGATCAATGTTCGGGGTTTTGTAGCCCATCATGCCGCGGTTGTTGTAGCTCAAGTTCCAATAGCCGATGTCGTCGCCGAAGATAACGAGGATGTTTGGCCGCGTCCCATTTTGCCTTTGGACAGCCTTCGCGATGACGTTGGCCAATTCTTTGGTTGACTCGCGGCCCTTGTTCTTGTCGAGGATGGCAACCTCTGTCTGCCGGCTTTTCGAGTCGGCCAGGGCTACACGCGATGGCGAGCAAGCTGTCATATTTTTCGAGGGAGCTGCCTCTTTCGTCGAGCAAGTAAACGCCTGGCTGCGGCTTGCTCCCTTCGAGCAACAACCTTTCGCACAGGACTTGTCTTGCGAGTTCGAACAATCCGATTTTACTTCGCTTTTGTCAGACGAAGCACTTGCCGGGAAGATGACGTCGGCGCGCGACGCCGCATACCCGAGCAGGGCACCTACAGCCACCAACGCGATGGCCTGGAAACGAACACTCTTGAACATGAGCATCTCCTTGGGAGAGAAACAAAAGGAACAAGGAATTGTGAGTTCACTTCTTGGACGGAGAACTCTTCACGCATCGGAAACCGACGTGCGACATACCGGTGTAAGGATCGCAACCATGACGTGCGCTTGGGCGATATCTCGAACAATAGGAATCATGACATAAAAACGAACCACCGCGTTGGGCTCGTGAGGCACCATACGGATTGCGCGGATCACGGCTCCTGGCAGGACCTGTTGGGTTCACAACAATACCCTTCGCTTGTCGGAAGAGCCCGGTTCGGGCCATCCCTGAAGCAATCAGAATTCGTGGCATGACCGCAATCCCATTGCCGGATGTCGTGAGAGTTTGTGCTCCAAGACTCTGAACGACGATATGAGCCTGGCCAACGCCTTTGGCATACACTCGTGTCCTATACAAGTCAGCTTGATAGAAGTCACTGCACCACTCCCAAACGTTACCGGACATATCGTACAGTTTGTGGCCGTTGTGTTTGAAACTTGCCACAGGAGCCGTGCGTTCGTAGCCATCGAGGACGGTGTTGTTGAAGGGAAACCGACCTTGCCAGATGTTGGCGAGGATTCGCTTGTCGGAAGGTTTCGCGTTTCCCCAGGTGTAATCGCTCTCTTCCAGACCTCCCCGGGCGGCGAATTCCCACTCGGCCTCGGTCGGGAGTCGTTTCCCGGCCCACTTGGCATAGGCGACGGCGTCGAACCACGAAACATGAACGACTGGATGGGCGTCTTGTCCTTCAATGGTGCTGTCTGGACCTTCGGGATGACGCCAGTTGGCACCGGGCGTCCATCTCCACCAGCGAGCCATTTTGTCGAGAGGCACTTGTTTGGATGGTGGGGTGAAAACCAGCGAGCCAGGTACTAGCTTTTCTTTGGGAGGTGGTGGTGTGCCGGGGGGAGACTGGGACATTATTGTTTTGACGTCGAGTGGTTTCTCGGCTGTCGTTTTATATCCGGTGGCTTTGACGAACTCGCGGAACTGAGCGTTGGTCACTTCCGTCGTGTCGATCCAAAAGCCATCGACGCGGACACGATGTTGGGGTTTTTCCTCGGGCCATCCGAGTTTGGAGTCCGTCCCCATCGTGAATTCACCGCCAGGAATCCAGACCATTGGAGGTACGTCTTTTTGTTCGGCTGGAGGCGTCGCATCGTGGAACGAACTCCGACGAAACAAGGCTAATGTGTATACAATTAAAAAGGCCAAGATCGCCAACCCACCAAGGAGAATGCCACGCCGCATAGGAATGCTCTCAAGAAAAGAAGATCGGATGAAGTCGGTTTTGCACGCAGCTCATAACTGTTTGCTGGGACTACGGTCGCCCAGCCACCTGGTGCATGTGAACTTCCTGTTGTGGGAATGGAATGTTGAAGCCTTTCTCGTCGAATCCGGTTTTAATTTTTTCTAATAAGTCCCATTTCGTGGTCCAATAGTCTTCCGACTTTACCCACGGACGAACGAGGAAATTGACACTACTATCACCGAGTTCACCAACTACCACGACTGGTTCGGGGTTCTTCAAAACGCGCTCATCGGATGTTAAAATCTCGATCAAATAATTTTTTACGGCTTTCAAATCGTCGTTGTAGCCACATCCAATCACCAGATCGATCCGACGAGTTTCGTGGGCCGAAAAATTGACGATAGTCCCAGCCGTGATTTGGCTATTGGGAACCACAATTTGTCGATTATCCGGGGTTGTGAGCACGGATTGAAACATCTGGATGGCTGTAATCGTGCCTGCCGTTCCTCCCGCCTCCACGTAGTCGCCAAGTTTGAAATGGCGGAAGAAGATGATCATGAATCCTGCGGCGATGTTCGCGAGAGAACCTTGTAATGCTAGACCTATCGCGATCCCCCCGGCAGCAACACCGGCCGCTAATGATGTCGGGTCCAACCCCAATCGAACGAGAGCTGCGATGATCACCAAGGTCATCATTGTGATGTAAGCCAGGTTACGCGTAAACACCGCCAAGGTCTCGTCCATGTTCGCTTTTTCACTGGCAGTTCGGATCATCCGAGCGATCCATAGGGCGATCCATCGACCAATGACTAATATGAGAACAGCCAGGACGAGATTGATGCCAAATTGGATGGCTTGTTGAGTTAAGGCCTGGACATCTAGCGATTGAAGAACTGAAAAACCTTCACTAATCGCATCAGGAGCCTTGTTGTTACCGTCGTTCGCTTGCGCAAATAGAACATTCATGGACCTATCTCCTCAATACAGTTTGGGAAGAACATGTAGTAAATGCTAGGATAGCAAAGTCGACTGGTCGATCAACTGCTCCAATTTTTCGAGATACCC
>CAYRFQ010000100.1:0-28941 GCA_964423615.1 uncultured Alcaligenaceae bacterium | reverse complement strand
AGACAACCTACGGGGCAAAAAAACGCCTTGTTCACTACGTGCCGGGAATCGCTGCATTGGAACAGCATCCAGAGAGAAACCGCAAGTTTTTCCTCACCGTAGTCGAGTAGCAGAAAGCCTGTGAGGGCTTCCTGCTACCCGACTATACCTCCGGCCCAACAACTCAGAAGGCGTTGATGTACCCTTTCCCAAACCTCCGCAATGATTGGTCTCGATAAGCTGACAGGATGGCTCAAGGATTCTTGAAATGTGTTCTTGCTTTCAGGACCGAAGGCCGGGTCATTTGTCGAGAGCGTTTTGCAGTCGGATGTCGCTTATTGGTTTTCGACTCGGGCAGGAAAACGAGAACAGGCTTTTGCTTGTAAAAGCATGTGCTGAGAGATTGGGAAAATCGTTGACTGTTACACCCAACTGCAGAACGTTCTCACCCAGGCAGAACACTCGGGACTACTTAAAGTCGATCCAATGGACTCTGAACGCCACAAGCTCCATGTTGCAAGACGTGGGTATAGATCATCGTCGTCGAAACGTCGGCATGACCGAGCAGTTCTTGGACGGTGCGGATGTCCGCTCCGGCTTCGAGCAGATGAGTCGCGAAGCTGTGTCGAAGGGTATGGCAACTCGCCTTCTTGGTAATGCCAGCAGCCAGAACGGCTGCTCGAACCTTCTTTTGGACGGCATTCTCGTGGACGTGGTGTCGTCGCTTGATCTCGCAGTCCGGTCCCTCTGCCCGTGGATCTGTACTCAGTCGCTTGGACGGAAAAAGGTATTGCCACCCGAGTTCTTTTTCCGCGTTGGGGTATTTGTCTTTAAGAGCGTGGGGCAGCCACACGCGACCGTGCCCAGCTTTGGCGTCTTTGTTGTGGATGTGTTTGACTTCTTGGATTTGGTCTCGGAGTTTCTGTTTTAAGCGTTCGGGGAGTGGAACAGCACGATCTTTGTCGCCCTTGCCCTCATTGACAATGATTTGTCGCCGATCGAAATCGACGTCTTTAACCCGCAGACGACAACATTCGAGCAACCGCAACCCCGATCCATACATCAGTTCCGCCATGATTCGATAGAAGCCTTCGATTCCGTCTAACACATCTCGGATTTCGTCCACCGAGAGGACCACGGGAAGGCGAGGCGGTCGAGTAGCTCGCTTCGCGTCGATCCGTCGCAGTTCGATTTCAAGAACCTTCTGGTAAAGAAAAAGTAAAGCCGAAAAGGCCTGATTCTGCGTGCTCGCCGCAACGTTTTTCTCGACGGCCAAATACGTCAAAAATCCTTCGATTTCCGGCGCACCCATGTCTTTGGGATGAGTCTTGTTGTGAAACAAGATGTACTTGACGATCCAATCGACGTAGGATTCTTCGGTCCGTTTGGAATAATGCAACAATCGTAGCTTCCCACGAACTTGATTCAACAGTCGTGGAGGTTTGGGAGATGTGGGTATCGACTAAGACATCGAGAAAATCCTTGACCTAAGAAGATTCGGGATATACAACAAAAAAGGTATCTTAAAACTCGATTTATTTAACGAAGGTGCGTTAGGTGGCAGTTCGAATCCCGAGTACGCAGCATATGAAGATCGTAGTCAGCACCCAGATCCAGGCGTCGCTTGAAGAGGTGTGGTCGGCTTGGACGACGCCAGAGCATATCGTTAAGTGGAATTTTGCTTCCGATGAATGGCACTGTCCTCGTGCAGATCTTGAGTTAACTCCTGGCGGTGTATTTAGCTATCGGATGGAGGCGAAGGATGGCTCGATGGGCTTCGATTTCGGAGGCAAATTTACGGCCATAACGCCCATGTCGCTCATTGCATACAGCCTCGGGGATGAACGCTCCGTCAGCATTGAGTTTCGTGACGTTGCCGACGGTGTCGAGATTGTCGAGACCTTCGATGCCGAAGACGAAATGTCTGGAGAACAGCAACGACAGGGTTGGCAGGCAATTCTTGAGAATTTCAAAGCATATGTCGAAGGCAATGCCGCCTAACAAGTCGGTGAACCGGACGTTTTACAGTGGCCCGGCCTGCGGCGGCTTCGCCATTTTCACCTCCGGCCGGGCCACTGTAAAACGCCGGTTACCGAAGCGTTAGACAGGAATGCCGCCAGAACGCGTTAGGTGCTTGCACAGTTGATATGCATACGTTACGCTCGGTGGAAGCGTTGTGAGCTTGCTTACGAATGGTTATACCGCGCGTAACTGCCCCTGTTTCCGTGCCATCCGGGTTATCTTTGTTTCGCCTGCGTCACTCTGTCTAACCACCGGTTGAGACAGAATGTCGGTGAGTTGTCAGTAAGTAAACTCGACATTCTGTCTAACCATGTCTCCCTGAAGCAGAAATCGCTGCGCGACTCTGCTTAGCTCAACATTATGCAGAAAACTCGACTCACCTGTGAGGTTAGATCATGTCGAATTGGGTTGACGCGCTGGACCCACAAGAGCTTGCAGATCTCTTGCCCGTGCCGAGCCAGTGCGGTGGTTACGGGATGATCTACATGGCACAACGTCAGGGAGGTGGCGCTGACTACTATGTGCGAAAATCAATCGTAGACTCGCTTCTCGATCACGCCGCGGAACGCTATCACGACGAAGACGGGCACCGTTTGCCGGACGGCGATCCTCGCGTGCGAATTTGGGACGCCCTAAAGACTGAATTCCGTGCGTTGATTTGCACAGAAGACGAACGATATAGTGACCTGCGCAACAAACTGAAAGAGCAGGGGTCCGATGCCAATGTCGTGATCGTATCCATCATCGCGTCGTGCATGGCAACCTACGTCGGAACCGTTGCGGGAATCCTTGTGCCGTTTTGCAGCCTACTCCTCTTAGCCCTGGCCAGAATGGGAAAGGAGGTCTTCTGCAAATTCACAGCAGGTGCGATTGACGAAATTGACAACTAACACGGAAAGCTGCATAACCAGCGCATGCACCGGAGCCGCCGATCCGGTCGGTTTGGAATTGGGCGTCACTTGGCGGCGGCCCGGTGATGCTGGTCGTTAGACAGGAATGCCGCCAGAACGCGTTAGGTGCTTGCACAGTTGATATGCATACGTTACGCTCGGTGGAAGCGTTGTGAGCTTGCTTACGAATGGTTATACCGCGCGTAACTGCCCCTGTTTCCGTACCATCCGGGTTATCTTTGTTTCGCCTGCGCCACTCCGTCTAACCACCGGTTGAGACAGAATGTCGGTGAGTTGTCAGTAAGTAAACTCGGCATTCTGTCTAACCATGTCTCGCTGAAGCAGAAATCGCTGCGCGACTCTGCTTAGCTCAACATTATCCAACACAGGAACCAACTTGCCTAAATCTTCGAAGCACCTCATCATCCTCGACTGTGACGGCGTCAAACGGAAATTCACCAAGGTGCTTTTCACCGGGGACGGGTCGTATTCGCTCATGGCACCATATCACTCCGCAAAGACTGCGGTACTTATGAAGACGACCGTCAACTACAATCGTGATAGCCAAGAGGTTGCCTTTGGCGATGCGTTAGACCTAGCTGAACTCGATGAAGGAAGGCTTAAAATAACACATCATCGCAGCGGATTTGTTCAGTACTCCGGCGATGGCGTGGTTTCCGGACTTGACGAAGATGGTAACCCGCGAGGTGTCGGCGTATTTTCACGTCCACTTGATGATGTCGGAACCGGGCCTGTATTCGGAGCAGGCGTTCAAGGGATCACGGAACTTGAAGAAACTAACAAGTGTTCGAAGCACGACCTGCTTGTTAGCGTAGACGAGATCCCAAAGTGGCCGGGCGGCAATGGCGTTATGCTTGAGATTCATTACTTTAAACCGGCCGTTCGTCGCTTCGTATACAAGGACGCCCAAGGTCGAAATCGGATAGATATTCCGCATCCATCGGGTTTTATCGTTCCAATGTACGCGATCTATGCACCCGACGGGTGCGAGTATCCCGGTGTTCTCGGCATCGAACTCTACGGTCAACGATTCTCGTTCGGAGACTCAGGCTTTTCACTCTCCGGTCCCGGCGAAAAAGAACGATACAACGAATCCGGCGATCGCTTAGCGGATGTAATCGGCTGCATCTTTCCACGACCCGCGAACACTGATGGGGCTAAGAGCTTGGACTACAACGCGGTTGGATAACAATGGTTTGCACACGGAGCCGCGGGCCGCGCGGTTTGGTGAGATCAAAGTCGTTCGCCGCGGCCCGGTGAACGGTGACATTCGGCAACCAAAGTAGCGCAATGCGTCTCGGCCTCGTGACTGACATCCATAATGACCACGAAAACCTCTCCAGAGCTTTGGAGGTGTTTCGGGAGCATCAAGTGGACCAAGTGGTGACAATCGGCGACACGTGCGACGCCTTTGCACCGCCCGAGGGCGCGGATGAGGTTGCGTCACTGCTGAGCTCCTCTGGCGCTCTCGGGGTTTGGGGCAATCACGACTTCCACCTTTGTCGTGATGTCCCGGAATTCTGCCGCGAGAAGTTTGCGCCCAACACGTTCCAATTCATGCGCAGCATGCAACCACAGCTTCAAATTGACGGATGCTACTTCAGCCACAAGGATGCAAGCGTGGACCCGCACAGCGTTGAACAGTTGTGGAGTATCGAGGAAGATTCACGCGACCTATGGGCACGGGCAAAAGCCGCTTTTGAGTCAAATCAACATGTTCGTCAATTCATGGGCCATTATCACTGCTGGTGGGCTGCAACGCCAAACGGGACCGTCCCTTGGGACGGATCTGAATCGTTGACGTTGGTGCCGCATGAGCGATACGTTGTGATTATCGCGGGTGTGTTTCAAGGGAAGTGCGCCGTTTTCGATACGACAACGGGCGTGCTCGATCCGCTGGACGTGACCCTACGATAGGTCGCCGAACAATCGCATGCACCGGAGCCGCCGGTCCGGTCGGGTTTACAATTGAGCGTCTCTGGCGGCGGCCCGGTGATGCTGAACGTTTTGTCGCGCAGGTGGATCATGACGTGGTTCAATGATCTTACGGGTTGCGTCGAGGAGTCTCCCGAAAGCGTACGGCAGCAACTATTGATCGATGGGCGGCTATTGCATTCGAGTCTGAACAGGAGATCGTGGCTGTACGGCGAACTGGAGACACCTACACTAGCGCAATTGCGTGATCGTGTCCGTTGCATCAACCGGGATCGAAGGCCGATATCCGTTCACGAGATCGTCGCAAATGTGCAGCACTTGCATCGGGATCGAGCGAATGAAAACGCCGTGTTCCAGGTCGCTTCGCAGTTCAATCTTCTCGAAATGACATCACTGGGAGTTACTCCTGAATGCGGCGTTGGCATTTACGAAGACGACTATACCCAGGGGCCTGCATGCGCGATTGCGGCAGGTGCGGGTACAATCTTTCGGAATTATTTTGTCGACGTCAATGGCTGCATCGGGCAAACTGCGAATAACCAGATCGATTGCTTGTCTGGCATCGGTAGATTGTTCGACAACTCACACCAACGTCTTTGGCGGATGGAGAACGGCTACGCATTGCCGTCGGCAAGCGGTCTCGAAGAGATCAATCGGAAGCTGGAAAGCATGGACGAAGCTGCACTCGATGCAGTTCGGCAAGCACTCCAGGTCGGTCTGCACTGGGATACGCAAGTCCCGCTCGACGACGCGTCCCACACCGTCTCCCAAGCGTATTGCTCCGCAATGCCAGTAGCGTATACACGTCATGCATCGGAACTTTGGGCGCCGTTGGCAAAACTCATACTCGAAGCGGCCTACGAAGCAACGATATGTGCAGCGATCTTCAACGCGAACCGAAATCAGAACAACCGATTGTTCCTGACATTGCTTGGTGGTGGCGCGTTTGGGAATAATCCCGACTGGATATTGGGTGCTATTCGTCGCTCGCTCGAGTTGTATTTTGATTCCGGCCTCGACGTTGCCGTGGTAAACTTTGGGGCATCGAACCGTTCTGTGCGGCGACTCGTGGAAGAATTCGCCTCAACAAACCGCGACTGAACCACCGGCGGCAGTTGACCGGCGGCGCGCGCGAGTAGAATGGTGTGGTCGGTCGAACGTCTGCTCCCACAGACGGCCGGCAACTGAGCCTTTTACGTTCGGCTTCCGCCCGTTCTCCTCAGTTAACATCTCGGTTGAAGAGTTGTTTCAGGGCTTGAGTTGTGGGGATGCGATCGGATATTCTTCCAGCAAGCGAGCCACTGCGAACATAACGGGGCGCCGGAGCCGACGGTCGGAACTCAATCCGCTCGGCCTTCTATACCTGCCGCGGCTCACCTCCGAGACGTTAGGCTCTCGAAATATGAATCCTGAATGTCATTACTGTCTAGATATTTATGCTCCTATGGGACTGGTCGGGATAGAGCCTTATCTTTCTAAATGTCAAATGAGGCTGCTGCCATATAAGTCGGGTTTCACTGGTCAGATCATTTTAAAGACTCCCCCAGAGGCAACAGAATATGAGATAGCTATGGATCCGTCACTCTCGGATTTCATGTTTGCATCAGGTTACATCTTCAAAAAAGAAGAAAAGGCGTGGCTATTAATTAGGTCTCTATCCGAAGTGCTCAGTTCTGCAGGGTTCCCACATCAAGCCATGATTGATGACCGAGAAGGGTATCTTTTTGACGAACTATCATGGAAATGGCCTGTTAGCGGTTAATCGGTTAACCTGGGAGTGTTGTTGCTTGGGCAGGAGTAGAGCCTACTCATTGATACAGTACCTAACTGTCGCTTGCACCCGACCCTCCGGCAACTGAAAGAGCTGTACAATTTTGGAAGAGATCTGCGCCTACGTGCTGGTGAAGTTCATCGTTCGGCTTTTTCGTCCCCGTGTCTGGACATGCCCCGTTGAGGTGTAGACAATGGGTAATGGTGGTGGGACTGCGAGCCCAATTGGAATGCTCATGGGATGCGTGACAATGTGGTGTCAAATCACTCTCGCAGTACCAGCCTCCGAACAAAGCGGGGCCGTAGTATGTTGGGATGGGTTACGGGTTGAAACCACAATAACGCGCCGAACCAGGCGCTGTAGACCGACGGCGGGGCGGTGTCTGCTTTTCTAAACTTGGTATCCTCAGTCGCCCCGCCGCGGCTGAGTTTAGTCGTTCAGCGGCGGAGGGCGTGCGAGTGTCGCGAGAGCCGATTCCCACTTGGTGTTTCTCCGTCGTCGTCGTCCGGCGCGGTGACCAGTTCCTCATCGTGCATGAGCGGAAACACGGCCAACTGTGGTATCTGCCGGCTGGCCGGGTCGAGCCGGGAGAGACGTTCGAGGCGGCGGCCCGCCGCGAGACGCTGGAGGAGTCGGGGGTGCCGGTGCGGTGCGTCGGCGTCCTACGGGTTGAGCACTCGCCCTCCGCGGCCGGGGCACGACTGCGGGTCGTGTACTTGGCAGAGCCGATCGACGACACCCCGCCCAAGAGCGTCCCGGACGAGGAGTCGTTGGGGGCGACGTGGGTGCGGCTGGAGGAGCTGTCGGGCTACCCGTTGCGGGGCGACGAGGTCCGCGAGTTGTTCGAGTACGTCGCTGCGGGCGGGGCGGTGTTCCCGGCCGATGTGCTCCAGCCCGAGGGGATGCCGTTTCGGGTTACGCGTCGGTAAGGCACGCCGAACCAGGCGCGGCACCTGACCGGCGGGGCATGTAGCTTTTTCATGACGTAGAGCTCACTGGGCCCCGCCGGCAGGTGAGCCGTCCCGAGATCCTTCTTGTTCGGCCGTTTTCAACCAATACCCAAGAATAAGAATACCTGTTGACCATGCGCTTTCTATTGAGTTTTTCCCTTGTGCTTTCGATTGTGTCGGTCGCTCTCTGTGTCGTCCTGTTCCTCGAAAATTCCAACTTACGGAAGGATATAGCTAAAGCCGATAAATCGGTTTCCGAATCGTTGGAATCCATCGAACGTTTGGTTAGTAAACAGTCCGAGCGGGTCAAGAAGCTTGAGGAGCCACCGAAGAAACCTGCTCCGCCACGTCGGGACCCACAGCCTGATAATTCGGTGAAAGTTTCTTACAGCAGGCTGCTCCCGATTGAGAAATACCGTGATCTCTTTGTGCATTTAGGAGTGTTTGGGGCCCGAATTAAATTGGAAATTCAAGGAAAATGTTGGGTTCAAGCCTCCCTGGACGTTTGGAGAAATGGAACCCGGGAAAGTATTGCAGGCTCAAATATGAGTGGAAACGCCCCACGTTTCCATTCCTTGTCGATTAAGAAGGTTGAACTTGGCGGCAAAACAAAGTTACGAGTCATCAATGGTGCTCTCTCATATTTCCTCGATGTACCGTTAAACCCCGATTCAGAGTCCCCGATCCTTGGTGTTGATATTCTTCGACTTCCCAAAACTCCAATTGTTTTGAAAAAGGGCGAGTCTGTTTTGGTTTGGGGATTGTTGGGCCCCTTCAAAAATCCTGCAGCCGAAACCAGTAACGGAACTGTTCGAGCCATCGGAGGGTTGCCACACGACGCGTTGGAAAAATTAACAACGTCGTTGGGAAAAAAATTGAAATGGGCGGTGGCGTTGCGACTCACAGCAACATAGCTAACGGGCCTAAATCGATGAATTCAAGGGCGGGCGAGGCAGGAAGATAAAAAGTATTGGGATTTGTTACTCGCAAGGCCGAAGCAAACGCTGAAGCCGACGGCGGGGACGGTTGTTGATTTCCAGTAATAGTAAGCTCAGAAGCCCCGCCGCGGCTGAGCTTCATCGTTCGGCAGCGGAGGCCATGTGAATGATTGACCGGAATAAAGCGGTGGCGAAGGCTTTAGCACTTGCAGAAACAGACCCACCAGTCAAGGGACGCGCTATCGAGCGCGTCGAGGAAGTGTTTTCGATTGATGGCGGTCTCACTTGGATTGTCCATTTACTGCCGGAGTCTGTCGTCTTGAGCCAAGGGGACAAAATAATTGAATTCTGTGATACCCCTGGAACTTGGGCGGTATGCGTCTGTGGCCAGACAGAAAAGGCTAAGTGGGTTGAAATGTTGTAACACTGCCGAACCAAACGCTGCAGACCGACGTTCGAGGCGGCGGCCCGCCGCGAGACGCTGGAGGAGTCGGGGGTGCCGGTGCGGTGCGTCGGCGTCCTACGGGTTGAGCACTCGCCCTCCGCGGCCGGGGCACGACTGCGGGTCGTGTACTTGGCAGAGCCGATCGACGACACCCCGCCCAAGAGCGTCCCGGACGAGGAGTCGTTGGGGGCGACGTGGGTGCGGCTGGAGGAGCTGTCGGGCTACCCGTTGCGGGGCGACGAGGTCCGCGAGTTGTTCGAGTACGTCGCTGCGGGCGGGGCGGTGTTCCCGGCCGATGTGCTCCAGCCCGAGGGGATGCCGTTTCGGGTTACGCGTCGGTAAGGCACGCCGAACCAGGCGCGGCACCTGACCGGAGCCGCAAAGTTGGCCACGGCAGCTTATCCTTAGAGTTCAGTGACAGAGTGACAGGAGGATGAATATGCACATCTTCTGGGGGTGTTTGACCGCAGCAATAGGATTGGCCATGTTCTTATGTGGCCGCACGGAGAGCAAGTTCATTATCTATCGATTACTGGTTGCTCGCTCAAAGATCATGTGGGGGGAGAACGTCCACAAGTTCTTCCAGGTTGCCGGGATCATGGTCACGGTGTTTGGTGCATTGGTAGCCTTCGGTGTTATCCCGATGAGATAGCAGCATACCGAGCACACCGAACCACGGGTTCCAGCGTACGCGGTAAACCACGCCGCTGAACCCAAGCGTTATGACACACGACTGTTGGCCCGAGCACCAGAACCGATATGGCTGACGAAACGACGAATTACGTATCGCTAAAGTCTCTCGCCGAAGAACTTGGGCTGGACCGCTCGAACATGCGCAAGTACGTACTCAAAGCTGGACTGGAACCACATAAACGACGCACCCCTGACTCAGCCAATCAGCTCACACTGGCGATTACGCCAGATGAGGCCCAGTTCATTCGCGCAAAACGACGAGAAGAAGGCTACGACAAACGCTCAGTGGTTGTTTCCACTGATATCGGTGTCTTCTACATCATTCAACTTGTGCCAGAATTGGATCCACGCCGCCTGAAACTGGGCTACGCAGACAATATTGACAATCGCCTTTCGCAACATCGAACCGCTGCACCAACCGCAACGGTGTCAAAATCCTGGCCGTGTAAGCGGACATGGGAATCAACGGTAATGGATGCGTTGACCGCAAAACATTGCCGCTTGATCCTTAACGAGGTATTTGAATGCGACGAACCCGATACACTCATGAGATTTGCGGACACGCTGTTTGATTTGCTTCCCAATCCGAAAGAACGACCACCACTATCCGATCATTCGCCGCACAACACGTAACGCCCACGCCATGAATGCGGCATAACCATGTGATGAACCGGAGTCCTCGAACAGGTTTTGGGCAGTGGTCGCCGAACCGCTCGGACCCGGTTGTCGCCACCGTTATCCAATGAAGAACATCAGTGCATTGCTTCGACAACTGAAGCTACCCCGGTTGCTCGACGACCTGATACGCGAAGGCCGTTGGAAGCACCCGGGTGATGACGTCTTGGCATTTGTAGTTCCATTCATCACCGATCCACTCGATTGGCTTCCCAGTCGCGACGCCATGGAATTCGAATCTCGTCCTCTGATGGATCCGTCTGACACAGAGTCTCCGGATTTCCACGAATATCGAGGATCGTTTCATGACCCGCGACCGTTGCCATGGATTGACGTAGAGAAAGCACTGTTAATTGCCGTAAATCGTCGCATCGGTGATGACGTGGGGATCGCCTTGGATTTCCGACGCGATCCAGACCTGCCTTCCGTTGTTAGTGGTGATTGGCACTCTGGAAATGGGCTACAATATCGATACGTTGCCACGACGTTTGGCGAATTCGCAGAGCGGCTTGGCTTGCTCAGTGACGAACCAAACATTAGATAACCAATCGCTCGACCGGAGTGGCCGGTTAGGTCGGAATTGAATGGATTAGCTGATTGGCGGCCATCCGGTCAACTTTATCGTTATCTGAGGACAGTGATAAATAGTCCGGCAGGAGTTTTCCGGACAACTTGCCCGTCGCCTGCACAACGATTGATTGAGGATCCACATGAAGCTCAAAGCCGGACTGCTGACGTTGTCGTGTCTCACGATTACCGGGATTGGACTCCTCTATGGTGTGTCACCAGCATGGTTCTCTGAGACATTCCTCTCTAATTCGTCACCTCCGAGTACGGATCAAGCTCACATTTTGAGAGCTGTGATGATGCTCTACTTGGCACTCGGGGGCTTCTGGCTGTGGAGTGCATTCTCCGACAAGTATCGCGATGCGGGCATCCTGGTCCTATGCATCTTCTGCGGCGGCTTAGTCGCGGGGCGAATCCTGAGTGTTGCGATTGATGGTCAGCCATCGACTCTCCTGATCGTCTATATCGCAATGGAGCTCGCCACCGTCCCCGTGTGTATTTGGCTTCTACGGCGCAAGACGTAGAACCCCGGGTAACCGCGAGGACTGCGAGTTACCCATTCGCTGCGATTGAAGAAACAGATAACAAGTGCACATGCACCTGACGGCCTTCGGCCGGAGGTGCATGCCTGTTGTTATCCTTCCCGTACCCAAATCGGAGAAAACAATGTGGCCTTTTATTGGACTCGTATTGCTGGGTGTCGCACCCTCTGGATTGGCCGTCGATGAGAAACCACAGCCTGAATTCAAGATCGAAGTTCGCATCGTCGAATTCGAAGCCATCGAGGGGGTCACAAAGCAAGACCCTGACTCTAAATATCACCTGCACATCAAACCGGCACTGGTCGTAACGCCGGCGGATGTCGCGTCGGTACAAAAGCGAAGGATGCGAGGCCCCACGATTGGCTCCAGGGAAACAGGATTCAAACACTACCCGTCCCTGGTAGTGAACATTCAATTAACCAGAGAGGCAAAACTGCGACTCAAGGCAGCGGTTCTAAAAGCTCGACCTGCGACAACAACACCAACAGGAAATCCACTCATCACAACAGTTTTCAACGGCAAGCATGACGGCTCCTGGACGAAGTACGTATTGGATGATCCCACGTCCCTGGTTTACTGGAGTAATTTCGGCCCCAGTATTGGCTGCACGCGCGACAAGGAAAAGGCGGACAAATTGATCAAGTATCTAACTCGATCGAAAGAGAATGAGTAATCAACTCAGCAGAAGCAGCGTGAGTTTGACACGATAACAAGGCGCTGCACCTGACCGGCGGGGCATGTAGCGGTTCCGGAGTTCGTAGCCCACTCAGCCCCGTCGGCAGGTGAGCTTGGTCGTTCTACACATTAGTAAAGCCACCATGACACCCGAAGCAGCAGCGGTCGTTCAGGCAATTGCGGCAGTGGTCTCTGTCGCCATCGCTGTAAGCGCTCTTGTCAAGGCAACGAGGGTAGAGAAATGGGCGCAAGATATCGCTGAACATCAGTTGCAACTTTCCGAACATCAGCTTCACGTCTCGAAGCGACTCATTCGACCCGTTATCGGCATTTTCACGGACAACTTCATTAGCTTCGTTGCGGTCAGCTTACGAAATAAAGGTGCCGGTTTAGCGATTGTGACTTCGCTTACCTTTTCAAAAAACGGACAAAGCGAGAACTCGATACCTCGGCTTGTTCTGCCGCATCTTGAGGCATGGGACCATTATTGGATTACGCAGCCTGGCACCCTCTAAATTGGTCCGCATGAGTCGATTGGCTTGGCGAAGATGGTGCGCGGTGCTACGCGTGGCATCCTACCAGCCACTAAGGGGGAGGCTACTGCGTGTGGTGTTCTTGGACTCCTAGCAAAATGACCTGTCCAAACCGGTATGGTCTGGATGGGCGCTTACCCGAATACCACTGGTGATCTAACTCGTTTGCATCGGGCGCCGGGCACGACACAGAAACCGGTTGACACCGGAACACTGCTTCCTGATTTGGAAGTTACTGACCATCCTGGCCACAACTGGTTGCGTGCATGGCTCTTCGTGCAATTGACCTTGAAGGAATTCTACCCATAAAACCATATTCTCGTTCATCACACTGATTGCGATCTTAATGGATCCCACGATAAGCCCTGAGAAAAGCGAGACCATCGAAATTGGTACTGGAATCGAAATAAGTCTACACGAGAAACGAATCCAACCTCGCGTCCAAACCGACAACAAACAAACGCACCCGTTGCCAGGTTCCATACGCAAACTTGACCTGTTGGTGTCCATTCGAAAAATACGCTCATTTGTTCGCCGACACCCCTGTTCGGATCACGAGGTACTGGACTTCGACCGGAAGCTAGTTCTTTTTCAATAACTTCGGCAGTCCGGGAATTTGATCGGAACCGGAGAGCACCTGTACCGTGGACTTTTTCATAGTCCCTTGCAGTGCTTGGTAGCGTCCTCCGAGATGCTGGGCCAGAAAGGCTTCGGTCAGCGCGAAGAACGACAGTTTATTGACAGGGCGGGCAAAGCCGTGTCCCTCATCTGGATACAGAGCATATACCACCGGCAGCTTGCGTTTCTCCATGGCTGCGACGATCTGGTCCGATTCGAGTTTCTTGACGCGTGGGTCATTGGCCCCCTGACCGATCAAAAGTGGCTTCTCGATGTTCGCCACGAACGTCAAAGGTGAGCGTTGCTTCAAGAACGAGCGACCCTCCGGGGTGGTGAAGTCACCGACTCGCGTTCGCAGAAGCGGTAGCTGGGGCACCCAATAGGCCGGAACGTTTTGGATCAACGTCAACAGATTCGAAGGTCCAACGATATCCACGCCACAGGCAAACTTCTTGGGCGTGAAGGTCAGCCCGACCAAAGTCGCATAACCTCCGTAACTGCCGCCCATGATGGCGACTTTCTTTGGGTCGGCTATCTTCTTCTCGATGATGGCATCCACCGCGTCGATCAAGTCGTCGTGCATCTTACCGGCCCACTCTTTATTGGCTGCGTTGATGAATTCCTTTCCGAAGCCAACGGAACCACGGTAATTGACGCTGAGAACAGCGTAGCCTCGATTCGCCAGGAATTGATGAAGAGTGTTATATCCAAACTTGTCACGAGCCCACGGGCCACCGTGGACTAACAGAACCATCGGAATGGGCTCTCCATCATCGAGTTTGCCATCCTGATTCTTGTCCTTGCTCAATGGCAATGTCAGATAGCAAACCAACTTGAGGCCGTCTCGCGCGGGCAGGACCATCGGGTGCATTCTCTGCAACTTCCAACCTTTGAGCTTGGGTCGGTTAGTGAACAGGAACTTAGCCTTGCCGGAATCCCGGTTGTACAGATAGTAGCGAGCTGGTCCGTTGTCCTGGGTAAAGACAACGACCCATTTTCGATCGTCCAGGGTGCCACTGGTCACGCTAATGTCCCCAGAGTTAATTTTGGAAAGTCTCGCGTAGTCTTTCTTGGTTGCAGCATCGAAAAACTGTCTCTCGACACGCTTGTAATTGAAGGCAACGGCTTGCAAGGTTTTCTTGGTAGGATGCAGCGAAATGCCAGCGACGTCGGCGAGTTTGTTTGTTGCGAGCACTTTACTCTTCTTGGTCTTTAAATCGAAGAGGACCAATGCCGACGTGTTTCGACCGCGGCTATCAATCATGTAGACTTTCTCGCCACTGGCATCGAACCCAACTGGGGAGGTCGTCAGTGTGTCCTGGGGGCCGATTTTGAAGAAACTCTCCCACTCGGCTTTTCCATTCTGTTTTTCAACTATGAGTTCCGCCTTCCGACTGAATTTCACACCCAATCGGATGTTGTAATTGTCATCGCTGAGATAGCCAAGGAACCCATTATTCTTTTGGATGAGCTTCTTTTTGCCAGTGAGGATGTTGATTTTGTAGACGTCGTGCAGTTGTGGGATTCGGTCGTTGACACCAATCAAGATGTGTTCGGGAAACTTATGGCTCACCTGTTGGATTCGAACTCGAATTTTCTTTTTCTCGTTTTGCTTCCCCGAGTTGGGTGTTAGATCGCGGATTTTGTTGGTCTTCAAGTCCGCCACGAACAAGTGGAAATTCTCGTCACCATCCGCATCTTGGGTGTAAAGAATATGGTTGTTCGTAAACGCCCAGAAGTACGTGTTAATGCCTCGTTTCTTTTCCTTGGTGACTGGTCGAGCGGCTTTCAGATCGTTCACAGGAGCGACCCAAACGTTGAGCACGCCTTTAACTGGAGCGAGATAGGAGATCTGTGTCCCATCCGGGCTTATCTTCGCCCCAGCTCTTTCCGGCGAACCGAATAGGAGCTTTCGTGGAATCAAACCGTTTTTTTTTCCGGTGACCGTTGGTTTGACGTTCTGGGAATGGGCGAGGGGGGTACCTATTCCCACAACAAAGATGACTGCGAAGAGGCACAAGCCAATTCGTCTAGGGCAGCACATATCCAATGTCATATCCTCCATACACAATAGGACTTCGTCAGTCGGATAGCCTTGTTGGCCGTTCTTTAAAGGGGTCGGAGTGTTGTTCGTTTTCGAACAGATTTCATTTGCCTGGATTACGCCGAAATCTCAAAAAGTCTTTGAACCGTTCAAGTCCGAGGAACTAGTTTGGGACACGGTCAGCACCATCGGGCCGCGAGAATCGCATCGTGCAGATTTTTCCAACAGAAAGCGTTTTTGCAAACGGCACGTTTTCACGACTGTCAAGATGCGTTCGAGGAAACGGCATCCCCGCTCGCTCGTGTCACAGAAACTGCGGTTTTCCCCAATGTTTGTAGTCGCGACCCAAAGCCAACACAACCTCCCACGCGGTTTCCAACTCGTCGCTTGTATTTCCCTCAAGGTTGGAGACGGTGCCCAAAGAGATAGTTGCTCCGAACACATCACTAGCGATCTCTTCGACGCCGCGTCTGGAAACTCCTTGCCAGCCGGCCAAGTACTCTTGGTCTTCGAGCAAGAATTGTTCGAGCTTCGGTGGATGTCCGAGTTGTCCGCCTTGCCTGCGTTTGGACTTCTTTTTGTTCGTCAGCTTCGGTGTTGAAGTAGGGTTCGCCGAGGGCAACGACAAGGGGTTGCCGGCATGGACGCTGATTCGGGCCAACAAGTCTGTGACTTGGGTTTCGAGTTGCCCAATGAGTTGTTGGAGTTCCGCACATCGCGGATACGATGAGTCTGACATGAGGGGAATTATAAGACCCAAACAGACCAGGGACACTGGCCAAGAAAATTCATCGTTGAACGGTTGCCTTGGGACAACAGCGCGAGGTCATGCCTTCTGGTATTCTTTGACTTCTACAATGGAATTGTAGAGTCATTTGCCAGGAGTTGCCCCATGACAGTCGAAGAAATCAACAACTGGATCCGAAACTCGATAGGTTCCTGACCAATTCCTTTTCTGTTGTGTCTTCACTCAAACTTTTCGGTTGTTAGTGGTTTATTGCCGCTCGTTATTGACCGTTCTTCCTCGAAAGACGTGTGAACCGATCACACTGTTCGCAGGCTTGGCCGTGCGAACCATCCAACAGTTCTTCAAAGGCCACAAATGGTCTTACAAAACAGCACAGCAAACTATGATCGAACACGTCCTTCGGCGATTGCCGGACTGTCCCAACGACCTGGGAATCAATCGATTGGGACTGGATGATGGACTTCCCCAACGTGCAGGAACAACTGCTCGAATACAGAATCTTGTTGTTGGCTCCTATGAAAAACAAAAAGAACGACCCGACGCCGGAGGACTCCAGGGCCATGCGAAGGCTGCATTGGCGTATCGAAACAGTGAACGGTTAGTTGGTAGCTCGGTATCATGCCAAAAGGACGTGGGCCAGAGACGTTTGGCATTGAGTTCACCGGACGATACGCAAGATTCTCAGCCATACGGTAGCCAGTTGGGTCAACATCCGATTGCGGCGTCCGCCGTTGGCGTTTGCCAACTTATTGACCGACTAAACTGAGACAACGCGTTAATCCGCTTCTCAACCCACAATCACATCCTCATACGCATACCGGAACCGTTTGGCTCGGGCGTAACGAACAGCAAGAGCAGCGGCAAACGTTAACGGTCCAATTCGCCCGAGGAACATCAAGCCAATCAAGATACATCTCCCAAGAGAAGAAATTCCAGAGGTCGATTCCATTGACAGTCCGACGGTGTTGAGGGCACTGACGACTTCGAAAGAATGTTCCAAGAACTTCCGCTGTTCACCCTTGTGGAACTCGGTAAATGTGAGCATCAGAATCCCCAGCATCGCCAAACCAAACGCCACGACGACCAAACCGATGGTCCGGTTTATGATCTCTTCGCGGAAAGATCGATTCCACAAAATCGGTGTTCGTTCACCTCGGAGTCGCGACAACGCGACAACGCCCAACAAGGCCATCGTCGTCGTTTTCACTCCCCCTGCCGTCGACCCCGGCGACCCGCCAATCATCATCATTAAAATGGTCAGGAAACAGGTCGCGTCCGTCGCTTCGCTGTATTTGACCGTGTTGAACCCCGCTGTCCTGGGAGTCACTGACAAAAACAAGGAGTTCGTCACCTTGTCGAGGATCGGTAGGTCGGCGAGCGTGTTGTTCCATTCGAAGTACGCAAACGGAAGCCAGGGACCGAGCACAAGAAGCACTGTCATGCTCAATACAATCCGAGTGTGCAGAGAAAAGTAGTACACCTTCCCTGCCTTGCGGGCCTGTCGCCACACCAAGATTTCTTCCAGAACGACGAACCCTAGACCGCCCAAGACGATCAAGGCCATGATAACTAGCTGCGTCAAAGGAGACCGCTGGCTCCCCTCCAAAGAAGCGCTGAACGTCGAGAATCCTGCATTGCAAAACGCACTGATCGAATGAAAAACCGCATCCCAAAGGGCGGTAACGTAGGTACGGCCCGGAACTGGATGGATGAGCCAACTGAGGTAAAGGAGCACCGCCCCGATCCCCTCAATGGCGAAGGTGAACTTGACGACATCAATGATCAGTCGCCGAGGGTCGAGTTGGGTCGTCGGTCGTGAACCGATCGCAGTCACGGATTCTTCCATGAGCGAGACACGTCCACCGAGTGCCGTGATGATCATGCTCGTGAACGTGATCATTCCTAGCCCACCCAGCTGGATCAATGTCAAAACGTAGACCTGTCCCCAGAACGTGAACCTCGCCGTATCAACAACGATGAGCCCAGTCACACAAACAGCGCTGGTGGCCGTGAACAACGAATCGAGCCAATTGAGAGATGTTGGAGTTGACGAGTCGGGAGGGACATAAATCGGCAACACACTGAACCCCAAGGCGCCGATAAGTATGACTAACAGAAACGTTCCCGCAAAGTATTGAGGGGGACTCAACTGCACCCAAGAGAAAAATCGCCGACGCGTCGGGACGTCCCAGAGGGTGTACTTGCCCCGCACTTTGCTCATGATTCTTTCGACCTCTCGCGACAATAATCGCCCGACCAAATACGCTGACTTTCGTGTACTGACTTTTCATACAGATATACCCAGGCGGGACAACGTTGGCCAGACGACATCACGACCACCATCACTACACGCTTGTACAACGACTCGGGCGGACCACATCCTTCGTAGTCGTCGAGTTGTGGCAGCATTACATCAGGCCTATGAAGCTCATACAAATCACCGCACACCCAATCGCCATCGCTTTCGCCCAAGTACATGCCAGGATACGATCCAAGGTCGTACAATCGGCCTGGAGCACGAGCCTCGTCAAGCCAAGTCGCCTGACTCTCCAACAAACGAGCCATGGGATGCTCGAACCGTGGGCGCAATGTGCCGTAAACAAAAAGAGTAGAAACGCTGGACATAGTGGCGGCAGATTACGAGAAGAAAAGACCAAACGCGAGTAACACGGATTACAGTCGAATTGTATCCGCGATACCCGTGTCATCCCTGGCGAATCTTTCGTCTTTTTCTTTTTGCGCCTTAACGTAAGGCGTGTTCCTTGGACTCAAACTACTTCAATTCCGAGATCTTCATCAAATACGCCGCATTAAACTCAGGAGTCCTCTGCGTGTAGGGTCCGGCACCGACGGCCAATTGATCCCCTGACGGATCGATCGCGATGCTCCGGAAAACCCCGAGGAACATCTTCTTTCCGGCAACCAGTTGACCGTTGGCGACGTTCCACCTTGCGACGTAGCCGTTGTTCCCTCGCGCAGCTCCGACGCTATACAATTCTTTGCCGGCCTTGCTAAATGCCAGTTGGTAAATCCAACCAGGATGCGATTGCGGCTTTTTGCGACCAGGGCTTCGCTTAATCTGCTTGTTGTCGAGATCACGGACAACTTGTCCCGTGCTCACGTTCCAGATCTTGATCAAGTTTTCGTACCCGCCTGAAGCACTCGCGATGTATTTCCCGTCGGGGCTGAAGGCAACAGAAAAAACGCTATCGTCGTGGCCTGTCTTGAATTTCTTCTCGTCATACGCTTTGAACTCCCGGACCATCGCACCATTGGCAACGTTCCACAATTTCAAAGTCTTGTCCTTCCCTGCACTGACGATCTGCTGACCATCGGGACTGAAGGCCAAACCGTAGATTTGCAAATTGTCTTTCGTTTTGTGAGCAACAATCTCGCGTTTCAGTCTCTTGGTCGCAATTTCATAAATCCGAATTCGACCCGAGTGTCCCGCCGATGCAATGAATTTGCCTTTCGGACCAAACTTGACGACATCGACGATGTTGGGCATCGTGTAAGCCTGCACCGGATTCGGCGAAGCGAGGGTCCAAACTCGCACCGTCTTGTCGGCACTACTGGAGTACAACGTGGCGTTGTCAGCCCCGAATGCAACGTCGGTCACGGCGTCATCGTGCCGAAATTGCTGGACGACCTTCAAGAAGTCATCCGGAACGGCAGCGTTTACATTTGGATAGGTCGTGTCCCAGGCAATGACCGTCTTGTCCTCGCAACCTGCCGCCAGGGCCGTGCTACTCGGGTTGAAGGAAAGCTCTTGGACGACGGCTGGGGCCTTGACCTCGCGGATCAATTGCGCGTTGGCGAATTTGTAGACTCGCACACTTTTCTTCGCGTCGGCGACAGCGATCATCTGGTTGTTTCGGGAAAACGCGACCGCAGTAATCGTGTCCACAGCTCCGAGATACGTTCTGTCGTTATTGCCGTTGCCGACGTTCCACAGCCTCGCGGCTTTGTCTTGGCCACCTGTAAGAACGTAGACCCCATTGGAGTACCTGTCGATCGTGTAAAGGGGCGTCTTCGAAGCGGCCACGACTCGTTGAATGGCTCGTGTGCCGACTAAGACCTTTGGACCACCTCCAGTAATAATAGCGGTGTTGTTGGGGTGGTAATACGCCTCGACGACCGGGCCATCGGTTGAGAAAAACTGAAGCAGTTGCCCCTTGCTTGTTTCCCACAAGCGACAAAGTTTATCCTCGCAACCGGTGACAATCTCGCTCCGGTTCGAGTTAAAGGCCAACGACGTGACATTGGCCGGATGAGAAAACTTCGCCGTTTCCTGTCCGTTGTTGACGTTCCACACTTTGACCATTGTTCCGGCAGCAGCCCCCACTTGGGCATAGTCACGGCTGTATCGAACGGTCGTCACCGGGTCCTTCATTGTGGCAAACGTTCGGAGCACTTTGCCTTGGTTGAGGTCCCAAAGTTTGACAGTTTTATCCGCTCCACCGGTCACAGCTTGGACTCCATTGTTGCTGAAATGAACCGCCGTCGCTCCGTCTTTGTGAGCATCGAGAACCTTGAAGACACCTACGTAGTCGACGTGAGCCTCCTTGTCGGTGCCCGTCGTTACGATCGTCCGATTATCGGTGTGGAACGCGACCGATGTAATCTTCCCATTGCGTTTCTCGAACTCCTGAACGAGTTGCCCCGTGGTAATGTCGAAGACTTGAGCATAGCCTTTTTTATCCTCTCCCACGCCGACGATGAGTTTCGTTCCGTCTGGTGAAATATCCAAACTCGATGGCGCGTGCTCAAGAGTGATCGTTGTTTTGGGAGTTCCTTTGTCAGCGACATTCCACACTTTGATGGACTTGTCGACCCCCGCCGACGCAATCAAACTGCCGTCGGTGTTTGCGTCGAGGCCCACCACCGCACCATTGTGAGCCGCAATATTTTGAAGCACTTTCCCGGTATTCCCGTCACGCACAACGACGGCGTTGTCGTCACCGCCACAGACAACATGGTTCTTGGCAGTGAATACGACTTGGCGGAGAGGTTTCTTCTGAGCGTCCTGCCAAACCCCTGCCGATGTCCAGACTCTTGCTTGTTTGTCGGAGCTTGTCGAGACGATACGTTTGCCATCCTTATGGAACGCGACCGCGGTAACAGCCTCTTTGTGTGGGAAGAACTCGACGAGGTCGCCGTTAAGGTCATAAATTCGAGCCGCATTGTCCTGTTCACCAACGACGAGTCGTTTGGCATTTCCCGAGAAGCTGAGCGATTGCACCTTATTCTTGGCACTCAGTGTCGCGATGTTTTTACCGTCGGCGACGTTCCAGATACCGATCGACTTGCCCGACCCACCAGCTACCAATTGCCCGTCAACACTCACGGCCATGGCATCCACCGGACCGGTATGTGTGATCGTCGTTCTTACTTTTCCGTTTGCCGTGTCCCAGACTCGGATGGTTTTGTCCGCACTCGAAGACACGAGTAACTTGTCCCCGTTGGTATAAGCCAGCCCAGTGATGGCACCTTGATGACCGGCAAAGTTGGCTTTCTCTTTGGCTTTGGCAACGTCAAAGACCTTGATCGAGTTGTCAGCAAGTCCAGCCACAGCGAGTTTTCCATCGCGGTTCAACGCAATCGCTTGGATGACGTTGGGAACAGTGATTTTCTTGATCACCTGACCGTTGCCGAGATTCCAAACCGAAAAGGATTTATCGTCTCCTCCACCAACGACGAACTGCCCATTGCCACTCACCCCAACTGCTCGAATGGCCAACGTGTGCCCCCCGAAAGCCCGTTCGAGACCTCCGTTACTCAGGTTCCACAACCGCACTTGCTTGTCGTTACACCCAGTGACGGCTCGGGTTCCATCAGGAGTGATGACAACACTCGTTACCTGGTCGGGGTGTCCGAGTGACCTGGAGTCAGTCACCGGAAGCTGCCACACCTTCACAGTCCCATCGGCCGAACACGAAGCAAGCCGGTTGCTTTGCGAGTTGAACGAAAGTGACGTCACAATTCCGGCGTGTCCCCCGATCTTCGTCGTGAGTTGTCCGTTGCTTTGGTTCCAGAAGCGGATGACACCATCCTCTCCAGCAGACGCAAGATACGCCCCGTTCGGACTGACGGCGATAGCCGTCACGGCCGTTGGGTGTCCAGTAAACTGTCGTTCCAGGGCGTTGTTACTCAAGACCCACGAGCGAACAATCTTGTCTTTACCCCCGGTGTAGACTCGCGAGCCATCACTTCGCATGGCTGCGGTCATAATTTCTTGCGGATGCTTCATGGACTTTGTGGACCGAATCGGAAGGTTCCACACCTTGAGCAATCCATCACTCCCCACCGTCGCCATCTGATCGTTTTGGGGCCGGATACTCACCCCCGTGACTTGGTCATGAGCGATGACCTTGCCCATGATCTGACCGTTGCCGTTGTTCCAGACAACAACGCTGCCGTCCTTCATCCCCGCCGCGACTTGCGACGCATTCGAATTGAAGCCTGCGGAAAGCACCTGGGAGGTGGCGCCGACAAGCTCACGGCGTCTCTGCCCGTTGACATAGTTACTCACGCGAATCTTCTGGTCTGCACTCGCGGTGAAGACTTGGTTGCCATCTGGCGAAACCTCCATCACAACGATGTCCTTGGCCATCGGTGTGAACTCGCGAGGTTTCGCCGCAGTCAGTTGCCAGAAGCGGAGTGCCCCATCTTCGCCCACGGAATAGGCATTCGAGTTGTTCGGATGAATGACAAGATCGTTGACTGCCCCTTCGTGGGCACCGATGACGTTGATCAGTTGACCATTCGCCGAGTTCCAGAACCGCAGCGTTCCATCGACTCCACTACTACCGACAACAGCTCCGTTGGCGCTGAACTGAACAGACTTCACCTCGCCGTCATGTCCCGTAAGTTCCAGGAGTTTCTTGAAGTCGGCGGAGTTGTGGATTCGAACCACGCCATCCTTGCCAGCAATAGCGAGCTTTTTTCCGTCTGGACTAACATCGACACCTGTGAGTTCTTGCTTGGCATCGAGTTGTTGTCTGGCGTCGGTGCTGGGAAGATCCCAAATCTTGAGTTGCCGGTCCTGCCCTCCCGATGCAATATACCGACCGTCCGGGCTAACATCGACGGTCAACACCATTTCCTTGTGTCCACTCGGTCCACCAAACGTGCGAATGACCTTTCCCGAATTCACGTCCCACATTTTGAGAGTTTTGTCCCAACTCCCTGTGACCAAATATTTGCCCTTGGGTGAGAACGCCACACCGTACACAACGTTCTTGTGTCCCTTGAAGGTGCGGACGACCGCTGGCGACTTTTCGTTTTGTCCTGCCTGGCCTCCCCCAAGACTGAACCAGCCAAACGAGACTGCAAGGCCCAGGACGACGATGAGGTAGTGATTTTTTTTGCAACCTTGCATGAGCAGACAACCTCCGGGGTGAGTGCGTGGCGGGAATTGCTACCAACAGAAACCACCAAAGCCGGGAATTCGCTTGGGGAGAACTTGTTGGTCATACCGATTCGGATGGTTCAGTGTCGCATGCGTGTCGAGGACTGTCAACAATAGGCCCGAGCCGACAAGGAGCAAGCGAACAAATGCAGTCGATGGTCGGTCGAACTGGAAGCCATGAACCAGCAAAAGTGTGGAGCCGTGAACCAGAGTTGCAGGTCCATTCATCGATAGGCCGTCCGCTTCTTCGGAGGGGTTCGCCACGGCGCGTAGGAGACGCGAACGGAATGACTGTCCGATTTTTTTGAAAAAAATTGCGAAATTTCCATCCCACGATCTCCTCCGAACCAAGACCCCTCACCTTTCCGACAAAAACCGGTCCAAAAATGACAAAAACCTGCGCTAAAACTGCGCTAAACTTGTAGTAAACCTGCGCTAAACTTGTAGTAAACCTGCACCTAAATTGCACCTTTTTGACACCTCTCATTTTCCGCATGTCCATGCATAACAGTGACTTATGGAAAACGAACCTCGAAAAATCGCCGTTTCGGCGCGTTTTCGAGTTCTCCGGCCGCCCCTGCGCGCATCTCCCCACAATACAATAGGATTGGACGCCGTGTCATTTTCATAAAAATCGTCGAATTACCAAAATTAACCACTTGGATCGCGAAATGAACTTCTGCTCGGTTTGCTGCAACGTGTGATCGGAAGGTTTTGACGACGCCCTTTCCCCCTAACCGCAGGACCCACCCAACGAGTGTCGTTCCTCCCCTCGCTATCGTGTGCCGGACACTACAAACCGATGCCGTCGGGTTGGAGTTCCTGATCGCTGATCAAAACACACTCTCGGTCGCGTCCCTGCCGCTTCCTCAGGAAACCGAAACTTCAAACGGAAACCGGGGTTGTTAAGGAAGACAGCAACTAACACTAGTAGCCGGTCGCGTCCGAAACCGTCTTGGTGAGGGAACAAAGCGCGACGGTGTTCACGGGAGTTTGCCAAATGATTCGTATGAGCCTCGGACTCGTGGTCTTGGCCTTTTTGCCGATGACGTTTGCTTCGGCACAAGGACCCCAAAAGAAAAAGTTCACCGAAGCCCAAAAGCAACAAATTCTCGCCAGGTTCGGAAAGCTCGCTAAGCTCAAACCGGCTGAGTTCATCAAGCTCTACGACAAAAACAAGAACGAAAACATCGACAAGGTCGAAGCCCCAAAATTCTTGCAACGCGGCTTCCCCCGACTCGACAAAGACTCCAACGATAAACTTGATCAGGCTGAAGTCGCTCAGTATTTGACTTTCATACGTCGATTCGTGACCCAACTCCAAAGAGAAACACCGAAAACCGCTCCCAAAAAGACTCAGCCGAAGACGGCCACCAAACAAAACCAACGTGCCAAGTTCATCTTCCAACGCATCATGGCAATGGACAAAAACGGGGACGGTAAGATTACACGCAAAGAAGCCTCGGCCAAACTGGCTCCAGCTTTTGGACGGTTCGACAAAAACGGCGATGCCGCCCTCGACCAAAAGGAAATCCGTACACTCGTGCAAACGTTCGCCAAGGGCCAAACGAGACAAAAAGGACGCCCAGGGTTTCGAGGTGGCCGACCCGCCCGGGACTTTGACTCTTTCGACGCCGATGCGAACGGCCGAGTCACCCGAGCCGAACTGCAGAACTCTCCGTTCGCCAGACAGTTCGCCCAAATGGATGCCGACAACAACGGATATTTGACCCGACGTGAATTCGAAAACTACTCGCCCAAACAGTAACTCCCCAGAGTTTTGGACTTTACGGCTCAACAGGTTTGCCCCTCGTCCTTCAGGCCAATGGGCCAGTGAAAAACATGTCTACCTTGAGAGCCAACCCAGGAAGTCGGTCGAACCATCCTTTCTCATTACCGATCTTGATTGTGTAAACCCCTGAGACGGACAACCACACGTCTCAAGGGTTTTCATACGCGAAATAACGTATGCACTAACCCAACTCTGTTTCCATTCCCTTTTCCAACCCAGCCACAAGCAACCCCCAACCAGAGCCAAAAGCGACGAGCCTCCGCCGCCGTTAGGTGACCTCTGGAGTGTCCAAACGCTTTCTTGTCATTGGTTTTCGGTAGCCATCGTGGCCGGATTCGTTCTCTCCGATGACAACGAAAACGAACTCGTCATCTCGTCATCACCGCCACAATCTTCCGAATTACGTTCTGGCTTTTCTCTCCCAGAGTCATTTGGCTTGACGAATTCCGAGTTATTATTTATTATTTCATGAGTTGTTGAAATAGCAAACTAGTGGCGAGGTGGATCATCACAGACTTTCCAAACTGCCATCCGGGAGACCATACAAAGGACAAGGCCGCATCGTCGTTTCCCCAAACCCTCGTCCTCGAAAAAGTCGAGAGACTTTTTCGTGCACTCGGTGATGGAGGACGACTGAGGCTGTTATTGCTGTTGGCCGAACGGGAATGGTGTGTTTCGGAAATCGTCGAGGCACTGGGAGAGAAGTTCCCCACCGTGTCCCAACGACTCCGGTTGCTCCACACAGAAAGGCTCGTGACTCGGCGTCGCGAAGGAACACATATTTACTACTCGCTGGCCGACGACCACGTCCTGAAATTACTCAACAACGCCATCGAGCACGCTGAGGAACCCGAAGGTTCGACCTCGGCAGAATCTCCACCAGGAACATCCGCTGAGGAAGACTCTCAGGTACATCCTCGCGAAAAATCAAAGATGTCCAAGAACCCCAACAGTCGAAAGGACAAAAAGAAATGACGCAACCAACTCACCCCAACCATGACCACCAACACGGTCCTGGCTGCGGCCACAAAGCCGTAAAGCACAACGACCACATCGATTACCTCCACGACGGCCACCTGCATCACGTCGCAGAAAACGGCGTCGAATGTCACTCCCTCGAAGTCAATGACAAGAACCCAGCCGATTGTACACCGCAACATTCCTGCAACGGTCACGAAGCTGGTCACGTTCATGGGCCCAACTGCGGTCACGAAGCCGTACCGCACGGCGACCACGTCGATTATCTCGTTGATGGCCACCTCCACCATCCGCACGGCGACCACTGCGATGATCACGGACCGCTCGAGCAAGCCTAACCAACACGATGACACGGGTCGGACGATCCACCACAGTTGGGTTTGAAGCGTTCGACAACCGCGGAGCGACGACCAATCAGGACTGCAGAAAAAGGCCGTGGTGTGCGTCGTGTCGTGCATTCTCCCGCAAACTCACGGCCCAGTCCCATCCTTTCGTCGCTCGGCTTTCATCCCACACCGGAACCAACCTGGCTGATTTCGTGTCCAGGTTTTCGTATAGTGGTTGCATGTTGACTGCTTGTGAAAACGCGACACGATATGGCTGGATGGCACATGGTTGAGAACGCTCCGTTTCTGACTCACAAACACGGAAATTACACCATCGAAGGATATTCGCGGGCAGCAGTCCAAAGTTACTGGCGAATTCCAGAATTGAAAGTTGGTTTCGACCTCGGAGCCCAGCCATGGGACTTCATGGGCACGCCAACGTGGTTCTTGTCGCACTGTCACCTGGACCACGCCGCTGCGTTGCCCGTCTACGTCGCACGGCGTCGAATGATGAAGATGGAACCGCCAACGATCTATCTACCAGAAACCAACATCGACGACATCCGCCGCTTACTGCAAGTCATGCAACGCCTTGACCGTGGCCGCCAAGTGTGCCAACTCAATGGTGTCACTCACGGACAAGAAATCGAGTTATCGCGAGAACACATTGTCACGCCCTTCGAAACGACCCACACAGTTCCGTCATTCGGATTCCTCGTGTGGGACCGTCGCAAGAAGCTCAAGGAAGAATATCACGGTCTTTCCGGAAACGAGATTCGTGATTTGCGCCTCAGCGGAACGGAAGTCACCAAGGAAGTGCGGGCACCGATCCTGGCCTACACTGGCGACACTAGCCCGGAAGGATTGGATAACTTTCCACCCGTCTACGAAGCCAAAATTCTGATCACCGAATTGAGCTTTGTCCGGGCCGGACACCGTCGCGAGAAAATTCACAAATTCGGCCACATTCACATCGATGACTTCATCGAACGAGCCGACCGATTTCAAAATGAGCTGATCATCTGCTCCCACTTCAGCACGAGGTACCATCCGAACGAGGTCTTGAAGACCGTCGAGAAGAAGTTACCACCTAAGTTGATGGAACGCGTTAAGATTTGGATCTAAAACCACTTTCACCGTAACACGTGACTGACCGGAAGTGACTTTCGTTGGCAGCGGTGGAAGTTGGCCGGGTTGGAAATAAGTGGTTAGCGCTTTGGTCATCGTCACGATCGGATTGTGGCCCCGCTTTTTCAGGGCGTGGAAGATCGACATGAACACCGCTTGGGCATCCGCACCTTGGTCGCTGCGGTTACCGTGAATGAAAAAAACTCAGGTCTGGATCGGCGAAGCACCACAGCCAGTTTCGTCGGCGTGCAGCACCGCCTTTTACAACGCTTCGTGTTCCAGTTGCCAGGGTAGAGTAGAAGGGTGCCTCAGGAAATGCGAAGATGGCGGAGATGTGAGAAGGCAGAAGTTGATCAAAAGTCCAAGCTGCTCCCCAGACCACAGAGCAGTTGGAAGCCGAATACGGTCAAGTGTGGGACACCAGAGAGCTTGCTAGAAACTTCATCGTGATGGCCTACAGCAAGCCACTGGTGCAGGTAAAGAGGAAGAACGATGGCGTGGTTGGCACACTGACGGTGCAGGAGAAGCCACGGTTTTATTTTGGGTTCAAGCCCGACGATAACGGGCAGCATGGAGGGGAATGAAAAAGCCCTGGTGGGTGCGGGCCAGGGCAATCGGATTGCAAACATCAACCTGTGACGATTCTCCCTTGAAGCTCAGAGATTTCGATAGACGGTGGATCAATTGTTAGAGGGATTAACCCCTTTGCACCTGATCCACTGGCAATTCCCACAGATCGTATCGAAATCTTACAGTTAGTCATGTCCTCAACAATTCCAACATCCCCAACTTCAACAGTTCCAGACTCAACTCTAACGTCCAGGTAGTACCTATCTCCAGTAGGCATATAACCTGCGTTCATTACTTTGAATAAAAACTTCATGGTGTCCTCAATTCTCTCAAAATTCTCCTAATATCATGAGTGTTGACAAAGCCTAACTGTTGTTGGAGTTGTCTGTGAATTCCAGTAAACCGACGCATAGTTTCAACTGATTCGGACATAGGAATCCGCCATTGCCTCTGGTTTTGAATCAATCTGTACGCAGCCTCCCACTCCATTAGGTTCTCTGCTACATCGTTTCCATACCTTGTAACCGCCCTATTAAACCGTCCAGTGCGGTGTTGGGTTGCATGAATGAATTCCTCAAACACCGCTGTAGTAGTGGGATTTCGTGGCAACAATATTTGATTGGCGTTGTCAGTTAGTAGCTGTCCAATCTGTGAAAATCCCTCTTTCCGAATTCGGCCCCATTGCTAATC
>CAYRFQ010000099.1:0-30371 GCA_964423615.1 uncultured Alcaligenaceae bacterium | reverse complement strand
CCGGAGTGATAGCCGTGTGGCGAAGGCACTGGTCGAGGTAATCGCATTTGTCCAAATACAAAGGGTCGGGACTGAAGTGTTGGACTTTCGCACTTCGCACCTTCAGTCCCAAACGATGCAACAGCCGCGATACGCCCGAGAGACTGTAGTGGGCTAACGATTCGATACTGGCGCGGATCGTGCGGAGCGTCCAGCGAGACGGTTTGGGTCCGTTGGGATGGGGACTCGCTTCTTGGCGAGCTTTCTCGTCGGGTCCCTGGCGCAGAGTCTCTTGGAGTTGTTGTTTTTGGTCAAAAGCAACTTCGTCGGTCGCCGCCGTGTTGTCGACCTCTTAAGCCATCGAGTCCATTGGTTTGGTAGGCATCGAGCCAACCATAGACGGTGTCGGGGTCTCTGGGCTTCAGGAGCCCTTCTTGAGCCACCCGATGGGCCGAACGTCCGTCGGCAATCTGGAGCATGGCCGCGGAGCGTTCGCGCACGTAGGGTTTGGGGTCGTGGTCTCTGGCCTCGAGCAGTTCGTGGCGTTGGGATTGGGTCAGGGTTAAAGTACATCGGCGAGCCATCACGATTCCAAGAAAAACAAGGTCAAAAAAGGCGAAGTTTTTTTACGAAATCTTTACCGATTTTGATCGCCAAAACTCACTACAGCAACGGAGGAATCTACACCGTAACGGTTCAACTGATTGACGACGACACTGGCGAAGCCGAAACTTTCAAAACGGAAATCTTCGTCACGGGCGTGCGGCTATATCGTGACACAGGTGAGCTTCAAGTTGTTGGGACCGCTGATAACGACGAAGTTGACATCGATCTGGTGAACGCAAACAACGACGATGATGACGACGACGATGACGACGACCAACGGACCAAACCGCAAATTCGAGTCACCACGGATTTCGACGAAGCTGACCAAATCAACTTCAATCCAGATGACGTCAAAACGATCCGCATGGCGTTGGGTGACGGTGACGACCTTGCCATCATCGGCACCTCCGGAAACGACAATTGGTATACTGAGTCTCTGATCGAAGGAGACAAAGGTCGTGACACGCTCATTGGCGGGGGTGGACAGGATACACTTCTCGGCGGCGAGGATAAAGACAAGCTCAAAGGACGGCGCGGCGACGATGTCCTCTCCGGCGGCGATGGAAACGATACGTTGGACGGCGGCTCTGGCGATGATGTCTTGATCGGTGGCGATGGTAAGGACGGCTTGAGAGGTCGCAGTGGAGACGATTTGCTTTTAGCTGCCATGTGGTCCGACGAGTCCAATATTGCAGCCTTGAATGCAGTCCACGCCGAATGGACGCGGGATGACGCGACGTATGAGCAAAAACGCGATCATCTGACAGGTGCAAATCCAGGAGGCCTCAACTCGCCTTTCGTCTTGGATAGCACCACCATCACGGAAGACGAGGATCAGGACACTCTCAGTGGCAATGGGGGACGTGATTTGTTCTTCGCCCAAATGGGTGGAACGAACACAGATCGTGTGAGAGGGCTCCGAGGGAACGAAGACTTGTTGCCAATTGTGTAAAACACAGATCAAGTCCTTTTGGAAAAGACAGGAATCATCAGCCTTCAGGAGCGTTGTTTCTTGTTTAGCACAAGGGAAGGTACTTTTTCTTAGCGCAGCAGGTTCGAAATGGTGTGTTGCTCCGTTTATTAAAAGGTGCCTTCGGCCAACTTGTTTATCGAGTATGCCGAACTATCCCAGCGAACAAAGACAACACCTCCTCTAGAGCGGAAGGATCAAGCCCGAAAGGCAAAACCACTTGCCTTTCGCTCTCATCCGTTTCCCATTAGAGAAGTGTGGGATCAAGGAAGAACTAATCTCTTTCCAACTATCGAAAAGAGCATTACTATAGTGCAAGAGGATTGTCGACCTCCGGTAACCCTCATACAGTACCGAATTTTTTAAGAAATGAACCTAGTGTACGAATTTATAAATATTCACTACAGCTATGAGCATAGAAACCTATCCTAACAATCGATAATCAGCCCATACTTTTTTGAAGTCCCTCTCTCACCATGAGAAATTGGCGGATAAAGATTTTCTTTTTCGTTTCTCGGTTTGAGAAAAAATGATAGGCTTACACCAGTTCTTTACTCGGTGAATCCTCCCCAAGAACTTTTCTGGCCGGTTATTAGTCGCGCAGGCATGACACCAAAAACCTCCGACGCGAAGGGTAATTCGGATGGCTGCCCCTCAACCTCCACTGGTCCTCGTGGCTGACGACGACCAATCTATCCATCAAGGGTTAAGGTACCACCTAGAGCGTTGGGATTATCGTATGTGCTCGGCAGAAACCAAGGCCGAACTATACAGAAACCTAACAGAGCAAGAACCAAGCATCTTGCTGTTGGATCTCTGTTTTGGAGAACACGACGGGACCGAAATTCTCCAGGAAGTCCTCACGCAGTACCCCCAAGTCGTGGTGGTGATGTTCACTGGTGCAGGGAGCATTCCCAACGCCGTCAATGCAATGAAACTCGGTGCTTTCGACTACCTAACGAAGCCTCTTGATCTAACACAGTTGAAAATAGCCCTGGACCACGGTGTCGAGAAGCGTAGTCGGTCTATCAACGAAGCACAAGAATCCCCCCACGATGCCGACTACGAAAACCCGTCTGATGCGGATAACGCTCCCGACTCGGCTCGTGTGTGGAAAACTCACGCAGTGATGCCATCGGCCGTTAAGCGGAGAGAGCCCCAACCTGTCGAATTTCGAAGCGTAGGAACCAACTCCTTGCTGCTCGGTGAAAGCCAAGCCATGCGGCTGGTCCGGGAACAAATAGCTACAGTGGCACCGACCGACGCGACTGTACTCATTCTCGGCGAAAGCGGGACAGGAAAAGAACTGGTGGCCCGAGAAATCCACCAAAAAAACACTCGCCGCGATGGACCTTTCGTCCCGATCAACATGGCAGCTTTACCTCGTGAATTGGCTGAAAGCACCCTTTTCGGACACGTGAAAGGAGCCTTCACGGGGGCCGATCAGCCACAACTCGGATGCTGCGAAGCGGCCCACGGCGGGACTTTGTTCCTTGACGAAATCGGGGAGATGGAGCCCAGCCTCCAGGGTAAGCTACTGCGGTTTTTGCAGGAACACACCATCCAACGGGTTGGCTCGAGCAACGTCAAGCAAGTCGATGTACGCATTGTAGCGGCGACCAATCGCGACTTGCTGGAACGAGTCAACTCAGGTTTTTTCCGGCGGGATTTATATTATCGGCTAAACGTAGTTCCGATCGAACTTCCACCCTTGCGTGATCGACGTGAAGATGTTCCCTCTTTGGCGATTTGGTTCCTCCGCCATTTTGCCCATAAACATTCCAAGCCAGCGACTGGATTTGCCCACCAAGCAATGCAAATTCTTGTGCGGTGTCCCTGGCCTGGGAATGTCCGACAGTTAGAAAACTTGATCGAGCGGCTCGTCATTTTGAACCACACCAACATCATCGAGGCCAAGGATTTACCCTCCGAAGTGCATGACACGAGTGCCTCTGACATGGCCGGAAGCATCGGCTCCATCGATATCCAACCACACCCCGATTTCTTAGACGAAGCTCCTGGAGATACTGACCAATTGCCCTCGACTCAGCCCATCTTGCCCCTGAAAGAACTAGAGAAACAAGCCATCATCCAGGCACTACACGAGACGAAGGGAAATGTGCGAGAAGCAGCCCGGTTACTAGGCAAGGGACAAGCAACTGTCTATCGAAAAATTAAAGAGCATGGAATCATCCTCGAAGAACGCGGCCGAACTCCACATACGGAAAATTGAAAAGGCGAAAGTTGAGAAATGATGCTTGGAGGTCTTCATGGAGAACATCTTCTCCGGGCGTTTTTCCTACTCGATCCGTACAGCATAGAACCCAAACACCCCCTGTTGCATCCTGGCCGAACCAGCGATGGCTCGTCCATTGGCGGTGAACATCCACCCGCTAAAGGTCTCGGTAATTCGCGGGTAGACGATCGAGAATTCGATGTGGTGCGTTGGTTCGCTCACTTTCCCTTGCACCTCGTATTTCCGGCCATCTTTCTGCGAGTAATACTTGCCGGTCACCAATCCATCCTTGCGAACGTTTAGGTAAAGAGTTCCATTACGGCGGCCATCGTCATAGAGCTTGTACTTTCCGGTGAAATACACCTTCTTGAAGCTTTGCCCGACCTTGGGTCCGGTGCTGGCAACGCTCTTGGCTTCCGGGATGGACTTGGTGACCAGATAAAACTCTGCCTTACCAACGGGTTCGGCATAGGAGCCTTCTTTGGTAACGACGAACCGGATGTCGCCTCCAATCGTCTTGGGGACGACTTGTCCGATGTCCAAATTGAACTCGAAATCAGCAAACAAACGGACGTCATTTCCTTGGGCTTGGATCGCCTGGTCGGTTCCGTCTTTGTACGTCGTGAACTGATCGATGATGAGGATAGGAATTGTCTTTCCACCAGAGAGTTTTTGTTCGGCGGGATTGACGAGGATTTTACTCCACCTGCCATCGTTCGTGCGGATGACCACGAACGCTGAGGCAGTGTTTCTCAACGCTCCGGAATATTCGATCAAGAGCCTGCGATCTAACTTCTTAAGTTTCTTGACCCCCTTAGCTTTGGGAACTTTTGCGAGAACGGTGTTGATGTAATTTTCGTAGCAGTCAGCGCTGGCCTTCACTGGGAGGAAAAACAGCACCATACCAACTAAAGTTGCGGTCAATCGAAACATTGAAAACGCTCCGGAGTAATTTCGGCGGGTAGAACGAAAGCCGCCGTCAAGGAGGCAGCGGTGGTGAATTCTTCGCCAGTTGTGGGACCAATTTGTCCAGTTTAGTGTCCAGCCCATTATCGCAGGTAAGGTAAGCCTCACGGTATGAGCCATGAGGTCCAAAGGGCATTCGTGTTCCTTGGCACTGAGTACACAGAGAGAAGTTGATCGATCTTTATTTCAGAGGGAAGAAACACGAAGTAACAACTCCTGAGTTTTCGACAGCCTATTCTTGGCTGGAGTTCCCGTTCCGAACCGAATCATCAAAGAAGCGGCAAGAAACACGCGATCGAGCCCATCGTTCGGTCTCGTAAACGCTGAAACCCGAAGGAAAAGCGAGGATCCCCAGAAAGACCCTAACTTTCGCTTCGGGTTTGTAGAAACCGACAGTCACCAAGAATCACAAGGAACAGCTCAACAGAAATTCGAGCCCTTTGGCTATTTCCCGGTATAGCTCAATGAGAGGATTGCGAAAGCCGTCGCAAGGTCCGGCATGGCTTCACCAAATCGACGGTCGCCACGGTTAACCCAACTGCCGTTTGGCAGTTGTTGCGACTTGATGGCTTCGAAAAGTTCGCGTTTCCAGTAGTGCTTTTTCTTGTCAGCATCCACAAACACTTCATTGCCCAGCGCAGTCATAGTCTTGGCAAACGTGTGATAATAATAAAAGAGTCCGGCTTTTCCGACTCCCGGATTCTCCTTCAGGGTGTAGTGTCGTTTAATCCAACGCATCGCCGCTTTGACGCGTTTGTCCTTCTTGCTGACACCTGCGTAGAGAAAACTCTTCAAACCGTTGTACGTCATGGCGCCAACGGAACGCAGCCCACCCACAGCCGTTCTGTCCCCACTTTTTTTCGGGTTGACTGGTGTGTAAACAAAACCGCCTTTGTCGTCTTTCGTCGCCTTCTTGGCAAAAACCTGATCGTTCTTCTCACTTGGCAAATTTTGGCTGCGGCTGAGGAAAACGAGCGCTTTCTTGATGGCCGGATCGTCTTTGGACACGCCTGCCGCGAGGAGAGCCTCGACCGTGAAGGCGGTGTTGGACATGTCGGGACGAGAGCCTTTGTCGTAACCGAACCCGCCAAACTCGACGTCTTTGCTGAGCGACTCGGGTTGATCGTGTTGGAGCTTCTTGAGGAACTTGGCAGCATTTTTCAACAGGGCATCGTACTTACCTTTTGTGTCCGCCTCTTTGAACGCCATGACGGCCACACTGGTCGTGTAGTTCGCCAAGAATTTGGAGTAAATGCCGCCGTTCTCTTGGACATTCGACTCCATGTATTTGAGCGCTTTGGTGACCATTGGGTCGTCTTCACTGACGCCATTCTGAAGGAGTCCGGCCACTACAAGCGCCGTCACACCGGGACCGAATCGCCGAGAAGAAAATCCTCCTTGTTCTTCCTGCGACGAGCGCAGGTACTTGATGGCCTTATCGAGAACGACTTGGACTTCTTTTTTGGTTGGTGCTTTTGTTTCTTGGGCATGTGCAAAGCCATGAGCCGCAACCAGTCCAGCAATGGTCGCGACGATCAAAGCCATTCTACTCAATTGAATCACGGAATTTCCTCCTAAGCAGGGATGAGGGATGAAGGCAGATGCAGAAAAAATCTTCGGGTTCTTTGGTCGGTTTTGTCTCCGACAGATCGTCGTCAAGACTTCTGGGTTTTTCAGTCGGTTTCGCTCCCGACACCCAGAACTTCAGGCCAGTCCGTCACAAAACCTACCTGCCTTCAGGATGCCCCCTTTGCAGCAAAACCAATGCCAAGCCCACCTCGCTTGCACACCGTTTCGCTCAAAGCACAACAACGATCACGGTGACTGCGATGATGATCGCGACCAAAGCCAAGGAAATAATCCATACAAGCATGGAAGCGAAGGAATTCGCCTGCGGGTACGGCGGAGACGCAAGAACACGTGGAGCACCAGAAGTGGTGTCCGAACTCTGGTCGGTCAGGTAATCGAAGGAAAAATCTCCCTTCCGTTTTTTTCGCCCCGTTTTCTTCGACGGAGGTGGGGGAGCGGGAAGAAAAGAATCTGGACTCCGGCGATCCGATTGGTCTGAGGAACCTGAGAAAGAATCGACCGGTTCTGCTGGAACCGAATCCTCACCGCTTCCGATGGGCGTAGCTGGGAAGGCTTTCATCGTTTCCGGCGAACTCGTCGTTTGTGGGTTCCTCTGGCTAGAACCGGAACCATCTTCCGATACGACTTCGATCGGGACAGCCCTCATCGGCATAACAACCACCGGAGCAATAGCCTCACCGGAGACCGGCGCCGTAGTGTCATTGGGGACTGGAAGAGCTGCCACAACGGGTCTTCCAGCGTTCTGGGCCGGTGCTCCCGGTTCGATGTTGATCGTAACCGGGATTTTGAAAACTTGATTTCCATTGGACGCAACAAGAATACGACCTTCTATATTCCCCTGACCGTGTAACGGCACACTCGCCAGGATATCCACCCGAGCCTTCATTCGTGTAACCATTGTGGTTTTGGCTTGGAGCCAAGGTTGCTCCGGGGTGGCGTGGGCATAGAGGTATTTCTTCGCTTCGGTGAACACGAAAAACGACGTTTGCAAAGACTCGCCTCGACGTCCATAAAGCGTCAGACCGTGTTCGGAAATGCGAACCTTGGGGGGCTTTACAAGGCCCAGAGCCTCGAAAAATTGTTGGACAGCAGCCACACCCGAAGCCCCTTCGCCTCGCACTGGATAGTCCCAGCCGTTGCTCTTATACCAATTTTTGACAGCGCCGCTTTCGAATAACGCCGCGGCTTCCTTGGGCGACTGTCTCGCTTTGAGGGCCAACTCACGAGGACTCTTCGCTCCCTTCAAAATGCCATCGGGGAACGGTTGGATTGGGGCTCTGACCTTGAAGACGATCGTTTGGGTGCCTCCATTGGAGTCCAACACCAGTTTTCCGATCGATGGCTTGTCGCTAGCTCGAACCAGGTCCCGACGAACATTGACTCCCACCGTCGTCGACGCCGGACACTGGAATATCTTCTTCGTGAGACCAGGCTTGTCTCCCACCGTCAACCAGGGCGAGTTGGACTCAATCGAACCGCACAGGAGGCGACCGCCATGATTTTCGATGAAGATCGTCAGGCTTTCGTCTTTGCCAGGCTTCAGTTCTCCAAGATTGATTTCTGTGGGTTCGAGGTGGAGCTTGGGATCGGGAAGTGCCTCAGTAGGAAGATGCGAAAGCAATTGATCCAGGCCGCGATCTTTATCGGCGGAATTCGCTCCTGTTTTGGCCACCATCGCCAAGTCGACGCGTCCTTGGCCCCCTAGAAAACGCTCGAAGGTCCCGTTAATCAACAGTTCCAGAGCATCCTCCCAGTATTGTTGACAACGCATCGCGAACTGGTCGAAATTCTGGCACTGCTCTCCCGACGGGAATACGAACGGATGGGAGAATGGGCGTTGGCCTGGGTGGACTGCTCCTCCAGCTTGGGCCCCATTCAACAAAGCACCGTCAAAAAAACAATACTGCGCCTCGTCCGGATTGACCCGAGAACATCGAGAGCACGTCTGAGCCATGGAGGATTCTCCGCTGGGTTTCCTGGTCGGTTTGGCTCCGACAGGTCGTCGTCAAAACCTCTATAGAGGTCACTCGGAAGCTTTTGTTGTCGTGAGGGCACGACCGAAAACCGACTTCTATTACTGTCAAACCCAAAGGCTCATGAGTGAACCGTGGGTTTTCTTAATCATGTTGCTTGGAGCAATGCGACTAGTTATCCGGTCCCGTTCTGTTTCGTAGGGTGTGACAAGCTAAGGTGTGGCCGAGCAAATCCACACCGAGAAGTCGGTGTTGTGACATCACCGACCAAGACAACACAGGCAAGTCCAACCAACCATATCCAACAGAATCCAAAACCATTTGCCAAACGTTCTCGTTTGCCTCAACAATTGTAATTCGTTACTACGCCAGACTCGCCTACTTGGTTCCTTTCCGCCCCGGTGTGACAACATCTTCCTGAATTGTCCGAGTCATCCGACCCAGGCAGCCCATCGGAACAACCGGGATAGACTCGAGGGGATCGTTGTTATGTCTCCGATCCGGACCGAGGTTTCCGCTGATAGCCGAATTTCGTTCCATGACTGACGCCAACAAGAAATGTGTGCGCTACCCGCTCAAGTTAGATGAACAGCCCATGGGTAGTGTTCCTCGGAAGATGGAATCCACGCTCCACAAACCAGTTTTGTGCTCGAACGCCAATATATCTGCTCGATTCTATTACACAAACCAAAGGGGCCAAGTGTCCAGGGTAAAAGTAATGAAGACGAACAAGAGCTGGAGGTTTGGTAGAATGCAACAAGTGGGAAAGCGTTCTCAATACCAAACCACGGGAGCAAAGGTCCTTCGGGTTGGTGATCTCGAACCATGAAGGCTGAGACATGTCTGCAGCAACGTCCGCCGAGATTCTGGCACGATATCGTGAAGGAGATCCGCAAGCGGCCGAGGAACTCTTTGCCCGTTACGTTTCACGACTCACCTTACTGGCACGGTCGCGTTTATCACCCCGATTGGCTGCACGGACGGACCCGGCCGACATCGTTTTATCGGCTTACAGGAGTTTTTTCGTCGGGGCAAGAGAAGGCCGATTTCTGCTCAAGCGTAGCGGCGATCTCTGGGGGCTACTCGTAGAGATCACTATGCGAAAGTTGTATCGAGCGGTGCGAAAACACACCGCCGAAAAACGTTCCGTATCCGCCGAAACACCACTCAGCGCGATTCCCGAGGACGAAATCCCCTGTAATCGCGATCCGTCTCCTGCAGAAGCTCTGGCGATGACGGACCAACTCGAATCTTTGATGACGACGTTGGACGAATTCACCCGTCGGGTTCTGGAGCTGCGACTCCAAGACGAGAAACTCTCTGTCATCGCCAACGACACCGGCCGGTCCGAGCGAACCGTCCGTCGGGCTCTCCACGTCATCCAAAGTCGACTGCGACGACAACTCGAGACTGAGGATAAAGGGTGAACTGCGAGATCCAGAGGTTTTGAAGACGGCCTACCGGAGCAAAACCGACCAGGAAACACCAACGGTTTTGACGACCTAGCTTTGGTGACGCATAACACAAACTATGTGTAAAGAGTAGACACGCAACAGCGTGCCGGAACCCGAAATGGAACAACACGAATCGGTGATCCAGGCTTTCGACCAGAAGTGGGCAGGCGGCGCTGTTCCGCCTATCGAAGAACATCTGCCCTCGGGCCAGGATCCCCAACAATACCGGTCTCTATTGGTCGAACTCATTTCTGTTGATTTGGAGTATCGATGGCGCAACGCGCTTCCGAAAAAGGTTTCGGAGTATCTCATTCAGTTTCCCGAGTTGGCTAAGCAAGATGAATTCTCGCTCGAATTGATCGGGGAAGAGTATCGCGTTAGGCACCGTTGGGGAGATCGACCAACACATTCCGAGTTCGAAAGCCTGAAAGGTTTCCACGAGCGAGAAATCAGTGCGTTGCTGTCTCGGATCGATGAAGAGTTGCGTTGCGAGGAAGACCACGCTCTCCCACACATCCAAGCGGATGCGACAGAAAGGTTGGGAAAAAGCACTTTCGAATCTCCGCTCCGATACGACGATTACGTCCTCAGACAGATGATTGGAGCGGGGCGGATGGGAAAGGTGTATCGTGCGTGGCATCGCAAAGGGGAGAGACTTGTCGCCGTCAAGTATCTCCGCAAATCGTTCTTGAAATACGCCGAGGCTGTGGAGCGTTTTGTTCGGGAAGCGCACTCTGTCTCGCGGCTCGAACATCCACGAATTGTCCACGTCCACGGGATCGGGCGCACTCCTGGTGGTGGATACTTCATCGTCATGGATCTGGTGACAGGTGGAGATTTAGAGCACTGGCTTGGGCCAACAAAGAACTCCGTCTCTCAAGTTGGAGCGTGGATGATTCAGTCTTGCGATGCACTCAGACACTCACACGACGCCGGAATCATCCATTGTGACTTGAAACCAGCCAACTTGCTCCTCGACGAGAAATCAAAGATACTTGTCACCGATTTTGGATTGGCTCGTTGGCTTTCAGAAAAAGACCACGCCGTAGATCGAATCGAGGGAACAGCAGCCACAATCGCCCCCGAACAAGTTTCCCGTTGGTGGGGGCCGATGACTCCTCGGACGGACGTCTACGGACTTGGGGCAGTCTTCTATCTTTTGCTGACGGGACGGGCTCCGCACGACGGGAAAACAATCACCGACGTTCTTGCTCGCGTTGTTTCCGGGGTCGATATCGTCCCTCCCCAGGAGTTTCGGACGAACATACCCGAAAGAGTATCTGAAGTGTGCCTTCGCTGCCTTGCGAAAGCGCCCAAGGATCGATTCGCCGACATGAGCGCACTGCAAAAGGCGTTAGTTGCCGCGTTCGACTCGCTGCTCGTAGGTACTGACTCGAAATAATTCGGTCTTCATTGTGTCGGTCGGCGTCGCTCTCATTTAGAATCAAGCAATGGACTTCGCCCAGCGAGGGTCCTTTCCACCATCCTTTCCCTCACGTCGACTAGGAAACGCCATGAGTCTACACGTAGACCGCAGAGGATTCGTCGCAGGTACCACCGCTGTTGCCCTGAACGGTCTAGGAGACTTTCGATTTCTCCAAACTCTTCCGCCACTCAGGGCCGATGAGGTGCAGCCACGCCATAGTGTCGTCCGCCTCAACGCCGACATGGAGCCGCTTGTGCGATTCCTCGAGACGACTCCCAAAAATCGCATTGTCGCCGCCACGGTCGAAAAGATTCGCGCCGGCACGACCTACCAGCAACTGCTCGGTGCTCTTTTGTTAGCAGGAGTTCGCAACGTCCGACCTCGCCCAGTCGGTTTTCAGTTCCACACTGTCTTGTCGGTGAATTCGGCACACTTGGCAAGCATCTCTGCACAAGATCGAGACCGATGGCTTCCGTTGCTCTGGGCCGTGGACAATTTCAAGTCGTCCGAAGCTCGTGACCAGAGAGAAAATAACTGGACGATGCCGCCTGTCAACGAAAGCCGACTCCCGGAAGCTCGTCATGCTCGGGAACGGTTCATCCACGCGATGGATAACTGGGATCGGGAAGCAGCCGACGGAGCGGCAGCCGCCTTGGTTCGGAGCGCGGGTGCCAACGAAGTGATCGAATTGTTCTGGCGTTACGGCGCGAGAGACTTCCGAGACATCGGCCACAAAGCCATTTTCGTCGCAAATGGCTCCCGGGCCTTACAAACGATCGGATGGCGGCACGCTGAACCAGTCATTCGCTCGCTTGCCGATGCGCTTTTGGCGCACGAAGGTGACAACCCCGCTCGGCGAAACGCAGCCGCTGATGTGCCTTATCGCGAAAATCTCGAAAGACTTCGTTGCTTTGGCCGCCAATGGCGAACTGGGCTCATTTCTGCGGACGCCACACGAGGTCTTCTGGCGACCTTGAGAACCGCGAATCCTACGAACGTGTGCGAAGAATTGGTCCGTCTCGTGCGGGGAAATGCACACCCATCTTCGGCCTGGGACGCCTTGTTCTTGTATGCCGGTGAATTGCTCATGCGTCGTCCGGGAATTGTCGGCATCCACTGCGTAACGACGGTCAACGCCCTCCACTACGCCTACCAGACTTCAACGAACGACGACACTCGTAAGCTCATGTTGATGCAAGCCGCAGCCTTCCTGCCGATGTTCCGTGCCGCCATGGAACGTAGGCAAAGACTCCGCAATGACTTTTTGATCGACCAACTTGAACCGGTCGACATCACCGCTCGCGGCAACGAACGAATCGAAGAAATTCTCCAAGACGTCAGCCGCGACCGAGTCCAGGCTGCCCGAAAAACGCTCACTCTTTTGACCCACCAGACGGCCCCGAACGCACGCTCGTTGATGGCCGGAGCGAGACGATTGATCTTCACAAAGGGAACGAACTCCCACGATTACAAGTTTAGCTCGGCCGCTCTCGAAGATTTTCACCACGTTACTCCAGATTGGCGCAATCGATTTCTAGCCACGGCCATGTTTAATCTCCGAGGGTCGCGAGACCAAGACAACCAATTGATCACACAGGCTAAACGGACTCTCCAACGAAGGGTCGACGATGAAGGATAGACTTTGACGGGTAAACAGTGATCGAAGAAGGCGGAAAGAAACACCATTCTGCCTTCTCCATGCACTTGGTTTTCGTGAAAGTGGGGCGAAGTCCTCCTTGCGAGCTTGATGGCCATATTCTGTCGGAACTTTTCGACTCCAAAAGATACCAAGACAGCTATACATTCGACCGGTGGTAACCTTTCCAAGATAGAAGAGACAGGTCGAAAGCCCGACTACCCAAAACGCTCTTCGCAAACCAGTCAACTTTCGACAATCGCCTCGTCTACCAAAAGAAATCTTACCGCTGCTCAACAAGTTGTTATAAAACACCTTTATCGAGGACCGTTTTTGGTCAACAGGTCCAACAAGTGCCGCGAACCAAGAGGCGAGGAAACAACCCCTCAAGCCGCATGGAAAACGCTGTAGATACTCGTGCTCTTGAGTCGAGACGACCAGCACCCTCGTGAGTACATGCAACGCATTGAGGATTCCTTTGGCCCCAAGTGATTCAGAGACCAAACCCAAGGCGAAGGAGCCTTCCGCATCATGGATCAATCGGTGCATTGGCAGGACGGAATGATGTTCTTGCCTCATCACATGCAGGCAACGGAGCGTTACCTGGGCCGCTATGTGGCGTTGGGTCAACAATGGAACCAACACCACAACTGGGGACTCCGGACGATTGAAATTGACACTGATGCATTGGCCGATCATCACCTCGTCGTCCGAACTCTCAGGGCGCGGTTTCGGGACGGGACCATGATCTCCGTCCCTGAGGACGGGACCCTGGCCAGCTTGGAGTTAACGCCGTTCTTCGAAAACGCCCGTGTGGTCACAATTGCCCTGGTCTTGCCGAAACTCCGGCTGGGAACGCCCAACGTTTTGAGCTTATCGGGAGACAACGAATCCATCGAATCGCAGACAAACGGCCCCGACGCTCGCGAAGTCCGCTATCGAGTCGGCCCGTTGGAAGTCGAGGACGAAAATAGCGGAGCCAACACGCAAACCATTCATTTCCGCTGGCCTAACTTCCAACTCCTGCCAGACTCCGGGTCGCTTGCCGGTTATGAAACCATTCCCATCGTGCGAGTCAGGCAATCCGAAGCCCAGGAAGGAACCGTGGAAGTCGACGAAACCTTTATTCCTCCGCTCTTGGCGTGTGACTGTTGGGACGTACTTAAAGAGCAGATTCTCGAAAGCAACTACGACCACATCAGCACGAAAGTCAAACAGTTGGCCTCGGAGGTCGTTTCCCGTCAGATCACGTTCGACACGAAACACTACGGGGCTTCCCGCCGACTGAACCAATTGCGAGTTCTCAACGAAGCGTACACGACCCTGCACACGTTGGCTTTCGGGAACGGCTTTCACCCCTGTTGGGTGTATGGGGAACTGTGCCGTCTCGTCAGTCAACTCGCCATCTTCGCCCCAGACCACAGTGTTCCGGACTTACCAGTGTATGATCACGACGATCTGGGAAAGTGTTTCTTTCGCGTCAAAATAGTACTCGACACACTCCTGGGCAGGATCGTGGACACGACATACCAGGCCCGCCCTTTTATTGGCGAACAGTTACGCGTCCAGGTGAGCCTGGACGAAGGATGGTTACTTCCGAAATGGAAGAGTTACGTGGGAGTCCAAAGCGACCTGGCGGCTGACGAATGCATCCGACTGCTCACGCGTGGCCACTTGTTGAACATGAAAATTGGAAGCGCGAAGCCGATCAGCCAGAAGATGACCCGGGTCGACGAGATCTATGCGAAGGGAGAAAGAGGATTGCAATTCACTCACATTCCCAAGCCTCCGCAAGCGCTCCCTCACGAACCAGGATTGATCTTTTTCGAAATTTCCCCGGAATCGTCTCCCCAAGAGTGGGACAATGTCAAACAATCTCGAACGTTAGCCATTCGCCTGAACCAAAAGCTGCTCGCCGACCAGAACATGCAAGGAAAGCACTTGCTGACGATCCGAACGGAGAAGCGACTCATCCAAATGCGACTGACGCTCTACTTGGTCGATTTCGAACAAGCCGACATAACCGCCGAGGTCAGGAAACCGTGAATCTACAGGTCCGAGAAGCCGTTTATGCCGTCCTGAACCGGGGTTTGGACCTCAAAGACTGGCTCGAAGATGCCCCTGGGTCGTTGAGCCTTCCGAAGGAACAACAAACGCTGCGCCATCTCCTCCAAGCCGTCCCCGACACACGCGAACCCGAACGAGAGAGCCAAACTGCCTTCCTGGGTCTGCGATACCCTTTGGTTTGCTGGCTCGACGAGATTTTCATTACCGACTCTCCTTGGGCCGAGGATTGGAAGGAGTCGGCTCTCGAATGGTCTCTGTTTCAGGACCAAAATCGACATTGGCGGTTTTGGAAGCAACAAAAACTCGTCGAAGACCGTGCCGATTTTGAAGCCCTTGAGGTGTTTTTTTTATGCGTCGTGCTTGGCTTCCGTGGGGAAGTCGGAGAAGACCGGAAACGGCTCGACGAGAAGGTAGTGGCCATGAAAAGTGCTTTGGGTGGACAGGGACGTTGGCCCGGTTTGGGCCAACACGAACAACCACCCGAGACATTCGTACCTCCGCTCTACGGGCACGAGCGGAAACAGCTAATGCTATTCCTCGCAGGCGTCTCGGCGATCATCTTCGTCTGCGTTGGAGTCTTTCTGGCCGTTGCGACGTTCGGGAAGTAACGCCACCATAGGTTTTTGTTGTCGTGCCTGCACGACCAAAAACCGACCAGAAACGTTAGTGTTTTTGTTGTCGTGCCTGCACGACCAAACCGACCGCACGATTTGGCCAGTGAAGATGACATTCACCCGAATTTGCGGACAAAGGAAGTCAAAGTGATAGGTCTCTTGAAACGTCTGTGGGCAGGAATGCGCAAGATCGGTAAGTTCCTCTTGCCGATCGGTAAACAGGTCGGCAAGAGGGCCAATCCGATTCTGGTCTGGACGTTGCACATCTTGGCTGTGGTATTGGGTCTATTGCTGTTGTACTGGCTCAACGGCGTTTTCAAGGTCCCCCCCCTGGTGGACACTCGTCTGCCGATTCTCCGAAACACCTGGCTCCCCATTCTGGGACTCTTGCTGTACCTGTTGGGTTGGAATGTTTACTGGCTTCTCGCCACGCCATCGGAATCAACGAGGCAATTCCCGGAAATCGACAACGCCTGGGAAGAAGCCCGACAAGCTTTAACGCATGCCAACATTGACCCCACAAGTCGGCCCTTATATCTGGTACTGGGTCATCCCGAAGCAGCCGAGGTCCATTTGTTCGAAGCGGCCCGACTGGAATGGAACGTCCCGCAAACGCCAAAGCAACCTGCCGCCTGGCTCCACGTTTATGCGAACCGAGACAGCAACCCAGACAACGAAGGGATCTACGTGACTTGTTCGGAAGTCAGTTTGATGGGCAAGCTCGCTACCCGGTTGATGCTGAAGGACCTTGGCTCAACCCAACAAGAACAACAGGAGGCGCAGGTTTCCGTCACGGACGCTACGCTCGAACCGGGAGCGGACGCCCAACAGATATTGAGGACTCTTCGGCAAGCCCCCGAAGGCCGTGGACACGAACGAGCCAATACGGCCTTGTGGCGTCGGTCCGTCCGTCCGGAATCGGCCGTCATTCCCGACATTCGCAACGACGAAACCGTCGTGGCCGAGTATACCGCTCGGTTAGAGTATTTGTGTGAACGGATCACAGAAGACCGTGCTCCGTTTTGCGGGATCAACGGCATCCTCGTTTTGCTTCCGTTGGGGGCCTCCGACTCAAAGGCCTGTGCCGCTCAAACCGCCGACTTGTGTCATAGAGACCTTCAAACGATCCGTCGGGTCGTGGGCGTCCGGTGCCCGGTATACGTCCTTCAGACGGACCTGGAAACGACTTGGGGTTTCTTCGAATTCGTCCAACAGACTCCAAAAGAAGCACGTTCCTCGCGCGTCGGCCGGTCGTTCCCTCTCGACACCGATTTGGATCCCGATTCCGCCGGAAAGGCGATCGTGGAGTCACTGGAATGGATGTGTCTGCATGAGATGCGGGATTTGGTCTACAAAAAACACCTGAAAGTGGAATCCTCCCTGGAGCACGATCCTCGAAACGAGACGAGGAGAAACGTTCGCCTATACCGCTTTCTGACGATGTTGACACAAAGGCGGCAACACCTTGCCCAAATCGTGAAAAACGCTCTAATCACGAAACTCGTTCCCGGGACGAATTCGACGTCGGAAAGCTGGTTTTATGGCGGCTTTTATTTGGCAGCGACGGGAGAGGACAGGGATACCGAACAAGCCTTCGTCCGTGGCGTATTGAGCAAACTGAACGAACAGCAAATGTACGTTTGTTGGACGCACGAAACTATCGTGCAAGACCAACGTGATAACGCCCAGGCAACGGTCGGGTTCGTCATCCTCGGGATCTTGTGGGGGGTTGTGATTGGCTACTTCGTTTGGCGGTTCTGGTTGAATACCTGAAAGAACCACCCAACAAGGCTTCGTCCTTCTTGGGTGGACTGTGGGCGAGAGATTTGACCTGCGTTTTGTGGTTTTTGCGTTTACTTTCGTTTCATGGTGACGTCTACTTCCTTGGCTTCCTTTCCGTCTTTGGGAAGGGGTACTTTAATGATCTCGTCGCCCTGCAATTTGAGCGCTTCCCGGACCGCGATCACTCGGTACAATCCCGGAGGAACGGCTTTGAAAGTGTAGACGCCCTTCTTGTCGGTTTTGGTTCGATCTTTGATTTTTTTCCCTTCCTCATCGGTCAGAAAGACCGTCGCATCAGGATGTGGCTGGCCTGCGACAAGTACGCGTCCGTTGACTTGGAACAATTTCGGGCCTTTGTTATCGCCAGAGCCGTCCCCGGCATCGCCGTTCGACTGGCCCGGTTTGGGCGGGTCAACAAGTTCTAACTTCAGGGTACCAAATGCCGACACACCCGCTTGGTTTGTGGCGACAACGTTGATCAAATAGGTTCCTTTTTTATCCGTGGGTATTTTTAGGTCGGAGGCCGCCACTTGCCACCCTGTTTCGCCGTTCAGGCTCGTGGGGAGGGATTCGTCGGTGGATGTTCCTGGGACGGTCTCTTTAGGTACCTTCTTGGGGTCGAGTGGACCGGTGAAAAAAGCAACCTTCTGGATGCCAGATTCAGAATCTTTGGCTTTGACACTCAAGACGAGGTCTTTTCCACGAACATGCTTCGTGCGTGACTTGGCCTTTTTGCCGAAGTCGTTGATCTCAGGCCCGGTGCCATCGAAGGTGATCAGGGCCTCAACAGCCGTTGTCCTTAGCTTGGGCTGCTGCTCATTACGCTTCTTGATGAATTCTTTTGTGTACCGTAAGGGAGCATAAGGGCTGGTAAAACTCTTTTCTGCGAAGGATGCCATGACGGCGCTGTTCTCGATGACCTCCACGCTCCCCTCTTCAGATTGTCTAACCCCCGCTTCTTCGATCAACTCGACGGGAGAGTAGGTCGTTTGGCGGTCAAGCGGAGTTAGGTCCTCAAGGAGTTGAGCACGTATGCGGTTCACACCATACACATCTTCGGTGTTCACCTCGATGCTCCAAGATTTGACCGAGTTGGCGATCACTAAACTTCCGTCAGGACTTGGCGGCTCGACCACGACTCGGTGTGACCGGTGGCCTGGCAATTTCTTCAAAGGGATCACAACTTCATTTCCGGTTTTTCCTCCCACCAAGTCGATCTTGAGGAACAACGGGTTAGGTCGGTCACGCGGGTCCGTTTTGGTCCCCTCGCGTGGGCTTACGGTTGGAGGAATATCGACTTCCACTTTGACAGTGATTTTTTTGGTAGGAGCGGTGTAGCGGGGGGCCAACAAGCGAATCCGAGTCCCATCGATTCGTTGTGGATCAGTCCCTGTGCCAGAAGTCGTCCACATGATAGCGCGTTCGTAGCCATCGACGGTGAGGTAGACTCGTCTCAGCGTGTATGGGTCATTTACGGGAAGTTCACCCGTCCGAATGAGGACATTCTTTTTTTCTGGCGGAGGCTGGGAGGTCTGGGGTAGTAAGACTTGGCGGTACGTGCCCTTTCTGAGAACGGGACCTGTCTCGAGAGAAGGCTTCGGGGAAACGTCCAACCGAAGGTTACAAAGTGGCCCATGGAACTTCGCGGTGCTTCGGCTCAGTTTCAGCTTCAGAGATTTCTCTTCCACTTCTGGCGTCGCAACGATGTATTCGGAGGGAGTCATGAACCGGATGGGAAGTACCGAAGCGTAGGACAGCGGAGCGTTGTTCTTCCGCACCGTTCCTTCCACGACAATTTGGAGTTCAAATGGCGGCCCCTCCAAGGAGATGCCTCCCTCTGAGGGTTTCTTGGGCTTTTTGTCCTTCGGACCTTCGAAAACGACCTGCTTGGGATCGTTTTGGATGAGGGTATTCTTGTCGACGCTCCCTTTGGCCACCTCAGATGTGCGACCGTCATTGCCTATCTTGAGCAACCGAACTCGGACGTTAGTGAGATTCAGGTCTTTTTTTGTCGCAACATAAAGAAAGAAGTTTTGTCGGGTGTTAGGGCGAACGTCGATGGCGTTTACTTGCTTCCAGTCGTTGCTCTTCCAGTCGTTTTTGAGGTCCTTGGCCGGAATGTCATACTTGACTTTGAAAGCGATGTCTTTGGCGTTTTGGACGCCTTGAGTCAGTCGAGTACTGGCCGTGAGGACTCGATCTCTCTGACCAGAGCCTGCCTCCGATGATGTCGGGAACATGCAACACACTACACCCAGAAGCAACAAGATAGACAATTCACCCGTCCACCTACGAGAATGTCGAAAAACGAAGCAAGTTCCGCTCACCATTACACTCCCCCAAGAATCCACTACTAGAGTTTCCCAATCGCGCAAATAGGATACCCCGCACTCAAAACTCGAACAAGACCGCCTTCCCAAGGATTGGTGTCTCTCGGAAATGATTAGTGAAATGTATGAACGGCGAGTTTTCCCGTTCGAGGCGTCGCGCGGCTCTCGGCACCATGACGAAACCAACAGCAGTATGTCGTACGGCTCTGTCCAAGACGTAAGCCAACCTCAAAGGGACTTCCAAAACAATGTGAGGAAGACATTTCAGGCCCGAGATCAATTAGGGAACTCCGAGCGATGCTTCCATCGACAAGGACCACTGACCATTTTTCTGATTGGAACACTATCTTCTCGGCGGCATATCGATTTCCAATTGGCAGTATTTAAACCTCTGTCCTCAATGGAATTACGATGTTGGAGTAAGTTGAGTTAGTCGACGAAAGACCTCGTAATCTCCCTACTCGAATAGTTGTGAGTGGACCATTCCGGGAAATCAAAGTTAATGAAACCGTTTGTCGTGAAACAAGAGGCTTAGTGGTTATTGAAATACTCAAGAATATGCCTAATTCCGCGTCAGAAGACTGGAAGCCACACTTGGATGAGTACGAAAATCTGGCACTCTGGGAAATTTTCTTCACGTTTCTTGACTAGGTCAATTTTTCAACATATCGTTGTAACGAAGTGGCAAAAATACTCGCCAAAGATCTCGCTATCTCCCCCAACTTCCCCTGGCCGTGTATTGCTATTTCCACGAAATGGCAAACTCACCGAACGATGAGGACGCCGAGTCACAGGCCCAAGGTGATCCAAAGGTTTCGTGACGGACCAGTCTGATGTTCGGACTGTCCGGAGCAAAGTTCACAAACAAACCTAAACCATCCCCAACGTTGCCAGACTATCGAAAGGAATTCAATTCCCCTCATTCGTAAACGGAGTAACACCGAAGTTGGGAAGGCATTGACAAACAACCTACCTTCGCACCTTACCTACAGCGAACTTGTCAAGCTTTTCTGAATTCTATTCCCAATGACTCTCGAACGAGAGTGAATGACTTCACTTGCGCGTTTGACATCGGCCCTTGCCTTTGTTGAAGCAGTCATGAGGACCACCGCGCGTTTCATGGGCCTGCCCATGGTTTCTGTATCCATGTGAGTCACGTTCTTAGTTTCTACGGCCCAAAAAGCCGTGGCACTGCGGAAGCACGCCCCCCGTCCGCACCTTGAGGAAGCAGCAGAGGAGATATCCCGTGGGTAAACCCCCTAAATTCAGGAACGCGTCTAGCGTTCGTAGTGTTGCTCGCACGAGTCAACACAGTTCAGTGAAACAGTCGCCGGCACCTGGTCACTCTTCAACAAGAGTTCTTGCCTACCAGGGGTCTAAACAATTCGCTAGCAGATTCTCGGAGGACCCAATTTCGGACCGGCTGACGCCTGGAAGAACCAATGACACGGCGGAGGATTTCCTAGATTCTGTGAATTCCGCCGGAATGACGGACTGGCAAGCGAAACATTTGGACTCGTTACTGCGAGCCAGTCGGTCGGTAGTCCAGATGGATAGCCCGGAGCAACTCCTGCAATCCGTTCTCGATGACATGGTCATGACATTGGATGCCCAACAAGGGGCCATTTTGCTATGGGACGAAAAGTCCCAAGATATCCAGCTTCGAGCGACTTCGTCCCGCCGGCCTCGACAACGACGTCAAAAGCCTTACAGCGAAACGCTCGTCCGAGAAGCCCTCCAAAGCGGTGAACCACAGCTCTGGATCGACCTGACGATGAACGAGAACGTTCACAGCGTCAAGGCAGGGTCAATGACTTCGGTGGTTTGCGCCTTGTTGCAGACGCCGCATCGCTGCCTTGGCGTGGTTCACCTGGACCGCGGACCGCTCCAGGAACCGTTCACGCTGGAAGAACTAAATCTAGCCAGAGGGATTTCGGCGACGATCTCGGGAGCCATTGAGAGCGCCCAACTGGTCGTCCAACAACGCGAACAACTCTGGCACACGATGAACTTGCTGTGCCAGACGATCGAACTGCGAGATACTTACACCGGAGGACACGCCCAACGCGTCACAGAGTACGCCGTGGCCCTCGCCAAGGGCTTGGAGCTATCGGCTTCGGACATCCACCAGATACAGATGGGTGGCCCGCTACACGACATCGGCAAGATCGGCATTCTCGATTCGGTCCTGCGTAAGCCTGGCAAGTTAACGGATGATGAATTCGACTTGATGCGAATGCACCCGCTGCATGGAGCGGACATCCTCGAAACCATACCCGCGTTGCGGTTGTTTGCCCCAATAGCCCGATCACACCATGAACGGTGGGACGGAAAAGGCTATCCTGACAAACTCGCCGGGGAGGAAATTCCCTTCCTAGCTCGGGTCGTGGCCGTGGCCGATACGTTCGACGCGATGACATCGGATCGCCCCTACCGGAAAGGACTCTCGATCGAAGCCGCCTTCGACGAGATCCGAAAACAAGCCGGAAAGCAGTTCGATCCCCAATGTGCCAAGGCGTTTCTCGCCCAACGGAAAACCATCGAGAAGCTCCACGCCAAATTGACCCGATCGAAAGAACCGACGCCGGAACTGGTGGTCGTGTCGGACTCCCAACCCAACGCCGCCTCTGTCGAGAAGAGTTCTCCGCCGCTGACTCAGGCTTACCAGGAGACGATCAAGGCTACGTTGACTCCGCGAACAGTCGAACAGAGGCACAAAGGGTGCCTTGTCCAAATTTATCCCACCGGACCGGGACTCGGGACACGAACGTCCCTTCCCAAAAAGGTATTCACCATCGGTCGAAGCATCGAGTGTGACTTGTGTGTCGAAGATACGGCCGTATCCCGACAGCACTTACGAATTAACCTCACCCCTCAAGGATTCGTGGTAACGGATCTGAACAGTACCAACGGGACTTTCGTCAACACAGAACCGGTAACAACGCACGCTCTCCAGGATGGAGATTACCTCCAAGTCGGGAATCGGATCTTCCGGTTCCTCTCGGGGGGAAATATGGAAAACGAGTATTACGAAGAAATCTATCGTTTAACGATCATGGACGGTCTAACGAACACGTATAACAAACGCTATTTGTTGGAAACTTTAGACCGAGAACTTCTGCGTTCTGTGCACTACCGACGGTCCATTTCCCTGCTCATGCTCGACATCGATCGGTTCAAAGTGATCAACGACGACCTCGGCCACCTGGCGGGAGACACGATCCTCCGTGAGTTGGCTCGCCGGTTGTCATCGAACCTACGCAGCACCGAGATTTGTGCCAGGTACGGCGGCGAAGAATTTGCCATTCTTCTCCCGGAAGTTACGCCCGAAGTGGCTGCCCATGTCGCCGAACGACTCCGCAAGGCGATCGAGTGCGAGCCGTTCTATTACGAGGAAAGGGACATCCAAGTGACAGTGAGTGTTGGCATCGCCACGACTCAGGGAAACGATGCTTCCCTCACGCCACTGGAGTTCATCCGCATGGCCGACGAAAAGTTATACCAAGCCAAAAAAGCAGGCAGGAATCGCGTTACTCGTTAACGTGGCGTAATCACCATCCTCGTTGTCAAGAGACGTCGTGCGATTCACCCCACTCTGCAGAAAGACTCGATTTGTGGAGAAAACCAATCGCACCATTCCTTGCCATCGGAAAATTTCCTCAACACTGGAGATCGTATCTCCCTCCCGTTCTCGACAATGGCAAACTCATCGAAAGGTGAGGACGCAAAGTCATGGGCCTAAAGTGATACGCACGCATCACAAAGGTTGCCAGACCGCCGAAAGAACCTGAGACCGAACAGTATTCGACCCTCGAAGTGAGGGTTAACGAAAACAAGTAGATACAGGAGCGGCTCATGTTCTTCCAGAAATTCCGAGACTGGTTCACAAAACCAGCCCTTCGGAAGAAACCATCGAATCGACCTAGAAGAGGGCCATCCCTTCAGGTCGAAAACCTCGAAGCGCGTTGGACGCCGTACTCAGCGAGCGGCAACGCGTGGCTCAACCCTGAATTGGTGTCACTGAGCTTCATGCCCGAGAACACCGTCTTGGGCCAATACGCCGACGGCTCGAACATCACCAACGACCTGCCGAGTGCATTCTTGTCCGAGTATGGTTCTCACGGCAACTGGCAGTGGCCCGTCGTGGCTGCCGCCCAGACGTGGGCTTACTACACCGACTTGAACTTCACCGTCGTTTCCGACAACGGAGCTAGCCTGGGTTCGGGTGCCTATCAACAAGGTGATCCCAACTTCGGTGACATCCGTATTGGCGGGTATAATTACGGCACCGACGCGGTCGGCGATCCGATCGAAACTCTCGCCCAAGCGTATTTACCTCAACCGATCAACAATTTCTCGATCGCTGGGGATATTGTTTTCAACACCGGACAAGCTTACGGGACAAACCTCGCCAATGGTGACTTTGACCTGTACACGGTTGCGATGCACGAGATGGGCCATGCGTTGGGTCTAAATCACTCTGAGGTGTTCACGGCCAACATGTGGGCGTATTACACCGGTGTGAAGTACGGACTGACATGGGACGACGTGTATGGCGGACAAGCCATCTACACGGCTCGATCCCATGACGCTTTCGATGACACACTTGGGAATAATACCTCGCTCCAGGCGACGGACATCGAGTCTCACATCGACGATGTGTCGTTGACGGCCAACATTAACGACTTGGACATCACCGGCGTCAACGACGTCGATTGGTATAAGTTCCGACTTGACGACAATGCCACCCAATTCAAGGTCACAGCCCAGAGCGCCGGGTTGAGTATGCTCTCGCCTGACCTGACCGTTTTTGACTCCTTGGGCAACGAAATCGTTTCTTCCAGTGGCTATCGAGGTGTAACGGTCTCGACCGACGTGCCGTTCACGGCCGCGGACCGTGGAGATTGGTACTACGTCCGTGTTCAAAGGAACGAATATAACGTCTTTGGATCCGGTCGGTATGCTCTGACTCTCAACATGGGCAGTGGAGCCGACCCCGTAGTCCAACTCCCCAACACCCAAGAACTCAACGGTAATCCGATCAGTTCTGGGGGCGGCCAGGCTCAGACGCTCAGTGAAGAGACATTGATCAACACTACCACGGAAGGCAGTCAGCGTAAAGTCGATGTGGCCGTGGCAGGAGACGGCAAGTCGGTCGTCGTTTGGGAGTCGACCCACGACGACAGAGTTTATTTCCAGCGACTCGATGAGACGGGTGCGAAAGTCGGGACCGAAACGTCGGTCGACTTGTCGACCTACAACCAACGAGACCCATCCGTCGGGATCGCCGACAACGGCGACTTCGTCATTGTCTGGACAGACGATGATGGCAACGTCTCCGGAAGCCGATTTGACTTCGAGACGGGTACCAACCTCGGTGGCATGTTCCAGGTCAACACCGACACCTCAGGGATCATGTATAAGCCCGACGTGGCCATGAGCGACGACGGCGAGTTCGTCGTCACATGGACGCAAACCTCCGGCCTCGACGTGCGAGCGAGAGTCTTCGATGCCCAAGGCGCCCCGCAAGGAAATGACTTCGTGGTCAACAGTACCACGTATCATCTTCAGGAAGAACCTGCGGTTGCCATCGACGACGTGGGTAACTTCGTCATCGTTTGGGACAGTTATGGTCAGGACGGCAGCAGCCGCGGTGTCTACGGCCAACGATTCGATCCGACCGGGACACCTCTCGGAGCCGAAATCCAGGTCAACACCTACACCCGCAGTAGCCAAGATGATGCCGACGTGGCGATGGACGCCAACGGGAACTTCGTCGTCGTTTGGGAAAGCTGGGGTCAGGACGGCAGCGCCAATGGCGTTTATGGCCAGCGATTTTCGTCCAACGGTTCCAAACTCGGGACCGAGTTTGTTGTCAACGAATACACGCTCATGTCCCAGGGCGAAGCAGCCATCGCGATGGACTCCAACGGGAACTTCATCGTCGCATGGGAGAGCTATGGTCAAGACGGCAGTTGGGACGGAATCTACATGCGACAATACACCGCTGGCGGCCAACTTGTCGGGCAAGAGACACTTGTCAACTCGACGACTTACGGCTCTCAGGTGTATCCAGCAGTCGGCTTGAGCGACAACGGCTTCGCCGTCGTTACCTGGACGGGCTATGGAAGCGGCGACAGCTCTGGCGTGTTTGCCCAGACGTATGCCGTCTTCGAAGGAGCGGGGATGAGCAACACCGGGACAGACCCCGAATATATCCCGCCACCCGATGACAACAACGATCCAATCGACGAAATCTTTTCCAATCCCGAGTGGATCAATGGAGACGGACTTGACCTTGGAGAGCTGTGGTAAACCACCTCGAGGACGAGTCGATGGTCGTTGTTTGAGGTTCGGAATTGGATGGAGCCTTGCTCATCCGCACACCTTTCGAGCGTGTCGGTAACGAAACTCGGTAACGGAGAACCAGACAGGTCATTGGGACATGGGAGGAATTTCTACCTGCTCAAGATAAGTAACTCCAGGTAGAAATTCTGTCCTGTGTTCCTGTTTGACGCTTTATTGCTGAGTTTGGCCACTAATCACTCATTACAAATGGACTATCAAAGCGCATCAAGAGTGATTCCTAACCGATGAAAGCCATGCGCGCTTGGACGCGTGTTGTATCGCTACGTAATGACGTTCATCGACAATCTCAAGGCCCCCGGAAGTCAACAAAGAAACTAGTTCCGAAAAGAGTGAAAAAATATTCCCGGAGGAAAACATCGACGAAAAACGTGACCTATAGTTGAATAGCCAGCGATTGACTCCCACCCCAATAACCCCACCGTCAACGCGCCTGGCCCTGCCAAGATCCCCTCGATCCCGTTCTCGATAATGGCAAACTCATCGAAAGGTGAGGACGCAAAGTCATGGGCCTAAAGTGATACGCACGCATCACTAAGGTTGCCAGACCGCCGAAAGAACTTGAGACTGTTGAGTCTGTTCTCCTTGCGAGGGGGACAATTCGAAGCACGCCAGAAGAAGGAGCGTCTCATGTTCTTGTTTCACAAATTCCGGGACTGGTTCACAAAACCAGCCATCCGGAAGAAACGAGCCAATCGACCCAGAGGGCGGCCGTCCCTCCAAGTCGAAAACCTCGAAGCGCGTTGGACGCCGTACTCAACGAGCGGCAACGCGTGGATCAACCCCGAGTTAGTGTCACTGAGCTTCATGCCCGAGAACACCGTCTTGGGCCAACACGCCGACGGCTCGAACATCACCAACGACCTGCCGAGTGCATTCTTGTCCGAGTATGGTTCTCACGGCAACTGGCAGTGGCCTGTCGTGGCTGCCGCCCAGACGTGGGCTTACTACACCGACTTGAACTTCACCGTTGTTTCCGACAACGGAGCCAACCTTGGTTCGGGTGCCTACCAACAAGGTGATCCGAATTTCGGTGACATCCGTATTGGCGGATATGATTTTGGGACTGGGATCGACACTCTCGCCCAAGCCTACCTGCCCCAACCGATCAACAACTTCTCGATCGCTGGGGACATCATCTTGAACACCGGACAGGATTACGGCTCGAATCCCGGTGACTTTGACCTGTATACCGTTTCTCTTCACGAGATGGGGCACGCTCTCGGGTTGTACCACTCTGAGGTGTTTACGGCCAACATGTGGGCGTATTACACAGGCACCAAGTATGGCCTGACCTGGGATGACGTTTATGGCGGCCAGGCCATTTACACGTCCCGATCCCACGACGGATTCGAGGGAGCTAACGGTAACGGCAGTTCCGGTTCGGCCTCCGACATTCGGAGTTACATCGACGGCACGTCGTTGACGGCGAGCATCAACAACCTCGACATCACAGGCGTAACCGACGCCGACTGGTACAAGTTCCAGTACGAACCTGGTGCTACTCAGGTCAGCGTCAAAGTTCAGAGTCACGGCCTAAGTATGCTCTCGCCGAACTTGACCCTTTACAACCAATACGGTCAAGTCGTCGGGTCGGCCAGCGGGTATCGTGGGACGACTTTGTCGGTGAGTTATTCTAGTCCCAACATCGACGAAGGCGATTGGTTCTACGTCAAAGTTGCCGCCAATGAGAACAACGTGTTTGGTGCTGGTCGATACGGTCTGACGGTCGACATGAAGAACGACGGCTTCACGCCGACCGTCGAGATTCCGGACACTCAGGTTCTTAACGGGGAAGAACAGAGTTCCGGTGGCGGCGAAGCCATGACACTCGACCAAGAGTTCCGAGTGAATTCTTCGACGAGTGGTACTCAAGACGACGTTGACGTCGCCGTCGATGCAGTAGGCAATAGCGTCATGGTCTGGGAATCTGGTTCGGACGTCTACGCCCAACGTTTTACCGCGGATGGCGAAACGCTTGGATCACCGTTCCGGGTGCATAACTCAACGAGTGGGACCCAGGCAGAGCCTTCCGTTGCTATGTCCGACGACGGTCTGTTTGTCGTCGTGTGGGAGAACTCCTCGGGCGGCGACGATGACGATGACGAAGGTAGCCGTGAAATCTACGGACAGATGTTCCGTTTTGACGACGGCAGCAAGTACGGAAGCCAATTCCAGGCCAACACCTCGACTTCTGGAAGCATGTCCGAGCCGGACGTCGCCATGAGTGACGACGGGGAGTTCGTTGTCGCCTGGGAAGGCAGTTCGAACAGTGACGTTCGGGCTCGTCGATACGACGCTAACGGCAATCCCCAAGGGTCTGACTTCCGCGTAAACTCCTATAACAGCGGCACTCAGGAAGACGTGGCGATCGCGATCGACGACTTGGGCAACTTCGTTGTCGTCTGGGAGAGCTATGGCCAGGACGGCAGTGGTGAGGGTGTGTACGGCCAGCGATATTGGGCCAACGGGAACGAACGTGGGTCTGAGTTCCGCGCGAACACAGATACCTCGGGCAACCAGGATGATCCCGACGTGGCGATGGACGCCAACGGCAACTTCGTCGTCGTTTGGGAAAGCTGGGGTCAGGACGATAACGGGAACGAAATCTACGCCCAACGATTTGCTGATGACGGAACGAAGATCGATGGCGAGTTCCAGGTGAACACGGAGACCTCTAGCAACCAGGACGATCCAGCTATCGGCATGGACTCGAACGGTAACTTCATGGTCACGTGGGAAAGTTACGGGCAGGATGGCGATGAAGAAGGAATTTTCGCCCAGCAATTCTCGTCTGGAGGTGAGAGAGTCGGTATAGAACTTGCCGTCAACACTTACACCAACAACGATCAACAAGATCCTGCCATCGCCTTGAGCGATAACGGCCATGCCGTTCTTGCCTGGGAAGGCAAAGGACAAGGTGACAGTTCCGGCATCTTCGCTCGCAAGTACGCTGTGTTCGAGGGAGCCGGAATGAGTAACCTGGGTACCGACCCAGAGTACGTCCCGACGAACGAGGATCAAGACGTCCTCGACGACATCTTCTCAGACTCCGATTGGATCAACGGGTTGGGTCTTGCCCCTCCCATCTAGCAATAGCTCCGGATGGAGACGGAGCCCCCTCTCCACGTCCTCTGCTCCCGCTCCGGCGGGAGCTTGGGATTTAGCTCGATGCTCTCCTGCGAAAAAGGACCGAGAATCGCGCAGAGCTGAAAATTATGACCTAGAGTTGAATAGTCAGCCACGCACAAGACGCTGAAATCCATCCACACGCCGCCCCCCGGCACCTATGACACGTGAATACCATGAAATCCCGCCATCATCAACGACCTTACCCGGCAAGATCACGAAAACGCCGTGATGGACGGGTCCGGTTGCGAATAGAATCTTTGGAGTCGCGGACCGTCCCAACGAACGGGTTGTTCCCGCCCTTGTTCTCTGTCGTCGAAATCGAAGGGAACGATACGGTCGATGTGGCACAACAGTTGGGAACTCTGACGGCAGGTAACGAAACTCACATCCTTGGGGAAATCGGAAACGCGAATGATCCGCAATCCCTGAGCGACGTCGATTGGTTCCGATTTGTCCTCGACGAGCCGACGCAAATCACGATCACGACCGAGAATCTCTCTCCGAACGACTCAGCACCATCGATCCTTCACCTTTTCCAAGAAGCCACACTGAACGATTTTGACATTTACAATACGCTCGGCCAAATCGAAATTGCTACGACTGCAGGGCAAGACAACCAAGAAGCTACGATCCAAGAAATTCTCGGCAAAGGCATCTACCACATCGCCGTGAGCGGAAGCGACAACACAGTGTTCCACCCATACCTCGCCGACAGCGGAGCAGCCACTTCAGGGGGTGACTACGAAGTGGTCCTCCAAGCCGAAGATCCCAGGATTGAAACTGGTGGTGGCCCTGTCGTGTTGGAGCAGGATCCTGACAACGCCGTGTTCCCGCCCTCGCCGTTCATTTTGAGGGTACCGGTGGACGGTCTTCTTGACCAAAGCACAATCTCCTTCCTTCTCTCCGAACCCAACTCAACGATCGAGTTGATTTACAATCCGACAGGGGAGTTTGGGAACGGCGCTGATCAACCAATTTCGCTCCAATTGGTTTACTTCAACGCAGAGACCGGCGAACTGCAAATCATTCCTGGCGTACCTCAAGACCAACCGGAAGATCCGGGGGGTGGTTTTGGTAACCCTGGCGGCGGCTTCGGTGATCCTGGCGGCGGTTTCGGTGATCCTGGCGGTGGTTTCGGTGATCCTGGCGGTGGCTTCGGTGATCCTAGCGGTGGCTTTGGCGACCCAACCGGTGGTGACACCGGTGGCTTCGATGATCCTAGCGGTGGCTTTGGCGACCCAACC
>CAYRFQ010000098.1:0-30681 GCA_964423615.1 uncultured Alcaligenaceae bacterium | reverse complement strand
GGGACGTGCCTTTGAGTTTGTTGATGACTTCGTGGCACGTTTCTCTCTCCGAATGAGAGAGTCGGACAATATACTTTTTGTTCATGGGAAGCCTCCTTGGTGTAAGGGAATCTTCCCAACAAAACGACCAACTGACAACCATTATTTTTAGCTTGGAAGATGCAGTAGAGCGATTCACGCTTGTATTGGTTACGACGGTTTCATTTCACAGTTCTGTGTCCCACTTGCCATGGGTAATCCGATCAACAAGATTCGTGCTTTAGTTTCTAAGCTCCGAAGGAGCGATATATCCGAGCCGTGTTATTGAACCCACAGAACTTAGAGCGATTCACGCTTGTATTAAGTACGGTTTTTCTTCTTCAAAGTCCTTCGCCCAGCTTGGAGAGTTTCCGGTTTTGGATAAATGATTAGAAAGGCATCGAGATGGTCTTTGGAAACGCCAATTCCAACGAAGTAGGAAATACTCATGAGAAACTCTTTGGACTTCGGATTACCAACTCGTCCTTGCTAATGCGGTCTACTTTCGTGACCTAGCGACTGTTCGAGTTTTTCAAACCCCATGCGGCAGCGACCCAAGCTCATCCACGGCCTCGGTGGGCCTGAGGGGTAACAGTCTACTGCCGCTTAGGGTATCCTAGCAAAGAAGGCCGCTACTCCTTCTAAGCCATGCGAGGGGTGTTAGGAGAAAATCGGTTTGCGCGTTTGTTCTTTTCGGTTCAAGTCGTCCCAGCCCTTCACTCTGGGAAAAAGGTAATGGACTCAACGCAATCGGGAACCACTCGAAGCAGCAAATGGAAATATGAGGCCATCGCCTTTCGTCTTGACGATGAATCCATACAAGGCTTTTATTCTCTTGGCCGACGGCCAAACTCATCGTAGCCTTGCCAGAATGGCAAGGTAAGCTCTTGCTACAATGTTCTCGAGTGGATTCTCCTCCGGACAGCCAGTCCTCTGGGCCGGTCCGTTGTTCACCCTCTGCATAGGATTGCGGGATATCAATCATGAAACAACAAAAGGACTTGGACATCGACTTACCGGCCACCCAAACCAAAGCGGAGTCGACACCAGACGCGGAAGGAACACAGAAAAAGCCAAAGAAGACTCTTTCCGCAGAAATACAGCCACCGAAAGACTCACCGGCATCCCCAGAAGCCAACCCGTCGGATACCGAGTCGGTGGTACCGAAGACGATCGAGCGGTATCTAGTCGAAGAGGAAATCGCTCGCGGAGGAATGGGCATCGTGGTTCGGGCTTACGATCCGGATTTCGACCGACGCCTCGCCCTGAAAATCCTCCTCCCAGACTCCTCCCATTCCGACAAACTCGAAGACCGATTCCTCGAAGAAGCCAAGCTCACTGGCCAACTCGAACACCCTGGCATCCCTCCCGTTCACGAAATCGGCTTGCTGGAAGACGGGCGTCCTTTCTTCGCCATGAAGCTCATCGAGGGAGAAACTTTGGAGCAACTGCTCAGGCAACGGAAAGACCCTTCGACCGCAAATCCAACGAGTGCAGACAAAGCATCGCCACTCGATCCCATGCGTTTTGTCTCCATCTTTGAACAAATCTGTCTGTCCTTGGGATATGCCCACGCAAGGAACGTGATCCACCGCGATTTGAAACCTTCCAACGTCATGGTCGGTCGGTTCGGTGAAGTCCAGTTAATGGACTGGGGACTCGCAAAACGCCTCAAACCTACCCGGGACGAATCTCCCTCTGAGCCAAACAACCTTGTACCCACCAACGAAGTCGCTTCGAATACCTCCCAACCTCCAGATGCCTCCCGAGATGAAAACCAGGAAGAACCAGTCGTCGATCTTCCGACCACGGATCAAAAACCCTCCGACCACCCCAACACCGAAGAAAAGACACAAACCTTCATCACCGACAGTTCAGAAAACCACACCCGAACCCAAGCCGGTAGCATCCTCGGAACGCCGAGTTACATGGCCCCCGAGCAGGCCCGTGGACAAATCGACGAACTGGACACCCGGACCGACGTTTTTGGATTAGGAGCCATACTTTGTGCCATGTTGACCGGCGAACCGCCCTACCAACACCAAGCCGAAGAGAACACCCTGACCCGTGCCGCAAAGGCTTCTCTCCAGGACGCTTGGAAACGATTCGCCGAATGTGGCGCCGACAAGGAGTTGATCGAACTGGCACAACGTTGCTTGTCACCAGTCAAACAGCAAAGGCCCAAAGACGCTGGCGAAGTGGCCGAAGCCATCCGCACGTATCGAAGTCAACTTCAAGAAAAACTCAAGAAGGCCGAAGTCCATCGCGCCCAAGCGGAGGTCAAAGTAGCCGAAAGCCGAAAACGACAGTCGATCACGATCGCTTTGATGGGCTCCGTCCTGATGTTGTTCGCCGTCCTGGTCGCCGTGGGATACTGGCGACAAAGCGTTCACGCCGAAGAAAAACAACGTCAGGAAGCCGACAAGCGAGCCGCCCTCGTCCGATCGCAAAAGGAACGAGAAGCCTTCGCAACCGAACTCACCGACGTCTATCGCCTGATCGACAAACAACTCTGGGGCGAAGCCCAACAACAACTTGGGCAAGCCAAACAACGGCTCCCAGAAGGAACGCCAGAGATGAAGGCCCAATGGAGACAAGCGGCCGGGGACGTCAGACTCGCCCAACGAGAAGAACAACAACGGAATCGCCAGGCAAGGGCCAACGAGAACCGCCAAGCCTTCGAAACCGAGTTGGCCAGCATCTATCGACTTGCCGACAAACACTTGTGGGACGAGGCCCGAGGACAACTCGACCAAGCCCAACAGCGACTCAATGACGAGACGCCCAAGTTGACTGCAAAATGGAACCAGGCTGCCCTGGACATCGAGTTCGCCGAGGCCTTGGACACCGCTTCCTTCGGAAAATCTCCGTTAACAATCTCCGGCAAGACCCTCTTTCCAGACCCCGAAATTCGCTACGAGCAAGTATTCTTACAACCAAACCGACTCAAGCACCACGACCCGCAAAAACTCGCCCAACAAGTCCGAGCCTCGGCCATTCGTCAACACATCGTCGAGGGGCTCGACACCTGGGCGAGCGTGACAAAAGACCCGAAACGGCGAAAATGGCTCCATGAAATTACTCGCTTGAGTGACCCTGGCAAATGGAAAAACAAACTCCGACAACCAAACGTTTGGACCAACAGGAAAGCCCTCGAACACCTCGCCAAACAAGTCGACCCACGCAACCAGTCTCCACACCTGCTCTTTATGCTCGCCTGGCGCCTACAGACCGTCGGCGCCGACCCCATGCCTTTGCTACGCCAAGCCCAACACCACCATCCAACCCATTTCCGATTGAATTTCATGCTCGGAACCTCGCTGCTTGGCAAAGACAACAAAGAAGCGGTCGGATTCTTCCGTGTGGCGTTAGCAACCCGTCCGAATTCCTCCGCGGTCTACAACCACCTGGGGATTGCTCTGCACAGCCTCGGCAGCTACGAAGAGGCACTCGCATGCTACCAAAAAGCCCTGGCTCGACGCCCCGCCGCGGGCTACCGAAGTAACCTCGGCATTACTCTCCTGGCTCTTGGCAAGAAGCAACAAGCACTCGAACAATTCCAACAAGCCATCAAGCAATCGCCCCTGTTGTATCTCCCTTATTACCACGTTGGCCAGTGGTATTCGGACCAAAACGACCACGATCAAGCCATCGAATGGTATCACAAAGCGCTCAAGAGAAAACCGGATCACGCCAATAGTCTGTCAAACCTCGGCATCGCTTGGTCAATCAAAGGCGATCAAATCAAAGCCGTTGATTACGCGAAAAAAGCCATTGCGGCCAATCCCCAGTACGCCGAACCTTACAACTCGGTAGCGCTGTACCTCCAGGACAAGGGCCAGCTTGAGGCGGCCATCGCACATTACAGAAAAGCGATCCATCGAAAACCGAACTTTTATCACGCCCTCACCAACTTGGGCACGGCTCTGGTCGACGTGAAAGAATACCAACAAGCCATCGAAGCACAACAAAAGGCCGTCGCCCTTCGTCCAACCACACCCCTGGCCCACTACAACTTGGGCTTGGCTTACTTGGAATCCCAGTTCCACGACAAAGCCATCGAAGCATTCCGTAAAGTCGTAGCCCTCAACCGACGAGACTCCGGCGGGTTCCGCAACCTGGGGGTCGCCTATTTTCGAAATGGCCAGATCGATTTGGCGATCCTTGCGTTTCAGAAAGTCGTTCGGCTCGAACCGAAGTCCTCACCCGCGCACAATGCACTGGGCCTGGCGTACCTGGAAAAAGGACGATACGCACACGCGGCGAGGGCGTTCGAACAAGCATCACGGCTCACTTCCAACCCCCAAGACAAACTCAAGTCGCAAAACCTCCATCAACTCGCAAATCGATACCTCGATTACCAAGAACTCTTGAACAAGCACGAACCAACCACCCCCTGGGACCTCAAACCGAATCAAGCTCTCGCCCTGGCCACGTTTTGCCTGGTGAACGAACAGCGATACGCGACCGCGGCGGAGTTGTTCCATCTCGCCTTCACAAAACAACCCAAACTGGCAACGACTTCGACTCCCGCTCATCGCTACAACGCGGCCTGTGCAGCAGTCCTCGCTTGTAGCGGAAAAGGCAAGGATTTCTCACTCATCAAAGAGAAAGAACGTCCAATTTGGCGGAGGCGAGCCCTCACCTGGCTCGAAGGGGAGCTGAAATCGTGCGTCACAATCCTCGCGAAGCCCAGCGATCAAGCCGTCCACTTGGCAAAGAAACGGTTGCAGCTTTTCCTTACGGACTCCGACTTGGCGTCTGTCCGGGATGAGACTCAGCTGGAGACTTACGAGGAAGCCGAACAACGAGCTTGGCAAGATTTGTGGAGAGAGGTGAACGACAAACTCAAGGAATTACGGTAAATTCTGGCGTTCCGACCATTTTTCTAAAGTAGAGAGGACCCGACCCAAGCGGAGCAGGAAAAACAGAAAAAACAACGGATGGGGCACTCAAAGTCCTTCTTCCTGTTCGCGGGTATTCGGATAAACAAGTGTCGTGTTTTGGTTCCTAAGCTCCGCAGGGGGAATAGTTCTTACCCGTGAGTACAAACCCAAAGATCCCAAAGCACCAGAACAAACAAGACACTTCTTGATCCGTGCACCCAAGGCCCGGCCTTTTCTTTAGCCCAAGATGAAGGCATAGGAAACCTACTTGTGTTCGTGATGAGCCAGTAACACAAACAAAAAAAGCCGCCATAAAGAACTGGCGGCTTGGAGCGAAACGAGCTGGTTGGTTGTCCCAAAGAACGACTTAGATGTCTGTTTTCGAAGCATCCGCATCGTCTTCTTCGAACCAGGCAGCCGGAATATTGCGGCAACGAGTCTCTGTGGCGAAGTGCCAGCAAGTGATCCCTTCTTCTTCTGGCCACCAAGCAAAAAAAGCTGGGCGATTGTTCACCAGTGTCGGGAATCCAACTCGACCAATTTCACTGTCGACCAACGAAAGTCCCAGTTGCCTGATCTCTTTTGTGGCCGCGCGAAGCTTCTTCTCTCGGAGTTCGATTTCCTCACGAATTTCATAGCGGCGTTTTCGTTCAAGCCAAACGAGATCATGACGATGACGGTCCAGACGATCCAGTTCCGGTTGAAGTTTTTCGATTTCTCGTTGGTGTTCTAACACGTCGGTTACAACTCGGGCCACCAAGGGGAGCATCATGCGAGCCGTGGTGAGATTCATAATCCGATCCCGGCGATTCTGCTTCTTCGAGGCGCCGGAAGCTCGTTTTCCCGTAAAACCGCTCATTGTGTTTGTCCCCTCCGGGTTAATTTCGTTTCATCGCGTTTTCCCTGCTCCAGCCTGCCCGTGGGAGAAAGGAAAACATCTCTGCCTGTACCCTTCCTTACTACATCATACGTCGGAATTCGAGGAGTGAGCGCTGAAGGCAAAGGAAAACTGTCAGAATTTCCTTGCTTGCTGAACCCCCTGTCAAGACATCAGTCTCCCTGCCATTGAACAAACCCTTCCAGGGCATAGAATTCGGGCAATCCTAAGGTGTCGTATAACTTGGCCGTATTTTTGTTCCTGTCCTCTGCTCGTTGCCAAAATTCTCGACGATCCGCCCCACCAGGAAACATGGCTCGGTCCTTCTGAGACTGATGACGGAAGATCGCCTGCTTCTTGCGTTCCAGGTCGTCCGGACTGATCGGAACGACTCGCTCGATCTCGTGTGGTTCCCACTCTTCCCAGGCCCCTCGGTAGAGCCAGACTTCGAACAGTTGATTTTGCTCCCGTACCCGTTCCACGGCCTGAAAGATGGCCTGGGCACACATCCGATGTGTGCCATGTGGATCCGACAGTTCACCAGCTACATATATTTGTGCAGGTTGAAGCCGCTGAAGCAAGGAAACGATGTCATCAATGTCTTGTGGTTGCAGCGGTGCCTTGGCGATCGTGCCGGTACGGTAAAATCGGAGGTCCATGAACTCCAGTTGCTCGGGCGGAACACCGCAGGCCAGCGCTGCCGCACGCGCCTCGGTCTCCCGGATCAACTTCTTGATCGTCAGCACCTCCGAAGAATCGGGTTGGCCAGGATGTTTCTGACTGAGGAAATCTTGAACCCGTGTCTTCACCTGGCTCGTACGATCCTTGTCGATTTCGAATAGATCGTTGAACGCCATAACAAAGTCTGTGAACCGGAGTGCGTCGTGGTCGAAGACGGCGATGTTGCCGCTTGTCATGTAGGCAACATGGACCTTGTGACCTTGTTCGACGAGCCGGATAAGCGTTCCCCCCATGCTGATCACGTCGTCATCAGGGTGAGGACTGAAAATGAGGCAGGTTGTACCGGTTGGCTTTTTGATCCCTGAGTCCCGAAACACTCGCGTTTCGGGTTCCGACCGAGTTGGCCCTCCCTCGGAAGTCGATTCTCCGCCAACAGAACTCTCCTCACTCCTCGATGGCTCTTGGGACTCCTCCGGCCTCATTGGCTGGACGAGAGAAAGCGGTTGATCGGCCTCCCCGGAAACAAGCGGCCTTCCCGGTTGGGTCGAAATCGTCGCCATCATCTGGTCAAACACTTGACGCCCCAGACGTTCGGCTGGCCCGTGTTCTCGCAGAAGGCCATAGAGCAAATGCTCACGGAAGTCGTCATCCGAAAGTTTAAGTAAGGGCTTGTTCACCGTAAGACTCAACCAAATGACAGCTCGACGTATCATCTGAGGAGTCCACTGGATGTGACCAGTGACCCACGGCCGCCGCACCGGTGTGATATAGCCGCTTGCGGCTTCATCGAGCAGAAACGTCGTGTCCGAGTGCTGTTGGAGGAAACTGGCTGCGATGGCATCGGTGATGCCTTCTTCTACGGTCCGCTGGACGATTGGGGCCTTGTGCTCGCCGAAAGCCATGATGACGATCTTGCGGGCCTCCAAGATCGTCCCCACACCCATCGTAATGGCCTGATGTGGAACGTTCTCTTCCCCAAAAAATCCGCTCGCGGCGTCGCGACGCGTCACAGGGTCAAGCGTCACCAATCGCGTGCGACTGTGCCGCGTCGAACCGGGCTCATTGAACCCAATGTGCCCAGTCCGACCGATCCCTAAAATCTGCAAATCGATTCCGCCCACGCGATGAATGAGTTGTTCGTAACGAGCGCAGTAATCTTCCACCTCTTCGATGGGGATCGTACCGTCTGGAATATGAATATTCTGGGATTGAATGTTTATATGGTCGAAAAACGTTTCCCGCATCCATCGGTTGTACGAGTGAATGTCTTCCGGAGACATCGGAAAATACTCATCGAGGTTGAACGTGATGACTCGGGAAAAATCCAGTTCTTCTTCTTTGTGGAGCCGAATGAGGTCTCGATAAAGACCCACTGGCGTCGAACCCGTAGCCAAACCAAGAACCGTCGGACGACTGGCCGAATTGTTCTGGCGGATAAGACTTTCGATCATCAGCGACACATGCCGCGCAGCTTGCCCACTCGTTGGAAACACCAAGGTAGGAATGTTCATGTTTGGTATAAAATGAGACGTCACTGCTATACCCCCAATCGGTTGTCGGAATCCTACCAATGGAATAATTCGTGCTTTATCCGCCATCGGCCCAAGTTCTTCGACGGATGTTGGGCCGGAGGTCCATGCCTATCTTGATGCTCAAAGTTGTTATAGGGAGATGAAGGCCGAGCACAAAGCCCTCAGCGAACAACGTAGATGTTCGCCACCGGGGTGTCGATCCAACAAACACAAATGGAATTTATTGTCCTCCGCCAAACCGTAAACTACGTTTCCAAGGGAGGAACGAAACCATGGACAAACTTCGTCGCCGAAGAATCAATCGTCGTCGTTCGATCTGACGTAAAACCTACAAAACACGAAAGCCACTTGCTTTCGCGGAGTCATGGGCCTCGGAAGGAATATCGCCCTTACGGTCTTGGACGTGTCCGAAACGGGTGTGCGTTTGCTCGTCGACCGCCCCCTGGAACCCGGCGAAGAAGTGGAGGTGAATCTGGAGGTAATCGTCCACCGTCACGCATTCCGGCTCCGCGCGAACGTCGTGTGGTGTCTTGCCGTGGAATACCAGGGATGTTACTGCAAAGGAATCGCTATCCGCCGCCAGCTTCCATGCCGAACGTTCCAAGAAATGTAATCTGAATCACCGTAAGCCTTGTGGTTCTTCTCCCGTCTGTCAACTCTTTAGTTGCGTTAGACCGATACGACGTTTCCCGCCTACCTACTTTGCACGACCCCATTCTTCGGACCACCCTGAAACCACTCCCAGCCTTCCTCCGCTTGTGAAAGCCTAAAGCCAGGATACAATGAATCGGACTGTAGAACGGGATGGGCGCAACTCTGTTTAAAAGTTTCATACCATGGAAAATCTGGACGCAGCTACGATCGGCCAACACGCTGTCCGACTCGGACTGTTGACTTTGGACCAGCTTCAAGAGGGGTATCAGGAAACGGGTTCCCGCGAGGGTGATGCACAACCCCTCGTTCGGGCTCTGGAGAGAAAAGGCTATCTCACTCCCTGGCAAAGTCACAAACTCATGAAGCTGGAGAGTGACGGGTATTTCTACGGTGGTTACCGGATTCTCTACAAAATCTCTTCCGGCACATTCGGGCGAGTTTATCGAGCTGATGATCCCCTGACGGGGAACGTCGTCGCCGTCAAAGTCCTCCGGAGCCGGTGGACAGAGAACCGCAAAAACATCGATTTGTTCGAGCGGGAAGGCCAAGTCGGGATGGCCATGAAACATCCCAACATTGTGGAAATCATCAACGTTCGGTGTGACCACGAAGGCAAGCAATTCTACATCGTAATGGAATTTGTGGAAGGGGGAAACCTCCGAGACATTCTTAAAATCCGGAATAAACTCGAACCGCTCGAAACCATCAAAATCCTGGAAGGCGTTACAACAGGCCTCGTTTACGCTTTCTCACGCGGCGTCACCCACCGCGACATGAAACTCACAAACGTGCTCGTCTCCTCCGAGGGAGTCCCCAAACTGGTGGACTTCGGTCTCGCGACGTTAAATCAAAACCTCCACAGAGACGCCGATGCGAAAGTGGATCGGACCGTCGATTACGCTGGACTCGAGAAAGCCACCGGCGTCCCACTGGGAGACACTCGGAGCGACATTTACTTCTTGGGCACTGTGGCCTACGAACTGTTGACCGGGCGATCTCCTCTCGAAAAAAGCCGCAACCCCAACGAACGGATGCGGAGTTCTCGCTTCCTCAACGCCGATACCCTGACGGAAGAAGACGTCACCGCCCCCCCATCGGTCTTCCGACTCATCGATACGATGATGGCTCTCGACCCACACAAACGCTACCAAACACCTTCCCAACTTCTTGACGCCATCCGCGACGTCCGCCGTGAACTCGAAGGACACAGTTCCAACTCGAAAAATAATCCATCGAATTCTGTCTTTATCGTCGAAGGAAAACCCAAGCTCCAGGACGCACTACGACAAGGATTCAAGAAACTGGGCTACCGCGTGTTCATCTCGGGCGATCCGGTTCGCGCCCTGGATCGCTTCCGCCAACAACCATTCGACTCGTTGATCATGGATGCCGGAACAGCTGGAGAAGACGGCATCTACGTCTTCGACCGAATCATGGACGAGGCCTCGCGCGCGAGACGCCCCTGCGCCGGCATTTTGATGCTGTCTGAAGACCAACAAGAATTCACCGAAAAAGTCAGAGCACGACCCAACGTCGCCATTCTCACCCGCCCCATCAAGTTCGGTCAGCTCCGCGATGCCGTGAAAGAACTCTTGGCAAAAACTGATTGGCAAGAAGAGTAGCAGGCGAGCTGAGGTGCCAGGTCGGCATCGCAAAGCCTTCGTGCCCACCACAGAAGACAAAGTCTAACGTCGACTTCGAGACAACAAACAGCGACAAATTCGTTGACAGCTTCTTGGTCCGCACGGTTTCCCACCCGTCCACCGTAACTTCGCTAACAAATCTCGATTCCCACCGACCGTAACTTTCGCTCATCGCAAAGTCCCGACATTTTCTGTGAGCACTTGTATAATCATCTGTTGGAAGCAACAGAAAACAGCTGCCCTACACTAACCTTGAAGGTTCTCAGAAAAACTCTTGGGCGGAAGACCAATTCATCAGGACTTTTTGGAGGCTTGTAAGTGACATCAAGGCAAACCACTTTCGCTCTCCTCAAGGCTGGAGGATTGCAGGCAAGAATTGATACACGGAGAACCGGACAATGATGACTAACCGTCGAATTCTGAATTACGTCAATGCCGAACCCTCTCAATCATTCCGAATCAAAATGACCAGTGGTGAAGCATTTGAAATCCGTCATACTGAGATGATCTAGGTGGGGCGAACGACCGCCACCGTGTTTCCCTCGACGAATGAGGACGACCTTCCAAAAGAACGAATCCATGAGATTTCTATTCTTCTGATCGAATCCATTGAGCTGGTGCAAGCGGAAGCGATTCCGGACCAAACCGGGACCGAGAGCAACTGATGAATCAACTTCCGATTCTCGATCAACCTGCGACTACTCAGAGAGGGACAACTCGGACTCAATGGTTCAAGTGGCAAATAGGCCTTCGTAAAGGCATGTGTAATTGCAGAGAAAAATTGTGAAACCTCTTCGGACCAGGCTAAATGATGATCCGCCCTTGAAACTTGTTGGATTTCGTAACAGCAGAACCTTTTTCACCCTTCCGCATTCATGTGGCAAGTAGTGCGACCTTTGATGTTCGCCACTCGGAGATGATTCGAGTTGGGCGTTCCACTGTGACTGTTCATAGGCCTCCCAACGGTGACGGGAGCAAACTTCTCGTTGGCAAGATGTGTCTCTTACGCTGATGGAATCTCTCGAACCCATCACTAATTCTGTCAGTCAGGATGAATAATATGGATCACTTACCCGTGGTTGAATCCCCTAAAGCGTCGAAAGGCCGCTATTGTTTTGTGAGCTTGGGATGTCCAAAAAACTTGGTCGACTCTGAGCGTATGTTGGGGAAACTCGCCCAGGACGGATACACGCTCGTTCCGGATGCCCAGGGAGCCGACGTAGTCGTCGTGAACACCTGCGGTTTCATCGAATCGGCCCGCGAAGAGTCGCTGTCCGTCATCCGTGAAATGCTGGACTTGAAGAAAAAAGGCGATGTCGGTGCCGTCGTTGTCGCCGGGTGTCTGGCCGAACGTCGAAAAGACGAATTACTCCAGGACGTTCCCGAAGTCGATCAAATCGTGGGCGTTTTCGGACGCGAGGACATCGCCCAAGTCGTCGATCGAGCCGTCCAACAACGCAACGAACAGCAATCTCTTTTCCGACCCGCTCCGGTCAGGGCCTTGGAAGATACGGCCCGCCTCCGCGTCACGCCACGGCACTACGCCTACTTGAAAATCTCAGAGGGTTGCGACCGACTTTGTACGTTTTGCGCCATACCGGGAATGCGTGGCAAACACGTCACCAAACCCATCGAGGAAGTCGTACGAGAAGCCAACGAACTCGCCCAGGATGGCGTTCGCGAGTTGATCATCGTTGCCCAGGACACGACGTACTACGGACTCGACCTCTATGGAAAAGTCCGATTGGCACAATTGCTAAAAGAACTGGACAAGGTCGATGGCATCGAGTGGATACGAATTCTCTACGCCTATCCCATTCACTTCACCGATGAACTCATTGAGACGATTGCCAGCGCGAAAAAGATCATTCCGTACCTCGACATGCCCTTGCAACACATCAACGATCGTGTCCTCAAACGCATGCTACGCAGCGTCAACCGCGACCAAACAGAAACGTTGTTGGAAAAACTCCGCGCCGGCATCCCGAACCTCTCGCTTCGCACGACTTTTATCGTCGGCTTTCCGGGCGAAACGGAAGCCGAGTTCGAAGAATTAGCCGGCTTCGTCAAAGAAGTCCGCTTCGAGCGAGCAGGTGTGTTCCCATACTCCTACGAACCGGGCACACCCGCAACACGTTTGGACGGCCATCTCCCCGAAGAAGTCAAGGAAGATCGACGCAAGCGGCTGATGTTGGCCCAACAAGAGAATGCCCTTGCCTGGAGTCACGCCCAGGTCGGCAAAGAGATCGACGTCATCATCGATGGAGCCGACCCCGAAGTTCCCAACCACCACCACGCTCGCTCGATGGCCGACGCACCAGACATCGACTGTCTGGTGCGTGTCAAAGGGAAGAATCTCGAACCCGGAGACATCACCACTGTCAAGGTGACCGGTCCCGACGACTACGACTTGATCGCCCGTAACATTGGCCCCATCAGGTGACCCATGTCGGCCCCAACTACTGCGAAAACTTCCCAAGAAGTCCCGTTGTTCAATTTGGCAAACCAACTGACCGCTTCGCGTTTCGTGATGGCAGTGGGCCTCTTCGTGTGCATTGGATTCGAGATTTGGTGGGCTTGTGTGGGGCTGTTTGGACTGGCCGCCTTTACCGATTGGCTCGATGGTTGTATCGCTCGCATGTACGACCTTTCGACCCCACTCGGAAGAGTCCTCGATCCGCTTGCGGACAAAGTCATCGTGTGCGGGGCGTTGGTCTTCCTTGTCGCAGTGCAGAACTCGGGAATCGAAGCGTGGATGGTAGCGTTGGTGATCAGCCGCGAATTCATGATCACCGGCCTGAGACAATTTATGGAAGAACAGGGACTCGCTTTCGGAGCCGGACTTTTGGGCAAAATCAAAATGGTACTCCAGTGTGTGGTCCTGCTCGTTGTCTTCGTTACTTTGGAATATTTCGAAGAAATGCAAGCCCAAATCAACTGGGTCTTGCACGTCCGAACTAGTTTGATTTACGCTATGGTGCTTGTAGCCGGAGTAAGCGGATTGCAATATTTCTGGCAGGCAGCCAAGGCAATCCAACAACGAACGACCGCAGACGCAAATGAGGGATAACAATGCTTGGATGTGCAATCGTCGGCGTGGGCATGATTGCCAAATTCCACGCCAAGGCTTTGGCGGACATACCCGAAGCGGAACTCAGAGCTCTCGTTACTCGCAACCCCGAAAAGGCCAAAGCGACTGCGGCCGATATGGGCTTCGAAGGAGAAATCTATCCTGACCTCCGACAAGCTCTGGACCGAGATGACATTCACATTGTCATTGTCACAACGCCAAGCGGTGCCCACATGGAACCCTCCGTCGCGGCAGCCGAGGCGGGCAAACACGTCGTCGTCGAAAAACCACTCGAGATCACCCTCCAGCGGTGTGACAACATCATCAATGCCTGCGAGAAGAACAACGTCAAGCTATGCACGATCTTCCCATCTCGCTTTGGTGACGCCAACATGGAACTAAAAAAGGCCGTCGAAGCCAAACGGTTTGGCCGTGTCACCCTCGGCGAGACGACCTGCAAATGGTGGCGCACCCAAGAGTATTACGACGAAGGCGGTTGGAAGGGCACCAAGGCCCTCGACGGTGGCGGTGCTCTGATGAACCAGGCCATCCACAACGTCGATTTGTTACTCTGGATGATGGGCGCACCGACGCACATTAGCGGATTCACTGCGACCCTTGCCCATGAACGAATCGAAGTCGAGGACACAGCGGTTGCGTGTCTGAGGTTCGATAACGGAGCACTCGGCGTCATTGAGGCAACAACCAGTGTCCACCCCGGTTTGCCCAAAACGATCGCCATCCACGGCGACAAGGGCACTGTCATCATCGAACAAGACGACATCCTCCAGTGGGAACTCACTCCGGCCATTCCAGAGGACAACACAATCAAAGAACGCTTTTCGAAGAAAGTCGGAGCTTCGGGCGGATCGAGCGATCCGGCAGCCATTTCCTACGAAGGCCATCGACGGCAGCTAGCCGACTTCGTCGCGGCCATCCAGGAAAACCGCGAACCTCTTGTCGATGGTCGCGAGGGTCGTCGGTCCGTCGAGGTCATCCTGGCCATTTACAAAGCCGCGACCGAAGGTAAAACAGTCGAACTACCGTTGTGACTTCTTGGCCAGAGAAAGGACCGACGAATTCGTGGTTGTCGCGTTGAACTGGTCTGTAGGGTGTGTCCAGCTTGAGCGAGAGGGGCAACAAAGACACACCACCAACCTGGATGGGTTTGCCATCGTCACAAACTTTTTGCACACCCCACAACTAACTGCACTCTCGTCGATCCGGGTTCCATGCACCAACCTGAAATCATCAGCCGACCTCACGGCACCAACTACCGCACTCGACAATCCTCACCAGGTCAAAGGAGTGACCTCAATGGCCCAAAAGAAAAAAAAACGCTCTGCGTCGTTCGATTACACCATTTACCTCGTCGTCCGATTCGTCGTCTGCATCCTGCAGATGTTAACATGGAGCCAAGCACGAGCGTTCGCCCACGTTCTCGCCTGGATCGCCTACAAAGTCGATAAACGACACCGTCTGGTCGCAATCGAGAACTTGGAACATGCGTTTCCCGGCCAATACACACTTACCGAGAGAGACCAGATGGTCCGCAACGTGTATCGACACTTCTGCACTCTCCTTACCGAGATCGTGTTGATTCCACGAAAGTTCCACGTCACGAACCGCCAACAGCATGTCACCCCAGTGAATCCCGAACGGCTGGTCCAGGGAATCCTATCGGATCGCCCCTTGCTCCTGATCACTTGTCACTTCGGAAACTGGGAATTGGCGGGATACTTTTTGGGGCTCTGTGGCATCACGATCTACTCTATCGCCCGAACCCTCGACAATCCGTACCTGGACCAATTCCTTCGAAAATTCCGGCAAAACACCGGACAGGTGATGCTAGCGAAAAAAGGCGACTACGACAAAATAAACGAAGTCCTCGCCAGCGGGTCTGCCTTGGCGACGCTCGGTGACCAAAACGCTGGACGTAAAGGCGCCTTCGTCGATTTTTTTGGTCGTCCTGCTTCCACCCACAAAGCCGTGGCATTGATGGCGATCGAATACAACGTCCCCATGATGGTCTCTGGCACCATGAAAGTGGGCGAACCATGCCGATACCAAATCATCTGCGACGACTGGATCGACCCGGAAGAGTACAAGAACCATCCCAACCCCGTCGAGGCCATCACCCAACGCTTCACTGCGGCGATCGAAAGACTCGCCAAGCAAGCCCCCGAGCAATATTTCTGGCTGCACAACCGTTGGAAAGAAAAACCTCCTCAAACCCGGAAACGAGCGGCTTGACAATTGCGTGTCCCAAGAGCGTCCTCGCTCTCTCCGACCTCTTGATTTCTTCATCCAGCTTTTTGGCCGAAGTAGAGAAAAGCCTCGCGAATTGTAAAAAAGAGGACACAAGACCAAACTACCTTGCTCCACTCCGGAATCAGAATCTAATCGGTTCGCCGGTGTCAAATTGACCACCAAAGCTAACATAGGACTAAAAGAATCAATTCACTCGAACCGATCGAAAACGGTACGATACGATTTGGTTCCGCTCGTTTTTGAAGCCCTGGAGAAACGTAGGCAGGATACGCGCCTGTGTACACCGCTGGAAATGTCATTCTGTTGCTCAAGGTTGCGGTGTCAGCCGTGAGCGTACTCATTATAGCTGCACTGATTTCGTTAGCTCTCAAGAAGCCACGAATTCACGGTTGGATCAACACAATCGCGGTCGTCTTGACCCTGACAGCGCTTTTGGGACTTGAAGTCTTCGCGAGAGTCTTGGACCCAGATCTCTTCGACAACCACTTCACGGACACCGACACGTGGACCGAATTCTACGTTCACCTGGCGTTTGCGGTTCCGGCAGCCATTCTCCTTCCCATAATGTGGCTCACCGGACGGACCTACCGTGTTCGGATTCATCTGCCGCTCGGCATAGTGTTTCTGGTAGCCTGGATTGGGACGTTCATCACAGGCGTTTTTTTCTTGCCGCACTAATTCGGAAGACAGGCACCAAGATAAAAAACGCATCTCTCTCGTAGATTCACCCCAAAACTAGCAATTGGAGCTGCTTCGAGCCTTTAATATACCAACCTCTCGACCTCTCCCAATCCATGCGTCCAGTGCAACCCCGGAACATGCAGTTCGCCCCCGTGTTATGGCCGCGCGTAGCGTTTTCTTGATCGCCGTCCGAACCACTCGTCCAACTTTGAAAAACCGAGCTACGCTTGCGATTCAGTCTGATGTACTAGAAAACACCGCACGTTACCAGAATCCAGCTGACTGGTTTCCGAAAAACTGAACAACGAGATGCCTTCCAATGAATGAACAATACCTTGCCATCCAAGTGGCCATGATGCCGCGAGATACGAATCCCCTCGGAACGATTTTTGGCGGGGTAATTCTCAGTCACATCGATCAAGCGGGCGCTATCGGAGCACGGCGGGAAGTCGTCCGAGCGGGGGGCAAACTCCCCATCGTCGTCACAGTCGCCGTCAACCGCGTTGAATTCCATCAGCCCGTTCTCGTCGGGGACGTCGTAAGTTTCTTGACGCGTAAGGTCAAGATCGGTCGAACCTCGATCACGATGCATGTTCAAGTGGAAGCCGACCGAGACGGCGAGGTGTTACAAGTAACCGAGGCGGAAGTCGTATACGTTGGTGTCGATGGTACCGGTCCTGAACGCAAACCAGTCGCATTGTTGCCCTAGTTTCAGTTGCAGAGGACTTGGTGGTGGTTGAGTCGTACGGTATGATAACTTTTCGACTTCCTTGAGATTGGACCATTGTGGCGGGAGAAAGTTCATGTCGTTTTCGGATATACACAATTTCTTCGACGACGTCGAAGTTGACCAAGAATGGATTTCTCTTGGACGCACTATCACGGAAGCCGACATCATTAATTTCGCTGGCGTCAGCGGCGACTACAACCCCATTCACATCGATCACGAGTTTGCCAAAACTACCCCTTTTCGCAAACCCATCGCTCACGGCGTTCTCGTTTGGTCCATCAGCAGTGGTCTTTCCGTATACGCTCCACCAATGCGAACATTGGCCTTCCTTCGAGTCGAGAATTGGGAATTCAAGCGTGCCGTCTTCGTTGGCGACACAATCCGTGTCAACACCAAGATTCTCGAAATCGACGAACGATCACGCGGGCGACGGGCCGAAATCACCTGGCATCGACAAATCATCAATCAAGACGAACAGGTCGTGCAAGGTGGCATCACCGTGACTCTGGTCGAAGGCCGAGCCAATCTCCAAAGATCCAAGGCAAAGGCAAGAGCGAAACTCGATGCTGCTCAAATCGAGGCCTCTGTCGGAGAAGGAAACAACGGACCACCAGTGGCTGGAGCTTAACTACTTACGCAGTAGCCATCACCGTCGATTCCGTCGGCGTTCCCGTGGTAAAAGACAAATTCTCCGTACGAAATCCACAAAGTCTTGAGTTCGTTGTATCCGTATGATTCTTGTTCGGGATTCGAAGGCGGATTCCGAACCAACTCGCGTTGGGATCGGGAAAAGTCGCTAATTCCATCCAAGTCGGCCTTTTCTCGAGACTCGCCGTTGGAGTTGAGAATCCCTTTCCGGACGTAGATTCGAGTCTCCGTCAAACCCAGTAGCTCGGCAAAACATAGCCAAGTAAAATCGGTAGAACCACTTTGTTCGTTCGTCGAATCTCCGTCTGCTTGCAGATGCGATTGTCTGAGGTTTCCTCCAAGGACTTTAGACTTTGCCAAGTTCTTACGCAGCTTGGTGGTGGCTCTTGATTTCATCTTGAGACTGATGTGTCTCGGATCCAGCTGTGTAGACCTAAAATAAGCGAACCCGAAGAGACGGTTTTCCATAAGTGGTTGTGAGACCTTCAGATTCGAAAAAATGACACTCCGGTATCATTGCAGATTTCAGGTGAAACGGGGCTCTCCCAACGATGAAGTCACAAACTATTTAAAGGCAAAACGTTGTGACTTTCTGGCGATGTAAACTCTCACCGGGTTCGCCTATTTATAGGGCTAGTGAAGTCCACACCACCGACGAAGCCGCAGGGTGATTCAATTGTTTAAGCTTTTGACGTCGGAATCGTCATAAGTCCTTTCGCATCGGTTGAGAACGCGTTGTCTATTCTCTCCAATGTGAAAAAAGGAATCACCCTGACGAAGCCGTACCACGGTTGGAGCACATTCGAAAGAACTGAGGGAAGAAGAGAAGAAAAGGCATCTGGTGTTGACTCCCTGTGCCTTTCTCGAATCGGCCTGTCTGATGTTTGGGAGGTTGATTTCTCCCTCGAAATTCGTAGCGTGTTTTAATTCCCCGCCGAACCCGACAGGTAGAAAAAGAAAATTTCGTGATTTTTTTAAACAAAACTACTTGTTTTTTTCATCTAGTAGAGTAATATGAAATACGTCCTGCTGATTGAAGACCTTGGTGACTGGGCGACGCCAAAGAATTCAACAGCAGGACTTTATTCTCTCCATATAACCTCTCCACACTCTTTATTTGATACTTCTTGCTCATTTCTTACTTGATTGATCAACTCCTCCAATTAATCCTACGAGCAACTCACTTCATTTCTTCCATCATCTTGCTCAATTGTCTCGCTCACTCTCTTGATACACCACCAACCCCAACAACAGTACGCTGATGTCTTTTGTCGATCCTAAGATACACCCCGAAACACAAGGACTGCGTGAGTTTGCGACTCACAACAATCCCATCGAACAGTTCCGGGCTTGGTTCCAAGAAGCCCAAGCCGGCCAAATCGAACAACCCGAAGCCATGACACTGGCTACTTGTACTCCGGAAGGAATCCCGTCTGCACGGATGGTTCTATTGCGAGGGATCGACGAACGCGGATTCGTCTTCTACACTAATTACACAAGCCGGAAAGCCCGCGAACTCACGAACAATCCGTATGCCGCTCTAGTCTTTTTCTGGGAACCAATGGATCGACAGGTTCGGATCGAAGGCACTGTCGAACGCACCAGCTCGAAAGAATCCGACGCGTATTACGAACAACGCCCACGGGGCAGTCGGATCGGTGCTTGGGCTTCCCCGCAAAGTCAAGTCATCCTGTCTCGAGAAGAATTGGAACACAAAGTCGCCGAAGTTTTAAAGCAATACGGGGATGAAGGACAGGTACCTCGTCCGCCGTTTTGGGGCGGTTTTCGTGTCGTTCCAAAGGTCATCGAGTTTTGGCAAGGTCGAGACAATCGGCTACACGACCGCCTGCGTTTTCGCCTCTCAGATACCGATTGGGAACTCGAACGCTTGGCGCCCTGACCGAGACGGAGTACGATTGCTCCATTCGGAGCCTGGAAAGGCTCTTTTTTCTCTGTCTCAGTGGTTAGTTTTCGATGACTTCCCCGAATTCTCAAGACGTTCAGGACCCCGAACCTACTGTCACCCACGATACGCCACCGACCTCGGACGATCCTGGAGAATCCCAAACTCCGGCACCTTCCGACCACCAAAGTTTTTGGTTGTGGGTCATGTGTTTGACCGGTGTCGATTATTTCAGCACCTTGGGTTACCTGCCGTACATTGCTTATGTGGCCACCGGCGAACTCGCTCCGATCGCGACGATTTTGCTCGTGTTGGTCACGCTTGGTGGAGCTTTGCCAATCTACGCTTACGTGGCAAGCCGGTCGCCTCACGGCATGGGCTCCATTTCGTTACTCGAGCGCGTCGTCAAAGGGTGGTCAGGAAAACTCCTCGTCTTGACCTTACTCGGGTTCGTGGCTACGGCATTTCTGTTTACAAAAACACTCTCGGCTTCGGACGCCGCGGAACACTTGATTGAGAATCCGCTTGTGATCCAAGGGATGAACTATTTGACCGGTGAAGAAACGAAAGCCGGACTCAAAGAAGCAGCTGGAGGTCAACAACACTCGGGCCATCACTCCATCGCACACGACCGTCAACGATTGGTCTTCACCATGATCCTCTTGGTCGTCTTGGGCGGGACGTTCTTGCGAGGATTCAAGGAAGTGATTGGCCTTGCCGTGGCCATTGTGGGGGTCTATCTGTTTTTGAATGCCTGCATCATTCTCAGCGGGATCGCCTATCTCGTACAACACCCAGAAAGCCTCACGACGTGGCTTGGGGCGCTCGAAGATCCAACGAAATGGAATTTCGAGGGGTGGCCAGTCAATCAAACCGGTTTCGCCATCGGTGGTGGTCAGGGGATTCCGTGGGGCGTCATCTTACTCGTCTGCCTGTTGTATTTTCCAAAATTGGCCTTGGGACTGAGCGGTTTTGAAACAGGATTGATGGTCATGCCGTTGATCCGAGGGGACAAAGACGACGACAAGAAGAACCCACAGGGACGAATCCGAAACACTCGGAAACTGTTGGTTACTGCCGCCGTGATCATGTGCTTCTACCTCCTTGGTTCGGCCATGGTCGTGACGATGTTGATTTCACCCGAGGCGTTGCGAGAAGGAGGACCTGCGGCCAACCGTGCTCTCGCGTTTGTTGCCCATGGCCACGGAGCCGACGCCAACGGGATCGACACCAACATCAATCCGTGGTTGTTCGGGAACTTTTTCGGAACCCTCTACGACCTGGCCACTGTCGTGATCCTTTGGTTTGCCGGTGCCAGCGCGATGGCTGGGTTACTCAACTTGATCCCACAATATCTACCCCGTTACGGGATGGCTCCCGAATGGGCCAAAGCGATTCGCCCGCTCATCTTGCTGTTCACAGGATTGAACTTAATCATTACGTGGATGTTCAATGCCGACGTACAACTCCAAAGTGGAGCCTACGCGACGGGCGTGTTGGTGTTCATCTTCAGTGGTTGCGCCGCGACACTGATCGACCGATGGCAAACCAGGCCCGAAGAAGGCGGTATGAAACAAGTGATGTGGTGGTTGTCGATCGTCAACTTTGGACTCATCACGCTGATCTTCGCCTACACAACCATATCGATAATGTTCAACGCTCCCGACGGAATTCTCATCGCGCTTTGTGTGATTTTGATCATCCTGATCACATCGATCATTTCGCGTATCCGTCGGAGTACCGAACTTCGCTTCATTGGGTTCGAATACGCCGATTCCCAAACGCGTTTCTTGTGGGACAGCCTGAAGCTACTCGAGTTTCCGGTCTTGGTGCCTCATCGACCCGGAACGAGAAGTCTTCCCGAAAAGGAACAAGCCATTCGGGAAGAACATCGTTTGACGCAGGAAGTGCCCATCGTTTTCCTGGAAGTCGAACTTGGGGATGTGAGTGAGTTTTGGCTCACGCCCTCCATGGAAATCATTCAGGAGGAAGGACGTTTCATAATTCGAGTAACGCGTTCGGCCTCGATCGCTCACGTCATAGCAGCCATCGGGCTGGAATTGTCGAAACACGGATCGCCGCCGGAAATTCACTTCGGGTGGTCGGACGACAATCCGTTAGCCGCAACGCTGGGGTTCCTTTTATTCGGCGAAGGGAACGTTCCGCTGATGGTCCGCAACCTCGTTCGACGCGCCGAGCCTGAAGCCGAGAAGCAACCTCGGGTGATCGTGGGGTGAGGCTCGTGCTCGTGGCCTACCTCACCTGATTTGTTAAGCTGGCGCCTGAGCAGCGATCACTCGATAATTCCAATGCCAATAGACCATCGGCTTCTTGGTCATGCTTCGTCCTTATCGAATGTACCCAGGGACCCAACCGCGAGATCCTTGCGGTGGGATGTCATCGGCTACGTCCGAACCGTCGGCGAGAGTGAACGATATGGCCAGTGGAAACTTGCCTTTCGGTGCTCCACGAGTGAAAGTCCCCTCTCCCCAAAACTGGCCCAGCGCCACCACATCGAACCGAACGACTTTGTCCTTTTTGATTTCCACAACTCCCCGGAGTTCGGCCTCGTAGCCGCGATCTCCACGCTTGGTTCGGAGGGCGACTTTTCCAGTTAACTTGCCCTCTTTCAGTCGAAATTCGAGGTTTCGAATTTCGTTTTCTCGCCACATCGGCGGCTCGCCACGAGTATTGTCGACCAGGTGAAACCTAGCGATTCGTTTCTGCAACGTTACCGGAATTTGCTCCCGAACGAGAGCTTGATGTTCGGCTTTGGTAATCCACAAGTTATCTCGCGACAGAGCGTTCTGGAAGATTGTTCGCCAACGATTCGTCGTCGGTTCGTACCCACCGAGAACTCTCGCTTGAACTCGCACCACCAGTCCGCCTTTGGGAGCCGAAACGTTCCATCTTGCATCCACCTTCCCCCGTTTGACCACGGCGACCTCGGTGCGTTTGTCGGAACTTTGCTCGAACTCGCGGAGCCTTCGTTGCATCAAACGGCGAACCTTGGCCGGATCGCGGTTGTTGTTGTACAGCAGAAGTTTGCCGCTGGGCGTGGCGATGTAGAAGCCTTGGGTGGTCCCTTGAAAGTTGCTCCGCGGGCCTTGTGAGGCAATCTTGCGATAGAAGTCACCTTCGTTGTCTTTTTGCCTTCGCTGGTAAGCTTGGTCAATGGCCACAGGAATGAATCGGGTCTTGAGCATTTGAACGATTTCTTTATCGGCGAAAGTCGACGCACGGTCGAGCACTCCGTTGTTTCAGGTACAGCCTAGCGGATGCCCGTCCATGGCCCAAATGAAGATTGGCTTTCGTTCCGTGGCTGCTGTTTTCTGAGCATCCAACAACGAAATTTTCCAGGGAATCGTTCGCCACAGTTCATCGGGAGAACACTGCAGGTTTTTGTGCAGCTTCTGAAACGTTTTTTCGTCAAGCTTCTGGGCAACAAGTGAATCAGGGACTATTGACAACAACGCCGAGAAGGCCAGCAAAAGGGCCGACTTAGTAGTTTTCACGTTTGGGTCCTCACGAAGGGAAAAATCTCTTTTTCACTTTCAATTTTAAACTATCCCCACCGAAACCGAAACGATAAGGACAAGACCGTCAAGAGATTCTTTTGGCTTGATCTCGGAAGCGTCCGGGCTAGCAAACCGACTGCAAACGGTCATCAACTGCTTCCCAAACGCGTGGACAACACAAGAACCAAGAAACACGGCGAGCCCCACTGAATGCGGCCAAGACGAACAACGCCGAGAGCCTCGATTCCTTGGCGGCATCGAGGAACTTGGCGAGATCGGCTTCGTTCCAGCACCGGACTTCTTCGGCAACGTGTTTCGGTGTGGGCATCCTTTCAGCGGGATTGGGGCCGATCAACCCTTGCTCGGTGGCATAGTTCAAAGCGGCCTTCAAGCCGATGACAACGAGCTGCCTTGTTCGACTGCCAACCTCGGAGAGTCTGGCCTGCCACTGGGTGAGGTGCGAGGGTTGCAGTCGATCCAATCGGAGGGGGCCGATGTGTGGGTAGACGTGGTTCTTGAACGCCGAAACATACCTCGCCGTTGTCTTCGATTCGTGGTCGCTGGCGGCCAGCCAATCTTGGAGAAACTGTTCCAGGGTCAATCGGCTGGGCTCGATGATGGCTCTGCCGAGGTGCTCGTTTTGCATCGATCGGAGCTTCTCCATGGCCTCTCTTTTGGTCTTGGCGTATCGCGAGATTCGTCGCCGCTTGCCTGTCTTGGGGTCGATGCCGAGGTCGAGTCTGACTTCCCATCTGCCGTCTTTCCGTTGGCTCACAGAACCTTCATGCTTTCCTCGTCTTTTCTTCGCCATGACTTAGCCTTTCTTTTTCTTGGTCTTTTTGACCCATTTCCGGACAGTCTCGAGGTCCGATCCAATTTCCTTCGCGATCGTTTTTACTTGCTTGCCTTCGGCGAAAAGTCGTATCGCTTTGTCTCGCCTCTCCCTGTACAGGCGAGTCCGACAACTGCTCGAACAAGTGACCCGGTCGGAGCGGCTCACTCTCGGTGTGATCTCGAACCAAACACCGCAACTTTGGCATTGCTTCGAGACCCGTCCGTTGAGCACGGCCACGGCCATCTGGTAGTAGACCGCAGCGGCAAGGCTTAAAGGGCATGATCGCATTCGTGTTTTTTGTGTCCGCGGATCCCATTCGAGGAAAGTTTGTAGATTTTGCAAGTGGGCGTTCATCCTATCGTAAAGCCAGAGCCGAGCAGGCAAGAGGACGTCGCCAGAATCGAAGTCCTCGAGATCGTACCCCCATGCTGCTGAGGCAATGACGCGATTAAGCTCGTCATTTCGTTTCAACGACTCGCGAGTCGTTTTGTCTAGTGCGGCCCACAACTCAGGCCGCACTGTTTTTTCATAGCTGATGTGGGAAGGCGGCACATACTCGATCGAAGTGTCGCCTTCCCATCGGAAATTTTCCGAAAGGGCCGCAGTGTCACCTCCCTCGATCAGATCCCAAACTCGCACGTATTCGCGCAGCTGCAAGACGAGACTCTTCCACTCCCAAATAAATTCGTGAAAGAATTCTTGATGGACAGTAGGGTCAATTTCAGCGCCGTTCTGCAAATCGCTAAGAGGAGCCCCAAGAAAACCATAATCCCGCACGAAGGCCAAAATGCCTTCTGGGGTCGGGTCGACGGAAGCGAGGACTCGATAAAGCGACTCCCGTTCCTGGAGCGGAAAATACTCGACAAAAGAACCGCCGTCACAAACCACGATCGCTTGTTCCTCAGCTCCATCGACGTCATCCCTTTTTCGCATCGCGATTTCGACCCCTCGCTGTCCTGATCGCGGCCGCATCCAAAGAAATTCTCTCAGTTCGTCCAGCATGAGGAACCCTCAAATCCTTGTGTGACAGATAATCTACGTCTGTGACATTTAATTATTGCATAAACGTCCTTGATCGTCAATCTATGCTTCGTTACATTTAGAACATAAATTGCCGTAACAAAACAAAAATCACAGAACGGGACTAGAAAGATGGCAATAAACCAAGGCGACCAGAACGAAGCTCCAAGAATCCTCAACGACCGATTCTTGACCGTCAAGCAAGTCGGGGAACTCCTCGGGATTTCTCGCGGCAAGGTTTATGGTCTGATGAATAGTGGAGAGCTGAGGTTTGCTAAATTTGGCAAATCGCGACGAATCCCCGCCAAGGCTCTGAATGAATTCGTTGAGAGGTCGATGGTCGGCGAAGCGTGATAGGCCCATAAAACAGAGCTCTGTTAGCAATAAAGTTCTACAACATGATAAAAAAATATTCAAAGCAAATCGACACCCAGGAACCACCGTTAGTTGAAGGCATTCGTTGGACCAACTCCGCTCAGCCTTCCTTGATCGAAGTTCAATTTGGCTCAACTAACCCGTTCGAAATACTCGCCGAACTGCGCAGTCGCTACTGGGCGATCGAAGTCACGGACCGCCCCCCGCTTAATTATCCTGTGTGTGGCCTGCTCACACGGGCCGAGGAAGCAATTTTGTGGGACGCTGGTTTGTTCCCGTTTAACAATTCAACAATTGAGTATCTCACAGAATTGCCTGAAAAAGTCAGCCTAAGGGAAGAAAATGACGACCGAAGGCTTCGCGACAAGCTGGCTTCAATGATCGCCGACGCGATCGTTGAAGCCGAGCGCGAAAAAAGAAAAAGGAGGCATCGATGACAGACGACGAGCGCGTCCGCCAAGCTGCCTTGCGAGGCGCACTTGGCGCGGGCTGTGCAGGAAGGCCGTCGAATGGTAGCGGCAAACATGAGTCGTTCGATGACGAGGCATTTCATGGATTTTCTCAAGACGACATCAGGCCTTATCTGGCCAAGATAACTGCAACATCGAAAAGCGAGATTGTTTATGTTGCCTTTACAATCAGAGACGCGGATTCCCTCCGGGCGATCGGTGTTGCTAGTACAGTTGACCCCACGCTTGCGCTTCCGCAATCTAACGAGCCCTTTGTTGGGCGATCGGTGATCATCTTGCCGTCATCGTCCAAGGATCGGCAACAAGCTGAGCGTCTGAAAAAAAGACTGTTTGGTGTGTGCAAAACCGTCGCAATCCTCGACGTTCCCGGCCTTGCGGAGGAGGCCAGCGTGTCCGATTGGCTTGGTGCCGACGGCACCAGGCAAGAGCTGGCGAGGCTGTCTCGGGAAAAGATCGAATCCGCAAGGTCACGACTGTCGACCCGGTCGTTTGGGGACATGAAGCTCCAGATTCTAGAATGGCTTGTGCCGGACTGGCTCCCAAAAGGAAAACTGTGTTTGATTGCAGGCAACGGAGCTGTAGGGAAATCGACCGTCGCTTGCTCGATTGCTGCAAGTTTGTCTCGGGGTTGGCCTGCCCTAGGGCTGAGCTACGACTCGCCGGAACCTGTCGGGACGCTTTGGGTCACCTGTGAGGAAGGTGCCGAAGAAACCGTTTTGCCAAAGTTGATCGCAGCTCGAGCGGATTTGAATCTGGTCCGGTACTTGGACGAAATTGAACACCCCAACGGCACCCGCTCGCCCTTCAGCCTTGAAAATCTTGAAGAACTCGAGGGATTTCTGGAATCGCACCCCGAGTTCAAGTTGGTCATCATCGACCCGGCAAGCGGGTTCGTTGGAAACAAGGACGAACACAAAGATGCAGAATTGCGAACTATGCTCCGGCCACTTTCGGAGCTGGCCAACAGGACAAACGCCAGTGTCTTATTGATCAAGCACCTTAACAAATCGACAGGAGCAAATGCGGTAGCTCGTGTTGGTGGGAGCGTCGCTTGGGTCAATGCTTGTCGTGCTGCATGGATTGTCGCTCCTGATCCAAACGAAAAAGGAGCTTTCTACCTGTCCAATGAAAAATCGAACAGTGCCAAGCAGCCTCCCCCGAGGCGATACCGGATCGAGGGTCTCGACTCCAGCGACGCGAATTGGTGTCTCGGGGACCTTCGGGGCTGCTTTACAGACAAGCAGCTCGAAGCCCTTTGCACCCAAATGATCACAGTGTCGTTCAGCGACTCAGCCTCTGACATCGATATCAATGACTTGCTCGCCGAGGGTCGAAGGTCCTCCGACGAAACAGACGTTTCGGTGGCCGCTGCGGAGTTTTTGAAGGACTTTCTAGGAGAAGGACCGAAGCTGGCAAAGGACTGCCTCGAGTCAGGGAATTTGTTCCTCACGGAAACAATTGGCGAGAAACGAAGTCGTCAGTGGTGGATCCGTGAACCCCTCAAGAGGCGACTTGGTGGTGAGTCCAAAGTGCAACCCCCCGGAGGCCGAGGCCGTCCGTATTACTGGTGCCTCCCGAATCAAATGCCTCCCATGGGTGAACACTGGCCCGGGCACCACATGCACCCATACACCCAAGAGTCTGGATGCTTCTAAGTTGTTTATGTACAGGTACTTATGGCTGCGCTTTTGGGTGCACCCCCAAAGTGCACCCATGGGTATATCTAGCTTTTGGGTGCACCCCCAAAGTGCACCCAAAAGCGCAGCCATAAGTCTATGCTAAATAAATGTTTACATGCTAATTGGCTCTTGGGTGTATCGGTGCACATTGTGTCCGGGCCAATGTTCATCCAAGAGACGCAACCAAAGGACCCGGCTTGGGCCAATCGCTCCAAACCAGCGTTATTTCAGAGACGTAGAAAATGCCACCTCGCGCGAATTTGACGATTGAATTGAAAAGAGTACGACGACGCCCGCACAAACCGGAGCTCAGGCCTCATAGCCGCCTCCAGCAGCAAAAGTGAACGTACCATGGGAATCGGTACCACATAGCCACTATCTCAGGGATAACCACTATGACCAGTAAAAAGCAGAGTGATGCGAATCGTTCGAACGCCAAGAAAAGCACCGGACCACGAACCCCTCGAGGGAAAAAGGCAATTACAACCAATGCCACAAAACACGGTCTCACATCGACCGCTCCGGTCGTGACTTCGGCGGAAACTATCGAGCAGTGGACACAATTTTCGACAGCATTTATCGCAGATCTGGCACCGGTTGGACCGGTCGAACTGTCGCTGGCTGAACGCGCAAGTAACCTGATGTGGCGCATCCGCCGGATCGAACGCTACGAATCAGAGGCGGCGAACGTCGTCTACGAAAAGGCCGCCGAAGCAATCGACAATGCAAAACCTCCTGCGCCACACGAACGGTCATGGACAAGTCAAATTCCAGCCGAAAAAAAGCTCGCGGAATTCCGCAGACAGATCGACAAGTTTGACTGTGAAGCTGCCGTGTATGCGACAACTGCAGCGATGGTCCGAGGCTATCCTGAAATCGTGGTAGAAAGTCGATTCTTGGACCCGACCGGTATACTCGAAATTCTCGAAGAGCTAGTCGGCGGTGGTTACGAAATCGACTTCGACCCCGATCTCAGGATTGCTCTGGACCTTGAGGCCGAGAACACGGCTGTAATAGACTACAAATGGAACGCTGAGATGGTCCATGACACAGTCCGGTTTTTCGCTTCGAAACTCGGCACCGATGAGCAAGAACTGGTCCGAACGATCGTTGACGAAGCCGGCTTGAGAGCCGCAGAGACGGAAACCACGTTGACCAGTTTGCGTGAATGTGCAACCAAACTTCAAGCACAAGTCGACCGGAAAAAGAACCAACTGGCTCGAGAAAACCTTGTCCCGAATGACGAAGTTCTCAAGACGGTGTCTCGCCACGAAGCTCACCTGAACCGCCAGTTGCTTGCTTCGATACACGAGCTGGAACGACTGCAAGCGAAGCGAATAGGCCGAGACGACTCGTAACCAAAATGGGTTTGTTTTGCAGAATTGGGGTTCTTGAATATCCCAATTTTGCGAAACAATTTGAGGTGAAGTGACATGGCCATAACTCCAACGACCCACGTACTTTGGCTTCCTGATTTCGTACCGACGAGTCTAAACCGTCTCCAAGGCCACTGGGGTAAACGACACCGAATCAAAAACCAGGACAAACAACTGATCCAAGCTGAGTCCTTGCGGCAAGGCATTCCCACAGCCGAGGGTAAACGGAAAGTCTCTTTGCGGATCGTACTGCCCAAAGGCACGAGACGATTGGACTCGGACAACGTCTGGAAGTCTCTGCTCGACGCACTAGTCGATGTCAAGTTACTGAAGGATGACTCACCGAGTTGGTGCGAAACGACCAAACCAGAATGGCTCCGGGGTGAAAGTACGCGAGAGACGTTCGTTGTTTTGGAGGATGTAGTTTGAACCGAGCGCAGAGATTCCAGACTCTACTCACGTAAGCACATCTTTTTTGGTAAGTTCGGCAACCCAAGCTTACAGAGATGCGTGGTGGAATTGCAGAGGTTCGCCAAAGTCTAGATTCTCAATTTCGCGATTGATCGAGACATCATCCGGCCATACTTCCCTACTCTTCGTTCCCTTCAGCGGTTGGATCGACCGGAAGCAGGAAAGGGCCGAAAATGTTATGTTCCAGGCCGATTTGAGAGCGCTGAGGACAGCGTCTACGAAACATCTACGTCTACACCGACACAACCGTTGGAATCTTGCAAAGGGATCCAACGCTCAAAAAACAGTGCAAACCTCCGCGGTATCGGCGGACCGCAGCGTATAACGGTTTGCCGATTCGAAGCTAACCAACACTTCCAGTTTATGCAAATCTTCACCTGCTGGGCTGACCCCAGCGACAATATGATGGTGCTCTGATCAGTTCTCTCTCAAGTTTAACTTTCACCAGTTCAGAAAAGTTTAGTCGCAAACAACTTTGGCCAGCCAGCTATCCAGTCGGCTGGCTTTTTTTGTCGGTCTTGGAGTGGGAAAATGGGATGATGGACGGAAACTCAAGATGAACTCCAAGCACCGAATCCAACGATCACCAACATGAACGAAATCACTCGCATCCTGTCTGACATCGAGCAAGGCGACCCGAAGGCTGCTGACCAGTTGTTGCCTTTGGTCTATGACGAACTTCGGAAACTCGCCACCCAGAGAATGGCCAACGAAGCCCCAGGGCAAACTCTCCAAGCGACTGCCCTCGTCCACGAGGCCTACGTTCGTTTGGTCCATAACGAGAAGGCTCAGGAGTGGAACAGTCGTGGTCATTTCTTCGCGGCGGCTGCCGAAGCCATGCGGCGAATCCTTATCAATCAAGCTCGCGATAAGAATCGGCAGAAGCGAGGCGGCAAGTGGAAGAGGATTGCTTTGGATCAGTTAGCCAGAGTGGAAGACGCCACTGACGACGATTTGCTTGCCCTCGACGAGGCACTGGAACAATTAGCTCAGGAGCGACCAGATTGCGTCGAAGTGGTGAAGCTCCACATTTTTGCAGGTCTCACCCTAGAAGAAACAGCGAATACTTTGGGTATTGTGCGACGGACGGCGGATCGCTATTGGGCGTTTGCCAAAGCATGGCTTTACCGCGCAATGTGCAACGACGACCACAGCTAAAACAAATTGAAAAAAATCCGAATGACCTGTCGCAAATTGTCTGCAAAGGGGGCATTGAGTTATAGAACCCGGAATTTAATGGAGTCTTCTCATGAATCATGACCGTCCACAGGTGATGACGATTTTCTCAGAAGCCCTGGAGAAAAACTCTCAGGAAGCCCAAAACCAATATCTCGAAGAGGTCT
>CAYRFQ010000097.1:0-31059 GCA_964423615.1 uncultured Alcaligenaceae bacterium | reverse complement strand
TAGTCGCAGCTAGGATTCTGGCCACATACCACACCCCTTTACCGAATGTTTACCATTGATTTTCCACAAGCACTTTCTGTTTATTGTCTTACATTCATGATGTTGTTCCGGTCCGGTCATTGGCATCCTCTGTGCGTTGAATCCTATCAGATTGCTGAAGTGGTAATCCTAAGTGATACGATTTAACTGTTTTTGGCCAGTATTGGCAAAGGGGTGTGAGGTATGTTCAACCTGTTCAAACAAACTCGCGTCTTGAAATCCTCTCGCAACTTGGTTGCTGGAAACCGAAACACTCAACTCCAAGTCGAGTCCCTGTGCGAACGAGCTGTGCCCACTGCATTCATTTCTGGTGGGAATCTCGTGATCGAACAAACGATCTACAACGATGTGGCCACCGTGGAACAACTTGGAGATTACTATCTGGTGGAAGACAATGGGCAGGCCAGTGTCTTTCATGAGAGCACAGTGACTGGCGAAATCCGCTACTACGGGTATAGCGGCAATGATTATTTCCGCAACTACACGAATAAACGTGCCGTTGCCTATGGGAGCTTCGGCAATGACACGCTCATCGGCGGCAGTGGTAACGACGCGATGTATGGTTCGTATGGGTATGACCAGATTTGGGGGCAAGGGGGAGCTGATTGGCTCGACGGCGGCTCTGACAATGACCGTATCTACGGCGGCGAGGGGACCGATTATCTCTACGGCCAAACAGGCAACGATAGCCTTTATGGTGACGCTGGGAACGACCGCCTTTATGGTCACTCGGGCAATGACTACCTCAATGGTGGGAATAACAACGACTATCTCTCGGGAAGCTCAGGCAATGATACCCTGAGCGGTTCGAACGGGAATGATAGTCTCTATGGCAGCAGTGGCAGTGACTGGATGTATGGGGGCAACGGCAACGACTACCTCTCTGCCGGGAGCGATAACGATTACCTCTACGGAAACGATGGACGGGACACGATGTACGGTAGCTCCGGCGATGATTATCTGGATGGAGGTATCGATGGAGACGCGGACTATCTGCACGGAGGCAGTGGCAAGGATCGATTCCGCCAAGAATTGTACACCGATTGGTTCCCCTGGCCGACTACCAAGAACCGAGATGGAGCTGCAGACTTCGCACCCTGGGATGACTTATACGTGTGAACGATTGAGGACTGCGCGGCTCATGAACCAAAGTAACCGGCACGGTCCGTCGTGCCGTTCGCTTCTTGGCAACTCCTGGCAACGGCACACGGAGTTGCCTGCTACTTTGGCTGCTGAGTTCTCACAGTATTGAGACCTGCGCGGGTAATTAATCAACGTAGCCGGCACACGGAGAATGGAAAAGAAATGCTTGTCCGGTTCGTTGGTATACGCGAGTCGCGTGTACCTACGACAAAGACAAAAACCGAACAACTAGAAATTACCCGTTCCAAGTGTGCCTGCTACATTATCCGCGCAGTTCTCAATAGTTGAGCGAACCGTGAGGGGGTCTTTTCGGCTCAATTGTACGAGCTCATCGATTCTCGGAGGAGGTCGTGATCTTCTGCAGGCGTTGTTGTTTGAGTTGTTTCTTCAGCTCTTCTCCGAGCGGTTCGATGTAGGTCAAGGTCTCCTGGTGAACAAGGCCACCACCCGGGAGGCCGGTCCACTTGCCCACCAATTTTGGACCTTTGGCCCCGTTTTGGACTTTGAACAGGAGGGTTCCTGCCGACAGACGCCCGTCTTTGACCATGGCCCAGGTAGCGCCGAGGCGGTCTCCGTCGTGGATGCCAACGCCCATAAATCGGTCGGTGCCGACACGCCATTCGATGTGGTACGTGGAGTTCCGCTGGATGACGATGGCTGTTCCGATATAGACTTGCTTCTTCCCGCCCGCGTTCATGTATCCTCGGACGTGGTAGATGCCCTCGAGCGGAGTTGTCTTTTTCGCAACAACTTTCTTCTTCTTTTTTTCGTCGGGTTTTTGTTGGGCGAGAGATGGCAATGGAAGGGAAAGGGCGACAACCGAAACGGCGACAATCCCTATCGAGAGTCGGTGCATTAGGAATCTCCTTTTCTACATTCGATGTCTTCACACCGTCTTCATTTGTATCAGAGCGAATTGGTTGATGGGAATGGGAATCGAGGGTTGTGGGAAGTCATCTTCTTGATTTGGGGACTTCGAGAGTTGGGGTAACGCCTCTTCGACGCCGCTTTTGTCTTTTCTTCTGTTTCGTGGTTTGCGGCTCGGGTTAGTGACCAAACTGGGTTCGAAAGGTCACAGACGTCTTCGCTGTCAGTCCATTTTCTTGGGACGGTCGGAGCTTCCTCTGTGGCTTGTGATTGTTTTGGTTCGGGGGCCAATGGGGCGTTCGATTGTAGCCCCGCGGCGTCGGCAGGCTACTGAGGTGAATGGTTCACCATTGTCGCAAGCTCCTTGTCACACCCTGCAAACCGAACAGAAATCCATAGTGGGTTCCGGGTGGTGATTATTTTGGAAGAGCGACGATTTTTCTGAAAATGAGACGGCGTTCAATCCTATTGTATTATGGGCACATGCGCACAAGGGCGGTCCAAATACTCGAAAATGCGTCGAAATGGCAATTTTTCGAGGGCCGTTTTCCATAAGTCTATGATTTGTAGATACATGTGGAAATCGAGAGGTGTCAAAAAGGTGTAATTTAGGCGCAGGTTTACTACAAGTTTACTACAAGTTTGGTGCAGTTTTAGCGCAGGTTTCTGTCATTTTTCGACAGGTTTTTGTTGGAAAATCGTGGTGTCTTTGCCCGGAGGAGATCGGAGGGGGCAAGATTTGGTAAATTTTCCAGAAAAAAATTGGATAGTCATTTCGTTCCTATTTCACACCTGCGGACGCCGCATGGCTACGATCTCTCAGCCTTCGGGGCTTGTCACTTGTTGGACCGATCGTTTTGAGCTAAACGATGTTCCACTCAATCGTGGCCTTCGAACTCTGTTTTCGGTCCTACAGGGATTGCTCCGACCGCTTGTTGAAACATGGAAGTATGGAAAATTTAGTTGGTATCGGTTGCGATGACTCGACAGACGGTCGGCTATGTTCTGCAGGAAAAGGGGCATGTCGGTTCCGATTCGTTGGACGGAAGTTCTTTTGTGAACTAGTGTGGAATAGAATGCCGGAAATTGCGGGGGTTATGGGTTGTAATCTGTCAGGCCAGCGATTTCCATAAAGTCAGGATGTGACGATGGCCGTAACGAAAGCACCTAACGAAGAACCCATTCCAGGTTATCGATTGATCGAGAGACTTGGTAAGGGAGGGTGTGGCGAAGTTTGGAAATGCGAAGCTCCAGGAGGTTTGTTCAAGGCGATCAAGTTTGTTTACGGGAACTTGAACGGTGTCGAATCTGATCGAGTTGCCGCCGAGGAGGAATTGCGTGCCATCGAGCGCATCAAAACCATTCGCCATCCCTTTTTGTTGTCGATGGATCGAGTCGAAAATGTCGCTGGCGAATTGGTGATCGTGTCGGAGCTGGCCGACAAAAATTTGCACGAAGTCTATCAGGAATATGTGAACGCCGGGCTACCCGGAATTCCCCGTGAAGAGTTGGTCCGGTACTTGCGTGAAGCAGCCGAAGTGCTGGACATGCTGAATTCTCAGCATGGGCTACAACATCTGGATGTCAAACCACAAAATTTGTTCGTCATCTCCAAACACATCAAAGTCGCCGACTTCGGATTGATGAGCAGCATCGCTGCCAAGTCTGGTACGACTGCCCCACTTGAAGTCGTAGCGATCACACCCATCTACGCATCGCCAGAAGTCTTTCAAGGCCAGATGAGCGATCGCTGCGATCAGTACAGTCTCGCCGTGACGTATCAAGAATTGTTGACGGGAACGCTTCCGTTTCAAGGACATAATTCACGCCAGTTACTCTTCCTCCATTCGACAGCACAACCCAACCTCGATCCTCTTACTCCGGCAGATCGGTCGATCGTTGCCAGGGCTTTGGCCAAGAACCCAGAAGCCCGATTCGAATCGTGCACCGAGTTCGTGGAAGCTCTCGTCGAAGGAAAAATCCTCAAAGTCGGTCGACCTGGAGAAGTGGGCGGTTCGTCCCTCCGGGAGTTAACGGGACCGCAGCAATCGGAAGTCGACACCCATTCCAACTTGACCCTCACGACAGGCAGCGGCGTTTTGCGGAGACATGCCAGACCCAAACCACCGTCTTGTCAGGCAACAAAAGGTTATCGCTTCCAGAAGCAACTTACGACGACTCCTTTTTTGGAAGAATGGCTCGCCGAGACGCCAAAGGGGGAAGAGAAAGTCATTAAGTTTCTGTATGGGTGTTTCCGAGGCCAAACCAGTCAACAACACGAAACGTTGCTCCAACTCCAAGCTTTGCAGCACCCGGGGTTGACTCCGATCTCAATCTTAGAGAGCAGTCCTGGGCGTATCGTCCTCGCCCGCGACTTCTTGGAAACCAGTCTCAAAGAACACCTGCAAGACATCAAAGCGGAAAACGACGGGGCGATCCCTCGCGACGAGTTGTTGGCCTTCCTCGCGATGGCTGCCGACACGTTGGATTACCTCCATCGACAACATTCGGTCCAACATCTCGGACTGAATCCTCGTCGGATGTTGGTCCAGAACGGTCGGTTGCTGATCGACGAATTTGGTTTCGCCGAGCTCATTTGGATACCGGGCGGTCAACCCATCGTCAATCGTAACAAGCGTTATTCGGCCCCGGAATTGTTTAGCAATCAGATCAACAACGCTTGCGACCAGTACAGTTTGGCGTGTGTTTATTTGGAACTCCTCACGGGGCAACTTCCAGGAGCCAGTCAAGCCGGCAACACGCCTCCTCAAATTAGCCTCGAACTGGCTCCTCAAAAAGACTTGGCGGCGTTAGCTCGTGCGATGGACCCCAACCCGCAAAGAAGATGGACGACCTGCAGCGAATTCGTGGCAGTCTTACGCAAAGGCAAGAAAGCAGAAAGCCGACGAGTCGAAGTCGAGGACGAATTTACTTCGATGATCACGTCATCCAAAACACATTTGCCAGCCGCCGCTCCTGCCGGATTTGAGTCTTTCTCGGAATTGAGTCAAATGTTGACGGAAATTCTCGAGGCCGGCGGAGGCGATCTTCATGGATCGGAAACGGAAAGCCCACCTCTGTTCGCTCCAGACGGCAAATCGTTATTGCAACAATTCACTGCCGGGATCCCTCTGGGGGAGGCTCGCTCAAAGCTGAATGAGTACCGCACCCAACTCGACACTCGATTGGTTTTGGATACTTTTCGCGAATACATTTTCCAGATTAATCTATCGGCCAAACGATGGGAATCGTGGGTCGGAAAAAAACCGGTGCTTGAGGTCAAAGTTGTTCTTGCCAAACAAAACGCCTTTGCTCCCACGCCCATTGATGTGGAGGTGATGATCAAGCCGGTTGGGTGTGGCTCCAGGCGAGGCAGAAGCGCTCTTGAGAACCTGGGGATGGAAATCATCACGGGAATTCGTCATAGTCTCGTGCCTCGTAGCGAGAAACGGACGGGGGATCGTTTACTCTGGCCACACCCCTTTGAAGTCTGTCCGCTTGAGGAAGACGGGGTCATTGGAGCCCCCATCGTCTGCCGAGGTAAGGATATTTCCCTCACGGGAATTGGGTTCTACATGCCCACGAAACTTCACACCCCAGAGGTGGTCATCAACCTGCCTCCAACCGAGCAAACTCACGGCATCTCGATTCCCGCAACGCTTGTGCGTGCCACGCGACGTTCCGATGGTTGGTATGAAGTTGGTGCTTTGTTCCGGGTGACACGCATGCGAGATGCGATGTACGAGATTTGTTTGAGCTGACCTTCGTCCGAGTCGCAAGCCTTCTTATTGTGGATCGCTCACTTCTTTTCTGCTTTCTGGAATAATGAGCTCTCGAACGACCTGCCGACGCCGTTTCTTGCTTCGATCGCCCAATGCTTGCGTTACGATCAGGGGCAAAGCGTTTAAGAGTCAAAACACCAGGTTCCAAAACTAAAGGTTCACTGTTAGCTGCGATTGACTCATCAATTAAAAATCTGTCATGACGACTTCGTCCCGTTTTTCTAACTTCTCGATTTTAAGAAAATGTTCCGTAGCTGCCGTGGACTTCTGCGGAGAAAACTCTTGCGAACCCTGCTGCCAAATGGGTCGTAGACATATACAAAATCGTTGGAGGAGCCAGACCCCAAGTCAACGACACCTTTGTCTTGGAACATTCCGCGTGAGTGTCGGCAGCCATCTCTGTCACCATACGTACGCATAACTTACGGCCCCTCAATCTCTTTCGGTCCGTGTCCAAGGCCGAAATACTTGGCCGAACGGTATCCATCTAGTGGACCGTTCTCTGCAAGCGATTGCTATGCAAGACCATCTCTGGAGTGGGATGCTACCCTGGCCGAAAAATCTCTTGACGGTGTCTGATTGCTTTCGAGATCATAGTTCTATAACATGCCTGCTGAGAACTTTTGATGAACGTTAAAGGAAGGGAAACGAACTGATCCGTTCTTCTTCCACGACATATATCACCAAAAATAGACGACGCCTGCCGGAGCGAAACCGAACAAAAACGCGGAGGGAGACCCTTGGATTTCCTGTTACGATTCGCCATTCCGATTATGAACGTGGTGCTACTGGGGTTGCTACTCGTCTCCCCACGCCAACGTCAAGTCCTATTCTTCGCCATCACACTCTACGTTAGTGCGTTCTTACTGTTCCTGGTTCAGCCCATGATCAGTCGAATGATTCTGCCAAGCCTCGGGGGAACTCCACAGGTTTGGAACACGTGTGTGGTGTTTTTCCAGACGGCGTTGCTAGCAGGGTATTTCTACACGCATACGATCACCACTCGTCTCAGGCTCCGGCAACAACTCATGACTCACGGAGTGTTATTGCTTTTGCCGTTGGTGTTACTGTTTTTGGGCGGCTTCTTTCTGATGTCGACTACCGAGGCGAGTTCCGACACCAGCAGTTGGGTCCCGTTCTACAGCCAAATTAAAGCGTGGAAACCACCCGCTGGTGGGAATCCAATCGTCGCGACGCTGCTGTTGTTGACCCTCGTCGTCGGTCTACCTTTCTTCGTAGTTTCGACCAGTGCTCCCCTGTTGCAGCGTTGGTTTGCGTATACTGGCGACAAACAGTCCGACGACCCGTACTTCCTTTACGGTGCCAGTAACCTCGGAAGTATGCTCTCGTTGTTCTTCTATCCGTTCATCGTCGAACCGTATTTCGGTCTTAAGGACCAGTCCTGGACGTGGGCGATAGGGTATGTGACGTTGCTCGTAGGCTATTTCATTTGTGTCGGTCTTGTGTTCCGTTCTCCGACTGCCAGAGAAGCCGACGAAAAAGCGGCCAAGGAAAAGGCTGCCAAGGCGAAGGCCGCCAAGGACAACGCCGACCTTGCCACGAAAGCTCCTACCACGGAGAAGAAGGAAGAACCAAAAGAAACGGGCATCACTGAGAAGCCCGCCGAGGGAGCAACGTCCGAAGCGAGGTCGGAAGAAACACCAGAAGCCACGGACGAAGAAACTGAGGGGAAGACGGAAGCCAAATCGACAGCCAAGACCACAACTGACGAAGGCGCCCCCAAGAAGAAAAAGAAAAAGAAGAAATCGACCGAGACGGGAATAACGTCGAAGAAGTCTTCTACCGCAGGTGCGATCCGCAAAGGGACATCGAAGAAGTCACTCAAGTCGGGTCTTGGCAAGAAAGGAACCGATTTTGGTTCCATCCGGACCGAGGATGTAACGGTCTGGCGTCGTCTCCGGTGGGTCGCTCTTGCGTTCGTCCCCTCGAGCTTGATGCTCGGAATCACGACTTACATTTCGACAGACGTTTCGGCCATTCCGCTATTCTGGGTTTTGCCGTTGGCGCTCTACCTCCTGTCGTTCATTTTGGTTTTCTCCAAGTGGCCTGTCTCGTGGGTTGGGCAGCCACACACCCTCATGGTGGTCATCCAGCCACTCTTTCTGGGCGGCTTTTTGTATCTCCTGTTGACCCACCAGGTCAGTCCGATTTGGAGGTCAATATCGCTCAGTATCGCGATGTTCTTCGTCACGGCCATGGTGTGTCACGGCGAGATGGCCAGGGACAGACCGAGTACGAAACACCTTACCGAGTTCTATCTGTTGATGTCTGTGGGTGGAATGCTCGGTGGAGTGTTTAACGGCATTCTTGCTCCAATCCTTTTCACTTACGGCCTTGTGGAGTTGCCCATTGTGCTTGGGGTGGCGTGTTTGCTCCGGCCGCTACCTACCCGACTGGCTCCGGTCGAACGGCCCCTGTTGGTCATTTTTGCTGCGGTGATCGGTGGCATCTGCGGATTCATGTTGCTGAGCAGCTTTAGCATCATCCTGGCACCGCTGTTTGGGCTCGTCATGGGGGCCCTCTTGGGGTTCATCTTCGCGTCCGACGGACTCACCGAACAAATCTTGTTGTCTCTGTTCCCTGGCATGGGGGAGTGGTTCGACGAGAAAGGCAAGGAACTGCGCGAGCAATCCAATCAACCTCAAGGTGCAGACACCCCCAAGAAAAAGAGACGGAGAAAAACCCCGCCAGATTACTTTTTGCTCAACTACAGCCTGGACTTTATTCTGCCGCTTGGGGTGGCCTTACTGATGTATGCCGCTCTCGCCTATCAGGACTCCGTTGCTATATGGTTCCAAGGCTTAGGAAAGAATTGGCTTGCGTATAAGGCGAGTGGAGCGGCCGTGTTCGGACAGAGAGCGGCCTATGCAATGATGTATGGTCTCCCAGCCGTTTTGGCCTTTTTCATGTCTCCACGTCCCGTCCGCTTCGGTCTGGCGATCAGTGCCATCGTGTTTGTCAACGGCGTCCATGAACGAAGCAACGAGAATAAAAAACTGCTCGAGCGGACACGTAGTTACTTTGGTGTGCTGCGTGTGCTAGAGGAGAATGGAAGTTTCTTGCAACCGAAAGAAATCACCACGATCTACAAACAACGCGTGGAGAACGTGGCCGATCCGGTGAAGCAAGCAGAACTCCGCGCCCAACAAAATATGTTCTTTCAGCAGCTCGAGTTGTTGAAGCAGCAAGGAAAATTTGACGGAGACAACTACTTCGATCTCCTTCCTGCTGAATTTAAACAGCCTTCGTATCATTACTTGATGCACGGCACGACCCATCACGGTTTGAACTACCAAGACCCGCCAGAACTTCGCCGTCTCGCGACGACGTATTATCACCGCTTCGGTCCGGTGGGGGTTATCTTCGAACGATTCAACTGGTTTCCCGGACCACAAAATACGTATTGGGCCGATGCACGGATGCCTGTTTCGCTTGCTGGGATCGCCAACGACCCGATGGTCAGTCTGGTCAACTTGTGGACCGAGCCACCCTACGCGTGTATCGGGTTGGGGACGGGAACGATGGCTAGTTATGCTCGTCCGTACCAACACATGACGTTCTACGAAATCGACGACAAAATCCGTCGCTTCTCGTTACCACTTCCCAAGGGCAACGCTTTGTACTTCGATCCATCGACGAAGGAGTCGTATTACAATTACCTGCGTGATGCCATCGACCGAGGGGCTATGGTCGAGGTCATGATGGGCGACGCACGTCAGTCCATGAGGCCCGACATCGAAGCAGCCCGGGAGTTGCAACGGTCCGGTCGGATTTATGACAAGGATGAAGGGGAACTCGTTCGAAAAGAAGATGTCGAGGCGGACCTGGATAACTCGAAGTTATTCTTGACCAAGGACGAACTCAGTGAAAAAGACCAGTGGCGGGCTGGTCAACTCCGAGACGGTTCGACATACGCCACTCAGTTCCGGGAGAATTACTATCACGCCATCGAGGTGGATGCCTTCAGTTCTGATGCCATTCCGGTGCACTTGATCACCAAGGAGGCCATTCTCCAGTACCTCGACAAGATGGTTCCCGGTGGCGTCTTGATGGTTCATACGTCGAATCGCCACGTCGACCTTCCGCCGCCAGTAATCGACATTGCCACCAGCCTGAACCCTCGATTGCAGTACCGAGTCGTCAACTGTCGAGGGGAAAGCGATCCCTTCCGTTCGGAACTGAGACGCAACCGGCCGAACGTGGCCAGTGGTGCCCGCGGCCACTTTCAATCCGAATACGTCATGCTGGCCTTGCCGCCCAAGACCGAAACCCTCAAGCGCGAACTGACCGCACGCTTGTCGGAACGCCTCAAAAACTTGGGCATGGACAAGTTAAAGACGAAAGCGCAAGCCGACGAGCCCGACGAGCCCAAGCTCTTGAGCGAGAATCCAATCCTCTATCGCCACCTCCAACGTGCCCTCGGTCGCCCGAGCACTTCCGGAGTCGGACTCGAAGGAAAGGCACTTGCAGCACAACTGACGGATGGACGCGTTGGATACTTGCCCGAAGGATCGACCAAAGCCCAGCAGGCTTTGTTCTACGCCGTCATGAATCCGAACTCGAGCCAGTTCAAGAATCCTCCCGATGGGACTCCCTATCAACTCTGGGACATCCAAAAGGTTCCAGGACGGCGTGTTTGGACGGACGACTACGCCAACTTGTTGAGCGTATTCCGGTGGGGATTCGGCCGTTGGTAAGGATCGATGTTTCTCCGTGGTGGTTCGTTCATCGCCGAGAAGCCTTAGATCACCGACTCGAAGCGTGAGCGAAGAACTGGGAGAGACCCTTCGCCGAAGTTTGGAGTTAATGCCGGAAAGTGTTCCTGGTGGGCCAGTTCGCTCGGATCAAGAAGAGTCGTGTTTTCCGTCTCGCGGGGTTCGTGGACCATCCGAACACGACGTCTGTTTGTTCCCGCCAGACTTGGCCCACTCTATCAGACTGATTCATTGAACGCCCAAGAGGTGTGCCGGTCGGTATTTTGTATGTGAGCAGCTTGAAGTTAGCTGTCGAAGTGTAAGTTGTGGAGGTGCATCTTGGCCTTGCCGTTTTTTGCCATCACGTTGTTCGTAAGTGCTTTCTTGCTGTTTCTGGTCCAACCCATGATCGGCAAGATGATCCTGCCAAGGCTTGGTGGGACGCCCCAAGTTTGGAACACTTGCATGGTGTTCTTTCAAACGGCCCTTCTGGCCGGATACGGCTATACACACACGTTGAGCACTCGTCTGAAAACGCGGCTCCAACTGATCATCCACAGCGGCCTTTTGTTGCTGCCACTGCTGTTGTTGTTTGCCGGTAGTTTTTACGGCAAAGTGACAGGTTGGACGCCTCCGCCGGGAGGCAATCCTATCGGGTCGACCCTTTTCACGTTGGCCACGGTCGTCGGTCTACCGTTCTTTGTGGTGGCAACCAGTGCCCCGCTGCTGCAAAAGTGGTTTGCCGAAACAGGCCACCCGGCAGGCGACGACCCGTACTTCCTCTATGGTGCCAGCAACCTGGGAAGTTTCTTGTCGTTGTTGGCCTACCCGTTCTTGATAGAAAGAACACTCTGGTTAGAGACCCAAGCCTGGCTTTGGACATACGGCTATACGGGGCTGGTCGTTCTCGTCTTTGGTTGTGCGGCCATCGTGTGGGGATCCCTGGGATCCAAATCGGGCGTTCCTGCTGCGAAAAAATTCAAGCCCAAACCGAAGCCGGAAGAACCCAAAGAGGAAGCGAAGACCGAAGCCAAATCTGAGGCCGAAGAAGAATCAGCCAAGGAGACGGCAGTCAAATCTGACAAGCCCAAAGGCAAGAAAACCGCTTTCAAAAAGGCTGGGAGCAAGCAGCCAAAACGGAGTCAAGCCAAAAAGACGCTCAAAAAGGAAACGCCAGCTGCTCCGGTTCGTCCGGCAACCCCGACGACCACCCCTTCCGAAAGCCGTCTTGAGGAGGTTACGCCCTGGCGTCGGCTACGATGGGTTATGCTGGCAGCCATCCCATCGAGCCTCATGTTGGGAGTCACGACTTACACGACGACCGACCTCTCGCCGATTCCGTTGTTGTGGCTCATGCCACTTATGCTGTATTTGCTCTCGTTCGTCTTGGTGTTCGCCCGGTGGCCTGTCGTCTGGGTCGGAGCGCCACACACAGTGTTCGTGTGGATTCAACCATTCACGATTGCTGGGTTGATCATCCTTTTTGCTACCGGTGGCATGAAAGTGAGTGCCCAGTATCTCGTAGGTCAGGTCGTCTTTCACATCTTGGCGTTCTTCGTGACGACGATGGTGTGTCATGGAGAACTGGCCAAAGACCGACCGAGCACCAAATACCTGACTGAGTTTTATTTGTGGATGTCCGTCGGTGGGATGCTCGGTGGGATGTTCAACGGGTTGCTTGCTCCATTGATGTTCACGTATGTTGTCGAGTACACTTTGGCCATTTTCTTTGCTGCCATGGTTCGCCCACCTCTGATGGAGAACGACTTTTTGGAAGACCTGTTCGGTGGTGGAAGCCGAGCTTCTTCGATCGAGAAACCTGGGTTCATGGGCAGCAACGTCTCGTTTGACCTCCTGATTGCCGGGGCGGCCGCCGTCGTGACGGTCTTATCGGCTGTGGGTACAGCGTTCTTCATGCCCACGACCGGTGGCGAGTCCGCCCGAAACTGGATGACGTTCCTGCAGTTCTTGTCCGTGGGCGTTCCGCTCGGGGTTTCGTTCGTCATCATGACACGTCCCCTGCGTTACGGACTGACGATCGGTGCTATCTTGCTGTGCATGGGGGTCATGGCCCTGCGCAACGACTCAACGATCTATCGGAACCGAAGCTACTTCGGGATTCTGAAAGTTCAACAAGGCCCCGACAACACGATTTTCGGAGAAAGGATCCAGTACACGACGCTAATCCACGGGCACATCGACCATGGTCGAAACTACTTCAAGCCCGACGATGAAAAGTATTGGGGCCGGACCGAAACCACTCCCGAAGACAAACTCCTCGACTATAGCCGACTGGCTACCACGTATTACCACCGCAAAGGACCGGCTGGGCGGGTTATGGAACTTTTCAATTGGTTCCCGAACTTGGAGAACGACAACAGCTTCTGGTCGGACGCTCGAATGCCAACAACGCTTGTTGGCATCGGCGCCATCCAAACGATGCCCATCGTCGGAGCGAGTCTTCCGACGTCTCAACTGGTAGCCCTCTGGTCCGAACCTCCGTTTGCTACAATCGGACTCGGAACCGGAACGATGGCTTCCTACGCGAGACCGTTCCAACACATGCACTACTACGAGATCGACAACAAAGTGTTACGGTTATCGGTCCCCGAGAAAGACGAATCCGCGGAATCGTTGGGTAGTGAGGAGGCTCCAGAGGGATATCTCAACAAGGAACAGTTCCGAGAGTACATCAGTGGATCGAAGAATGGACGCCAGTACTGCTACTTCTCCTACCTTGGTAGTGCGAAGCAGCGTGGAGCCGAACTTTGGGTCTTCATGGGAGATGCCCGTCTGCGTATGGCCCAGGATTATCCGTCGGATTGGGAAGGCCTCGAAGAGGGTGATGATCGCGACAACGCCTTCCGCATCAAAGTCCTCCGGAAGGCGGGCGGACCGGATAACTTCTACCACATGATGGTCGTCGACGCCTTCAGTTCTGACGCTATCCCTGTCCACCTACTGACGCAAGAAGCCGTTACGATGTATTTCCAGAAGCTCGTTGAGCGTGGCATCTTGTGTGTCCATACGTCCAACCGCTTCGTCGACTTGGTGCCTGTTGTGAAGGATATTGCCGAGGCCATCAACCGAAACGAAAAACGCAAAGATTTGGCCCAGGAGATGAGCAAGGTTGTCCAATCGGGTGGTTCTGACCTCAAGGAAACGCTCAAAGACAAGGCCAAACCATTTGCCAACAAAATCAAGGAAAAGGTTCCCGCCGACAAATCGATTGCCGAAGCTCTCCTCGCTCAGGTCACTGATGATCCGATCGCGGCCTACGAGAAGACGATTGGGGCGTTGATTCGCAAGATCGAAATACGGGATCCACGTGGAGCCAAAAGGCTCATTCGTGCGATCCAGGATAGAAAGTTTCTGCCGGTGTGGGACTACGCTTGCATCACTGGAAACTACAGCGCTCCGCCAATGCCAAACAATCCTGGAAGCATCGGCGATACGACTTCCGAGTGGGTCATCGTTGCTCGAGACGAGAAGTTTATCGGAGAGAGTTCTCGTTGGGGCGACCAACCACTCATCGATCCAAAGACCGGAAAACAGATGAACCACCCACGAACTGGAGAGCCCTTGTACTCCCGCCTGCAAATTACCGCAGAAGGTCTGAAGCCCGGGCATGCGTGGAAAAGAAGGCCACATAACTACGGCGAGTTTTTGAAGAAGCATCCCGATATAAATAGATGGGGCCCGGACGCTCAGCGGGAAGCTAGGCTCTACTGGACGCCATCGCCTTCAAAAGGACGACCAGCTTGGACTGACGACTTCTCCGACCTCGTATCGGCCATCCGCTGGTAGCATCTCTTGAGAAGACGCTCGAAGCACATGGGGTTTCGAGCGTCCTCTTGCAGTCGGGACGCGATGGCGATCGTAAGCTCGAATGATTCGGGAAACACTGTTGATTCATTACGCACAACTCTCCCGACCAGCTTGAAAACACGTCAAGATTCTTACAATTCCGGTGGTGTGTCACGCTTTCGCACACTCCAATACTTTTCCAGCCACATTCTCGACGCAGCCTTGTCAATAGTCCCAAATCTGGACACGAATCACTCTCAACCCCAGAACGTGCTCCGGGCAACCCACTGGCCACTGTGTTAAGCAAACACATAAGTACAAAACATCGGGAGTTGGTATGGAGTGACCGAAATGACTGTTTGGGTTTGCCTCGAATCATCCACTCACTTTGCTGTTGACAGACTCACACGAGATGGCAATATATACAAACGTCCACGTCTGATTATTGCTTTCTCGGAGAGAAAATGATCGATTTACCTGCAGAACGAGTGACCAACGCAAAGTCCATCTTCAACAAAGCAACGGGTTTCATCAAACGAGGCGGATTCGATTGGACTTGTAACCCGTACATCGGTTGCACGTTCGGTTGTGTTTATTGTTATGCGATGTTCCTGCCCCAAAATCGACGCCCCAACGAAGATTGGGGAAAGTGGTTTCAAGCCAAGGTCAACGCCATCGAATTGGCCAAGAAATACGCCAAGAAACTCGCCGGTTCGGCAATCTACATTTCGACCGTGACCGACCCGTACATGCCCATCGAACGGAGTCTCTGTCTCACTCGCGGAATCCTCGAAGCTCTCGTTCCACACCAACCTCGCGTGTTGATTCAAACGCGAGGACCGCTTGTCACGCGAGACATCGACGTTTTGCAACTCTTTCGATCGCTACGAGTCAACGTGTCGATCCCTACCGATAGTGAACCGGTCCGCAAAGCGTACGAGCCAAAAGCGCCGCAACTCGAACGCCGATGGGAAGCCCTTGCTGAACTCAAAGCCAACAAGATTGGCGTGGGAATATGCGTTACGCCGATGTTGCCTTTGGAAGACACCGATTCCTTCGTCGTGCGGATCAAAGAGTTTCAGCCCGACGTCCTCGTGACGCAAGATTTTCACGACAGTTGCGGAGGATTTGGAGCCAACACATCGGATGGAGCAAGATCGTTGACGCAAGAGCGACAATGGACAAAGGAGGAATATCAGCGATGCCGCAAAAAACTCGCCGAGCACTTGCGTGTTTACGAAGCCGAGGAAGGCTTCTTTCCACCACCGGCAATTGAGGAAAAACCTTTTTGTTGTGAGCAGGCATAAGCCAGCCGAATTCAATACATCAGGTTGACCGATTTCGAGCCTTCGCAATTCGCTCCGTTGTTCACCGGCCATCTGGAGAACGAAAAGAAACAAGGTGATGAACCTTGCTCGATTCATCACCTTGTTTGAAGGGACACCGATTGACATGTCCTCATTGTACGCCATGACTGCTTACATTGGAGGGACGAGCCATGTCGAGTGCTAACTTGAGACATTAGCTTTGGCGGGAGACGGCTACCTTCGATACGTTTCGTTCGGATCGATCAAGATCGAAACGATCCAGCTTCATGACTTTACTCCAGGCAGAAACAAAGTCACGGACGAACTTCTGGTTGGCGTCGTCACTAGCATACACTTCTGCGATCGCACGGAGTTGTGAGTTCGACCCGAACACAAGATCGACGGAAGTGGCTGTCCACTGGACCTTACCCGTCTTGCGGTCGCGTCCTTCGAACAAGTAGTCCCCTTTGGAGGATGCTCGCCATTGTGTGCCCATGTCCAGCAGGTTGACAAAGAAGTCGTTCGTCAATGTCTCGGGTTGCGTCGTGAATGCACCATGACGGGTATTCTCAAAATTCGCATTGAGGACCCGCAACCCGCCAACAAGTACGGTCATTTCCGGAGCCGTGAGCGTGAGCTTGTGGGCTCGATCGAGCAGCAACTCTTCCGGTCGTTGCTCGTTTCCTGGGCCGTAGTAGTTACGGAAACCGTCCGCTCTCGGTTCGAGAACTTCAAACGACTCGGCGTCGGTTCGTTTTTGCGACGCATCGGTGCGACCTGGGGTGAACGGAACCGAGACAACATACCCAGCTTTCTTCGCTGCTTGTTCGATCGCAACACATCCCCCGAGAACGATCAAGTCCGCGAGCGAGACTCTCTTATTACCGACCTGTGCGTTGTTGAAGGCTTTTTGGATCTTCTCGAATTTTTGCAGAACCTTGGCAAGTTTGGCTGGTTCGTTGACCGCCCAATCTTTCTGAGGGGCGAGACGAACCCTTGCTCCGTTGGCTCCACCACGTCTGTCGGTGCCCCGGTACGTTGACGCGGAAGCCCAAGCCGTCGAGACCAAATCGGAAATGGACAGTTTAGATGCCAAGATCGTTTTCTTGAGGGCAGCGATGTCCTTCTGATCAATCAATTGGTGATCGGCCTTGGGGATAGGATCTTGCCAGAGTTGGGCTTCGGGCACCCACGGGCCGAGCAATCGCGAGGTCGGTCCCATGTCGCGATGCAGGAGTTTGTACCAAGCCTTGGCGAAGGCTACTTTCAATTCTTTTGGATTCTTGTGGAATCGTTTGGAAATTTTGGCATATGCCGGATCTCTTATCAGCGCGATGTCCGTCGTGAACATCATTGGTGCATGAAACTTGTTAGGTACATGAGCATCGGGAACGGTACCTTTGGCCTCTTCATCTTTGGGCGTCCACTGCCATCCGCCTCCAGGTCCTTTGATGAGTTTCCATTCGTAGCCAAAGAGGTTGTCGAAATAGCCGTTGGACCATCGCGTCGGAGTAGAAGTCCAAGCCCCTTCCAGGCCGCTGGTGATTGTGTCCTCGGCATTGCCTTTTCCGAACTTATTTTTCCAGCCAAGACCTTGCATCTCGAGGCCAGCTGCCTCGGGTTCCGGACCAACGTGTTTGTCGGGATTGGCAGCACCGTGAGCCTTTCCAAACGTGTGGCCCCCTGCGATAAGAGCCACGGTCTCCTCGTCGTTCATCGCCATGCGGCCAAACGTGACGCGGATCGCTTTGGCTGCGGCAAGCGGATCGGGCTTACCGTTGGGGCCTTGCGGATTAACGTAGATCAAACCCATTACAGTAGCACCAAGGGGTTTCTTGAGTTTTCCGTCAGCCGTACGACGGTTGGTTCCCAGCCACTTGGTCTCAGGTCCCCAGTTGATGTCAATTTCTGGTTCCCAAACGTCTTCTCGACCAAAAGCGAAGCCAAACGGCTCGACGCCCATCGACTCGATGGCACAGTTTCCAGAGAACACGATCAAATCGGCCCAGGAGATTTTCCGACCATATTTCTGCTTGATCGGCCAGAGAAGTCGGCGAGCCCTGTCCAGGTTAGTATTGTCGGGCCAGCTATTAAGCGGTGCGAAGCGGATTGATCCAGAGGACGAGCCGCCGCGGCCATCGATCGTTCGATACGTCCCGGCACTATGCCACGCCAAACGAATGAAGAACGGCCCGTAGTGGCCGTAGTCGGCTGGCCACCAGTCCTGTGACGTCGTCAACAGCTTCATGATGTCTTTTTTGAGGGCTTTCACGTCGAGTTTCTCGAACTCCTCGGCATAGTCATATTCCTTGCCCAGCGGGTTGATCATGGGCGGGTTTTGGTGAAGCATTCGGATGTTCAAGCGGTTGGGCCACCAGTCACGATTCGACCAAGCCCCAGCCTTGGTGTTCGCGTAACCGCCTCCGGCGATGTCTCCGTGCATCACCGGGCATTTGCCAGCGGGTTTTGCATCTTTCGTCTTTTGTCCATTACCTTCCGATTGAGATGTTTGCTTGGCCTGTGTCGCCTGTGGTCCATGGTTCACAGGACACTTACTGGTCGGTTGTGAGTTTGGGGATTGTCGGTTGGCGGAGCCAGTTTGTCTTCCATCACCTGGCTGTGTCGAGCGACTCTGGGCGAGCACGAGTGCGCTGATGCAGAGCACGGGTATTGCACAGCTCAGCATCAAGCGACCGGAGAAAATTCTCTTGGTCATGATATTCCTTCTGTTGGAAAGTGAGATTGAATGGTGACGTTGGCACCCTTGACATGTCAGACGTTCTATTGACATAATTAGGCGTTTGGGTGTGCTGAAACGAATCTGTTTTGCTTATGTCATCGATTCCGAGAACGCATGACAACGATTGGCCACTGGGCGTTTTGGAGGAATGGTTGACGTGAGAGGTGTAGAATGCTGAGATGGACGGCTAAATACCGAAGGGGGCTTGCGGGAACACAAGCGGTACTCGATTCAAGACAAAACGGTTGGATTCGGAATCCTGGAGCGGTCTCCTCATGCTCATTTCGACTCGGCGCGACCGGATCCACCAAGACTCGATATCAGCACAATATGGGTCCGGATCATTTTCGAACCGCACGCCTGCATCATTACAAGTCACAACTTCCAGCCGTCGGGCTCGCACAAATGATTCGAGGAGGCCAACGAACCGAGCACAATACATCCCATGTTTCGCACTCGGTGGAGGCATGGTCACGATCACTCCTTTGATTAACTCCAGTTCGGTACCGCCTTCCGGATCAGCCAACTCTTTGAATTCTTCCGCGGTAATGAGTCTTGGTGGAGGAAGGGTAGACCTCGGTCCACCCCATCGCCTCTTCCTATCCCTTCACCACATCCGTCCACTTACTGTCCTTCGCCGAATCCAGAACGGCGTCGAGTACGAGTTGTGTCTCGTAAGCGTTACGAAAATCGGGCTGTGGGGTCTCGCCCGTCTGGACGCACTCGATGAAGTCTTTGACCTGGTGAACGAATGTGTGCTCGTACCCGATCTGCAAGCCGGGCACCCACCAGTTGCCCATGTACGGATGATCGCCATCGGTGACGTGGATGGAACGCCAACCTCGCAGTGCTCCTTCGTCTCGGTGGTCGAAGTAATCCAACCGATGAAGATCGTGTAGGTCCCATTTAATGGAGGCGTATTCGCCGTTAATTTCGAACGTGTAAAGCGCCTTGTGTCCGCGAGCATAGCGTGTGGATTCGAACGTGGCCAACGAACCGTTCTCGAATCGACACAGAAAAGCACATGCATCATCGATGCCGACTTGTTGGACTTCTCCGGTGAGATTGTGTTTTCGCTCCTTGATGAACGTCTCGGTCATGGCCGTCACGTTGGTAATCGATCCGTTGAGCCACATGGCCGTGTCGATGCAGTGGGCCAGCAAGTCCCCCGTCACGCCGCTCCCTGCTGCAGCCGCATCAAGACGCCACAACGCCGCACCGCCTTGGGGGAGTTCTGGATTGATCGTCCAGTCTTGCAAAAAGACCGACCGATAGTGGAAAATACGACCGAGCTTGCCTTCGTCGATAAGCTTCTTGGCAAGCGTCACGGCAGGAACACGTCGGTAGTTGTACCAGACCATGTTCGCGACGCCTGCCTTCTCGACGACCTCGACCATCTTTTTGGCTTCTGGGCCGTTCATCGCGAGTGGTTTCTCGCAGAGAATCATCTTCCCGTTTTCGGCCGCGGCTACCGCCATGTCGTGGTGAGTATTGTTGGGCGTGCAAATGTCGATGACGTCGATGTCGTCACGTTCGACGAGTTTACGCCAATCCGTTTCGATCGATTCATAGCCCCACTGGTCGGCAAAGGCTTTCACCTTGTCCTCGCTTCGGGCACACGCCGCTTTGAGGACCGGTTGGTACTCCAAGTCGAAGAAATTGTTGACCCGCCGATATCCGTTAGAGTGGGCTCGGCCCATGAAGCCGTAACCAATCATCCCGACGTTCAAGGGTTTTGCCATTGTTATGTCCTTCCGTATTTTCAAGGTGCCATGGAGAGTTTCTGCCTTTCCAGTGTATGAATCCAGCAGCCAGCCGACAGGAGCTTCCTGGTATTTCCGAGCATCGTAACACCCGACGAATGCCGTCGCCAGTGTTTGGATCGGTCATTAACGAAAACGAGGCATTCGGAGAGTCCAGCGAAATGTCCAGCTATGCGTCAGGGATGGCTGCGAGCAGAAGACTCCCCAGTAGCGAAACTGAGGTTGTGAAGAAACGCCTCACAGCGGTCTCGCACGCCGTTGCGGAAACGCCGATAGAACCATACCAGTAGAAACGGTGGCCAAAGGAAGTGCCCCACATGGATCATCTGGATCGACTGAGTGCGAATGGCTGGGTGAAAGGATTCGGCAGCCAAGTAATACAAAGTGATCGTGAGCCCGACGAGAACGAGAAATCCCACAACTTGGCAGATCACCGCAAGTACCAAAAATAATCGAAGTCCCGGTGTTTCCAGGTCATAGTCGATTTGTGACGTCTCGTGGCCCGCTGACCTTGCCCGGAACATCCCTCGTCGCATGGATGGACCACGCGATCGTCCCGAAACGGTCGAGGTCCCCATCGGATGGCCGGTTCCAAGGAACCGCAGCGTACGTTCGGTCTGCTCCACGATTTTAGTGGGGCCGAACCAGGTGGCATTCGTCGCCAATATATTCGTCGCCTTGTGGATGACGTCTTCCGGTTCTCCATCCACGGTAGCGGTACCGCTGACCCAACTGTGTGGACTTTTGGACCCTGTTTCGAACGGTTCTCCTGAATCGAGGAGATCGTCCTGCGGGCTGCCTGAATAGGTCCGCCAGACAACGACGACTCCAACGAGCCAGACGGCGAAACAAACGCCTGCTATCCCCAAGACCACAATTCTTGCGATTTCGGAATTCATGAATTTTTCTCAGTGGGCGGGCAAGATGCTTCATTTTTCGACAAGGCTAATGGTCTCCACCAAGGGGTGGAAAAGCAAGGGTCTCGGTGAGAAAAAAAATCAAAGTATCGTGTGAAATCCCAATACCTTGCACAGAATTCTTGACTGACCCAAATTTCCATTCTAGCCTTGTGAGAGTTTAGTTTTAGCGAACGAAAACGATACCTCCCTCTTGACACCACTTTTGTGAGTGTTGTTCTTCACGAAACGGCAAACTCATCGAAAGGTGAGGACGCAAAGTCATGGGCCTAAAGTGATTTCAAGACCATCAGGGCTGCCAGGCTGCCGAATGATCATCACGTTTTCGGAATCGTGACAGCACGATTCGGTAACGACTCAGAAAGAAGGTCTACTGACCCAGTCACCAGGAACATACAGAGGCATTGGAGAGACTTAAATTCTGTGGAATGAGAGAAGAAGTTCGGAACCTTCTTTTTCCACGCAACGTCAAATTGCTATCCTCACTGGTGAAAGTAGGCCAACTAGGCCGAGTGAATCGACAAGGCAGGTCAACAAGGACTCGCAGAAACACAGAGTTTTCGATGTCATGCCTCTTTATTTTGGAAGTGACGCTGTCATACCACAAGCCATAGGGTTTCCCCCTCTTAAAAAACCTTTGGCTTTTAGGCTATGACCTAGACCGCTTCCAGAATACGGAAAGAAGACTTGTTTTCGTAGTCATGCCATTCCTTCTACGTAACAACTAGATAAATCTGAGGTTTTGACGACAACCTGTCAGAGCAAAACCAACAAGTAAAGTCTGAGGTTTTGACGACGATCTGTCCTCGGGTCTGCTACCCCCGGCAGGCAACTGTTGTGCCCACCGTAGGCGTCCCGCCTGCAGGCAAAGTGCCTGCATCGCCAAGCACGGAAAGAGCAGAGGAGAAGTCTCGTGGTTCAACCACAAATAGCCAATCCCAACCCGACACCCAATTCGGGCTTGGATACCATCTGTCAAAGCCAAACCGACCAGAAAACCGAGTCGCTTCCGTCTGGCCAATGCGAATGCCAAGGACCGGAAAATGGCAGGGACAGAGATTGCCTTCCATTCCCAGGTTCGCCAAAGCCACTTTTTCCGCACGCAGCGCAGGTTTTTTGTCCTCCGGACTGCAGGGGAGTGGCTCCCAAAGACCACGACTGGCAAAGTAGACACCTCGATTCGTTGTTGCGAGCCAGTCGATCCGTGGCCCAAATGGATTGCCCCGAGCAGCTCCTCCAATCGGTCCTGGACGAGATGGTGACAACGTTAGACGCCCAGCAGGGAGCCATCCTGCTTTGGAACGACTCGATCCAAGACATCCAGGTCCGGGCGTCGTTGATGCGTCGTCCTGGACCCCGTCGCAAGAGGCCCTACAGCGAAACCCTCGTCCGTCGGGTCCTCCAGAAAGGCGAGTCCCAGTTCTGGACGAATTCGTCTGGGGAGTCCACCGTCGAAGAGATTCAGAGCGTCAAAGCCGGACAGATGGCTTCGATCATTTGTGCGATATTGCAAACGCCACATCGGTGTCTGGGCGTCGTCCATCTCGACCGTGGACCCATGCAAGACCCCTTTACCGAAGAAGAATTGAAACTGACGACGGCCATCGCGTCGACGGTTTCCGGAGCCATCGAAAGTGCTCAACTGCTCGTCCAACAACGCCAGCAACTCTGGCAAACGATGAACATGTTGTGCCAGGCCATCGAGTTACGAGACCCCTACACCGGCGGACACGCCCATCGCGTAACGGAGTACTCGTTGGCGATCGCCAAGGGCCTGGGCCTCTCGCCGACTGACATTTACCAGCTTCAGATGGGTGGACCTCTGCACGACATCGGCAAGATCGGTGTTCACGACTCGATCCTCCGAAAACCGGGAAAATTGACGGTGGAAGAGTTCGAACAGATACAGATGCACACCGTCCACGGGGCCACCATTCTGGAAACCATTCCCGCCTTGCGGTTGTTCGCCCCGATTGCCCGATCGCACCACGAAAAGTGGGACGGCACAGGCTATCCGGATCAGCTTGCCGGCGAGGACATTCCCTTCTTGGCACGCGTTGTGGCCGTCGGCGACACGTTCGATGCGATGACGTCGGACCGACCGTACCGCAAAGGTTTACCGCTGGATAGGGCCTTCGACGAAATCGAACGGCAGGCCGGGAAGCAGTTCGACGCCCGATGCGTCGAGGCCTTTTTGAAGCAACGCGAGACCATCTGTCAACTCCACCATAGCCTGGCCGGTGTGGCCGAAACCGAACACGAATTGACCCTTCCGCCGGTCGAGAGCCCCTCCAAGAACGCTCGGATCGGAGGCAATTCTCCAGAATTCATCGACGCCTACCACGAGACGGTGAAGACGTCGTTGACGCCGAAAGTTCCCGACAAAACCCACAACGGATGTCTTGTGCAGGTCTACCCTGCTGGTCCCGACCTTGGAGCTCGGATGCCTCTATCCGAAGGCGAGTTGATCATCGGGCGAAGCTCCGATGCCCACCTCAGTGTCGATGACATTGCCGCCTCCCGTCACCACGTCAAAATCCAGTTGACCCCAGAGGGGTTCGTCGCTACCGACCTCAACAGCACCAACGGTACGTACGTCAACACCGAACCCATCACCACTCACGTCCTCCACGACGGCGATGACCTCCAGGTCGGGTCCCGCATTTACCGTTTCCTCTCCGGTGGAAACCTCGACAACGAATACCGCGAGGAAATCTACCGGTTGACCATCATGGATGGGCTCACGAACCTCCACAACAAACGCTACCTGATGGAGACGTTGGAGCGTGAGTTGCACCGAGCCCGCCACCACCGACGTCCTCTCTCGTTGCTGTTGCTCGACGTCGATCGGTACAAAGACGTCGTGAGTGAACACAGCCATCTAGGCGGAGACGTCATCCTTCGCGACCTCGCCAAGTGCTTGCAGACGAACTTGCGCACCACCGAAGTCTGCGCCCGTCACGGAGGCGAAGAGTTCGGCATCCTGCTCCCGGAAGTTCCCTTCGAGGGAGCCGTCAAGGTGGCCGAACGACTCCGCAGCGTCATCGAGAAACAGCCGTTCGAGTTCGAAGAGAAGAGAATCCGAATCACCGTCAGCATCGGCGTTGTCACGAGGAACGGAGACGAAGTCCTTACGCCTCTGGAATTCGTCCGCCAAGCGGGCGAGAAACTCCTCCGGGCGAAACGCGAAGGGATGAATTGCGTGATTTGGTGATTTCGAGAGGCACGCGTCTGGTCTCGGCCCGATAAATTATCCGTCTTGTTATCGGTGGAACCAGTTCCGGTTGGAATCAGACCTCTGATCCGGCGGTAAAGCCTTGTAAAGCGACAGTTCTGCTTGCCGACAACAGCAAAAAAGAGCCGGGGTGGTATTGTTGGACTGTTGTTTTCGCACGGTTACCTCCAAAAGTACCACAGATTCTACCAAGCTTTCACCGAGACGAATTTTGGGGTGAGTCCTTGGATTGGTAAAGAGGTGTCTGTGGGAATCACGGCCGTATTCCGTGACGCGACGTGAGTGAGAATGGCCTCATCTGGCAAGTCAATTTCGACGACCGCTCCGTCCCTCGCGGCTCCCGTTTCGGCGGTAGGACCAAGTCCAGGCCTTGTGACCCCAAAACGCTTAGTCTCTAAATGTACGCCAGACGGTTCACCACTTCCCGCGGTTGATCGCTCTACCTTGCCGAATGCCTCTCATCCCTTCGACATCCGTCTGGTGTCTGGCCCTTGGAGTGCTCATGTTATGCGGTTCATGGAGAGCCAACGGCCGAGGCTCTTACATCGAGGAAAGCCAAGTTCAACCTAGCCTGGGCAGTTTGTCTGTTGTTCTTTTTTTCTTTTGGCCGAAGGCCAAGGTCATCGTAGCCTGGTCAGAATGGCCAGGTAAACTTTGAGCGTCTTGTGCCAAAGGCGATCCAGGACCGTTTCATTAGCCGCGCAGTCCTCAATAAATCCACGCGTCTTGCGTGTACCTACGACGAACATAGAATTCCAAAATCCAGACTCACAACCAGTCAGATCACTCCTTCCTTCAGACTTTGGGTAAGCACTTCTCAATCGCAATTGTTCGGGTTAGGCTGGAGGACAATACTTCACAACCAAAAACGTCGAGTTCCAGTAAAGGAGGCTTTTGCGATGCGAAGCATGTTACTGTTGGCATTGTTGGTGACGTTCGGATTTCCGTTGGTGTCGGCAGAGGGTGTTCAAAAGAAAGGCAGAGGCAAAAAGCCGAAGCAGCCTGCTGTGAAATCTCCTTTCAAGGACAAGAATCTGGAGGCCGCAGTCAAGCACGTTTTGCGTCACAGTCAAGGAGTGTTGTCCGATAAGAATTTGGCCAACGTTTACGTACTCAAAGCCAACGGAAAGAAAATCAAAGACCTGACCGGCCTGGAGAAATGTCTCAACTTGACGTTGCTGGAGGCCAGCGACAACCAGATCAAAGATTTATCACCTTTGAAAAATTTGTCTCGATTGCAATCTCTCGACTTGGCCAAAAACCAGATCGAAGACCTCGGACCGCTTCAAGAACTGAAAGCGTTGCAATTTCTCGAGATCACAAACAACAACGTCAAGAGTCTGACTCCGCTCGCCAAACTCAACGCATTGTCAGCGATCTATGGCGATCACAACAAAGTGAGCAACTTGTCTCCACTTACAAACCTCAAGCGCCTGAATTCTCTCTCGTTGGGCCACAACAACATCTCGGACGTTGGACCGCTGGCAAAATTGGATGGCCTGAGCGTCCTCGGCCTCGATGACAACAACATCAACGACATAAAACCACTCGCAGCCCTCAAAGAAATCCGACTGTTGATGCTCCAAGGAAACAACATCAAAGACCTGTCGCCACTCGTTCAAGCGTGCGAAAAAGACGCAAAAGGCGACATGCGTTTCAGTCCGTTCCTCCGGCTGTACTTGGATGGAACCCCGCTCACCAAGGAAGCTCGGAACGAACAAGTCAAGTCGCTTCGTGAAATCGGCACGCGTGTGTTCTTGAACGATAAAAAATAAAGGTGGTTGCGCGTCTGTTTTCTCACCGCAAAGGAACGACGAACCAATACGTGGTCGCTTTTTCGTAGGACGTGCTATAACATCGTTCCCCCAGAAAAGATGCTTTCTGCGTGCTATACTGCGTTCCATTTGAAAACGTCAATTTCTGGACTGCATAAGCCCTCCTCAAGAATGGGTCGGGTATCCAAAGAAATTGCGGGTTCAATCGGAGGGTGAATTATTGAGAACTGCGCGACAAAAGTAGCAGGTACACTCGGAACACAAGATAAATGACTGTCCGGTTTGTAGGCATACGCGGCTCGCGTGTACCATTGTCTTGGCAGAGCTTTCTGAGTACACGCGAGCTGCGTATGCCTGCGACAAACAGAAAAACCGGACAACTAGAAATTTCGCGTTCCCCGTGTGCCGTCGGTTCCTCTTGTCCTGGCAAACGGCACACCGAGCCTGCCTGCTACTTTTACCGCGCAGGCCTCGATAACCTTTGTTGAAATCGAAAAAAATCTCAACTCCGTGAGGACAAATCCGCGGGAATTGCATTTACAGTGGTAAGGAGATCAGTAGCTTGAGCGATTCCGAGTTCGAAAGCAATCTCGTGCGCCGTGCCGCGGCTGGCGATGAACAGGCTCTGCAAACTCTCTTTTCCCAGCATTCCGAACGGTTAAAGAGGATGCTCCGACTGCGTCTTAACCGACGACTCCAGGGGCGTATTGACTCGTCGGACATCTTGCAGGAAGCCTATCTGGAGATAGCTAAAAAGCTCGATGAGTATTTGCAGAACCCCGAAATGTCTTTCTTTCTCTGGTTACGACAGATGACCGGCATGAAGCTCGCCGAGCTCCATCGCCAACATCTCGACACCCAGAAACGAGACGCCAATCGCGACGTTTCCATTTATCGGGGAGCCCTTCCGGCAGCAAATTCTGTATCTCTCGCGGCCCAATTGCTGGGTCAACTGACAACTCCCTCTGAGGCAGCCATCAAAGCCGAGCAACGCCTCCGGCTCCAGGAAGTCTTGGATAGTATGGACCCGGTCGATCGTGAGATCATTGCCCTCAGGCACTTCGAACATCTCAACAGTGAAGAAGCAGCCCAGGTCCTTGGAATGTCGAAATCGGGTGCGAGTAGCCGCTATGTCCGAGCCCTCAAGAGATTGAAACAAACTCTCAGCGAGTTTCCCGAGTTTGGCGATTCGTAAAACCAAATTTCAGGCAGTTACCCTGGAACAGTTTTCGCAATGGAGCCAACCATGTCCGAGCCGACATCGAACTCCGAGATCGTCGCCGAAATGGCCGAAGAGTTCGTCGAACGTTACCGAAACGGCGAACGCCCTACCGTGTCGGAATACATCACAAGACATCCGGACCTCGCCGACGAGATTCGCGAAGTCTTCGACGCCATGATGATGGTCGAAGGACTCGCTCCCCAACACGATGAATCGATCCTTGGAAGTGAAAAGGTCAATCGCACCGCTGACGAGCCCGTGCTCGAGCAGTTGGGCGACTACCGCATTCTCCGAGAGATCGGTCGCGGCGGCATGGGCATCGTCTATGAAGCCGAACAGGTCTCCTTAGGACGACATGTGGCCCTGAAGGTCTTGCCAGACAAGATGCTTCTCAAGGCCAAACACAAGAGTCGCTTCGAACGCGAGGCCAAGGCCGCTGCCAAACTCCACCACACCAACATTGTTCCCGTCTTTGGAGTTGGCGAGCACGAGGGATTGGCCTACTACGTGATGCAGTTCATCCAAGGTAGCGGACTCGACGAGGTCATCCAAGAACTCAAGTTACTCAAGCAACACCCCAACTCCTCAAACGGAACTCCTCAACCCAACCAACATCATGTCGCCCACAGAGATGTTTCGGGAGCTGACTTGGCTCGGTCCTTGATCACCGGAGAGTTTCGAAACTCTCCGAACGATCCCACTGTTGATACGATTCCCGAACCGGACAACAACTCCTCGAAAGAAGGCACGCCTGTGAACTCGGACAGTGGTTCACTCTCTGGTTCCTCGATCTTGCCGGGCCAGAGCGACTCAACACGTAAGCCCAACACCAAGAAGCTGACTTACTGGCAAAGCGTAGCGACCATCGGAGTGCAGGTGGCCGAGGCTCTGGAGTATGCCCACAACCAAGGGATTCTACATCGAGACATCAAGCCATCGAATCTGTTGTTGGACATGCAGGGGACAGTCTGGATCACTGACTTCGGCCTGGCCAAGACGGAAGACCAACAGAACCTCACGAACACTGGAGACATCCTCGGGACTTTGCGGTACATGCCCCCGGAGTCGTTCGAAGGTAAGACCGATTCACGGAGTGACATCTACTCTCTGGGGCTGACGCTCTACGAACTGTTGGCCTTCCGACCGGCCTTCGATCAAAAGGATCGGAATAAGCTCATCAAGCAAGTCACCAGCGAAGAACCTATTCGTTTGAGCAAGCTCAATCGCGACATCCCCCGGGACTTGATAACGATCGTTCACAAGACGATCGATCGCGATCCGAGTCGTCGGTATCAGAGTGGACGGGAGCTAGCCGAGGACATGGAGCGGTTTGTGGAAGATGAGCCGATTCTGGCTCGTCCGCTGAGCCAGAGTGAGAAGTTGGTTCGGTGGTGTAAGCGTAACCCTTCGGTGGCGAGTTCGTTACTGTTGGTGATGATCGTCCTTTTGCTCGGGACGGGAATCTCGACATTGTTTGGCATTCGATCTCATCAAGATAAGCTACGAGCCGACCGGAAAGCCAAGGAAGCCGAAGATAGAGCACAGGCAGAGACTCGGGCCCGGGAGCAAGAGCGGAAGGCGAAATTGAACTATCTCCGACAGGCGTATCTCTCCGATATGCGATTGGCGCAGAGTGATTGGGATAATAACAGTATCGCTCGGATGCGAGAACTAATCCAGGCCCATGGACCCCGCCGAAAGTACGAGTCGGATTTGCGTGGTTTCGAGTGGTATTATCTGAACAAGCTGACTCATGGTTATTTGGCAAAATTCCCAGGTTTTAGTGCCGCTTTTAGCCCTGACGGCAAACGGATTGTTTCACACACCGAGGGCAACATGTTGAAGGTTTGGGATGTAGCGACGAGACAGGAAACTCTTACCCTCAAAGGACACAAAGCCCCTGTCGTTTGCCTGGCGTTCAGTCCCGATGGCCGACATATCTTGTCCGCGGGATTTGACAGTACGGTGAAGGTTTGGGATGCAATAACGGGTCAGGAAACTTTGACCTTTCGGAAACACACAGACTATGTCTATGCGGCGGCTTTCAGTCCTGACGGAAAACGCATTGTCTCCGCAAGCCGAGGAACTCGCTATGGGACAGTGAAGATCTGGGATGCCAAAACGGGGCGGGTACTCCTTACTCTCAAAGGACATAAAAGTGGAGTCGGGTCCGTGTCTTTTGGTCCTACGAGCCAGAGGATCGTGACTGGCGCGAGCCACCACGGCGACGACAGGGGATCTATCAAAGTCTGGGATGCCAACACGGGCGAGGAAATCCGCACGCTCAAAAGTCACAATGGTCACAATGCCGCTATCCAAAGCGTCGCATTCAGCCCGAATGGCCAACGGATTGTTAGTGGCAGTCGCGACCATACGGTAAAAGTCTGGGATGCCAATACCGGTAACCTAATTCGAACACTAAAAGGACATACCGACTATGTTTGGTGCGTGTCGTTCAGCCCGGATGGCCAGCGAATTGTCAGTGGTAGCTTCGACAAAACGGTGAAGGTCTGGGACCTCGACACGGGCAAGGAAATCCGAACAATCCAAGGGCATGTGGGCAATCTCCTCACCGTAGAATTCAGTCCCGATGGCAAGCGGATTCTCGGTGGCAGCTCAGACGGAAGCATAATGGTCTGGGATGCCACAACAGGCGACACGATTCGCAGACTCGTAGGGCACGGCAATAAGGCAGTCTCCAACGTGAGATTCAGTCCCGATGGCAAACGGATTGTCTCGGCTTGCTCCGACGGTGCCATCAAGGTCTGGGATCCTGTCACTGGCAAAGAAATCCGAACAATCACCGAATATACCAAGATGCTGGATTACAGTCCCAACGGTAAACGAATCGTCGGTGCTTCGTTGAGGTCCATCAAGGTCTGGGATCCTGCCACTGGCAAAGAAATCCGAACACTTTTCCAAACACATACGACCAGCGCGCGGAGCGTCTCGTTTAGCTCGAACGGCAAGCGGATTGTCAGTGCCAACCAAGACGACGGAACTATCAAAGTTTGGGACGCGACAACAGGCAAAGAAATTCGAGCACTGCGAGGGCATACCGACATTGCCTACAGTGCGTCATTCAGTCCAGATGGCAAGCGAATCGTAACCGGCAGCAAGGACAACACCGTCAAAATCTGGGACGCGACAACAGGCAAAGAAACACGAACACTGAATGGGCACACGGACACTGTTTGGAGTGTGTCGTTTGGCCCCGATGGCAAGCGGGTCGTCAGTGGCAGTTACGACAAAACTATCAAGGTCTGGGACGCGACAACAGGCAAAGAAATCCGAACACTCCGAGGACACACGAACCATGTCATGGCATTGGGATTTAGTCCCAATGGCAAATCGATCGTCAGTGGGAGTCGGGACAACACCATCAAGGTCTGGGATGTCATCACGGGCAAGGAAATCGAAACGCTCAATGGGCACACGGACACTGTTTTGAGTGTGTCGTTTGGCCCCGATGGTAAGCGGGTCGTCAGTGGAAGCCATGACGGAACCATCAAGTTCTGGGATGCCAACTCTGGCAAAGAAATCCGAACGCTCAATGGGCTTACAAGTTTTGTCTACAGTGTGGGATTCAGTCCCGATGGCAAGCGGATCGTCAGTAGTGGTTTCAGCGATAGGGTCAGAGTATGGGATGTCAAAACAGGACAGTTGCTTCGTACGCATCGAGGACACGCGGGCACTATCACGAGCGTGGCGTTCAGTCCGGATGGTAAGCGGATCGTCAGTGGAAGC
>CAYRFQ010000096.1:0-31089 GCA_964423615.1 uncultured Alcaligenaceae bacterium | reverse complement strand
TGCTACCCGACTAGTATAGGTGTTAACGAACCTTTGGAAATTCAAGAGAAACTCTTAACCTATCTTCGGGTTCATTATTTCGGGGTGAGAACTTCTTCTTGCCCGTTTTTTTGTTTCTTTTTGCCCGGTTCACCGCCTTCTCCAACAGTGTCACCTTCAGGAGCGGGAGTGAACTTTGGCGGTTTAACCGCCTCTTGATTACCGCAAGCGGACAAGCAAAAAAGGAAGCTAGCAATGATCACAAAGCGAAGTAAGTATTTCATCATCCTCTCGTTCTATGTTCGAGACGACGGGTCCTGGGAAAACCCAGAACCCGTCACAAAATTCATCGCAATAATTTAGAAAATGGTCAACTATCAAGCCAAGACAGAATTACAGTTCGAACAGTTCTCCGTCTTCTTTTCCGGAGACAGACCACATTGTGGCTGAAGGGGTGTCGACGTTAATGGATCGAACCGAACCATCACCCATGCAGAAGTTGACGATTTGAGTGTGGAAGCTGGAGTAACGAACAGGACTTCCTTCAGGAAGACCTGATCTCAATCCGAACGCGACACCCAGACCGCAACTGCCCATCCACAAGAATCGGAACTTGAATTTAACGCTCGAAGAGTTGGTTCGGTCGCCGCCCTCGACTTCGCCGTAGAGCAAGGTGTTCGAAGAACCATCCGCGTTCGTAACTTGCTCAAGCTTGGTTTCGGAATTTCGGTAGAAGATACCAACATACCGGTCGAAATCGTTGCCCGGCTTGCCAATGACGCCGGCAACAGGTACGTAATTTGTGTGGCCAGGACCAGTTTGATTCGAAAAATAACGCCATGCCATGACAGCACTCGACCCATTCGCGTAGTGAGTCCACCGAGTAATGGAAGCTGGGTACTGCCGTGCCCGAGACGTTGGGCATTCGAACGTCGGAACTCGGAATTGCGAAGCATTCCAGTTAGCACTGAACCAGACGTCTCGTTGCCAAGATTTGGTCAACAGTTCGTACAAGTTCTTTTGCTCAATGTACGGCAGAATGGCAGGCAAATTTCCAGCAACGATGTTGGCCGAATTTTGACCATCCTTAGCTGGGTCAAAATACATGCCCGCTGGAAAATGCATGTGAGCGTCGTGGAAGGAGTGAGCACCAAGCCCAATTTGCTTCATGTTGTTTTGGCACTGCATTCTGGCCGCAGCAGCACGGACTTTCTGAACTGCCGGAAGCAGCAGACCAATAAGGATAGCGATGATCGCGATTACGACCAAGAGCTCGATCAGCGTAAAACCAGTTCGGAATTTCCGAATACGCATCTCAGGTACCCCATACACAAGAGAAACTAAATAGGTAAAAAAAACGGTGTAAATATGCCTTTGCCAAGTTGCTTAGCAGATCGTGCAAACAACTTGTGTGCATACCTAGTAAAGGTACGGAGAGGGCGGAATACTGACTGGAGAGGTATATAATGCCAAAACATACTGTAGTAGACCAATTGCAAAAGGAAGAGTTTGCAACTGGGTACTAGCAAGTCGGACCGACGAAAAAATACGTGATTATTAACTTAGACATCATTAAAATACAATGAAACCATTGTTTATCAAGACGAAAACTAAAATTTATTTCAATAGATCTTGTCGCTTGAATAGAAAACAGTCTGTATCATCGACATAACAAGCAAATCTCTACCAGCATTGCTCTATATGTTATTGATTCACGTGTGAAACGTTAATCACAGGATCCTTCATTGCCGCATTCGTGTGATAACAAATTTTGAAATCGCTGTAAGTCTACACGTCGGAAGATCCACCATCCACCAACCTGACCAAATGCCAGCAATTGATGGGCACGAATTGGTCGACGGTCCTTACGAGCACCACACGTTACTCATTCGTTTGCCACATTGCTCGGAACCAGCGAACTTGTCGAAGTTTGCAGAAGTTAACACCGTCCCCAGAAACAACGGAACGACTCCAAACGAAAGCTCGCGGGATCGACAGCTAAATCAAGATATCTTAAATTTTGTATAAGGTATATCGGCGAAATGCAAGATTTATCTTTATCCAGATGCCATCTAGCGATGGATCGGTCTCGACAAACCTATTGTGCTGGTTTTGAGGCCATTCAAGAATGAAAAAGCCAAGAATCACTGGGTGATTTATCAGCAGCCCAGACCAACGACAGGTATAAAAAAGTATAACCAAAAAAGCCAAGATGTTTGATCCCACAGTCAACACCAAGAAAAGACCCGAACTTGGAAAACGCCCTACTCCTTGCGTTCTCGGACATTGAATTCGAGCTTCCACTGTTCCTTGCCATCTTCACTGTGGCACCAAAGTTCTAACGTTCCGGTTTCGTTAACCTTGGAATGCAATCGCACAGGCACCGTCCGCCCTTCCTCCCCTTCACCAGCCAGGTTCGTCGAGAGTGGATTGAGTTCGTCGATGTCGTCGTCGTAGTCTTCCACAAGGGCCCCAATTTCGTCTTCCTTGCGTACGTTCGAAGCGAGGAAACGAAATTCCACCGGCTCACCAACGACTAAACCAAACGTCGGCCCCGGAACCTCCGCTTCGGTGCCTTCTTCCATGCCATAAGGAACAACGCACAAAGCCTTGAGGGGAGAGGGAATCCCGGGTACCGCAGGCAACGAACTTTCGATCCCAATGTAATACGTTCTTGCCGTGCCCCCTCGGATACGAATTCCCCTACCACGACGAGCAAGACCGTAATACGCCGCACCGCGGGCTACCGCCATGTCCAGGTCAACACCTTCGAGGGCTTGAACTTGGCCACCCTCGGATCCGAACTGTCCCCACTGACTCATCAACTCGATCAAACGATCTTGCAACGCTGCAGCCTTGAACACACCACCGTTGAATAGTATTCGCATCGTCCGCGATTCCGATTCGGTCTCCCCGACGGCATGTTTCATGAGACTTCCCGAGTGACGCCTCAAGAAATACGCCAGATGTTTGCTCACGGCAGGATCAGCAGCGTATGGAAGCCCGAGTTCTTGCAAACCCATCTGTCGTTGCTGTTTGGGTTGTACGTCGGCTTCACAAGGAGGAAAGAATCCGTCCACCATGACCTGGTGGACCTGGTCACGTGAGATCTCTCCGTGGAGAGTTCCACCAATGACCTTCCGACCGCGACCCAGGACCGTCACTTTAGCCTTGTCGAGTTCGGGATTCGCGAAGAGTTGTTCCTTGGCAGCACGGCAGGAATGCCACAGTTGAAGCATCTGTCCGTGGTCGAGTTTCGCACCCTTATCGGTGAATTGTTGAGCCGCAGCGTGAGCCAGCGCGAGGTCCATGTTGTCCCCGCCCAGAAGAATGTGATCGCCCACCGCCACTCGAGTCAAAACCAAATTGCCATTTTCCTCACCAACCGCGATCAACGTGAAGTCGGTCGTCCCACCACCAATGTCGCAAACGAGGATCGCATCACCAATGCGAACCTGATCCCGCCACTGGTCCCCACTAGTGAGAATCCATGAATAAACAGCCGCCTGGGGTTCCTCGAGGAGCGTCAGATGCTCGATTCCAGCGTGGCGAGCGCCCTCGACAGTCAGTTCTTTGGCCACCGCATCGAACGAAGCCGGAACAGTCAAAATGATTTCTTGGTGCTCGAGCCGATTAGCTTCGACATCCTTGGCGATGGTTTGATTCCACGCATGGGCGATGTGTTTCAAGTACAAGGTACTCGCTTCAACCGGCGATACCAAACGGGCGTCGTCGGGTGCCTTCCAGGGAAGAATCGGTTGATGCCGATCGACCTTGTCGTGACAAAGCCAGGACTTCGCCGAGGAGACCAAACGCGTCGGCACTTGACTCCCAAAATCTCTCGCATAAGTTCCGACGGCAAAATCAGCAGCTTTTTCCCAGGGCAAGTCGAGACTTCCTGCAGGTTGTTCCCCCTGTAGCGGCAAATACAAAAACGACGGCAACAACGGACGTTCTTCGACAACCCCTTGCCGCGTAACCTGGGGAATCAGAAATTGTTTCGCGACGGTATCCGCACCTTCTCCGGCTCCCGTGTCGACATAAAAGACGGCACAGTTCGTCGTTCCCAGGTCAATACCAACGACGTATCGGGATGTGGACACAAGCGGCTCTCCTCAAGAACGGAAGTTTTGTCTTCATCATTCAACGTCGAGTGTCGGAATTCCAGCCGCCCCAAATTCCTATGATCAAAAGGCGACATTTCCTCAAATGACGCATCCGTCGTCGCACACGTTGTGTCGAACAAGACGAAATCACGGCATCTCAACTTCAGCTGGTTGAACGACCAGTTCGTCAACACCTTCCGCCGGCTTGCTCAACTTGATCTCTTTCACCTGCCATCCCGGATGGATGAGGGTCCCTTTGAAGGGCGGCTCACCAGTGACGTTCCCCGTTAATTGGATGGCGGACGGATCGAATCCCGCCGGAACTTCCACGTCTGCGTCCGATTCGGCATCGATCACAGCCGCAAACTCTAGGTGCTCCTTGAGCGCTTTCTGGCACTTCAACTGGACGTCACGAAAAGCCTGCCCTATCTGGACGTCCTCAACGCCTTGGAGATCTTCGAGCAGGACGTCAAGCAGTTTGCCTTCCCTCTGTAACAAGTTCAACACCCGCAGAGGAGTCCCGTCGGGCTTCGGAGGCGTATCTGGCTCGGGCGGAGGCTCTATCAGTTCTCGGATCGTCGCAGCAAATTCTTGATCCATCATGACCTTCAAAGCCGTTCGTTTCGCAAGCCAGTAGCGACCAAAATTGCCTCCCGTCAGAATCAACGAGACTACAAGGCCCAAGACGATCATGACGCCCACGGTCACCGCGACGGTGATTCCCGGATTCGTAAAATCCATCTGACTATTCTCCCCCAACGAGTTGATTGCATCTTACAAGCTCGATTTTATCAGTCTGCGACGGAACAAACAGGGGAGGATTGTCAAGATCGTTACGCGCCTGGATACGTCCAGACTGATTAGAGAACATGTACGCGGAATATCCAAGAAAACGTAAAACAAGCCTAACGTCTGTCCGCAGATCAACAGCCTTGAACCTCTCCCAAACTCAAGGCATGACTTGAACCTCCTCCTGATTCCGGCTTTCGCTGGCCTCGCGGCCGGAAGAGGTAATCGAACGGTTCGTTTCGGCTCCTGCAGACTGACCTTCGATTTCGAGCCTGAGCTGCAGGACCCGGAGGATGTCTCGCAAGCTAACAATCCCGACGAGCTGCCCCCTGTCCATCACGACCAACCGCCCAAGGTTCGCTTGATGCATTTGTTTCATCGCTTCGAATGCATTGGCGTCAAAAGGAATGGTGATTTGGTCCAAGTCTTGATTCATGACTTCCTCGACGCGGACATGATCCCATTCGTCTTTCGCAATTGGTCCAAGTTCTTCCGTCGTCATCAAACCGACAACGTTCTGATCTTGGACAACCGGATAGCCCTTGAAATGGAAATGATAGACATAGTCGGTTACCCAGTCACGCACCGTGATATAAGGTGGAACTGTTATTGGATCAGGAGTCATGAGTTTCCTGATCGGTTCGAGTTGGAGAACCTGTCGAACAATTACCTGTTGGTAACCGGCTTGAGCAGCGTTATTCAAGAATAGTCCAATCAGACCTAGCCAAACACCTCTCACGAAGTTCTCCGTTCCACTCAAGATCAGCAACACCCCAGCACCCATCAACACCCAAGAGAAGGTGAATCCAATCGTCGAAGCCCAATACGTTGCACGGCGTAGATTCCCAGAAATTCCCCAAATGATCGATCGGAGCACCCGACCTCCATCTAACGGAAACGCTGGGATCAGATTAAAGATCAACACGACCAGATTGATCCAACCGAGATACACACAGAATACAGTGAATTCGGCAGCCCAATTCGACACAAGGGCTACTGCAGCCATCACCCAAAGGCCGATAGCCAAAGTGAGACTGACAATCGGTCCAGCAATGGCCATCCAAAACTCATCGCTTGCAGATTTAGGTTCACTTTCCAATTCCGCGACGCCGCCAAAGAGAAACAGTGTGATCCCTCGGACAGGAAGGCCTAACTTTTTCGCTACGATCGCATGGCCTAGCTCGTGCAAAACTATACAGGCAAAGAACGCCAAAGCCGTCGCAATGCCCAACAGCCAGTAGCCCAGCGAATCAATTCCTTCGACTGTGTTGCGGTACAAATTGGCCAATGTCCACGACAGCAACATCAAAATGATCAACCAGCTCAGGTCAATACTGATTGGGATGTTATAGACGCGAAATAGTTCTATACGGTTTCGAAACATCGTGCACCTTTTGTTTTTTTAGGTCGTTGTCGAATCGATGCCACGACGAATTCAGAGGATCACCGTGGGTCGACTTCTTTCGCAACGAACATCCACTGTTGATTCCAAAAACTGTCACCGCACCTCAACATTCTTCGGGCCACAGAGTGCGGAGGTCTTGTGCCAAAATTCTTCGGATGCCTTCTACTTCCCCTCGGTCCACATGATTGGCAAGCACCCGAAATACAACTTTGGTGACTCTCTCCAGATCAATGTCTGGATCATGCTCGTAGGACTGCCCAACATGCGCCAGAAAGGCTTCTATTTTTCGCTCTCGCAAAGGCACCTTATTAACTTGCCATCCGTCGTAATAGATGCCTCGAACGAGTAGTGGCAGTTGCGCGCCCAACGCCACCGCTTCCGTAACAGGAAATTGATCGCGTAGGGCATGAAGTACCGCGCGCAACGCGTGGTAAGCTCGATGACGATCCTCCCAACCCATCTCCTCCATGATCTCGTGAAGCCAGGTGTTGGTCGTTTGGATCGTGCTGTCGAATGATCTTAGCCCGGTGTGACTCATCGTAATTCTCCTGTCGTTGAGGAATAAGCGAAGGTGAGATCGCTCACTTGTGATGGGAAAAGGAAATCGGCTTTCGGACGAACTGTTTAGAGCCCTGCAATTCCTGCTAGAGGTGTTCCGGTGAGACTTGTGAACCTTGAACACATCGGGCGAAGTTCAAGAACTAAGTGTGTTGATGCAACAGACGTGCCAGGTAAAAACTATGTTTGCGTCTTTTCGATTCTGAACGAAGTCGCTCTGAGAAAAAGAGTTGAGACTCATCCATTTGAGAATACGACTTCGCCTCGCCTCGCACACCGGGACGGAATGGTGATGGTGCGAGTTCGTTCCTCCCACACGACCGAGCCTCTCAAATTCCAATTCCGCACACCCTGGGCGGTTCTGTCACAACAGCAACAGGAACTCAACGAGTGGTCTACTCAAGGCAGGGTCCTGGCACTGGAGCGCTCGCGGTGTCCCTGTTGGAAATAGAAATAGAAATCATAGCTCGTACGCGTGCTGCAGTCTGGTTTGAATCCGCCCAGTCGAGCGAAGGTGCTTGCATTGAGAAGAAGAACTTTGTTGCTGGTCCGTGTCTTTTTCATCCTCGATTTCCCCAACGAGTTCTTCCAGAACATCTTCGAGAGTTACGAGACCGACTGTCTTTTCACCCTCCTGCACAATGGCGAGATGGATGCGGCGATCTCGGAACAAAACTAACAACTCATCGGCCGCTTGGTCAGCACAAAAAACCAGGATCGGACGCACCAGAGAACTAATGGATTCTGTTTGTCTCTCTTCTGTCACTGCTTCGAGGATGTCCCGGGCAAGGATCATGCCTTTGACGTCATCGGCTGATTTGCCAAACACGGGATAGCGCGAATAGCCCATGTGCAGCACATGTTGGGCTGCATGCCTCACTGTCGCTGTCGCCTCCAGGCTGACGATGTCTTTGAGAGGAGTCATGATATCGGCAGCCATCTTGTCGTTGAGGATGAACGCGCGGTGGATCAATTGCCGTTCATCACTTTCGATATGACCAGCCCGATGCCCCAAAGTGGCAAGAGAACGAATCTGGGCTTCCGTCCCAATTCGCCTGTGGCCAGTATTAAACAGGCTCACAATCCACTCGATGCAAATGACCATCGGATACAAGGCATAAATCAATCCCTGAATGATGGGAGCCGTGTAACGACTTACTAACGGCGCATAATGGGTGCCCAACGACTTCGGAATGATTTCCGAGAACAATATGGTCGCCACGGTCAGGATCGTGATCATCACCACGATCGACTGGTCTCCATAGAGAGCGATGGCCTTGGCTCCAGCGAGAATTGGTCCCACGACGTTGACAAGGTTTGTCATGAGGACAAGGATCACCATGGCTCGTGAAATTCGTGTCGTGATGGCACGTAACGAAATGGAACCCCACTTCTTGGCGACTACCATCTCTTCGACTTCACCACGAGAGATGTTAAGGACTGCTGCCTCGATCATGGCGAGCAACCCTGATAAACTGACAAAAACAACGACGCAGATAATAAGGATAAACATTTGCGATCACCCACAACGCAGTGAGGAGAACCGAAACGACTACGAACACCAAGACGCATCAGTTCGTCGGGATCACCGCTAACGACTCGGTACTATTTCTTGTCAATGTGATTACGATTCCCCGATCTCAACCGTCAATTTCTAAACCAACCCGAGTTTCGCGTGCAAAAAATCCAATGCTAACAACTCATTTGAGTTTGGACGGTTCTCGGTCGGCATGCCAACAGTCCATCGACCGAGCGAACACCGCAGCACCAAACGGACTTGGTCAGGGGTAGACATGCTGCTCAATCTTCGTTGAAAAACACGGTCGGAGTAAATCGATAAAGCGTCTCGACCACTTGTTCCTCTTCGACGGGGACAAACCGTTCGTAAAATTGTCCGACCGCTCGAAACTCCTCCGGCGCGTGGAGGCAAATCAAACGGTCACAACGTTTCCGAATCGGTTCAAGGCTTCCTGGTGAACCGACCGGGACAGCCACAATCAGCTCTCTGGGGTTATGAGCTCTGAGAACTTCCAGTGCCGCTGTCATGGTGGAGGCAGTCGCCATACCATCGTCGGTCACGATCACCGAACGACCATCGATTGGAGCAGCCGGTCGGGCGGATCGGAACTGTAGTTTCTGCCGATTGAGGTCTTTCATTTGATGTTGCCTCTCCCTAACCAGGTATTCCTCCGTGACACCTGAAATCTGCCTCACCCCCTCGCGCAAGTGAATCGTGTCCTCCTCACCGACCGCACCAATGGCCAATTCGGGCTCCAGCGGAGCACGAAGTTTTTGGGCTAGCACCACGTCTAGATCAGCATCAAGTTCGATAGCGAGGATGGCACCGATCGGAACTCCTCCACGCGGAATCGCCAGAACGAGCGGATCGTGCAAGTCCAGTCCTCTTAGTGCATCGGCCAGTCGATAACCTGCTTCCTCTCGATCACGGAATAACTTCGGCGGATCGTCCCACGGCTCAGGATCGAGCGTTAGACGGGCTTTTCCGTTTGGCGAAGACTGGCCAAGGTGGGTAAGGAACCAGGACCGAGCCAATCGAGTTGCGACTTCCAAAGCTCCAGGTTCTCTGAGCACACCAGCGGCTCCACCGATGATGGCCAGTTCTTTCTCACACTCCAAGTGGGACAGCGCGGCTTGATTCATCCCTACGACCCCTTCGTCACCCCGACCCACGATGAGCAGCGTAGGTGCCTTGACATGAGGCAGGAATTCCCCAGCGAGGTCGATCCTCCCAGCAACTGATACCACAGCTCGAACAGACTCAGCAGTCCACGTCGCGGCCACCATCGCCGTCGCTACCCCTCGGCTGGTCCCGAAGTATCCGACGTTCAGTCCCTGGGTCATGGGACACTTCTGAACCCATTTCGTGGCAATTTGCAGACGAGCCGCCAACATCTCGATATCGAGCGCGTTCGTACCGCCTTGATCTTCTCCTTTTTGAACGAGGTCGAACATCAACGTCGCAAGCCCAGCCTCGTGAAAGATACTCGAAATGTACAAGTTCCGAGGGCTCATTCGTCTACTTCCGGTTTCCTGAGCGAATAGAACCACTCCAACGGCTGGTTGAGGTACACCCAAAATCCCAGGAAGGGCTTGCGAACCAATCTCCACTTCCTGACCCACAAGGTTTGCCGGACTATGCACTCGTTTCATCCCGTGGCCTCCGTTGTCTCTCATTGTGGTTTTGGGAGAACGGGCGATCGAACAGATCCGCAGCGGCGAATCCACAATCCTTTACTGCAATTCCGATGCCAACCCGAAACCGTCTCTACTCGTAGAGTTCCAAGACACATCCATACCTACCAATTCCGCTCCCTTGGACACCGGGTTACCCCCTCGACAAAGCTGATTCCGCACAGAGGAAGTCCGAAAATGTCACAGTTCGGCTCTTGCGATGATATCGGCCACAGAAGAACTCAATAGCGAACAGATTACGTACCGTATTTCGTCGATGGGATCATAAGTAAGGTTTTGCCGAAGGTAGGGACCGGATGCTCCGATACGCGAGCGCCTATCCAGGAGGTTCCAGAAAAACAGTCAGTCCATGAGGATTTTTGAACGTTTGTGCAGCCACACAGGAAAAATCAGCGTTTCCGGGCGGTTCCCGGTTGTGATGTGCCTATTGGTCGAAACGTGTTTGTCACCAAGCCTTGTACCACCCAACCACGAAGTGCGTGAGCGAGGAAAACGAAAGAACCTCGCTCACCCCTCCGCGTCGAAACCACACCAACCAAACCATCCCTATTGGGCAGCCACAGTTGGTCAGTTATTCCTTGCGGCCCGAAACTTCTGCGGGCCGAATTTGCAAAGTGACAAACACACCTCGCTTATTGGCAACTATGATGTCTGGATCGCCATCACCATCGAAATCCATGACTTGAAACTGTGTCCCGATGCCCGAATCGTCATCAATCTTGTGGGGGACAAAAGTGATCGAGCCGTCTGTGTTCTTTTTCGCTTCGAACCAATACAGAACGGGCGGTTGCATTCCACCAGGGTCGCGTCCACCGTGAGCCCATCGACGTCGTCCAGTCACGAGATCCTTATCCCCATCGCCATCGACATCAACAACATGCAAGGCGTGTGATTGCGAAAAGAGCTTCTCGAACAACGTACGTCGAACAAACCCAGTTCTGAGTTTCTTGGGATTCTGTCGGTGCCACCAAATTCCGAAATTGTGGGCCGAACTCGTAAGAATGTCGTTGACCTTGTCGCCGTCGATATCGTAGGCGTGCATGTCCGCACACGCTGGACCGAGATTCACACGGTGGTATTTCCAGGGTTGATCCTTAACATCCTTGGGTTGTTCCCACCAACCCTCTGTACAGATCACGTCTCGGCGTCCATCCCCGTTGACGTCGCTCACCCCAAGACCGTGCGAAAACCTGAACGCCCCAATACCGCGACCGCCATTGGTTGGCTCGCTGATCGGATGCATTTCCCACAGGTCATTCGGATTCTTGCCTGGAGCAAACCAAGCCATTTGGTGGGCGTTGCCTTTTTTCGCTTTCCAGCCCATGACGATGACTCGCTGCCCTGTCCCAAACAGATCCGCATATTGAGGTGTTTCGTTACACGCGCTGTGCCAGATCATGTGTTCTTTCCACACCTCAGTCTCGTTCTTGGGGTTCTCGTACCAGTAGCAAGGGAACCCAGGGAATCCGATTACGATCAGATCGACCCATCCGTCCTTGTTGATGTCGTCGCCCCAACAGCAAAATGAATTGCTGTATTGCTTAGGATCATATGTTTCGCTGCGATTTCGATCGCCTTTCACAGGACCCGATTTACGAATTTTGTGGATTTTCCAGGTCGGATTTTCGTACCACACTTCCCCGGCAACGACGTCGTTCTTACCGTCCTTATTGACGTCGAATACGGCAACCCCTTCGGACCGGAACGACTCGTCGAGGACCACCTTCTTCCATTTGATTTTCGTTTGCGCAAAGACTGGAGCGGTGGACAGCCACGCCAATCCAACTAGACACAACCCAACAGTCATCCAGATTGCTCGGCTCATAGTTTCTCTCGGGTGTCGATGAGTTTAGAGGTACGTTCTGCGTCTTTTTAAGAATAACTCGAACACCTTTGCGAGGATACCACAGGCAGTTACCCGGAACTATCACCTTCAATCCAGAATTTGCGCGAATCGATCCACGAACGCGGAATTTGTGGATGGGCGTTTTTCGGTGGATGTAACCAGTTCGAGAGCGAACAAAACCGCAGACAGATCGAAAGCAGACAGAATTGCCCCTTGGTCGGGCTTACTAGCTCTGTCCATCTTTCGCATTGTGTGATCGAGGAATGGCGAAGACAAACCGAAGGCACACTATGAATCTTCGAAGGTGTGCCTTCGTCGTTGGCGGACCTAGCCAGGCCAAGTCTACAAAACCGGACACTGGCATGGCATGCGTTCCAAGTGCACTTGCTCCTCTCTTTTCATTGCCGGCCCAGCTCACAGGAAAAATGCGACTACTTGCGGTCCCAAAGAATGTCGGTCGTTCCGATATCAAAGAGAGCATAATCGTTCCGAAAAGTAGTAAACGCCTTGGGTTCGCCTTCTGGAGGTGTATTTCTGATATGTTCCCGATGGGATTCAACATGTCCGTCCAAAAACACGACATTGGCAGTCGAGCCCACATGACGGAAGTGAACGCTGGGATAGCTGGCCGAGGGTGGTTCTACCAAAACCATCTCAGTCAAAATGGGGGAGTGATCGTTTGGATGCGCGGTAGTACCAGCAGCATTTGTAAAGGCAATCGTCTGGCTTGTGTTTTTCACGTTCCGGAGCCGGACTCGAGTCCAAATGGGCTCCCACGTCGGCAGGATAAATTCGGTAGGGGAGAGATACCGGTAGTTGTAACCGTACCCCCCACTCATGCCACGATAACGCCAATCCAAATCCCAACCCCAAAGTGTCGGGTCGTAGAGAGGCAACTGTTTCTCCAGAAAAGGAGAGAGGTGGCCGCGTGAGGTGTCCACTTCCGGTTCGGAGTGGGTCGATCGGCGAAACCACCACTGGCCCTCTCCCAAAGTCGCTTCACCAAACCACCAGCGATCTCGCCCCAACTCTCGGGTCAGTGCCGGTGGCAATATCCCACTATGGGCATCGGCATACATGCTCACCGCCAGTCCCAGTTGTTTGAGATTGTTCATGTCCTCAACACGCATGGCAGTGGAACGAACTCGAATCACAGCTGGAACCACCAGACCAATCAAGACAGCAATGATGCCCAAAACAACGAGGATCTCGAGCAAACTATAACCTGGACGGTCCGGAGAATCGTTCTGAGGAGGTAGTTGGTAGATTGTCATGGGAAGCCTTCCTCCTGAGGTTAAAGCCGTAAGTAGAGAAGACAGAATCTCTTGGATTGTCTAATGGATGAACACGACCCTAGGCCCTTATCGCTTGGTCCATGAGGTTTACCGGAGAAGCAAGCCTACCTCTTCTTGCCACATTTTGAGATCCGGGTTTTGTCGTAAGATTTTGGCGTGGTGCTTTTCGAGCGGTTGAAAAGCCGTCTCCGCCTTGACGTTGAACCCGGCCTTCATGAAGGTTATCGCCAACAAGTATCGATTCATCATGAGGTCACAAGACGACGATCGACGAGCCGCACGCAAAGCAGCTATCGCTTTCTTGTCGTCTCCAAGCCGCAACAACAACATTCCAAGAGTATTTCGGAGTTGCCACCCTTCCGGTTCCATACGGATGGGTTCCTCGAGAAGCTCCAGACCGGCCTGGAGTTCCGAATTCGTTACGTCTGGAGTTGCCGCAATCAGTCGTGCCAGGATGTTTTTTGGTTTCCACGATCTTGGGTTGATCTTCCGGCCTCGCTCAGCGACCTTTTTCGCCTCATCAGGACATCCTTTTCCGACAAGACATCGGACCCAGAGGCCGTTTACCTCCGAAGCGTGATCTCGATATCCTGTTCGTTCGGGTTCTGCCGAAACTCCCACGAGGCGGACATACTGACCGAAACTCTGACGATAGAAGGCGATCGCTTCGTCGAGTCGGCCTTGCCGTTGTCGAATGATCCCCATTTGAGCCAAAGCGCAGGCAATGTGCTTTTCAAAGAAATGGTCATTTCTGTTTTCTCGAAGAAAGCGTTCAAGGTACATTTCCGCTTTCTCGGCATAAAAAGTTTGGAGCTCGTCGAACTGCGGATCGTGGATTCGATTCTCGGAGAGAATTTTTAAGAAAATGGATTGAACTGCAGCATGCGTCTCAACCTCACGTCGCTTCGCGAGGTACTTGGCTTTCATTTCCTGTTCGAGTGCGTTCTGTGTAACGATCCATCCCGTGAGCGAAACGATTGCCACGAAGCCCGCAATCAACGTCATCAGCAGTAAAGCACTTCGATGCCGATAACACCATCGACGGAGTTGTTCCCACACGCCAACCGGCGAAGCAAGAATAGGTTCACCGGCCTGGAACCGCCGTAGGTCTTCACTGAGCTCCAAAGCCGTTTGATACCGATCCTGGGGATCTTTCTCCATGGCTTTTTCAATAATCGTCGAGAGGTCCTTGGGAATACGACGGTTACGTCTAAGGGCCGAAGGGTGCGCTGTCTCGATTTGCTTGAGCACCGCGCCCCGTTCTCCCGAAAAGGCCGGTTCCAAAGTGACCAGTTCGTAAAGAGTCACCCCCAAAGAATAAATGTCTGTTCGTTGGTCAACGACTCCTCGTTGTCCGAGGGCCTGTTCGGGGCTCATGTAGCGGAGAGTACCGACGATGTCTCCTGTCTCTGTCAAGTTCTCGTCCCTCGGCGACTGAGCCAGCCCAAAGTCGGTCACCCAAACCCAACCAGTTGTATCGAGTAGGAGATTGCCTGGCTTGATGTCTCTGTGGACGATTCGCTGTTGGTGGGCATACTCGAGCGCCTCGGCGGCTTGTTGGCCGAAACTTGCCATCAACTGAAAATACTCGAAGCTAAACTTTGGAGGAATTTCGATCTGCCCAGGTGGAGCCTGAAGGGTGTTCTTATCGTCACCATCGAATTCCGAAGAAGTCAATCCTGTCATCCCAGGAGTGACATCGAGGTAATCGGAGATGCGATTGTGTCGCAATCCAGCAATCAAGCCGGCCAAAGAACAGCCATCGATAAACTGCATTGCATAATAGTGCAGCCCTTGATTCATGCCGACAGAATAAACCGGAACGATGTGCGGATGACGAAGACTCGCGGCGGCTTGGGCTTCCAGATAGAAGCGTCGTCTTTGACGCTTATCTACGGCCGTGTGGACGGGAAGAAGCTTCACGGCGACTCGGCGGTTCAGACTCACCTGCTCGGCCTCGTAGACGACACCCATCCCGCCTCGACCTACTTCACGAATAAGTCGAAAATCGTCGAGTCGATGGTTCGGGAGTTGGAAATGATCATCAACCAACGCATCGTATACGCTGTCCCGATAGATCGAAGAAGAAACGTCTCGCCCCAACGCAAGCAAATGCTCGACAGTCGGAAGCATCTCTTCGAGGGCTCCCAAGTCCTTTTCGAATGACTCAAGGTCGAGGGACTCCCCGCGTTCCATGCGTTCCGCCATCTCGACCAACAGATCTGCGAGCATCGCACTGTGCGGTTTGTCGTTCACGTTTGCTCTCCGCGAAGTTCTTGGACCAATTTCGTGAGTCTGGCAATGGCACGAAGGTGCCTGGATTTGGCAGCCGAGATACTGATCCCGAGGACTTCGGACACTTCGGCCAAAGGGAGTTGCTCGACATAACGCAGTACAATGAGTTCGCGATCGTCGTCGGAGACCTCTTCCAATGCCGCCTGAAGTGCGGCTCGCTCTTCTTGCCTGATCAGTTTCTGGCTTGGACTGGTCTGGCTGTTCGCCAGCTGTTCCACGAGCGGGGAAGACGACGAGAACGACTTTTTGATCTCCTTGACCTCTCGACGGACGCTTCTCTTAGCCGCATGCAGATGTCGGCGATGCAGATCGATAATTCGTCTCTCTGCAATCCCACGAATCCACACATAAAAATCGATCGGACGTCTTTGCAAATACACGTCCAACGTTCGCGCCGCCTCAGTCATGATGTCCTGTAAAACGTCCGAGGGATCCATTCTGGCCGACAGACGTGGATCGAGGCGAGCAACGATCATTAGTCGAAGCCGATTCATATGAAACTTGAGCAATCGGCCTTTCGCTTCGATGCTACCTTGCGAGGCATGGCCTAGTAACTCTTCGATCTCAGAGTCGTTTTGCATAAAGTCGGTCTCGTATAACGCTTTCATCTGCCGCGCCTTAAGTATCTATACGCACTTCTGGCAAGGAGGATGCACAAAAAGCCCTTCTTTTCCATTCTTTCTTTTTTCTCGAGCTCCAGATGTGAATTTTCTGAAAAAGTCACTCTTTGGTGCATCCTCATCGCTTCGATCGCGATTTAGAGTTTTGGCCAGACGATGTGGCTTTCAAAGTCCCTGGATCGAGAACTTCCAACGACCAGGCGACTGCTACCGTTCCGTCCCAGGCAAACGGCTCGCTCGCACTCCAACATGCGAGCTAAGGCACAAGGAAAAGACCGGTCTTTTCATTTTTGTTCACTGAGAACTGTCCTCGTAAGTGCCCAGAGTTCTTGAAAAGTTCTACTGGTTGCTTTGGGGGTCAGACCAGTCCTGATCGAGACTCAATATCCCTTTGAGTTACCTGAGTTTCCATACACCCAAAGGAGCGAAACGTTCGCTCCGGGTCCGTTTTGCGCTTGTGAATTTTATTGGAGATCGATGATGTTGCGTACGTTACAGAACTTGTTTGTTTCTTGGTTGGCTACACGAAAAAACTACGGCCAGTCGACGACCGCGTCTCGACGACTTCGCGCTTTCCTTCAGTTGGAGAGTCTTGAAGATCGAGCCGTCCCAGCCGGCATCACCATCGGCTCTCTCGGCAGCGATTTCATCGTAACCGGAGACGGCAATGACCTCATCATTGGCCGCGGGGGCGACGATACGTTGAATGGAGGAGGCGGTCGCGACCATATCATCAGCGGCTTTGGCAATGATTCGTTGATCGGTGGCGAAGGAAACGACATTCTTAGCGCTAGTTTTGGAGACGATACTGTTGAAGGTGGATCTGGGAGAGATTTCCTCCTAGGCAGTTTCGGTGACGATGAGTTGGACGGGGGAAGCGGAGATGACTATCTGAGTGGTAGCTTCGGAGACGACCTCCTGGTTGGCGGAGAAGGTCGAGACACTCTCTTGGGCGGATTCGATGACGATACGCTGGATGGCGGAGCAGGCGTGGACAAACTCGACGGCAGCTTTGGGAATGACACGTTTCTGATAACGACAGTTGACGATGGCGAGCGACTCAACGGTGGATTCGACGACAACGTCGATGCTACTCAGGCGAGCGACATCGACACCGGCGACACACTCGACCTCTCGAAGCTAGACCTCGAGCAAGTTACAGAAGTCTTCGTGGATCTGGATGAGCGAAATCAGGGAGCTCTCAATGGCAATCCACCAGCTAGCCAGAACGGCATTCTGCGTGTGACTCAGAATGGCACCGAATTGGTAATAGAACTTCGGGACCTGGAAAATATCATCGGCTCAGATGCCAACGAGACCCTCTTCGGCAATAACGAGTCCAACGTCATCCTCGGAGGAGATGGCGATGACCGGATTCATCCTTTCGGTGGAGTGGATTTCATTGACGGTGGGGCCGGAACAGACATCCTGCTACTCAACGCTGCCAATAATGGAGTCACGATCGACCTTGCCGCTGGCGTTGCGGGACCGAATACTTTTGTCAACATCGAAGACGCTTCGGGTTCCGCCAACTTCGGTGACCAAATTTTCGGTGATGACAACGCCAACTTGATTCTCGGTAATGGTGGAGATGACATTCTGGATGGTCGCGGTGGTGTCGACACCCTCGAAGGAGGTACTGGGAACGACGTCTTTTTAGTCACATCGGTGGATGACGGAGAGATCATCGATGGAGGTGAAGATGTCGACACCCTGGATATCTCAGCGGTTGTCCTGGCCGAAGGAGAAAGCCTCTTTGTCGACTTGGACATCAATAACCAAGGTAACTTCACTCCCGGTGCACCCGAAACCCAGGATGGCGTCTTGAGGGTTCTCGACGCCAATGGAAACATCCTCCGGGAAGTAACTCTACGCGACATCGAGAACATCATTGGGTCCGAAAACAGCGAGACGCTCTTCGGCAACAATGAAGACAACGTCATTCTCGGTGGTGGTGGCGATGACCGGATTCACCCGTTCGGCGGAACAGACTTCGTCGATGGAGGCGAGGGGACCGACACTCTACTGCTGAACGCAGCGACTGGACCAGTCAACATTAACTTGGCCGAAGGAGTTGCCGGAACGAACTCTTTCGTCAACCTTGAGAACGCCCAAGGCGGCGCCTTTGATGACACCATTACCGGAGATGATGGACATAACGTTCTCGTCGGCAACGATGGCGTGGATGTGATCGATGGCGGAGAAGGCGACGACACTCTCAACGGAAGCAGCAAGAGCGACACGTTGACCGGTGGATCGGGAGCCGACGCCTTCTTGTTCGATGGTGACCCATTCGACGGGGCTGATGTCTCTGGTTCGGACAGGTCCATCATCGGCGGTGAAGACTTTATTACCGACTTCTCCCTTGAAGAAGACCGGTTCCAACTCGACGCTTCGGACTTCGGAGTTGTAGGACCGCTGTCTTTCGTCAATGCGACTGCGGACGACTTGCCAACTGGTGGCGTCAACGTCATCGTTCTCCAGAACTCGGAAAACCCAGCTGGCGGAGATTTTCTTGCCGGAACCGCAGCAAACTTGATTGCGGAAAAGATCGAGGAACCAGGACCCGGCTTCTTCGTCTACTTCAACAGTCGGCTGAAAGTCAACCGGCTGGTTTACTCGACCGACTTGAGCGATCCGACCGCTGACCTGAAAATTGTTGCACGAGACACCAAACTCGAAGGACAAGATGCGATAGACGCCTTGCTTGAGTTCGAGGCTGCGAACTTCGAATTCGTAGAGTAAGGTCGCGTTGCCCTACAAGGTGTCCCGAAAACTAACCGAATGAATTCCTGCTCGTAATTCGAGGCGTGCGACTCTCGAATTGACCTGTCCGCCACCACAGGGCCGTCGTAATCACAATTACGACGGCCCAAGTCTGCCAACATCAAACCCAAGAGAAAATTCCAATTCACACCAAACCAACAAACCCTTAAAGGAATCGACCAAACGAAAACTGGCTTTATCCTCTTTTACACTATCGGCATAACCCCACTAATCGAACAACCTCTCTTTTGCACACCCATTCTCCTCCATAGTGAAATAGGACTCCACAAGTCCGCATTGATCATTCGATTCAAAATGCACACCCCGACTGTAAAAAGCGAGACCTTACTTCTTGCCAGAGATTGAACAACTCCTTGAACGATCTGAAGTCGATATTGTCCTCTGCCACCATTGATAATTCGACAAGGAGGATCTTTCGATGAAGAGTCGATCTCGTCTCACAGCTCTCTTTACGTTATTTTTGAGCGTTCAACTTGGATGGAGTCAGGAAATTGTCGTGCCTTCGACCATTCTCGAGGTCAACAACAGCGGAGAAACGAAGAAGACAAACCAGATAGTATCGCAGCATCAGTCTCACAAGCCAACGAAAGCTGCTCCTATGCCGCCAGGAATGACAGTACCAACTACAGGAGGAACCGAGTATGCCTCATCGCTGATGTTGGCTCCGGAAAGTTGTAGTACTTGCTCCCCTAGACAGCGAAGGTTGTTCGAAAGTGACCGCGCATTCCCAAACTTCATTGGGCCCATCACTAACCCGATTCTGGCCAAAGATCCTCGTTCTTTGACAGAGGCTCGGTTCTTCTTTGTCCAGAACTACATCCCTGAGGATCATCCTTTCGAGGGTGGAGACTTCCAAGCGTACGCATTACAATTGCGTCTCGCTCTAACGGAACGGTTAACGTTGATCGCCGACCGAGATGGAATCGCCACGATCACGCCAGGGTCTACTGGCATCGAAGAGACGGGCTTACTCAACATTGGTGTTGGATTGCGATACTTGTTTGTCCGCGACGTGGAACGACAACTCTTGGTCTCTGGCGGGTTGATGTTCTCACCGCAAACAGGCTCCGGCAACGTCTTCCAGAGTCATGGAGACGGAACCTTCACGGTCTTCGGCACCGTCGCCAAGGAATTTGGTACATTCAATCACGTCATCGTCAACGCGGGGTATCAGTTTCCGGTCGATAGCGAAGACAATAGTAGCTTTTTCTACACAAGTTTGCACGTGGACCGTCAACTTTTCGGGTGGATCTACCCGATGGCTGAACTGAACTGGTATCACTATTCCGGTAGCGGCGATCGTGGTATTCCATCGAGTGTCGGCGAAGGAGACGGGCTACTCAACATCGGTACCAGCGAGGTGGCTGGCAACGACCTCGTGACGTTGGGCTTCGGGGTCAGCTTCCTATTCAACCACCACTTGCAGGCTGGGATTGCTTACGAATTTCCGATTTCGAATCGAGAAGATTTGTTAGACGATCGGATTCTTGTTGAGGCCATCTTCCGCTACTGATAACTGCGTTCAACCTGAAATCCGCAACCTAAGCAAATTCCCTTCATCAGGCCCAAACCATTTCCAGGGCAAGGTCCTTCAGCGCGCCTAGGCGGGCTGAAGGATCGAGAAATTGGCAAACCATTTCCGATCGGAAACCAAACTTCGTTTTGCTTGTTTTCCACATTATTTATTCCACTTACACTCTCTCTAAATGGCCGTTACACTGATCTCGTGGCGTTGTGTTCACTGTGTTGCCAAAAAGAGGTCAATCATGTCCAAGAAGTCTCCCTTGCGTCGTTGCTTGGCGTTTCTCCTCTCGCTGGCTTTGGCAAGTTTCGTGGTCCTCGCTTCGAAAACTCCAAACGTGGCGAAATCTAAGATCATCTCTACTCCCAAAAAATCAAAACCAATCCAGTTAGAGGGGTGGCGAATGTTCGGTGGGACTCCCCAACGGAACATGGTCCAACCCAATGCGAAAAACTTACCGGTGAGCTGGGACCTGGCAATGAAAAAGGAACCGCGGGTCAAATGGCGGGTCCAGGTAGGTTCTCGGTCATTTGGGGCACCGGTCATCGCAGAAGGCAAAATCTTTGTCGGCACCAACAACGAGGTTCCTCGTGATCCCAACATCAAGGGCGATCGAGGCATCTTGATGTGCTTTCGAGAATAAGACGGCAAGTTCCTCTGGCAAGCTATTCACGACAAACTCCCTTTTGGAAAAGTGCAGGATTGGCCAACGGTGGGACTCTGTTCTTCGCCCGCTTTCGCCCGCTGTCGACGGCAATAATCTCTACTACGTGAGCAATCGGTGCGAAGTCATCTGTGCCGACGTCAACGGATTCTTGGACGGCAAGAACGATGGCATGCAAAAAGAACAACATACCGACAAACACCACGCCGATATTATTTGGCGTCTAGACATGATGGGTGCCCTCGGCGTTCGCCCCCACAACATGTCGAGATGCTCTCCGATCGTCATCGGCGACTTGGTCTATGTCGTTACAAGCCACGGTGTCGCTAAAGACCATATCAACATTCCGAACCCCGCCGCTCCGAGCTTTGTTGCGATCAACAAAAACACTGGTCAGGTCGTTTGGTCGGATAATTCTCCCACCGCAGCGTTACTTGCGTATCCACCGAATCAACGAACGATCGGAGTCATCAGGAAACTAGTGAACAACGGTCAGTTATTGATGCACGGCCAGTGGGCGCATCCGGCCTATGCAGTCGGAAACAAACAAACGCAGGTCATTTTTCCGGGTGGGGATGGGTGGTTACGAGCCTTCGAACCCAAGACTGGTAAGCTCCTCTGGAAGTTCGACTGTAACCCCAAAGGGACAATCTACAAACTCGGCGGGCAAGGTACCCGGAATGATTTCTTGGTAGCTCCGGTGATCCACAACAACCGGATTTACATCGGCGTCGGACAAGAACCCGAACACGATAGGGGCGTGGGACATCTCTGGTGCATTGATCTGGAGAAAGCCACGAAATTCGGAAAGACGAACTCTAGGAATGACGTCTCTCCAAAGGAAAACAACTTCGACCCGATAGCGGTCGTAAATGCCAAATCCGCGTTGAGCTGGCATTTCGGTGGGAAGGGAAATGCGAAAAATCGACTGCGAGGGCGCGATTTCCTGTTTGGCCGAACGATGTCGACTTGTGCGGTCGACAATGGCTTGGTCTTTGTTGCCGAACTGGGCGGATATTTTCATTGTTTCGACGCGAACACGGGGAAACGCTATTGGACACACGACATACGTGCCCGAATTTGGTGCTCACCGTTTTGTGCCGACGGAAAAGTCTACCTCGGAAGCGATGACGGCTTTGTTTATGTGTTCGAGGCCAGCAAGCACAAAAAACTGCTAGCAGAGAACGATGTCCTGGGTCGGGTTCGAGAGCCAATCGTGGCTCACAAAGAGATGCTATACGTCCTAACCGAAAGTGAGCTTATCGCTCTTACCAAACGGTAGCACTTCGTGCACACAAGTCAGACTTGACAGAAATCAAGATGATGCCTAGAGTCTCGACGCAAGCGCACCACTCCATCCATCCAGCCCAAGCCTAACGGGGAGTCGTCATGGACAAGACCAAACTCCGTTCGCCACAATCAAAATCGGCTCTGCCCTGGCCTACCAAGCTCCCGGAGTGGGCCACGCTGCTTATGTTGCTAGTTCTAGCATTCGTCATAAGAGGGACCGTCCTTTGGAACACAGCTGTTCCGGCCCGTGACGGCTTGGCTTACATCCACTACGCCTTTCGGCTCGAAAGGGAACCGGTCCCCCAAGTCCTCCGCGAATCCTACCACCATCCTGGATATCCGTTTTCGATTCTCGCGGTCTCATGGCCGATCCGAGCTTGGACTGATCTCACAGGAAGCCGAATGACCCAACTCAGCGCCCAATTGGCGAGTTCCTTGGCCGGCTGGTTGTTGGTCATCCCGATGTTTTATCTTGGAAAACGGATCTACAACGTGCACGTGGGGTTCTGGGGAGCTTTACTATTTCAGTGTTTACCTTCAAGTGGGCCAGCCCTTTCGGATGCCATCTCCGAGCCTTTGTTCTTGTTGTTCGTGTGCAGCGGATTGCTATTTGCCTGCGAGAGCATTCAAAAATTCTCGCTATGGTGCTTCGGGCTTTGCGGACTGTTTGTTGGATTGGCCTATCTTGTGCGCCCCGAAGGGCTCGTTGTTTTGGTGGCTTGTGGATTGGTCCTCGTTGCCAGGCAGTGTCTGCCATCGACGCGAACTACCTGGCGACGTTTCGTTGTTGGCACGACAGCGTTGGTTGCCCCTTGCGTATGTGTGGCAGCTCCCTACGCCTGGACCATTGGCGGTATCACGAACAAACCGAGTGTCCGCCAAATGACCAACACCACTCAAACGGCCCAAGCCGACGAGAAAACACCAGACGGCCACCTGCCGTTGTTTGCAGTCCACATCCGAACCGATACTTCACCGGGCAAGCGAATCCTCAACGCGATCAAGGCCTTCGCGTTAGAGTTCGCCCACGGCTATCAATACTTTGGTTGGATTTTTGTGTTGCTGGGTGTTGGTTGGTACAGTCACCGACTAGGAAAAGTTCCCGGTGCCTGGGTGTTGGTCGTATTGATGGCGCTGCAAACAACCCTGGTCTTTTGGCTCTTGATGAAAATCGGATACGTCTCACAAAGACACATCTTAATTCTGGTGATTTGTACCGTCTTCCAGGCTGTAGCCGTGATGCTGGCGTTGCCTGGTCGCCTTCTCGCCTGGATTCACTCCAAAGAGAATTCCAGAACTCAGAAGGAAGCAAACGTCTTCTCTATGCTCCTTCCTACTTACTCTTATCTCGGAGTTGCTTTGGTGGTCCTGTCAATGGTCCTGGGCTTAACGCGAACCCTTCGTCCTCTCCACGCGAATTGTCGAGGACACTACTTTGCCGGCAAATGGCTTGCGGCACACACCACGAGCACCGACATCGTTCTTGATGATCACGGATGGGCTCGATTCTATGCTGAACGAAAGTTCATCCGTGGCTATGTCCACCAGTTGCCCCCTGAGTGTCAAGGAAATGCCTGGTGCTCGACCCAGCAGCCTCATTCGTCCGACCAGTCCGTTCAACAAGTTGGCCTCCGCCATTTTGTGGTCTACAACCGGGCCAGTTCTCGACGACGGACTTCGCACTACGCAACCTACGACGAACCTACTCTCCTAAGGCGCGATGCGAAGGCCGTCTTCAGTTGGCCAACGGACCTCGACATAGAAAACGCGGAAGTCGTAATTTACCAGCTCGCTCGATGAACGAATCAATCCTCACTAGTCGTCCCAGACGGCTCGGAGGACCTAATGCCAGCGGCTCAAACTTCCCTCGTCTCCGGTGAAGATGATGTCTCCATGTAGGACACCCTTGGTCGCTAGCAATTCATTCCCCAGAGACCGAATTTCTTCTCCGGACCCTCTCAAGATGCTCACCTCAAGACAATGCCGGTCCCCTAGATGAATGTGCAATGTCGAAACGACCAATCCGTGATAGTGATGCTGTTTGTCGATCAGCCGAGCCGCAAGTTCGCGCTCGTGGTGGTCATACACCAATGAAACGACAGCTACTTGGTCCCCTGTTGCTCCTTCGGAGTTCTCCCGAACGAGCCTGTCTCGGATCAAATCCCGGATGGCCTCACTCCGTGTAGCATACCCACGGCCTGACCGAAAAGTATCGAAGACCGAGAGCAACCTGTTTTCCAAAGAAATGGTGATACGGGTCAACTCAGACATCATCCGGCCTCGCTTTCTGTTCCATCATTCCGTCAGATGTGGTCTAAGGAATGACGGCAGTTGTGAAAATTCGGATCATAAATGTAGATTATTCTTCATATTTTCCAGTCCTCTTGTGTGCATGCCAAGAGAATTCCTATCGTTTTCTCTCCTACCCTCAAAAATGCTCGGATGACCATATAGCCTCAAACTTTCGGTCTCTTCTCGGCAGTAGACTGGATCGTTCATCCGGCGAGGATCCTTGAGCCGGAAAATCCGCTCCGAGGCTGCCAGTCTTCGCCTCGCCACTTACCAGCCGGGGATTCCTCTCCCTCAAACTCCACTACCCCAGTAAAAATTTCTGACCGACGGATTTTGTGTTCTATAGTTGCAATAACGTCTGCAGAGGCTGCGCATATCAATCACCCATCAGATCGATTCGGGTGCTATTTAGGAGATTACCCATGCTTCTTAATTCTCACAAGAAAGATCGTTCGGGTGCGGCCGCCGTCGAGGTGGCGCTAGTTTTGATGATTTTGCTCGTGCCGATGCTGTTAGGCGTTTGGGAAGTGGGGCGCCTAGTTCACGTTCACCAGCTCTTGTCCAACGCCGCCCGAGAGGCGGGGCGACAGGCGTCTACAGCCAACCGAACGAACGAACAGATTCGCGCCCTGGTGTTAAACTACCTGAGACAACAAGGTCTAACCAAACTCAATCAGACGACTGATAACTCCGCAGAAGTCGCCAACGGCGGAAAAATATTTATCGGAATCGAAGTTTACGACGCCGGATCGACCGAGGCAACTCCAACCCCTGTCCAGAACGAATCGGGCGATCCGCTCGACGCCATCGCGGCCAACCAGAACGACAAAATCCAGATCACCGTGACGGTCCTCTTTAACGACGTCGAATATAGCCCGACGAACTTCTTTCTGCCGAGTACCACAAGGGTTTCCACCACAGTCTCATGGAACTGCATGCGAGACGTTCCCTTGATGGTCAACCAAGAGATTCCGCTTGAGTAAAGCACAAATTGGTTCCTCGGAAACCGGTCCCTGTCCTACCGGACTCTCCGTCCAGGGCAGACACTTTACACATTGTTAGAAAATCTCAGCCGACCGTTGGCTACCAACCACTCGGCATAATTTCGATGGAAACAACGGAGATAGACGCATGGTCCTGAACCCTCAAGCCCCAAAACGTCATGGTGCCGCTATGGTCGAAATGACGTTTGTGTCCCTGATTTTCTTCATGTTTCTGTTCGGGATCGTCGAATACTGTCGATTCCTATATGTCCAACAAGTCATCACCAATGCTTGTCGTGAAGGAGCTCGTTTCGCCATTGTCCACACCAACATCGACGACCCAGATACAACCGACGACGAATTCGTCGTTCAAACACGCGAGATCGTCGAACGGAAGTTGGTGGGCCTCCAGAACGGGCTAGAGAATTATGCGTTAACAATCTACCGGGTGGATTTACAAGGCAACAAGGTCTACCTTTTAGACGAGAATGGCGATGTTGTCCAAGAGAATGGAGACGACGTATTGGCACCAGCCAACGATGCGGAATTTGGGGAGTTCATCGTCGTCGAGATCACTGGCGACTTTGAGCCCATCTTGCCGTCGTTGCTGCTGATGGGCAACCGGATTCCAATCTCCGGGAAAGCCTTCATGAATAGCGAAGCCAACTAAGTCGTGAGATATTCTCGAGTGGTAAAGTGCCCTGTAGCAATGGAAATGCAAGTTCAGTTTGGGTGTGTCCTCGCCTCTGCACGGCTTGTCACACCCATTCGGAAATCCTCGATCCAACCGACATGCTCGTTGACGGATAACAATCACATCCAAACCGCTACCATCGATCGCACCTTTGGAGCCAACCAGCGATCTTGATCCCGCCAAGATTCCATTTCCAAAGCAGGACTTCACTTCCGCCACTACCTCAGCTTGGGTTGCAAACCACGAAGTAAGTCAGGTCTATTGGCAAACTGTTGGGCATCGATCATCGCCCGTTCCAGATCCTCGATCTCAACGTCATACGTTCCTTTCAGTTTCTGTCCATCGACCTCGACCTTTAAGCCGTTCACCACCGAACGAATGGATTTAGGGGCAAATAAGAGAAGGCCATCAACTGGGCCCCGCAGCGTTCGATATTCTCTGTGCAACGCGTTGGCGGCTTGAGCAGACCGAAATCGGAATTCGGCCGCGGCACTCAATTTCTTTTTCGTGATGTCCACGTAAAGAAAGCCCGAATTAGGGGACTTGGGCGGAGGACCTAACGCCAAAAAATCTGCAGCGAAGTAAAGACTTCGCTTCTTTAACTCCTTCGCATCGAAAACCTCCTGAAGACCCGAAGCCATTTCCGGTTCGTAGTCGCCTTTGAGACTATCCCTCATAGTCTTGATGTCCCCGATCAAAATCGTACGTTCGTCGAGCAGGCACGCGCCATACGCGTCGTCTCGGTTACGGCCTAGCCAATCTCTCTTGCGTTGATCGGCGATGTCCGTGGGTACGAGGTGCCGCACGTCTTTTCCTTGGAGTCTTTGGTTTCGAATTTCTTCGAGGTCCATCTTTTCAAGCACATCGACCACTTCGTCAATGGTGAAGTCTTTGTTCGTGTGGACAATCACAGTCATCCCCACCCCCGGAATTGTGTTTGGTGATTGGGGAGCGTAGGCAAAAAAGATTTCGTCGATGTTCTCCAAATGCTGATCGAAAGCTTGAGCAAATTTGGCAAGGTCTCTGGCATTACGGTCCTGGGCCACCGCTTGTTGCAGCACATCGTCCAAATTTTTGTCATTCGGCAAGTGGTTAAAATCCTTCAGACGCAAACGACACACCATGGCGGTCTGATCTGGGATGTACGCCATGTCCTCTTGTTTTTCGTGTACGCTTCCCGACCAGAAGCCGATCACTATCCCCACCACCACTAGCAAACAAGCGGTACCGATCAACCCGACGATCAGGGCAACGGACCGCCCTTTCGGCTTCTTCCGCTTGGATGCTGCGGCAGACTTCTCACCGTTGGAGTCCAGCCGCTCATTCCCTGGGCTCCTTCTCGCGACTCGAACATCATCTTGGTAGCGGGGTCTCGACTCGCCCCTTTCTCGGAAAGCGACTTCATCCTCGCCACGACCGGCCCGTTGGCTGCTTGGTCTGGTAGGCTCAGCATTACTTGCGTCCAGAATGGTCGCACATTCGGAGCATTTGACTTGACGACCAAGAAATTCGTCGGGGATTTCCAACCGAACGTCACAAGTCGGACACGTGAGCACTGGCATTAGGCACTCCAGGGCATAGAGATGAGTGGGAGATCAGGTTCGGGATACTCGCTCTGCCAGTGCTCTTCCGATTTGGTGTCGTAGAACACACAGAGCTATCGGAAGTATACAAAATCTAGTAAAGGTACAATACAATCTCTCGTGCCGCGACACTCCAACGACTCCGAACCTATCCAACTTTCAGCTTATCGAGAAACTTCTCTCGCATTTTCAGTATCTTTGGAACTATCATCACTTGACAGTACCCAGCGTTGGGGTTCGACCGAAAATATTCCTGGTGGTAATCTTCGGCCTTATAAAACCCTTGAAAGCCAGTTACCTCCGTGACAACTGGATTGGGCCAGACACCCGATTCGTTGAACTCACGAATGACTTGTTCGGCGACCTCCTGTTGCAAGGGTGAATGGTAAAAGATGACTGAGCGGTATTGCGTACCATGGTCGGCTCCCTGACGATTGAGAGTCGTCGGGTCGTGCATCGTAAAAAAGACTTCGAGCAATTCTCGAAACGAAACAACGGCTGGATCGAACGTAATCTGAACGACCTCGGCGTGTCCGGTATTTCCGTTGCAAACTTGCCGATAAGTTGGGTTGAGCGTTTCTCCTCCGGAATACCCAGATTCGACCTTGTGGACTCCGCGAAGGATTTCAAAAACGGCTTCCAAACACCAAAAGCAACCACCTCCGAGAGTTGCAACCTCTGGGCCAGTCGAGGATTGTTCTGAAGTCATAGTGGTGTGTTCCTTTCCGAGTCGTGGTCTCGTTTATTGATCTCTGCGCAAAGAACATCAGTATGTTTAGTTCCCCAAGTCAGGAACTGTCAAGGACTTAATTTTTCCGAATTACCGACGTTCTTTGCGCAGGGATGAATATGATTATCGTTTACATAGGATTGAAAGGGTGGCAAATATTGATAGTTCTTTTGATCCTCGACACAGAACGCTAAGTTAGCGTAGACCGAAAAACACACAACAGCCACGATCACAAAAATCATCGGATACACCAACCGGCTGGTTTGCCGACGTTTGGTCTTCGGTCGGTCTGCCATAATTGATCCTTAAAGCTCTCTTCTCCGGTACTCACCCCGATGCGGCATTACATCTTCGAAATGAACTATCTCCGTTGCTTCAATCCCAGCGGGAATAACGCAAAATACACCACAACGCCTTCAACCCGTCGAGCCAGCCGATTTTCTTACCCTGCTCGCGGTTGCGAGCCTTGTAATTGATCGCCACCTCTTGGAGACGATAACCACCGCGAGCCACCTTGGCCGTCAGTTCCGGTTCGATACCGAACCTTTGTTGTTTCAACCCAGGAGCAAGTTGACGAACTACTTTTTGGCGGAACACCTTGTAACCGGTTTCCATGTCCGTCAGTCGCAGTCCCGTCAAGGCATTGGACAGTAACGTCAAACTACGGTTGGCCAGTCCTTGCCAGAACGTCAGACTGCTCCGAGACCTTGAACTCAGAAACCGGGAGCCGTACACAACATCCACATCGCCGTTAACAATCGGTTGTAGTAGCAGTTCATAGTCCTTTGGGTCGTACTCCAAATCTGCATCCTGAATGAGAACGATGTCGCCAGTCGTTTTCAGAAAGCCTGTTTTCACCGCCGCACCTTTGCCGCGGTTGTCCGCATGATGCAGGATCTGGAGATGCGAATCGGCATTCAAAGATTCCAATATCTCCGCTGTGCCGTCCGTGCTCCCATCATCGACCACAATGATTTCCTTGACGAACGGTACGGCCCGAACCCGATCGACCAGTTCCAACACCGTTTCACGCTCGTTGTAAACCGGAATGACAACCGACAAACTTGAGAGTTGGGAGTCGGAATCCTGCGATTTCAACAATGGGTTTCTCGTTGGCTCGGGGTCCAGGTTTGGGATGGGATTCATTTTCATTGGCCTCTTCTTCGAAACACAACCAGTGGTCGCTCTTCACAATAAACCGACCAAAGACATCAGCTTGAATCATTTTACTAACCGTCCGTCGGCCTATCTGGCACTTGGACAGTCGCATCACACTGGGGACACTTGACACGCCTGCCACTCAAATGAGCTTTGACCTAAAGAGTGCGTTGACACTTGGTACAAACGACCTTGATTGTTGACTCGGATGAAGATCGGCCAGGTGCTTCTTCTTCATCGTCTTCATCGTCTTCATTTTCTACGTCGCCTTCGTGTTCCTCTTGTTGATCGTTCTCACCGTCCCGATTCGTGCAACTGTATCAAAACATGAGTCCTCCAGCTACCACCACCAAGGCTCCCAGTCCCAGGGCCAAGTACAACACTAACGGGGTAGACTTTTCCTTTGGCGAAGTTTTGGTAGAAAGCGGTACGCCATTTGGTTACTTGATCCGGAAATCGATCAGACGCGCTTCCAGTGAAATCGGTTGTTTTCCATTAATGGCCGTCAACGTGACTCGGTGTACCGGATGATCGCCACATTCAACGCTCTTGATTTCAGAAAATTCGTCACTGTCGGCAGGAGCCCACAAATATTGCAAGGTAACACCAGTTCGTTTCAGGCGAAGCTTGACCTTGTCGGTCTTGCATGGTTTGGTCCCCTCTAGCACCGATGGCGTTTTTTCTTGCCCTTTTTCTTCCGTAAAATCCCAAAGAACAATCTCTTTCCCGCCGGGACGGACCATCCGACACAAGGTCGCCCCGATCCGCGAATCTTTTTTGTTGATATACAACCGAACGCCAGCTCCGTATCCCGCTTGAGGTACTTCTCGGGCAAGAATCTCCACCGTTGTGGTGATTTCAAAGTCTCCCTTCAGACCAAATTTAGTGGCCAGTCCACTCCCGCCCCAAGGGTGTCTTCTATCGGGCGACAACGCAATCCGAAAGCCCTTCGGGTCGTCGGGCGAAAAGGTCGCAGCTGGTGCTCCTTAAAATTCGAATTCCGCAGACAACTCTGAGGTGCGAAAATCGTGGTAGAAATCTATCCCGGAAGGTGATGCTGAAACCTGGGCAAACAACGTAAACGCCCAAGTTCCTCCACCCAACAGTAAAACCGCCAACAAGGTCATCCACAATGGCCACGGGCCCTAGCCATTCGGTTTGGATTGGACCATTGGTTCTTTCAACGGCAATTCTAGCGGAGATACTCTCCCGGGTCGTTCCAGGTGGTTAATACTACAGCGCGAGGTCTTGCTTTCTGGTGCTCCTTAACTCCTACAATC
>CAYRFQ010000095.1:0-31310 GCA_964423615.1 uncultured Alcaligenaceae bacterium | reverse complement strand
GACAACGCGTTCTCAACCGATGCGAAAGGACTTATGACGATTCCGACGTCAAAAGCTTAAACAATTGAATCACCCTGGTGCTCGGGCTGATCTTCTTGAAGTACATCTCCGACGCCTTCCAGGAGAAGTACAAGCAGCTCGAAGCCGACGAGTACGGCGATCCCGAAGACCGAGACGAGTATCTGGCCGACAATATCTTTTAGGTGCCGACCTAGGCTCGATGGCAACACTTGCTCGACAACGCCAAGAGTCCGGAAATTGGCAAGCTCATCAACGAGGCCATGATCGCCATCGAGAAGGACAACCGACGCCTCAAGAACGTTTTGCCCAAGGACTACACCAAGCCCGCCATCGACCAGACCCGGCTCGGCGAGATCATCGACCAGATTGGTTCGATCGGTCTGGGAGACGAGGCGTCGAAGTCGAAGGACATCCTGGGCCGCGTGTACGAATACTTCCTCGGCAAGTTTGCGGCGGCTGAGGGCAAGGGCGGCGGCGAGTTCTACACTCCGCAAGCGGTCGTCAAGCTGTTGGTCGAGATGATCGAGCCGTACAACGGGCGGGTGTTCGATCCGTGTTGCGGCTCGGGCGGGATGTTCGTGCAGTCGATGAAGTTCCTCGAGCGGTGGAAGAAAACGCACCCCGAAGACCGACCCGCCATTTCCATCTACGGCCAGGAGTCCAACCACACGACGTGGCGATTGTGTCAGATGAACCTGGCCATCCGTGGGATCGAAGCGGACCTCGGCAAGCAGCACGCCGACAGCTTCCACAACGACCTGCACAAGAACCTTAAGTACGATTACATCCTCGCCAATCCGCCGTTCAACGACAGCGACTGGGGCGGCGATCGGCTCCGCGACGACGCACGCTGGAAGCACGGCACGCCACCCACCGGCAACGCCAACTATGCGTGGATTCAGCATTTCTTACACCACCTGGCACCGGGCGGGACGGCGGGCTTCGTGTTGGCCAACGGCTCGATGTCGTCGAACTCGTCCGGCGAGGGCGACATCCGCAAGGCCATGATCGAAGCCGATCTGGTCGATTGCATGATTGCGTTGCCGAGCGGGTTGTTCTACACCACCGGAATTCCGGCTTGCCTGTGGTTTCTGAGTCGTGGCAAAAGTTCTGGCAAATTTCGCAACCGCCAGGGCGAAACACTCTTTATCGACACCCGCAAACTCGGCTACCTGGTCGATCGTATCCACCGGGAGCTTTCCGACGAGGAGATCGAACGCGTCGCCAAAACCTACCATGCTTGGCGCGGCGAGAAAGAAGCGGGACAGTATGAAGATGTGCCGGGATTCTGCAAGAGCGCGACCAAGGAAGAGATTGCCTCGCACGGATACGTCCTGACGCCGGGCCGCTATGTCGGAGCCGAAGAAACAGAAGACGACGGCGAACCGTTCGAGGAGAAGATGCCGCGGTTAGTCCAAAAGTTGAAGGAACAATTCGCAGAGTCGGCAAAGCTGGAGGCAGCGATCAAAGCGAACTTGGACAAACTCGGATATGAGATGTGAGGGAAACGATGGCAAGGAAGAAATCGAAACCAACCACGAAAGATCCCAGCGAAGCTCTCGTCCCTGCGGGAACAGAGAAAGCCCTTCCTGCAGCCTATACGGAGTTACTCTCCGAATTGAAGGAGCAGATTCGCTCTGCCCAACTCAAGGCGGCTGTGTCGGTGAATCGCGAGATGATCCGTCTGTATTGGGACATTGGTAAGGTCATCGTCGAGCGACAGGATCGCGAGGGTTGGGGTAAATCGGTCGTCGATCAACTCGCCAAAGATTTACAGAAAGAGTTTCCGGGGGTTTCTGGATTCTCGCCGAGCAATGTTTGGCGGATGAGATCGTTTTATCTTGCTTACACACAACAGGTTATAAATCTCGCACAGCCTGTGCGAGAAATGGACGGTGAGAATCTGCCGCAACCTGTGGCAGAAATTCCGTGGGGGCACAACCTGGCTCTCATTGAGAAAATCAAAGACCCAGTTCAGCGGCTTTGGTATGCCCAAAAGACGATCGAAAATGGATGGTCTCGCAAGGTCTTGGTTCATCAAATCGAGAGTCAGCTGTTCGAGCGACAAGGAAAGGCACAGACCAACTTCGAAAAAACGTTGCCATCGCCGCAGTCTGACTTGGCCCAAGAGGTTGTCAAAGATTCGTATACGTTCGACTTTCTGATGTTGGCGGAAGATGCCAAGGAACGCGAACTCGAACGCGGGTTGTTGGAGCATCTGAAGAAGTTCCTGATCGAACTGGGTGTCGGGTTCGCCTTCGTGGGAAGTCAGTACCACTTGGAAGTCGGCGACCAGGATTTTTACATCGACTTGTTATTCTACCATTGCCGTTTGCATTGCTACGTGGTGATCGATTTGAAGATCGAAGCCTTCAAGCCCGAGTTTGCGGGAAAGATGAATTTCTATCTATCGGCTGTCGATGATTTGCTCCGAGATCAAGACATCGACCGGCCTTCGATTGGTTTGATTCTTTGCAAGGAACAGAATCGCGTCATTGTCGAGTACGCCCTGCGAGACACGAGCAAGCCGATGGGAGTGGCGACGTATCATACCGGAGCTGCGGAACTTCCAAAAGAATTACAACAGAGTTTGCCGAGCGTGAAGCAATTGGAAGCAGAACTTGCGAAAACATCTGGGAATTGAGGTGGATAACAAAGAGCCAAAGACAGGAAACATCAAAAGAGAACCGAAGACCATGGCGAACCATTCGAGGAGAAGATGCCGCGATTGGTTCAGAAGTTGGACGAACAATTCGCAGAGTCCGCAAAGTTGGAGGCTGCAATCAAGACAAATCTTGAGGGGCTGGGATATGCATAACGGACATCTTCCCTCTGGTTGGAAGATTCAACGACTCGATCAAATTTCAACCATCATCGATTCACTCCACAAAACTCCATCGTACGTCCCTTGCGGTTACCCAATGATCCGCGTGACTGATGTCAAAGGCGGGTTCTTGGACACCTCCAATACTTTGCGTGTGAGTCAGGAAGTATTCGCAGAGTTCACAAAACGCTACGCTCCTCGCAAGGGAGATATTGTTCTCAGCAGGGTTGGCACCTACGGCCGAGCAAGTTACGTGGCCACAGAAGAACCGATTTGTCTCGGCCAAAACACAGTCGTTATTTCCCCGTCACTAAACAGTCGTTTTGTTCACCTTTGCCTTGAGTCCGCTTTACTCACGAGTCAAATCGAAAAGGCAGTGGTCGGCTCAACACAGAAGACCATTAGCTTGAAGAATATTTGCAGCCTGAAGGTCCCACTCCCCCCTGATTCTGAACTCGAGGCAATCGCCCACATTCTCGGCACGCTCGACGACAAGATCGAGTTGAACCGACAGATGAATCAGACGTTGGAGGCGATGGCCCAGGCGTTGTTCCGGTCGTGGTTTGTGGACTTCGACCCGGTGCGGGCCAAGTCCGAAGGCCGACAACCGGTTGGCATGGATGCCCAGACCGCGGCGTTGTTTCCCGATTCGTTCGAAGACTCGGCGTTGGGACCGATTCCGAAGGGGTGGGAGGTTACGGATATCGGAACAGAAGTTGAATTTCTCACTGGTTATGCGTTTAAAAGCAAACATTTTTCTGAGTCACCCCTAGGTGTTCGTCTCGCTCGAGGTGACAATGTCAAAGAAGGATCATTTCATTGGGAGAGCAAAACTCGCTTTTGGACGCTTGGCACAAAAGAGTACGAAAGGTACTTTCTAAAATCCGGTGACGTGTTGATCGGGATGGACGGTTCGAAGGTCGGGAAGAATTGGGTTCGTGTGCGAGAGTGTGACTTGCCGTGTCTGCTTGTGCAACGAGTTGCTCGACTTCGTCAAAGCTCAGCGATTGGCCCAGGTTTTCTCTGGCTACTGATTAGCCATCCAGGGTTTAGGCAATACGTCGAAGCCGTGAAAACAGGAACTTCAATTCCTCACATCAGCGGTAAGCAAATCAAGGAGTTCCCGTTTTCACGCCCTCCAGCACGAGACGATTGTCTGTTCCACAAGTTCAAACAACAGGTCGCGGCTTTTCTGAAACAACAGGACGCGAATGACATGCAAAACCAAACTTTGAGCGGGCTGCGGGATGCTCTCCTCCCCAAGCTCCTCTCCGGCGAAATCCGCGTGAAGGATGCCGAGACCTTCGTGGAGAAGTCCACGTGACGGAAAACGACCAAAAGGAACATCTGAGCCGAGCGTATGTTCACACCGTGGCGGCTCGTGCGGGGTACTCCTTCGAGATAAAGGTCACAGACGATGACAGTGTTGATGGTACGATACACGCGAAGGGCGAGGTCGGAGTAGGAGCCAGCTTGAAATCACCCAGAATCGATGTGCAGTTGAAAGCAACCGAAGTGGAAGAACGGCTAGACGAAGCAACCTTGAGTTTCCCGCTTCCAATAAAGAATTACAATGAATTGATAGGGGAGTATTGTGCCCCTCGGTTACTCGTCGTTCTTGTGCTTCCGAGAGATCAAACCACCTGGTTGGAACAAACCGAGGAGGCGATGATTTGTCGACGCTGCGCCTATTGGCTCTCGTTGTATAACCTCGCACCAACAACCAACACAACAACCGTTACTGTGAAAATACCGAGAATCCAGGTGTTCACCGTTGCAGAACTCCATAATTTGATGGGCCGAGCCGCCAACAGAGAACCACTATGAACGCACTTCAAATTCCAGAAAATCAGATGCGTGCCTTACGCTTTGAAGACGTGCAACAATACCTCCAAACTCATGGTTGGACACGGCAAAAGAACAACTGGGATGATGTTGGTGTCTACCACAGTTCAACAAATCCAGACGCCGAAATCCTTCTCCCGTTGAGTACCAAATGGGGCGACTACGCGTTGCGCATGGGCGAAACCATCCAAATGATCTCGGAGGTGGAAAAGCGGCCGGTTTGGGAAGTTCTCAACGATCTCTCAGTTCCTCCTTCGGACGTTCTGCGCCTGCGAATTGCGGGTGCGGAAGCCGAGCGTGGTGTTTTGCCTCTCGAAGATGGCTTGAAGTTATTCCAAGGAGGTCGAGATTTACTCCTCGCGGCTGCCTGCAGCGCTCACGACCCGAAACCCTACTACCCACGTAAGAATTTCCAAAAGGCCGTGGAGTTCGTGGATTCGTGCCGGCTCGGACAAACCGAACGAGGTAGCTTCGTGGCTACAATTTTGGCTCCTGTCCCTCCCGACATAGACGAACAAATGGTGCTCGAAGGAATCGAGGAGGATTTTTGGATTGAACAAGAGCCATTTGCTCGACGCGCGACGATCCAAATCATGCGAGGATTACAAGCTGTCGAACAAGCCATCCAAAATGACTCCGCGAAGTCGCTTCTGGAGAGCGTGGATCAGGGAGTCAGCAGTAATTTTTGTGATGCATTGCGAGGGATGCAACCCGCCAACACGCAATCAAGTTTAGAAATAAGCATGAGTTGGTCACGAGTGCGTTCTCGGCTACCTCGATCAATCTCCGCACGTGCCGAGTTTGCTCCGGGACATTTCGCCATCATTGAGGAAGCCGGACGATTGCTGCGAGAACGAGCCCAACCCAAGCAGCAGCGCCTCGAAGGCGTTATCTCCATGCTCCGGAAGGCACCGCAAGATTTGTTCGAAAAAGACGCAGGCGGGCACGTCACAATGCGAACCCAAATCAGCGGAAGTTCCGCGACCGTAAAATTCGCCCTTTCTCAAGAGCTATACCAACGAGCTTGCGACGCCCACAGAGACGGAAGGCGTGTTGCAATTACTGGGGTGACTCATGCAGAGGCGGGAGCCAAACACCACGAACTCCGAAACACGGCGAACTTTGAAATCCTCCCCGAGCCAGCTACAGACACTTGAGATGAAATACAGCGAGGATCAATAACCCCCATGTCGTCACCATTTAATGAGCTTGACCTCCAAGCCGCACTTCTCAACTGGTTCGAGCAACTCGAATATGAAGTCCTCTTCGGACCGGGACTGTCTCCAGGCGGCGACCGACCCGAACGTGAAACGTATTCCGACGTTGTCCTTGTCCCTCGACTCCGAGAAGCACTCGTCCGGCTCAATCCGCACATTCCGCAAGCCACCCTTGACGACACGGCCCGAAAAGTCATCACTCCCGAAAGCCCAAGCCTGATCGAAAGCAACCGGGCGTTCCATCGGATGTTGACGCTCGGCGTTCCCGTCGAGTTTCGGGACAAAGACGGGAACGCGATTCACGATTCCGCCAAACTGGTCGATTTCTCGGACCCGCACAACAACGACTGGCTCGCCGTCAATCACTTCCGCATCATCGAGGCCAAACAAGATCGAATTTGCGACACCGTCGTGTTTCTCAACGGCTTGCCCATTGGCGTGATCGAACTCAAGAGTCCGTCCCACGAAGACGTCGACGTCCGCGATGCGTTCCGGCAACTCCAAACGTACAAGGCCGAAATCCCGAATCTGTTCTGCTTCAACGAACTGATGATTGCTTCCGATGGTCACGACGCCCGCGTTGGCTCGCTGACCGCGAACATGGAACGGTTCATGCCGTGGCGAACGCCCGACGGTAAACCACAAGCGGCCTCCGTGCTGTTCGAACTCGAGACGTTCACTCGCGAATTGCTCAACAAGGAACAGCTGCTCGACTTGCTCCGATCGTTTGTCGTGTTCGACGACGACGGCTCGATGGTCATCAAGAAGATCGCCGGATATCACCAGTACCACGCCGTCAACAAAGCCGTCGAACACACGGTCCGCGCTGCCGGTCCCGATGGCGACAAACGAATCGGCGTGGTCTGGCACACCCAAGGCAGCGGCAAGAGCCTCTCGATGGCCTTCTACGCTGGAAAGGTCATTCAACAACCCGAACTGGCCAACCCCACGCTCGTCGTGTTGACCGACCGCAACGACCTCGACGACCAACTCTTCGGGACGTTCTCGCGGTGCAAGGAGTTGTTACGTCAAGACCCCGTGCAGGCCGAAAACCGAGAACACCTTCGCGAGTTGCTCCAAGTCGCCGCGGGAGGAGTCGTGTTTACGACGATCCAGAAGTTCCTGCCCGAAAAGAAGGGCGACAGTTACCCGAAACTTTCCGACCGGCGAAACATTATTGTGATCGCCGACGAAGCCCACCGCAGCCAATACGACTTCATCGACGGGTTCGCTCGACACATGCGCGATGCCCTGCCGAACGCCAGTTTCATCGGGTTTACGGGGACGCCGCTCCAACTCGACGACAAGAACACGCGGGCCGTCTTCGGCGAATACATCGACATCTACGACATCCAACGGGCCGTCGATGACGGGGCGACGGTGCCGATCTATTACGAGGGCCGGCTCGCGAAAATCAACATCGATGAAGACGAACGCCCGACCATCGACTCGGAGTTCGAGGAGATCACCGAGGGCGAGGAAGAACAAAGCAAGCACAAGCTCAAGACGAAGTGGGCCAAACTCGAATCGATGGTCGGGACTCCCAATCGGGTCGAGTTGGTGGCCAGGGACCTGGTCGAACACTTCGACCGCCGGCTCGACGTGATGGACGGCAAGGCCATGATCGTTTGCATGAGCCGTCGAATTTGCATCGACCTGTACAACGCAATCATCAAACTCCGTCCGGGTTGGCACAACGAAGACGACGAACACGGAGCCATCAAAGTCGTGATGACCGGTTCGGCGGCGGATGGTCCGGAATGGCAACAACACATCCGCACGAAAGCACGTCGGGAGTTCCTCGGGCTACGATTCAAGGACGCAGCCGATCCGCTCAAGTTGGTGATCGTCCGTGACATGTGGCTGACCGGTTTTGACGCTCCTTGTATGCACACGATGTACATCGACAAACCGATGCAAGGCCACGCCCTCATGCAAGCGATTGCCCGAGTTAACCGCGTGTTCAAGAACAAGCCGGGCGGGCTCGTCGTCGATTCCCTCGGTCTGGCCGAACAACTCAAGTATGCGTTGGCCAACTACGCCAACAGCGGCGGACACGGAGACGCGGCGTTGAACCAAGAGGATGCCGTCGCGGTCCTGCTCGAGAAATACGAAATCGTGTGCGACCTGTTCCACGGGTTCGATTACCTGGAAGTGATCCAACGCTCACCCGCAGAGCGAATGTCGGGCATTGTGGACGCGATGAACTTTATCTTGGAACCGCCCAAAAACTCTGACGAATCGCGAGATCAACGCAAGCGGGAATACATGCAAGCGAGTTTGGCCTTGTCGAAAGCCTTTGCTTTGGCCGTGCCTCACGAACAAGCCCTCGCGATCCGCGACGAAATCGCCTTCTTCCAGGCCGTGCGGGCAGGGATCGCCAAGCTCGACGCGGGAACGCATCAAGGCCCGTCGCCCGACATGATGGACTCGGCCATCCGACAGATCGTCTCCAAGGCCGTAGTTTCCGATGAAGTCGTCGACATCTTCTCGGCGGCAGGACTCAAGAACCCCGACATCTCGATTCTGTCCGACGAATTCCTGGCCGAAGTCCGCAACATGCCCCAGCGGAACTTGGCGTTGGAACTCCTCCGAAAGTTGCTCAGCGACGAAATCAAGACTCTGGGCGAAAGAAACTTGGTTCAGTCGCGTTCGTTCCTGGAAATGCTCGAAGAAGCTATTCGCCGATACCAGAACCGCTCGATCGAAGCCGCACAAGTCATCGCCGAGCTAATCGAAATCGCCAAGAAGATGCGAGAGGCTCACAATCGCGGCGATGACCTTAGCCTCTCGGACGACGAGTTGGCTTTCTACGATGCTTTAGGCGTTAACGATAGTGCCGTGCAAGTGTTGGGCGACCAGACACTTTGCACTATCGCAAGGGAACTCGTGAAGGCCGTTCGAAATAGCGTCACGATCGATTGGTCCGAGCGGGAAAGTGCTCGGGCACAAATCCGGGTGCTGGTCAAACGCATCTTGAAACGATATGGATATCCGCCAGACAAAGCGGAGTCGGCGACCGACACGGTGTTGCAGCAAGCGAAGTTGTTGTGCAAGACGTGGGCGAGGTAAATGTCCAAGGTAATTTTCGTTCATTTCGGAACACCCAGCAGTTCCGATTTCTTTTCGTTTACATTACTGTTCTGCAACGAAGCTCCGGCCCTATTGTTCGCGAAATTTCAGCGGTTTGGCGGACCGAAGCGTTTTCCAAATCAGTTCTGAAACGAGACACGAAACGTAAAAAGATGAGGATCGGTTTTATGATTCGAAGCAGTTTCATAGCCATCGTAACCCGAGCAGGATGCAAGCCAAATGGATGAACGCTTGAAAGATGGAACTGAGGAGGTTGATGTCAGCGAATTGGCCCTTGCTTTCTACGATTCGTGGCGTGAATTCGGCCAGGTGGATGGCATCGACAAACCGAGTGAGGTTGCCGTCGTCATCCAACCGGGGTATTGAAGTTGCCTTCCCAGTACCAGCCGGGTCTTAGCCCTAGTCCATCGACAGGATGTCACTGTTCTCCACCAATGCGAAATTGTTCAGCGTCAAGTTGAGGAAACTGACAGTCTGGGGGATCGTATTCAGATCCTCTGAAGTCGGGCAATTAAAACAGCGAGGGATTCACATCTGTTCCCTCGCTGGCAGTTCGTTGACAATTGTCCTTCCAGTTCAACTCGTGTCTGAGTTCCTAGAACCCGAAGAAATTGTTACCTACGTCTGAGGCTACGTTAAATCGAGTCCACATCACGGAGAACAGATCAAGATCGAAGTCATCGCCGTCGTCGAAGAGGCCACCACCTTGTCCCTTCCCGTCAGGTCCACTGTCTCCATCACCTCCATTGGCCCGATTCCATTTGGTGGAAGTGAAATGTAGACTGATGGTTCCGCCGTTGGCGTTGTATATGCCGCCACCCTGACCGTTGCCCCCGACTTCACCATCGCCGCCCTCGGCTCGGTTGCCGAGTATGGCAACGAATTTCACTGTCAGAGAGCTCTGGTTAAAGATGCCGCCACCCTGGCCGTCACCGCCGATGACTGCCTCATCATCCTCGAAGTTGGCACCACCTCCGCCAATCGCTAGATTGTTTGCTATAAGACTGTCTTCGATGGTTAGTGATCCTGGGGCACCGAAAAAGGATCCAAAGTCCCCTGCGGCAACGCCACCCCCAAGGCCGTCTCCGCCTTCCGCACCGCCAATAGCAGAATTACCAGTGATGGTGCTGTTGCTAATGGTCGATTGAACTCCACCGAAATAATCTAGGGCCAAGTAACCTCCGCCGACACCCACTCCATTGTCCCCTCCAACGGCCCGGTTACCTCTCAGGTGACTATCCTCAACGGTTGAGGATCCCTGATACACAACAATTCCACCTCCGAAAGCAGCGTTAGGACTGTGAGCGATAGGATTGAACGTCAAAGTCCGGTTCCGGCCGATTACCGCCAGTTCAGCGTCAGGATCGGCAGGGTTCGGAGTCGGTGACAAGAACACATTGAACCGATCGTCCCCCTCAAGCGACAGGAACGTATCGGGCCCGAACGGAATCGACACGTCAGTCGCGTCGAACCGAAGGAACGTTTCGGTCACGAAATTCAAACCACCCAGAGGATTGGGGTTCTGTGGGACTAGAGTGAACTGGAGTTGGAGGTTCTCGATATCTCCAGAGGCGATTGACCCATCGGGGTTTCGAACGATGTTGGTTAAGGTGCCGCCCCCGAAAGAAACGTCAGGTGCGAGTGTGTACGGCAGCAACTCCGCAGGGCTTGGGGTTGTGCCCTCCAGGAGTCCGGTGACCCCCGTTATGTCAATCGAGCTACCCCCAGTGTCGTTTAGCGAAAAAGTGTAACTACCAATCGCCGCGAAAGGCACAAACGGATAGTCATTGGGACCTGGGTCGGGGTCGAGTGGTCCGCCGTCGACAATCTGAAACTCAAAGTCCGCACGAGTCGGCAGGGTGAGTTCGATGGTTGACCCGACTGAGCTCATCCCAACCTGATTACCCCTACCCGCAACAGCCTCATTGTTGTGGAATGAACTTCCAGTAACCACAAGGGATGCGTCGGGGCGAGCCAAGGCTTCGACGTCGGCGACAGTGCCGCTCATCACGCCACCGCCGTAGGCAACTCCGGAACCAATATCGCCGGTGTTTTCGTCACCCCCAAGAGATTTGTTATTACGGAATGAGCTATCGGTGACCAACAAAGTACCGTCATTATAGGCACCGCCGCCACCCGCATTCCCAGCGAATGTGCCGGCGTTGTAGTCCCCGGCTTTGGATACGTTCCCATTGAAGTTACTGTCTTTGACAGTGGCATCAGTGACATTGAACAGGCCACCACCCAAGGCGGCACCGGGAATGAGGACTACTTCGTCTACGAGTACTCGCTTACCTGTAACGCCATCATCACCGACCGAGAAATTCTCGTCGAAGGAAGAGTCATAAACATCCACTTGACCGGAGTTAAACAAGCCTCCACCGAGGCCCGAGCCTACAAACTCGTAGCCAGGTACCTCCGTAATGATGACACCGTCTTCACCAATTGCCTTGTTGTCTGCGAAATGGGTATCGTGAACCGTGAGGTCCCCGCTGTTGAATACCCCTCCACCGATCCCCCCGATGGCTTTGTTAGAGGACACCGTCGATGAAGTCATCGTAGCGACCACTGGAATTTCGTCTGTTTCGCCCAAGACGATGGCTATGCCGCCACCTTTACCCACTCCTACGACACTGCCGCTACCGCCTTTCGCAAGGTTGTCAGCGACTAACGTATTCGAAATCGTCAGGGTTCCTGCTGTGGACGAACCGTTGAAGGCCGAATCCAACGTGCTCTTTGCTATGCCACCCCCGATTCCTGCCCCACCGGAACCACCATTGATGCCATCACCACCGAATGCCTTATTACCCACAAACTTACTATCGAAAATTTCGTGGGTTATCTCGTTTTCGCTACCCAAGAAATCAAAGAAGAAGACTCCACCACCGACGCCAAGGCTACCATTTTGGTCACCGCCTCCGTCCCCTGCTTGGGCAAGGTTTCGCGAAAAACTAGTCTCACTAATAGTGGCATTTCCTTGGAACACAGTGATAGCGCCGCCATAGGCATTATTCGGTGCATCTGCTTCTGGAGGGATAAAACCATCTTTGATTTGGTTGTTATCGCCCCCTAGTGATTTGTTTGCGTCAAACGTACTGTCCTCAATAATTAATGTGGAATCTTGGCCCGGTACTAAAGTCCCGCTTAGGATAGCGCCCCCAAGCGAATGGCCGTTGTGAGTTTCCGCGATGCTGTCGTTACCACCAATTGCCTGGTTGCGTCGAAAAGAACTTCCTTCGATTTTGAGAAAGAGCTCATTGAAAACGGCTCCACCACTGGCGATGGCAGCGAATGTCCCATCACCGTTGTCGCCGGCTTGGGTAATGTTGTTCTTGAATTGACTATCTGAAATGGTAGCTGAGTTATAGTTAGCGATTGCACCGGCAAAGGCACTTCCTGAAAAAACACCTATCGCATCGTCAGCGCCAATAGAATTGTTTGCACGAAAGGTGCTGTTGTTGACAAAAAGTGTTCCAAAATTCGCAACCCCGCCGCCAATTGCACCGCCAGAGACAGTTGCGGCAGAAGTTGGCATGATCGTGAAATTGGGGTCCCCGATGGCGGTGTTATTGAAAACAACCACGTTGTCGAGAGTCAGTTCTGCCCCCGCCTGATTGAGAATACCACCGCCAGCACTTGCAAATTCGAGCTGTGGGTTCGCTACGCCATTTGCACCGTCCGCCAAGCCTTCCGTGATCCGAAGGTCGGAGATGCTTACCTCGACGAGATTTACGTCATTTCCTTCGATATTAAATACACGACTGGAGTTGTTTCCACTGATCGTCAATCTGCGAGTCCCGGGACCGTTGATTGTAAGGTCGTCGGTAACGAGAAGTTCGCCAAGGTTCAATCTGATTGTTCCATAGGCAGATCGCGCGAAATTAATCGTGTCAACATTGGTGTCATTCGCCATGCTGATTGCTTCACGTAAAGACGTTTGGCCATCGTTTGCATCTACAACATCCAACTTCGTGTCGACAATTACTGTGGAAGGGACAGTTCTTGCCTCCAGAATGTCAAGACAAGGACGAAAGGTGTTCTTGGTTCGTTTGCTTCGCACTGATGTTTTCCCCCTGGATCTTAGTTTTGTGAGAAATAGTTGAGTCACCCACTAATCCAAGAACTCACCCAATCCCGTTCCCTTCTTTTTTTCTTTTTTTTGAGAAAATTGCAAGTTTTTACACTGGAGGAGGTTACGGAGAGGATTGCCCGAAAGAATCGCTTCAACAGGACCAACAACCTCCCCAAAGGAAGTGTTCCTGCGCACTGCTGGACAAGGAAGCTGAGTAGAAGACGTGCCCAGGTATTGAAATTTGCCATGATAATGCCAATACAGACTACATGGATTCTTTTTTTCACTCTCCAGCTTAATTTTCAGGATTTTCCCAATGTCTGAGCCCGGAGACATTACCCTCTTACTTCAACAGGCGGACCAAGGTGACCGGCAAGCGGCCGATCGGTTATTCCGGTTAGTGGAAAATGAACTTCGAGGCATCGCCCGTAAACGTCAACAACACATCTTGCCAAGCATTACCTTGACTGGTGTTGTCGATGAAGTGTTTTGCAAGCTGGTGGGTCAAGAGATAACCCAGTGGCAGTCTGGCGACCGGCAAAAGTTCTTTAAATATGCGGCTACGAAAATTCACAACCTGCTTATCAATGAGGTAAAGACTAGGCAGGCTAGTAAGCGCGATCAGAGAGTAAAGCATCAGGGACTGGAAGGTGTTGGTTCTTATCAGGAGAAAACGAAAACCGATTATCACACCCTTATTATGGACTTGAAAACGGCCCTGGCCGATATGCCTCCAGAAGCAGAGAGGGACCAAAGCGTTTTTCGCATTCGATATTTTTTGGGCTGCACTGTGGAAGAAACGGCGGAGATTCTGGACCTCACCGAGAACGAAGTCAAAAAAGCCACAAAGCGCGCGAGGACTTGGTTGCAATGGCACATGAAAAGTTATCGTCCATATGGCCTGCATTGAATCACGAAAATCATACGGGACCCCAGTCGGATGAGCGATCTCAAAGCCCAAATTTGGTCCGCGTTCAGCGAAGCCACTCAATTGGAAGGTGAGGAACAAGAGAAGTTCCTCAACAACCTGCAACAGGGAAATGTGGAGGTGTATGCAGCCGTTTGCGAACTGCTCGAACAACACGACAGCACAGACTTGCTGGGATCAAATGCGCCGTTAGGCTTGCTCAAGAAATCACAGACTGCTTCGGACGAACATCACCAGGAATCGACTTACCCACAAGATGACATCTCAGCCCAGAATCAATCTAAGCCTGCCTTGGAAAACACCCTCTCTTGGATGCAGTCCAATCTTCCGATCAATTCGTTTGATCAAATAAACTCACTATGTCAGGAATTCTCCGCAGCCTGGAGTAGACAATCCAACAACCAGACAGTGGATTGGCAGACAGGGCCACCATCTTTGGATTCTTATCTAAGCCAGGTGAGTTCGGAAGCAATGCCACAATTACTGCGCAACTTGCTTGCCATTGACATTCAAAATCGTCAAGCGTTTGGCGAGGTGCCGCAACTCGAGGATTATGCCAAACGGTATCCGAACTATGCCGAGCTTATTCGAAATGTCTTCTTGTATCAATCCCTGGCCACCCCTGGAGAGTCGAAACAACCGAAAAGTTCCTCAAAGTTATCCGCCAGGCACCTCGGTGATTATTTATTACTTGATGAACTCGGTCGCGGTGGCATGGGCGTGGTTTATCGGGCTCGCCATCAGTTGCAAGGAAATGAAGTGGCACTCAAAACGCTGCCCCATGTCGACGGAAATGCACTTCACCTGTTCAAGCGAGAATTCCGCGCTCTGGCGGACACCAATCATCCCAATCTCATTGGACTACACACGTTGGAAGCCGACGGTGGGCACTGGTTTTTCACCATGGACTTGTTAGGAGGCGAGGATTTTCTTTCCTACGTGCGACCGGCAGGTGATGTCAACGAAGCAAGATTACGTTCTTCGCTCGCCCAATTGATCGCGGGAGTGATGGCGTTGCACGGCCGCAATATTGTCCACCGTGATCTGAAACCAAGCAACGTCATGGTGTTACCGAACGGCCATGTGGTCATTCTTGATTTTGGTCTCGTGCTTGGATTCGAGGAAGGAGGAGCAAGCCAAAATATCGGCATCGTTGGAACCCCCCGGTACATGGCACCAGAGCAGGTAGGTGGTCAACGTATCACTGCAGCTAGTGACTGGTATGCAGTCGGCGTCATGCTCTACGAGGCTTTGACTGGCGATGCGCCCTTTGCCGGTTCTCTGTCGGAGGTGTTGCATGGGAAGCAACGTCTTGACCCACCATCACTCCCTCAGGATGACAGGATACCAGTTGATCTGGCGGACCTGTGTATGGACCTCTTGGCCCGAGATCCGGAACGGCGTCCGGATGCCCTGGCCATTGCCAACACGATCACCACACATCAAGTGCCCATAGAACCGGGGTCAGGCCCCAGTTCCCAAGCGTTGGTGGGGCGTGAGCCACAACTGGCAACGCTTCAATCGGCCTATGCCTCGTTCACACAGGACCAGTCTCCAATCCCGCTTTTTATTCACGGTCGTTCCGGTGAAGGGAAAACAACGCTGGCGGAACAGTTTTTGGAGCCGTTGCGGAACAGCGAGAACCTGGTTATCTTGTCCGGTCGCTGCTACGACCGTGAATCCGTACCGTTCAAGGCACTGGATAGCCTCATTGATGCCTTGTCCGCGTTTATGCAAAGTTTGTCTGTTCCGGAAGTAGAATGTCTCCTCCCTGACGATTCGTATTTCTTGAGACAAGTGTTTCCGGTGATGGAGCGAGTCCCGGCCATTTCAACAATTCCAAAGACAAACCTCTCCGGACTCGATGACCAGCAAATCCGCCATCGGGCATTTTCGGCATTTCGCGAATTGTTGTATCGGCTAAGCCGAACGAGGCCGTTAATTCTGTTTGTCGATGACCTGCAATGGGGCGATGCTGACAGTGCCGATGTCTTGTTTGAAGTGCTTCGACCACCCACGGCTCCCAAGATCTTTTTTATCGGAACATACCGAAGTGATGAAGCAGAGAAGAGCCCGTTCTTACACGAATGGCAGTCGTTAAAGCAACAGCACGGACTTGATCTGAACCAACGTGATGTCTCGGTAGCCCCATTGGGTCTTGAAGAATGCACGCAGTTGATGATTGGAATGCTGCACCAAGACAGTGATTTGATTCGTCGGCGCACGTTGCAATTTCATGCCCAGACAGGTGGAAATCCGTTTCTGCTAACTGAACTCATTGGTTGTTTTGATCCGGAAACGGATTCGTTTGAAGCGATGGAAATGGATGAAATGTTGGCGAGAAAGTTAGGCAGGTTACCCCCCGAAGCCCAACCGTTACTCGATATATTAGCCGTCTCGGGACAGACTATGTCCGCAGAGGAACTTGCTCAGGCGACAGGTCTTGACGGGTTTCCCGCTGCTACCCTTACTCGAATGCGAAACGAACGCATTGTCCGCATGATCGGTAACGACAGTAGACAACTGATCGATACGTATCACGACCGCATTCGCGAGACGGTGCTTGACAATCTCGCCACGAGCGATCGCCAAGACCTCCATCGTGATCTTGCGGAAACAATTGTCCGGAGGGTAGGCGGCATTCCCGAAGATTTGAGCCAAGCCATGGAACGAGGCGAGTTTCCTGAATCCGACTTTACCAACCCAAGAATCTATGACCTGTCCTACCATTTCAATGCTGCCGGTGAACGTACCAGGGCCTGGAAGTATGCGGTTCTGGGAGGAAAGCAAGCGGTTCGACAATATGCCCTGGATGTGGCTGCCAAACAGTTTCGCATAGCCGCGAATAACGCTCCCAACACCCCGGAGACAATTCGATGTAACATTCTGGTCAATTACGGCGAATGCTTGTTGTTTCTTGGACATTTCGTGGAAGCAAAAGGGAAGCTGGAAGAGGCTACTCCCCTTGCCAAAGATCCAATCACTCTGGCAACTATCGAGGGCCTGCAAAGCGAACTTGCTCTTCGAATGGGGCAGGTCAAAACAAGCATGGCCTTGCGGGAATCGTCGTTGCGCCGCCTTGGTCACTACATTCCCAAATCCACGCTTGGTTGGGTTTGGGGAATCGCCCGCGAATGGGGCGTTTATTTCTACAATGCTTTATTTCCAAAGCGAACCTCGGAACGGGTTCTGGATGAGCGAGAGGAGCGGATCGGCCCATTGTTGATTCGACTAAAATTGATATACTTTTTTGACAATTATTTCAAAGCCATGTGGGGCGTTGTCAATTTGTTGCGATTTTCCAATCACCACCCCGATCCGGCGATACAGGCTGTCGGCAACGTTTCGTTTGCTGTAGGCCTAAATCATTTAGGGTTGGATGCTACCGCTCTGAAATATTTGAACCGTTCCAAAGAACTCAGTTCTGGCGTGGATAATCTATCACTCCGGGCATTAATTCTTTGCTATCAAGGTGCAATTCAGACATATAGGGGGGGCCATGAGACAGCGGTTACGTTTCTGGAGCAGTCACTCGATTTATACCGTAAGACGGGGACTTATTGGGACAGTTATTCAAGCTTGGTGCATTGGTTTATTTCCAACGAAAAACTGGGCAACAACGCGCTGGTGATCGACGTCGCTCGGAAAACGTTCTTCGAGGGGGTGCATCGAGGTGATGATACTTCTTGCCACTTTGGCCTCGCATATTGGGCTGTATCGGCTTGTGGAAATTTGCCATTTTCCGACTTGCGCAGTTGCTTTCGTGCCCTGCCGGAATGGGATCAGGCAACCGTCTTGTTGTTGTTGGGGGAAGCGCACTGGCACACTTTCCATGGACGCAGCAAAGAGGCTTTGGAAGTCTGCGAACAGGCCTTTCAATTAATCAAGACAAATCACAATTATACATCCTTGGGAATGGCTGCACTTCCCAGTTTGATGACCGCTCTTCGACTAAGGGCCAATGACCTGGTTGGCAATGACAATCATCAATGTCAATTGCTTCGGCGACGGGCCTTTCGGCTGGCGAAATGGGGGTCAAGGTTCATTCGGTTGTGGCCCATTTACCAACCGCATGTACTCCGGGAACTGGGGTACGCTTACTTGTCCAGGGGACAATTACGAAAAGCGCTTCAACTGTCGGAGCAAAGCTGTGCCTTGACGCTCACGCAGAAGGCCAAGTACGAGCATGCGGAATCGCTTTACTTACGGGGTATCGTGGCAAAGCGGTCAGGACTCCCGGAAGCCAATCAACAAATCGAAACTGCCGAAGCATCTCTGGCCGAACGCGCACGAATTATAGCGACTGAGATGAATCGCTCTACGTACCTCTCAACTTCGATGGAGACTTAATAACTCGAATCTGGGTACTTCACATGGCGAAAATATCCACCTTACCGCCCGGTCCATCCGGTTATTGGCTGTTAGGTTCCTTGCATGACTTTCGTCGCGACATGCTCGCCTTTTTCACCAAAAACAGTCTGCAATACCAAGACATATGGTCGATGCATCTGGGTATGGCTGCTCACGTGGTTGTCAATCATCCGGACCTGATCCACCAGGTACTCGTTAGCGACAATAACTCCTACGGGCCTGCATATTTCAATAACTTTTTGCGTTTCCCGCTTGGGAATGGCCTGCTTACTAATGACGGCAAATCCTGGTTGCGACAACGGCGACTCATCCAACCGATGTTCCAAAAGCAGCGACTTGGCAATTATACAAATACGGCGGCTAAGATAACTGAGAGATTTCTCGATAGTTGGCAAGAAGGCGAGTGTCGGAATGTGCACAACGATATGATGCACGTGACTATGCAGATAATGTCTCAAGTGTTGTTCGGAATGGATTTGTCGGATGAAGCAGAAATTGTGGAACAGGCATGCCTGACTATTTTGGCCGATTTCAAGTTTCGCCTGGAAACGAAAATTGACTTACCGTACTGGCTGCCAACACCGTGGAATTGGAAACTCCACAGAGATCGAAGCAGGCTACACGAACTGATTGATCGCATTATTGCTGACCGCAGAAACCACCCAGGCCAACAAGATGATTTGTTAACCCGATTGCTTGCCGCCCACAGTGTAGAAGATCCATCCGGTATGTCTGGCGAACAAATTCGTGACGAACTTATCACCATGTTGGTGGCTGGACACGAAACTACCGCCAACACAATCACCTGGACTCTTTTTCTCTTGGCCAAGCATGAAGAAGTCCAGGAACAAGTGGTAGACGAAATCCAATCGGTCGTTCGTGGGGAAATACCATCGGCGGATGAATTGCAACAACTCACTTGGACGGAGCAAGTGCTAATGGAGGCCATGCGACTTTATCCTGCCGCTTACACAATTGGTCGGACTGCGCGCCATGAAGTTGCCCTAGGAGGTTTCCGTTTACCTGCCCGGTGTGTTATCCTCATGTCTCAGTGGGCGACGCACCGCGATCCACGGTTCTTTGATAATCCAAACGAATTTCTTCCCCAGCGATGGAGGAATGGACCACGAGGGTTGCCAGACCGAGCATTCTTTCCGTTTGGTGCCGGCCCCCGGAGGTGTATAGGTCAACATTTTGCCGGGATGGAATCAATGATTGTCTTGGCTACGTTGTTAAGAAGATACCGGCTTGTTTTATCCGGAAACAAAGCAGTCCTACCGTGGCCTTCCATAACATTGCGACCGAAATATGGATTGCATGTCGGTGTTCAAGTTCGCCAACAAAAGTGAAGATTCTGGCCATCGACATCACACTGGTCAAGACGCAAGAATGCATCCTGGAGATTTCCTTCCGCCGCCTGCTGAACCATCGCTCTGGTGGAGTGTCCCAAGAAGGCCGGTGTCCCCGTTAGAATCTCGCACAGGATTTCTCCCTTTCCGAATATGTCGGCTCGCAAGTCAAGCGTGTTAATTTCCCATAGTACTTGCTCGAGAGTCATGTCCACCGGAGTCCCCAAGATTTCTCCCGTCTCCTAGAGTCTAAGAAAGTCTCCACGCTTCGACGAATCCGCCGTCCCCGGTTCGACAATCTCAGTTTCGCTTTAGCCAATCAACTCTGAGAGAAACTTGGCCAATTCTCAATCCATGACCTGAACTTTCCCGAGCGTTCCAACCATCACGTTCGAAGGCTTCGAGTCCCTGTGAATGATTCCACGAACGTAGTCGGATTGGGCAACATGACCATCACCGCAAGGGTCTGGTAGAACTGCAGATCACGCACCCGGCAGACAGTTCCCATCCCACCCTCGGCAATTCGGGTTCCCAAGACATACCGTCTTGCACTTTCAGGCAGCTCTTCCTTTCGTTGCCTTGCCGATGGTGTCTTGGAACTCTCCGGTTGGACAAGTAAGGAAGAGACCTCCGAATCGACAGTCAAGACACTCCTGGACCGCTTCGGAGATTTGAAATCGACCGTCACTGGTCCTTCCGGTTCGGCCTGTTGGAGTCTTCGCTCGACTTCTGTGGTCCAGTTCCGGAGCCCACGAATGCAGCTGTTTGAGGAAAAACGCTGGCTTCTCCGCAGGTAAAGCTAAACAGTGTTGATAGACTTGGTCGACTCGGTTGAGAAAGTCGGCAGTCATGGTTACTTCCTTCCGCGGACAGAACAATTGCGCCAGCGGGCTTGTCGAGGATCGGAAAGCAAAATCTGGATACTTTGAAATCGAACGAACTAAAATTCAAAGGCGTGATGTGGTCGGAAATTGGAAAGTTGAGGAGTGCCCCTCTTGTGCGTCTCATTGACTTCAATTCGCACTGCAGTCAGTCTAGTCGACCGCGAGTGTGAACATGTCTCTAACTTCAGCGGTCGACCACACCGACGCGTTTTTTGGCATCTCGGCGTTCTGGATATTATTATCGTTAAAACGGTTAAATACAAAACACAAACATTCTTTTAAACTGGATCATGTCGGATGCTCTCGTCAGTTACCGACATCCAAAAGGGTCCATTTCCAAAAAGGGGTAAAATTCTGCAATTTGAAACGAACTTGTTCAGCCGGAATCCCCAGAAAACCCTGGGAATAATCGTCTAAAACCTCAAATTGGAACTATGTACCTGTATTTGGCATGACCAAAATGTTTGAATGGAAATCCATTAAGGATGGCAAAATTCCATAAGTCACTGTAAATCAACAGCTTGTGCGTCGCCAAAATTACCCCTTTTTGGAAATGGACCCCTTGCCAGAGTAAAAGCTTCAACACCGCGACACTCGCAAGCATCACCACGGCGTTGTGGTAACAGATCAGGTTATATCGATATCGGTCAGGATTCTGTTCGTTTTTGTCTACGTTTTCGGAGGCAAGTAACGGTCCGGGGAATTGGAACTCTCCGGACCTTGAGAGTCATATTCGAGCCTTCCGTTGATTTCCCGGTCGAGAATTGACAGGCATGTGGATTACTTTGCTGATTTTAGAGGATTGACGGCGACTGAGTGAATCTCCGGTGTCCGGTTTCGATTATTCAACACATCCAACCGGACATCGGTTAGTGATCCCTTGTGAAACAGCTGAGATCCTACTTCGCTGCCATCTACATACACCGTGATCGAGGCACCACGTTTACTCACGATACGTTTCACGGTAATTTCCACGGTGGTTTGCTGATTGCCGCGTATGAATTTTTGGATGTCCTTCTTGATTATTTTTCCTCTGCTGTCGAAATAATAAAAATATCCCCTGTGGAATTCGATGGTCCAGGGGTTAGCATTCTTGTTGGCCAGCGTGAGTCTCAGTTTTCCCGTGGGTCGGGTGCCGTCACGGCCAACCGAGACGTAATCCACGACAAGGTCGAGTTTGAAGCCGTCCCGAATTCTTTGGGGAGGAGGTAGAATCGAGTATGCCTTGTCCCCGCCACCGCTCGGCATCAATACGCCCTTCTGAACGACCATGTTCCCTTTCCACCCTTCGGGCACCAACCCACCTCGTTCTTTTCCGAAGTTGGAAGCAAATGGCTTGGTTCCGCCGATGGCTTTTGTGAACTTGACGTCGGGCAATTTTCCCAGGGTAATCAATGCTGGAACTTGTTGTTTGTTGAGAAACGTTTTGGCATTTTGTTTAACTTTGTCGCGGACATAGACATAAATTTCGGCGGCTTCAAGGAACCCATCGGAATTCTGGTCGAGGTCATCGTTCACCAGAGCCTCTGAGAGGACAAAGGTAAACATCCCCTGTTTCTTGACCTGAAGAGGATGCGACTCCTGGTCCGCATCGCAACTCGCTATGGTCAACACATTCTTCAACTCGGCAAATTCTCTCCCTAATTCTTTTCCCGTGGCCGCCTTGAATTTGGGGTGGAGAGCAAGGGCTCTGGCTCCGGCATGACAGCAATCGAGGATGCATACTTTGGTCGCCTCGGTGGCGGACAGAAGCCGGCGGATGCTTGCCGTGCAGATGGCAGTAGCTTCGAGGTTGGCCGGGTCGGTGTCCTTGGTAATTAAAAATCCTTGTCCTTTACCGTTGACATAGCCGTGACCGGCGAAGAAAAAGACCACCGTGTCTTGTTTATTCAAGTTACGCAGGTTCGCTATCAACTCGCGTTCGATGTTGGCTTTGGTAGGTTGATCAAAGCCATTCCCTTTTTCACTGTGGAGCAGACTGACGCGTTGGAATGTACCTCGTTCTTTGTCGGTAAGGATTCTGGCCAGGAGTTTGACATCACTGACGCAGTAGGGCGTGGGCGAAATATTATCGTCATCGTATTCATCAATTCCGACACCGATGAACACGCGTTGTTGACTCATGGCGGTTGAGGCACAAGTCAGTACAGACATCAGGACAAGCAAACTCATTCTGGACATCGGTCTTTTCTCCTAAAAAATCTGAGATAACTGGAGTCAATGGAGGGGAATTTATGTCCCATCCTTCGGGCTTGTTGGCACATACCGGGACAAGTTTGGACGTGCGTACAAACGGTTGTCTCACGGTTGGGGATTGATGACTTCGAATGTCGCGCTCGCCTCTGCCCATTTCCAGCCTTGCGAAGTGTCACGACCCTTGAGGCGGTCATAGAGCTTCTCGACTTGTTCCTCAGAGAGGACATTCAAATCCGTGGGCACGCTCCCTCTGATTTCGGATAGTGTTAACGGGTCGTGGGCAACGACGACCCATAGGGTACGTTCACCGAACGGCGGTCCCACTTTGGTCGTCCACCGGATTTTCTTGTTCTGTGCGATGCTGTTGGAGAGTTCGGGCCTTTTCGGGTAAAGCAGCTTCGTGTTGAACTGGGATTTTGAGAATACATACACGTACCCTGGTTGATCGCTGATGACAGAGATTTGTAAATCGTCACCAGCGAGATACGTTCGGTCGTCGCGGTCCATGGTGACACTGATGTCGGCAACTTCCGCTCGCGTTGGTAGCTTCTCATGGGCCATCCAGTGGTCGACCCATTCGCTGACCATCGGAATGTAGAATAAATCCAACGTCTGGGTGACGATCGTCAGGACACTCATCACGACTCCCAGAAATGCGATCGTGGAGAGTAGCCTGAGTTTGGCATGTGAAGCATTCTCTGTTACTTCCATTGATCTGAAGCTCCTTGATGGTTGGAGTTTCCCGGGGCAAGCGCTCCGGGAACTTCGAGTGACTTTCCGAGATTCATCGAACGAGCGAGAAATGGAGACTCCCATGGTAACTGAGCGAAGGGCGCTGACTCTCTTTGTAAGTACCGCGGACGTACGTTTCAACTTGATCCGCGATCTGTTGATACAGCTGGCCGACAGTCGCAGTATCAGCGGTCTTGTTAAGGGTATTGGCGAAGTAATGGGTCATCACGCTCAGATGGGATTCTTTATGCACATAAGGCTTCTGTGACTTTTGGCAACTTTCGATCAATACCAGATTGGGTTGCCCGCCACGGACCTCGGCTAGACTTTTGACCAGATTGTCAAAAATGCCGTTAATGCTTCGGCTACCGAAACGTGACTCGCAATAGCGGTAAGTTTCGAACAGGCAGATGATCTGCCGGCCTTTGAGGCGGCCGAGGATCTCCGCCAGGTCATTCTCGGTGATGAGGGATCGAGTTCTTCCGGTGACCGTGGTCATCTCGGCATCGAAAGGAACCAACGCATCGACCTGTCGGCCGGATGTCTGCTGATAGTGGATACTACCAGACCAGTGAATGGCAATAATATCTCCTGGAGCTGTCGTGGTCTCCAGCGCTTGCAGGGCTGCGATAATCCGGCTCCGGGTAGCATCCTTGTTGAGCATCGTCTGAACCTGGAACCCGGCCTTATCCCTCATCACTTTGGCCATCGCCTGGGCATCCCTGGCACAGGCACTGTTACGGAAACCACCTCGATCTTCGTAGTAGCTCAGGCCAATGTGCAGGGCAATAAGTTTGGGTCGATGTCGTTTTTGCTTCCGCTCGGCCATTGACTCATTCTTCGGTTTAGTTCGGCCCTTTTTTTCCGCAGCCACTGTTTGGATCAACACGGCATCTTCCGCCCATTCGTGTGAATCTTTTTTTCGCAGTTCTTGAAGGAGTTTGATCGCCCCGGGAGACTTGATTTGTGTTGCCACGGCTTTTTGCAGCGTTTGTAAATCGAGGCTATTCAGTTTTTTCTTGCTTGCGATGACCTTGACATATTCGCTCCCGAAGGGGGCCACCACGCCGATTTCATATTCCGCTTTCTCGGGGGGAATGGTCACAACTGAGTTGGCCTTGATGTAGTTCTCCGTTTGGATCTGGTTGGGGAAGAGGCAGTAGACTTCCCCATCTTCCGTGCAATTGAAGGCATAGACAAAAGCATCCGCTGTCGTGCGTAAGGTTAGTTTGAAGGATTCGCCTCCTTTATAAATGGGAGGGGTTCGGTCTGCCGAGGCTGTAACCCGGAATGTCGATTTCGGGTTTTTGATTTTGATGATTAAATTCCGTTGACCCATTGAAGAGGCAGGGAGTAGAAAGGTGAGGGCGATGGCGACAACGGTCCAGTATTTCACAAGGCGATTAGACATTCGCGGTGACTCGAACTGGCAGTAAGAAATTTCTTTTCCACTTGAAGAAAAGGGCGGGACGCCGGGAGAGGACGGGGCATATTTGCCTACCCGGTTCAAAAGCGATGGTGTTTTCATAATAATCCTCCAAACAATTAGGTCGTTACACTGCATGTACAAAAAGCCACTTGTGCCCTGCCAAATTCACTTCGCGAACAGAAATGTTCTCGCGTGTATTAAGCAGACCGCAAAAGTAGGCACAAAAAGTCTGAAAAAATAATCAAACGGTAGGGATGACCGAAACAAGAGAGGTGAACGGCTCGTTTTTCGGGAGAGTTTGGGATGGACGAACCAGGTGAATTGACGGTCTTGCTCCAACAAGCAGAATCCGGAGACGTTTCCGCTGCAAATCAGCTTTACGTTTTGGTCGAACAAGAGTTACGAGCGATTGCTGCCGCGCGCAAGAATCGAACTGCAAACGAGTTGAGCATGTCAACGACCTATCTTGTCGACGAGGCCTTTTTACGAGTTGTGGGCAACAACAAAACGGACTGGCGTCCGGGTGATCGGCGGCGATTCTACTCGTGGGTGTCCATCAAGATACACGATTTGATGATTGATTCCGCCCGCAAGAAAAAAGCCATGAAGCGCGGCGGCGACAACCACCATGTCGCGATCGAAAGTGATCTTGAAGGTGGTCACCAGGCACAAGCCTTCAACGACGTGCTGATTGATCTTCAGGGGGCGCTTGACCGCTTTCAAGCGTTCGCTCCCGACGAGGCGGCGGTGTTTCGAATTCGCACATTTCTGAACTGCACATATGCCGAGATTGCGGAACGCCTGGAGATGAGTGAGACCAGGGTCAAGGGATGCTTCGCGCGAGCCCAACATTGGGTGCAAAATGAGTTGAGGGTTTACCGAGATGACGCCTGAACAGCAGAAATGGAAACGGCTCACCGAAGCGCACGAGCGAGCACTGGAGTTGGAGCCCGACCAGAGAGCGGTTTACCTGGATGACCTTCGGCGTAATGATCCGGAGCTGTTCCGTGAAATTGATGAGTTGCTCAGGATGCAAACCACGTCGGAACTGGGCTTCGATCTCGGCCGGATGGGGCCCGACACGGCGAACTGGAGTGATCTCCTGGGCAGGTTTGCAGACGCACAGCAGTTGGATTTTTTTCGTCAGGACGTGGCCCAACGCCGAAAGGCCGGCCAGAATGGGTTGTTGGAGTTTTACCTCAAGCATCATCCATCGATTGTGCACTTCAAACCGGTGATGCTCGATCTTATTGCCGAGCACGTATGCGTGCGTCTCAAGCGTGGGGCGAGTCCAACCGTCGACGAGTACATTCGCCGATTTCCTTCACTTAAGGCCGAGCTGATCCGACAATTCGACTCGCAACGAACGGTCTCCGCCGAGCAATATTTCCAGGGTCAATCAAATCCGACATCTACGATTGGCCAACAAGCGACAGCCAACCGGGACATGATTCCCGGCTATGAAATCCTTGGCGAACTCGGCCGCGGTGCGATGGGTGTCGTTTACAAAGCCCGCCACCTGGGTTTGGATCGGCTTGTCGCTCTCAAGATGATATTGCAGGGTGAGCGGGCCTCATCGGATCGGGTGCTACGCTTCGAACGCGAGGCCAAAGCCGTTGCCAGATTGCATCATGCAGCGATCGTGCAGATCCACGACGTCGGAGAACACAACGGTAAGCATTATTTCGCGCTGGAACTGACGGAAGGGGGCAATCTCGCCGACAGGCTCAAACGCCAGCGACTGAACGCGTCCGAAGCTGCACGGCTGGTCGAGCAGTTGGCTCGCGGCATGCAAGCGGCCCATGAAAAGGGCGTGGTGCACCGGGATTTGAAACCGGGTAACATCTTGATGAACCGGCAGAATACGCCAAAAATCACCGACTTCGGCCTGGCCAAGGACACGCAGGCCGACGACGGCCTGACCGTGGAAAACGCGATCATGGGGACGCCGGCTTACATGGCTCCCGAGCAGGCAAAAGGAGAGAATCATCTCGTTGGTGCTTGGACGGACGTTTATGCGCTTGGCGCGATTTTGTATGAGTGCCTGACGTGTCAGCGGCCATTCAGCGCGACCTCACGGTTCGACATCTTGGCCAAGGTCATCAACGATCCACCGACGCCGCCGTCCGAGTTGCAAACCGGCATTCCGAAAGACCTGGAAACCATCTGCCTCAGGTGCCTGGAAAAAGAACCACATAAACGCTACGCGACCGCCGCCGATTTGGCTGAGGAATTAGACCGATTTCAAGCCGGCGTGCCGATTCTCGCCCGCCCGGTTAGCCGGGCAGAACGCCTCTGGCGTTGGTGCAAACGGAATCCGATGGTTGCCTCACTGAGTGCTTCGCTGGTGATTGCACTTGTACTGGGTACTGTGGTTTCATCGTATTTCGCTCTGGATGCAATGGAACAGGCATTCCTGGAACGCAAGCAACATGATATCGCCGACAAGAAAACCCGGGCAGCAGAGGCGCAAAAGAAGATAGCCGAGGAGCAACAGGAAAAAGCCGAACGGGAGCGGGATATTGCCCAACTACGGTCTTACCGAAATCTGCTGCTTTTGGCCGAGCTGTCCTGGAAGGCTGGTAACAAATCCGCGGCACTCAAGTTTCTGAAACAGACTCAGAAGGACTTGCGCAACGTTGAATATTATTACTTTCTGAATCTTTGGAAGGGACCGTCCTACTTGTTGGACGACAAGTATTCCGGGGGAGTGGTCAGTCCTGATGGGAAGAGAATTGCGGTCACATTCTACAAAAAATCTTACTTTTCGAGCAGGTATTCGAAAACTTACCGTCCGTCTGAAGTACGCATCCTGGATACCGACACTGGCGAAGAAGTCCTCGCCTGTAAGGGCCAGGCGAACTCCATGAGACACATTGTGTACAGTCCCGACGGCAAGTTTGTCGCATGTAGTTCCCACTGGTTCAAACCAGAGGGTAGAAGCACATACACTAACGACAGTCGTATCCGCATTTGGGATGCCGAAACGGGAGAAAATAAACAAATCATCGACGCCGGCAGTGATGAAATTCGTTGTGTGACTTTTTCAAGAGACGGCAAACTGGTTGCGTATGGCAGTCAAAATGGTGATCTGAAAGTTTGGGATGTTGCCACGGGTAAACGGATTTGGTCAACTAAGTGGGGGTCCACCGTAGTCATTAGCCTTGCCTTCAGTCCCGACGGCAAGAAACTTGCTGCCGGATCCGGGCGAAATGGTGGCAATGGTCGCTGCTCTGTCACAATTTGGGACATCGATAAAGATCAGCCTCTCAGGATGGCCGAATATCACGAGTGTGATGTCTTTTGTTTGGCGTTCAGTCCGGACGGAACAAAGTTGGTGTCCGGGGGCGGTGGATTTCGAGGCCGATGGGAACCCACGAAAGTGTTTGAATTGCGATTATGGAATGTGAAGTCCGGTCAACTGATCCACAAGCTGGATGGACATTCCGGCGTCATTAAATGTGTCGCTTTCAGTCCGGACGGCAAGCAGATTGTAAGTGGAGCGGAAGATTCCACTGTCCGGGTTTGGAAGGCTGAAGCTGGCAGCGTTAACAAAGTGCTCAAGGGGCACACCGGAACCGTCAACAACGTTCGCTTCTGTCCGGATAATCAAATAGTCAGCGTCAGCAGCACACGCGAAGTACGAATCTGGAATTCCAACGGTAATCAAGAATATTTGCCGCTGAAAGGACATCGTGCGGGAATCTCCAGCGTGGCGTTTATTCCAGGCCGAAACCGATTGGTCAGTTCCAGTCACGACAAGACGCTGAACCTGTGGGATCTCACAACCGGCAAAGAACTGAGAACTTCGCGTATCCCTTTCGGCACCGCAATAAGTAGTGTCGCCGTCAGCCCGGACGGCAAGCGGATCGCCGGAGTAAGCGTCGGCCGGGTTCGTCTGGTCAAAAAAACACCGGTTCGGATCTGGGACACGGACACGGGCAAGGAGCTGTTGGTTGTCGACAGGCCGCCAGCATATTTCTCGCCCATCACCCGCACCAACGTTATCGCGTTTTCCCCGGACGGCAACCGGCTCGCCGTTTCTGGTTGGAAGCAAACCGACATTCTCGATAGTCGTACCGGAATCAAGCTTCTTAAGCTAGATGGCGCCGTTGGACCGACAGTGTATAGCCCAAACGGAAAGTACCTCGTTTCCCGCGGAAAAGAATCCGGGATTCTGCTGCTATGGGACGCCAAGTCCGGCCAAAAGTTACGCAGCTTTACAGGTCACACGGCGGAGATTCATGACGTCGTTTTCTGCCCCGACAGCGACCGGATCGTGAGCTGCGGTTCGGACAAAACAATTCGCGTGTGGGATGTCGCTACCAGCGAGCAGATTGTTGTACTGAGAGGACACTCGGAAAAAGTCAACAGCGTTACCGCCAGTGCGGACGGCAAGCGAATTGTCAGCGGAGGCAAGGACAAAACGATCCGAATCTGGGACACCCGCTTCGGTGAGGAGTTGCTTAAACTGGACGGATCCGATTTGCCCACCGGCGTCGGGGTTGTTCGATTCAGCCCGGATGGCAATCGAATTGCAAGCGGGGGTGATTTATTCGATTCCGGTCTTCGGATTTGGTCGGTAGGACCCAACTAAACGACCCGCCATCCGCTTATATCCCAATCTGACATCTGCTCGTGGAAGTCCGTGCCGTAAATTTGAGGAATTCGAGGCCCATGGAAGGTGAACCTACAGACGTAACTCTCTCCATTTCTTGACAGTAGATGCGAAAAACGCAATGTGAATTAAGATATACATTAGATTGAAGTTTTCTTGCCAAGCATCGAGGAGTGTCGAGTAACGCACTCTACGCCAAGTTAGCTGAGGTTGTTACCTGGAGTCTATTCGACTGCAACAGTTTGCCGTTCCAGATGTTCACAGGGTACTCGTCCCCCGATTTTTCATAATTTGAGCAGTTGCCGACAGCGGTCCCCTCATACCGCGGTAGTTTTCGCATTGATTGGGCAAACTCGCAATTATTCGTTGCATCCGTCATTGTTTTAATCAGTCTTGCAAACGCAAGCTTCCTTACATTTCATGCAATCCGGCACGTCCGGATCTGAATTAGTTTCCACCTACTCACCTCATGCCATTCAAGTCTCTTTCCGCGAGTAGAGTTTGAGAAATCGCCCCATTTTTGCCAGGTACGGCAACCAGCAAAATCGGTTGTTCCAAGATTGGTTGGGCAAGGATTCCATTCACCTTATCGGAGCCAACTCATGGAAACGCCACTGCCTGTCGTCGTCAACAGTTATCTGTGTGCCAAACACTTGGCACGGGGAACGCGAGACGAATATTCGTCGACCCTTATGAGTTTTGACGATCAAAATCGGTAAAGATTTCGTAGAAACAGAGTTCGCCCTTTTTGACCTTGTTCTTCTTGGAAACGTGATGGCTCACCGACGTACTTTGACCCTGACCCAATCTCAACGCCACGAACTGCTCGAGGCTAGAGACCACGACCCCAAACCCTACGTCCGCGAACGCTCCGCGGCCATGCTCCAGATCGCTGACGGACGCTCGGCCCATCGGGTGGCTCAAGAAGGGCTCCTGAAGCCCAGAGACCCCGACACCGTCTATGGTTGGCTCGATGCCTACCAAACCAATGGACTCGATGGCTTAAGAGGTCGACAACACGGCGGCGACCGACGAAGTTGCTTTTGACCAAAAACAACAACTCCAAGAGACTCTGCGCCAGGGACCCGACGAGAAAGCTCGCCAAGAAGCGAGTCCCCATCCCAACGGCCCCAAACCGTCTCGCTGGACGCTTCGCACGATCCGCGCCAGTATCGAATCGTTGGCCCACTACAGTCTCTCGGGCATATCGCGGCTGCCTGGTCGTCTGGGACTGAAGTTGCGAAGTGCGAAAGTCCAACACTTCAGTCCCGACCCGGAGTACTTGGACAAATGCGATTACCTCGACCAGTGCCTTCGCCACACGGCTATCACTCCGGAGCGAGTCGTGAGTGTGTTTCTCGATGAGATGAGTTATTATCGCTGGCCCTGCGAATCGAGAGATTGGGCCGACGCCGATGGTGTGTTGGCCGATCGGCAAGGAACCAAACAACAGCAATGGCGCATCATCGGAGCCCTCAACGCTCGGACCGGTCGCGTCGATTATCTCGATGGATACAAGTGCGGACGGGAGAAAGTCATTGCCATGTACGAGCGTTTGGCCGACGTCTACGACCGAGCTGAGGTGGTCTATGTGATCCAAGACAACTGGTCGATCCACACCCATCCAGAGGTCCTTGAGGCGTTGGAGCACTGGCCCAAGATCGAGGCCGTGTGGTTGCCGACGTACTCGCCTTGGCTCAACCCGATTGAGAAGCTGTGGCGTTGGCTTCG
>CAYRFQ010000094.1:0-31416 GCA_964423615.1 uncultured Alcaligenaceae bacterium | reverse complement strand
CGAAAGGACTTATGACGATTCCGACGTCAAAAGCTTAAACAATTGAATCACCCTGGTGCTCGGGCTGATCTTCTTGAAGTACATCTCCGACGCCTTCCAGGAGAAGTACAAGCAGCTCGAAGCCGACGAGTACGGCGATCCCGAAGACCGAGACGAGTATCTGGCCGACAATATCTTTTAGGTGCCGACCTAGGCTCGATGGCAACACTTGCTCGACAACGCCAAGAGTCCGGAAATTGGCAAGCTCATCAACGAGGCCATGATCGCCATCGAGAAGGACAACCGACGCCTCAAGAACGTTTTGCCCAAGGACTACACCAAGCCCGCCATCGACCAGACCCGGCTCGGCGAGATCATCGACCAGATTGGTTCGATCGGTCTGGGAGACGAGGCGTCGAAGTCGAAGGACATCCTGGGCCGCGTGTACGAATACTTCCTCGGCAAGTTTGCGGCGGCTGAGGGCAAGGGCGGCGGCGAGTTCTACACTCCGCAAGCGGTCGTCAAGCTGTTGGTCGAGATGATCGAGCCGTACAACGGGCGGGTGTTCGATCCGTGTTGCGGCTCGGGCGGGATGTTCGTGCAGTCGATGAAGTTCCTCGAGCGGTGGAAGAAAACGCACCCCGAAGACCGACCCGCCATTTCCATCTACGGCCAGGAGTCCAACCACACGACGTGGCGATTGTGTCAGATGAACCTGGCCATCCGTGGGATCGAAGCGGACCTCGGCAAGCAGCACGCCGACAGCTTCCACAACGACCTGCACAAGAACCTTAAGTACGATTACATCCTCGCCAATCCGCCGTTCAACGACAGCGACTGGGGCGGCGATCGGCTCCGCGACGACGCACGCTGGAAGCACGGCACGCCACCCACCGGCAACGCCAACTATGCGTGGATTCAGCATTTCTTACACCACCTGGCACCGGGCGGGACGGCGGGCTTCGTGTTGGCCAACGGCTCGATGTCGTCGAACTCGTCCGGCGAGGGCGACATCCGCAAGGCCATGATCGAAGCCGATCTGGTCGATTGCATGATTGCGTTGCCGAGCGGGTTGTTCTACACCACCGGAATTCCGGCTTGCCTGTGGTTTCTGAGTCGTGGCAAAAGTTCTGGCAAATTTCGCAACCGCCAGGGCGAAACACTCTTTATCGACACCCGCAAACTCGGCTACCTGGTCGATCGTATCCACCGGGAGCTTTCCGACGAGGAGATCGAACGCGTCGCCAAAACCTACCATGCTTGGCGCGGCGAGAAAGAAGCGGGACAGTATGAAGATGTGCCGGGATTCTGCAAGAGCGCGACCAAGGAAGAGATTGCCTCGCACGGATACGTCCTGACGCCGGGCCGCTATGTCGGAGCCGAAGAAACAGAAGACGACGGCGAACCGTTCGAGGAGAAGATGCCGCGGTTAGTCCAAAAGTTGAAGGAACAATTCGCAGAGTCGGCAAAGCTGGAGGCAGCGATCAAAGCGAACTTGGACAAACTCGGATATGAGATGTGAGGGAAACGATGGCAAGGAAGAAATCGAAACCAACCACGAAAGATCCCAGCGAAGCTCTCGTCCCTGCGGGAACAGAGAAAGCCCTTCCTGCAGCCTATACGGAGTTACTCTCCGAATTGAAGGAGCAGATTCGCTCTGCCCAACTCAAGGCGGCTGTGTCGGTGAATCGCGAGATGATCCGTCTGTATTGGGACATTGGTAAGGTCATCGTCGAGCGACAGGATCGCGAGGGTTGGGGTAAATCGGTCGTCGATCAACTCGCCAAAGATTTACAGAAAGAGTTTCCGGGGGTTTCTGGATTCTCGCCGAGCAATGTTTGGCGGATGAGATCGTTTTATCTTGCTTACACACAACAGGTTATAAATCTCGCACAGCCTGTGCGAGAAATGGACGGTGAGAATCTGCCGCAACCTGTGGCAGAAATTCCGTGGGGGCACAACCTGGCTCTCATTGAGAAAATCAAAGACCCAGTTCAGCGGCTTTGGTATGCCCAAAAGACGATCGAAAATGGATGGTCTCGCAAGGTCTTGGTTCATCAAATCGAGAGTCAGCTGTTCGAGCGACAAGGAAAGGCACAGACCAACTTCGAAAAAACGTTGCCATCGCCGCAGTCTGACTTGGCCCAAGAGGTTGTCAAAGATTCGTATACGTTCGACTTTCTGATGTTGGCGGAAGATGCCAAGGAACGCGAACTCGAACGCGGGTTGTTGGAGCATCTGAAGAAGTTCCTGATCGAACTGGGTGTCGGGTTCGCCTTCGTGGGAAGTCAGTACCACTTGGAAGTCGGCGACCAGGATTTTTACATCGACTTGTTATTCTACCATTGCCGTTTGCATTGCTACGTGGTGATCGATTTGAAGATCGAAGCCTTCAAGCCCGAGTTTGCGGGAAAGATGAATTTCTATCTATCGGCTGTCGATGATTTGCTCCGAGATCAAGACATCGACCGGCCTTCGATTGGTTTGATTCTTTGCAAGGAACAGAATCGCGTCATTGTCGAGTACGCCCTGCGAGACACGAGCAAGCCGATGGGAGTGGCGACGTATCATACCGGAGCTGCGGAACTTCCAAAAGAATTACAACAGAGTTTGCCGAGCGTGAAGCAATTGGAAGCAGAACTTGCGAAAACATCTGGGAATTGAGGTGGATAACAAAGAGCCAAAGACAGGAAACATCAAAAGAGAACCGAAGACCATGGCGAACCATTCGAGGAGAAGATGCCGCGATTGGTTCAGAAGTTGGACGAACAATTCGCAGAGTCCGCAAAGTTGGAGGCTGCAATCAAGACAAATCTTGAGGGGCTGGGATATGCATAACGGACATCTTCCCTCTGGTTGGAAGATTCAACGACTCGATCAAATTTCAACCATCATCGATTCACTCCACAAAACTCCATCGTACGTCCCTTGCGGTTACCCAATGATCCGCGTGACTGATGTCAAAGGCGGGTTCTTGGACACCTCCAATACTTTGCGTGTGAGTCAGGAAGTATTCGCAGAGTTCACAAAACGCTACGCTCCTCGCAAGGGAGATATTGTTCTCAGCAGGGTTGGCACCTACGGCCGAGCAAGTTACGTGGCCACAGAAGAACCGATTTGTCTCGGCCAAAACACAGTCGTTATTTCCCCGTCACTAAACAGTCGTTTTGTTCACCTTTGCCTTGAGTCCGCTTTACTCACGAGTCAAATCGAAAAGGCAGTGGTCGGCTCAACACAGAAGACCATTAGCTTGAAGAATATTTGCAGCCTGAAGGTCCCACTCCCCCCTGATTCTGAACTCGAGGCAATCGCCCACATTCTCGGCACGCTCGACGACAAGATCGAGTTGAACCGACAGATGAATCAGACGTTGGAGGCGATGGCCCAGGCGTTGTTCCGGTCGTGGTTTGTGGACTTCGACCCGGTGCGGGCCAAGTCCGAAGGCCGACAACCGGTTGGCATGGATGCCCAGACCGCGGCGTTGTTTCCCGATTCGTTCGAAGACTCGGCGTTGGGACCGATTCCGAAGGGGTGGGAGGTTACGGATATCGGAACAGAAGTTGAATTTCTCACTGGTTATGCGTTTAAAAGCAAACATTTTTCTGAGTCACCCCTAGGTGTTCGTCTCGCTCGAGGTGACAATGTCAAAGAAGGATCATTTCATTGGGAGAGCAAAACTCGCTTTTGGACGCTTGGCACAAAAGAGTACGAAAGGTACTTTCTAAAATCCGGTGACGTGTTGATCGGGATGGACGGTTCGAAGGTCGGGAAGAATTGGGTTCGTGTGCGAGAGTGTGACTTGCCGTGTCTGCTTGTGCAACGAGTTGCTCGACTTCGTCAAAGCTCAGCGATTGGCCCAGGTTTTCTCTGGCTACTGATTAGCCATCCAGGGTTTAGGCAATACGTCGAAGCCGTGAAAACAGGAACTTCAATTCCTCACATCAGCGGTAAGCAAATCAAGGAGTTCCCGTTTTCACGCCCTCCAGCACGAGACGATTGTCTGTTCCACAAGTTCAAACAACAGGTCGCGGCTTTTCTGAAACAACAGGACGCGAATGACATGCAAAACCAAACTTTGAGCGGGCTGCGGGATGCTCTCCTCCCCAAGCTCCTCTCCGGCGAAATCCGCGTGAAGGATGCCGAGACCTTCGTGGAGAAGTCCACGTGACGGAAAACGACCAAAAGGAACATCTGAGCCGAGCGTATGTTCACACCGTGGCGGCTCGTGCGGGGTACTCCTTCGAGATAAAGGTCACAGACGATGACAGTGTTGATGGTACGATACACGCGAAGGGCGAGGTCGGAGTAGGAGCCAGCTTGAAATCACCCAGAATCGATGTGCAGTTGAAAGCAACCGAAGTGGAAGAACGGCTAGACGAAGCAACCTTGAGTTTCCCGCTTCCAATAAAGAATTACAATGAATTGATAGGGGAGTATTGTGCCCCTCGGTTACTCGTCGTTCTTGTGCTTCCGAGAGATCAAACCACCTGGTTGGAACAAACCGAGGAGGCGATGATTTGTCGACGCTGCGCCTATTGGCTCTCGTTGTATAACCTCGCACCAACAACCAACACAACAACCGTTACTGTGAAAATACCGAGAATCCAGGTGTTCACCGTTGCAGAACTCCATAATTTGATGGGCCGAGCCGCCAACAGAGAACCACTATGAACGCACTTCAAATTCCAGAAAATCAGATGCGTGCCTTACGCTTTGAAGACGTGCAACAATACCTCCAAACTCATGGTTGGACACGGCAAAAGAACAACTGGGATGATGTTGGTGTCTACCACAGTTCAACAAATCCAGACGCCGAAATCCTTCTCCCGTTGAGTACCAAATGGGGCGACTACGCGTTGCGCATGGGCGAAACCATCCAAATGATCTCGGAGGTGGAAAAGCGGCCGGTTTGGGAAGTTCTCAACGATCTCTCAGTTCCTCCTTCGGACGTTCTGCGCCTGCGAATTGCGGGTGCGGAAGCCGAGCGTGGTGTTTTGCCTCTCGAAGATGGCTTGAAGTTATTCCAAGGAGGTCGAGATTTACTCCTCGCGGCTGCCTGCAGCGCTCACGACCCGAAACCCTACTACCCACGTAAGAATTTCCAAAAGGCCGTGGAGTTCGTGGATTCGTGCCGGCTCGGACAAACCGAACGAGGTAGCTTCGTGGCTACAATTTTGGCTCCTGTCCCTCCCGACATAGACGAACAAATGGTGCTCGAAGGAATCGAGGAGGATTTTTGGATTGAACAAGAGCCATTTGCTCGACGCGCGACGATCCAAATCATGCGAGGATTACAAGCTGTCGAACAAGCCATCCAAAATGACTCCGCGAAGTCGCTTCTGGAGAGCGTGGATCAGGGAGTCAGCAGTAATTTTTGTGATGCATTGCGAGGGATGCAACCCGCCAACACGCAATCAAGTTTAGAAATAAGCATGAGTTGGTCACGAGTGCGTTCTCGGCTACCTCGATCAATCTCCGCACGTGCCGAGTTTGCTCCGGGACATTTCGCCATCATTGAGGAAGCCGGACGATTGCTGCGAGAACGAGCCCAACCCAAGCAGCAGCGCCTCGAAGGCGTTATCTCCATGCTCCGGAAGGCACCGCAAGATTTGTTCGAAAAAGACGCAGGCGGGCACGTCACAATGCGAACCCAAATCAGCGGAAGTTCCGCGACCGTAAAATTCGCCCTTTCTCAAGAGCTATACCAACGAGCTTGCGACGCCCACAGAGACGGAAGGCGTGTTGCAATTACTGGGGTGACTCATGCAGAGGCGGGAGCCAAACACCACGAACTCCGAAACACGGCGAACTTTGAAATCCTCCCCGAGCCAGCTACAGACACTTGAGATGAAATACAGCGAGGATCAATAACCCCCATGTCGTCACCATTTAATGAGCTTGACCTCCAAGCCGCACTTCTCAACTGGTTCGAGCAACTCGAATATGAAGTCCTCTTCGGACCGGGACTGTCTCCAGGCGGCGACCGACCCGAACGTGAAACGTATTCCGACGTTGTCCTTGTCCCTCGACTCCGAGAAGCACTCGTCCGGCTCAATCCGCACATTCCGCAAGCCACCCTTGACGACACGGCCCGAAAAGTCATCACTCCCGAAAGCCCAAGCCTGATCGAAAGCAACCGGGCGTTCCATCGGATGTTGACGCTCGGCGTTCCCGTCGAGTTTCGGGACAAAGACGGGAACGCGATTCACGATTCCGCCAAACTGGTCGATTTCTCGGACCCGCACAACAACGACTGGCTCGCCGTCAATCACTTCCGCATCATCGAGGCCAAACAAGATCGAATTTGCGACACCGTCGTGTTTCTCAACGGCTTGCCCATTGGCGTGATCGAACTCAAGAGTCCGTCCCACGAAGACGTCGACGTCCGCGATGCGTTCCGGCAACTCCAAACGTACAAGGCCGAAATCCCGAATCTGTTCTGCTTCAACGAACTGATGATTGCTTCCGATGGTCACGACGCCCGCGTTGGCTCGCTGACCGCGAACATGGAACGGTTCATGCCGTGGCGAACGCCCGACGGTAAACCACAAGCGGCCTCCGTGCTGTTCGAACTCGAGACGTTCACTCGCGAATTGCTCAACAAGGAACAGCTGCTCGACTTGCTCCGATCGTTTGTCGTGTTCGACGACGACGGCTCGATGGTCATCAAGAAGATCGCCGGATATCACCAGTACCACGCCGTCAACAAAGCCGTCGAACACACGGTCCGCGCTGCCGGTCCCGATGGCGACAAACGAATCGGCGTGGTCTGGCACACCCAAGGCAGCGGCAAGAGCCTCTCGATGGCCTTCTACGCTGGAAAGGTCATTCAACAACCCGAACTGGCCAACCCCACGCTCGTCGTGTTGACCGACCGCAACGACCTCGACGACCAACTCTTCGGGACGTTCTCGCGGTGCAAGGAGTTGTTACGTCAAGACCCCGTGCAGGCCGAAAACCGAGAACACCTTCGCGAGTTGCTCCAAGTCGCCGCGGGAGGAGTCGTGTTTACGACGATCCAGAAGTTCCTGCCCGAAAAGAAGGGCGACAGTTACCCGAAACTTTCCGACCGGCGAAACATTATTGTGATCGCCGACGAAGCCCACCGCAGCCAATACGACTTCATCGACGGGTTCGCTCGACACATGCGCGATGCCCTGCCGAACGCCAGTTTCATCGGGTTTACGGGGACGCCGCTCCAACTCGACGACAAGAACACGCGGGCCGTCTTCGGCGAATACATCGACATCTACGACATCCAACGGGCCGTCGATGACGGGGCGACGGTGCCGATCTATTACGAGGGCCGGCTCGCGAAAATCAACATCGATGAAGACGAACGCCCGACCATCGACTCGGAGTTCGAGGAGATCACCGAGGGCGAGGAAGAACAAAGCAAGCACAAGCTCAAGACGAAGTGGGCCAAACTCGAATCGATGGTCGGGACTCCCAATCGGGTCGAGTTGGTGGCCAGGGACCTGGTCGAACACTTCGACCGCCGGCTCGACGTGATGGACGGCAAGGCCATGATCGTTTGCATGAGCCGTCGAATTTGCATCGACCTGTACAACGCAATCATCAAACTCCGTCCGGGTTGGCACAACGAAGACGACGAACACGGAGCCATCAAAGTCGTGATGACCGGTTCGGCGGCGGATGGTCCGGAATGGCAACAACACATCCGCACGAAAGCACGTCGGGAGTTCCTCGGGCTACGATTCAAGGACGCAGCCGATCCGCTCAAGTTGGTGATCGTCCGTGACATGTGGCTGACCGGTTTTGACGCTCCTTGTATGCACACGATGTACATCGACAAACCGATGCAAGGCCACGCCCTCATGCAAGCGATTGCCCGAGTTAACCGCGTGTTCAAGAACAAGCCGGGCGGGCTCGTCGTCGATTCCCTCGGTCTGGCCGAACAACTCAAGTATGCGTTGGCCAACTACGCCAACAGCGGCGGACACGGAGACGCGGCGTTGAACCAAGAGGATGCCGTCGCGGTCCTGCTCGAGAAATACGAAATCGTGTGCGACCTGTTCCACGGGTTCGATTACCTGGAAGTGATCCAACGCTCACCCGCAGAGCGAATGTCGGGCATTGTGGACGCGATGAACTTTATCTTGGAACCGCCCAAAAACTCTGACGAATCGCGAGATCAACGCAAGCGGGAATACATGCAAGCGAGTTTGGCCTTGTCGAAAGCCTTTGCTTTGGCCGTGCCTCACGAACAAGCCCTCGCGATCCGCGACGAAATCGCCTTCTTCCAGGCCGTGCGGGCAGGGATCGCCAAGCTCGACGCGGGAACGCATCAAGGCCCGTCGCCCGACATGATGGACTCGGCCATCCGACAGATCGTCTCCAAGGCCGTAGTTTCCGATGAAGTCGTCGACATCTTCTCGGCGGCAGGACTCAAGAACCCCGACATCTCGATTCTGTCCGACGAATTCCTGGCCGAAGTCCGCAACATGCCCCAGCGGAACTTGGCGTTGGAACTCCTCCGAAAGTTGCTCAGCGACGAAATCAAGACTCTGGGCGAAAGAAACTTGGTTCAGTCGCGTTCGTTCCTGGAAATGCTCGAAGAAGCTATTCGCCGATACCAGAACCGCTCGATCGAAGCCGCACAAGTCATCGCCGAGCTAATCGAAATCGCCAAGAAGATGCGAGAGGCTCACAATCGCGGCGATGACCTTAGCCTCTCGGACGACGAGTTGGCTTTCTACGATGCTTTAGGCGTTAACGATAGTGCCGTGCAAGTGTTGGGCGACCAGACACTTTGCACTATCGCAAGGGAACTCGTGAAGGCCGTTCGAAATAGCGTCACGATCGATTGGTCCGAGCGGGAAAGTGCTCGGGCACAAATCCGGGTGCTGGTCAAACGCATCTTGAAACGATATGGATATCCGCCAGACAAAGCGGAGTCGGCGACCGACACGGTGTTGCAGCAAGCGAAGTTGTTGTGCAAGACGTGGGCGAGGTAAATGTCCAAGGTAATTTTCGTTCATTTCGGAACACCCAGCAGTTCCGATTTCTTTTCGTTTACATTACTGTTCTGCAACGAAGCTCCGGCCCTATTGTTCGCGAAATTTCAGCGGTTTGGCGGACCGAAGCGTTTTCCAAATCAGTTCTGAAACGAGACACGAAACGTAAAAAGATGAGGATCGGTTTTATGATTCGAAGCAGTTTCATAGCCATCGTAACCCGAGCAGGATGCAAGCCAAATGGATGAACGCTTGAAAGATGGAACTGAGGAGGTTGATGTCAGCGAATTGGCCCTTGCTTTCTACGATTCGTGGCGTGAATTCGGCCAGGTGGATGGCATCGACAAACCGAGTGAGGTTGCCGTCGTCATCCAACCGGGGTATTGAAGTTGCCTTCCCAGTACCAGCCGGGTCTTAGCCCTAGTCCATCGACAGGATGTCACTGTTCTCCACCAATGCGAAATTGTTCAGCGTCAAGTTGAGGAAACTGACAGTCTGGGGGATCGTATTCAGATCCTCTGAAGTCGGGCAATTAAAACAGCGAGGGATTCACATCTGTTCCCTCGCTGGCAGTTCGTTGACAATTGTCCTTCCAGTTCAACTCGTGTCTGAGTTCCTAGAACCCGAAGAAATTGTTACCTACGTCTGAGGCTACGTTAAATCGAGTCCACATCACGGAGAACAGATCAAGATCGAAGTCATCGCCGTCGTCGAAGAGGCCACCACCTTGTCCCTTCCCGTCAGGTCCACTGTCTCCATCACCTCCATTGGCCCGATTCCATTTGGTGGAAGTGAAATGTAGACTGATGGTTCCGCCGTTGGCGTTGTATATGCCGCCACCCTGACCGTTGCCCCCGACTTCACCATCGCCGCCCTCGGCTCGGTTGCCGAGTATGGCAACGAATTTCACTGTCAGAGAGCTCTGGTTAAAGATGCCGCCACCCTGGCCGTCACCGCCGATGACTGCCTCATCATCCTCGAAGTTGGCACCACCTCCGCCAATCGCTAGATTGTTTGCTATAAGACTGTCTTCGATGGTTAGTGATCCTGGGGCACCGAAAAAGGATCCAAAGTCCCCTGCGGCAACGCCACCCCCAAGGCCGTCTCCGCCTTCCGCACCGCCAATAGCAGAATTACCAGTGATGGTGCTGTTGCTAATGGTCGATTGAACTCCACCGAAATAATCTAGGGCCAAGTAACCTCCGCCGACACCCACTCCATTGTCCCCTCCAACGGCCCGGTTACCTCTCAGGTGACTATCCTCAACGGTTGAGGATCCCTGATACACAACAATTCCACCTCCGAAAGCAGCGTTAGGACTGTGAGCGATAGGATTGAACGTCAAAGTCCGGTTCCGGCCGATTACCGCCAGTTCAGCGTCAGGATCGGCAGGGTTCGGAGTCGGTGACAAGAACACATTGAACCGATCGTCCCCCTCAAGCGACAGGAACGTATCGGGCCCGAACGGAATCGACACGTCAGTCGCGTCGAACCGAAGGAACGTTTCGGTCACGAAATTCAAACCACCCAGAGGATTGGGGTTCTGTGGGACTAGAGTGAACTGGAGTTGGAGGTTCTCGATATCTCCAGAGGCGATTGACCCATCGGGGTTTCGAACGATGTTGGTTAAGGTGCCGCCCCCGAAAGAAACGTCAGGTGCGAGTGTGTACGGCAGCAACTCCGCAGGGCTTGGGGTTGTGCCCTCCAGGAGTCCGGTGACCCCCGTTATGTCAATCGAGCTACCCCCAGTGTCGTTTAGCGAAAAAGTGTAACTACCAATCGCCGCGAAAGGCACAAACGGATAGTCATTGGGACCTGGGTCGGGGTCGAGTGGTCCGCCGTCGACAATCTGAAACTCAAAGTCCGCACGAGTCGGCAGGGTGAGTTCGATGGTTGACCCGACTGAGCTCATCCCAACCTGATTACCCCTACCCGCAACAGCCTCATTGTTGTGGAATGAACTTCCAGTAACCACAAGGGATGCGTCGGGGCGAGCCAAGGCTTCGACGTCGGCGACAGTGCCGCTCATCACGCCACCGCCGTAGGCAACTCCGGAACCAATATCGCCGGTGTTTTCGTCACCCCCAAGAGATTTGTTATTACGGAATGAGCTATCGGTGACCAACAAAGTACCGTCATTATAGGCACCGCCGCCACCCGCATTCCCAGCGAATGTGCCGGCGTTGTAGTCCCCGGCTTTGGATACGTTCCCATTGAAGTTACTGTCTTTGACAGTGGCATCAGTGACATTGAACAGGCCACCACCCAAGGCGGCACCGGGAATGAGGACTACTTCGTCTACGAGTACTCGCTTACCTGTAACGCCATCATCACCGACCGAGAAATTCTCGTCGAAGGAAGAGTCATAAACATCCACTTGACCGGAGTTAAACAAGCCTCCACCGAGGCCCGAGCCTACAAACTCGTAGCCAGGTACCTCCGTAATGATGACACCGTCTTCACCAATTGCCTTGTTGTCTGCGAAATGGGTATCGTGAACCGTGAGGTCCCCGCTGTTGAATACCCCTCCACCGATCCCCCCGATGGCTTTGTTAGAGGACACCGTCGATGAAGTCATCGTAGCGACCACTGGAATTTCGTCTGTTTCGCCCAAGACGATGGCTATGCCGCCACCTTTACCCACTCCTACGACACTGCCGCTACCGCCTTTCGCAAGGTTGTCAGCGACTAACGTATTCGAAATCGTCAGGGTTCCTGCTGTGGACGAACCGTTGAAGGCCGAATCCAACGTGCTCTTTGCTATGCCACCCCCGATTCCTGCCCCACCGGAACCACCATTGATGCCATCACCACCGAATGCCTTATTACCCACAAACTTACTATCGAAAATTTCGTGGGTTATCTCGTTTTCGCTACCCAAGAAATCAAAGAAGAAGACTCCACCACCGACGCCAAGGCTACCATTTTGGTCACCGCCTCCGTCCCCTGCTTGGGCAAGGTTTCGCGAAAAACTAGTCTCACTAATAGTGGCATTTCCTTGGAACACAGTGATAGCGCCGCCATAGGCATTATTCGGTGCATCTGCTTCTGGAGGGATAAAACCATCTTTGATTTGGTTGTTATCGCCCCCTAGTGATTTGTTTGCGTCAAACGTACTGTCCTCAATAATTAATGTGGAATCTTGGCCCGGTACTAAAGTCCCGCTTAGGATAGCGCCCCCAAGCGAATGGCCGTTGTGAGTTTCCGCGATGCTGTCGTTACCACCAATTGCCTGGTTGCGTCGAAAAGAACTTCCTTCGATTTTGAGAAAGAGCTCATTGAAAACGGCTCCACCACTGGCGATGGCAGCGAATGTCCCATCACCGTTGTCGCCGGCTTGGGTAATGTTGTTCTTGAATTGACTATCTGAAATGGTAGCTGAGTTATAGTTAGCGATTGCACCGGCAAAGGCACTTCCTGAAAAAACACCTATCGCATCGTCAGCGCCAATAGAATTGTTTGCACGAAAGGTGCTGTTGTTGACAAAAAGTGTTCCAAAATTCGCAACCCCGCCGCCAATTGCACCGCCAGAGACAGTTGCGGCAGAAGTTGGCATGATCGTGAAATTGGGGTCCCCGATGGCGGTGTTATTGAAAACAACCACGTTGTCGAGAGTCAGTTCTGCCCCCGCCTGATTGAGAATACCACCGCCAGCACTTGCAAATTCGAGCTGTGGGTTCGCTACGCCATTTGCACCGTCCGCCAAGCCTTCCGTGATCCGAAGGTCGGAGATGCTTACCTCGACGAGATTTACGTCATTTCCTTCGATATTAAATACACGACTGGAGTTGTTTCCACTGATCGTCAATCTGCGAGTCCCGGGACCGTTGATTGTAAGGTCGTCGGTAACGAGAAGTTCGCCAAGGTTCAATCTGATTGTTCCATAGGCAGATCGCGCGAAATTAATCGTGTCAACATTGGTGTCATTCGCCATGCTGATTGCTTCACGTAAAGACGTTTGGCCATCGTTTGCATCTACAACATCCAACTTCGTGTCGACAATTACTGTGGAAGGGACAGTTCTTGCCTCCAGAATGTCAAGACAAGGACGAAAGGTGTTCTTGGTTCGTTTGCTTCGCACTGATGTTTTCCCCCTGGATCTTAGTTTTGTGAGAAATAGTTGAGTCACCCACTAATCCAAGAACTCACCCAATCCCGTTCCCTTCTTTTTTTCTTTTTTTTGAGAAAATTGCAAGTTTTTACACTGGAGGAGGTTACGGAGAGGATTGCCCGAAAGAATCGCTTCAACAGGACCAACAACCTCCCCAAAGGAAGTGTTCCTGCGCACTGCTGGACAAGGAAGCTGAGTAGAAGACGTGCCCAGGTATTGAAATTTGCCATGATAATGCCAATACAGACTACATGGATTCTTTTTTTCACTCTCCAGCTTAATTTTCAGGATTTTCCCAATGTCTGAGCCCGGAGACATTACCCTCTTACTTCAACAGGCGGACCAAGGTGACCGGCAAGCGGCCGATCGGTTATTCCGGTTAGTGGAAAATGAACTTCGAGGCATCGCCCGTAAACGTCAACAACACATCTTGCCAAGCATTACCTTGACTGGTGTTGTCGATGAAGTGTTTTGCAAGCTGGTGGGTCAAGAGATAACCCAGTGGCAGTCTGGCGACCGGCAAAAGTTCTTTAAATATGCGGCTACGAAAATTCACAACCTGCTTATCAATGAGGTAAAGACTAGGCAGGCTAGTAAGCGCGATCAGAGAGTAAAGCATCAGGGACTGGAAGGTGTTGGTTCTTATCAGGAGAAAACGAAAACCGATTATCACACCCTTATTATGGACTTGAAAACGGCCCTGGCCGATATGCCTCCAGAAGCAGAGAGGGACCAAAGCGTTTTTCGCATTCGATATTTTTTGGGCTGCACTGTGGAAGAAACGGCGGAGATTCTGGACCTCACCGAGAACGAAGTCAAAAAAGCCACAAAGCGCGCGAGGACTTGGTTGCAATGGCACATGAAAAGTTATCGTCCATATGGCCTGCATTGAATCACGAAAATCATACGGGACCCCAGTCGGATGAGCGATCTCAAAGCCCAAATTTGGTCCGCGTTCAGCGAAGCCACTCAATTGGAAGGTGAGGAACAAGAGAAGTTCCTCAACAACCTGCAACAGGGAAATGTGGAGGTGTATGCAGCCGTTTGCGAACTGCTCGAACAACACGACAGCACAGACTTGCTGGGATCAAATGCGCCGTTAGGCTTGCTCAAGAAATCACAGACTGCTTCGGACGAACATCACCAGGAATCGACTTACCCACAAGATGACATCTCAGCCCAGAATCAATCTAAGCCTGCCTTGGAAAACACCCTCTCTTGGATGCAGTCCAATCTTCCGATCAATTCGTTTGATCAAATAAACTCACTATGTCAGGAATTCTCCGCAGCCTGGAGTAGACAATCCAACAACCAGACAGTGGATTGGCAGACAGGGCCACCATCTTTGGATTCTTATCTAAGCCAGGTGAGTTCGGAAGCAATGCCACAATTACTGCGCAACTTGCTTGCCATTGACATTCAAAATCGTCAAGCGTTTGGCGAGGTGCCGCAACTCGAGGATTATGCCAAACGGTATCCGAACTATGCCGAGCTTATTCGAAATGTCTTCTTGTATCAATCCCTGGCCACCCCTGGAGAGTCGAAACAACCGAAAAGTTCCTCAAAGTTATCCGCCAGGCACCTCGGTGATTATTTATTACTTGATGAACTCGGTCGCGGTGGCATGGGCGTGGTTTATCGGGCTCGCCATCAGTTGCAAGGAAATGAAGTGGCACTCAAAACGCTGCCCCATGTCGACGGAAATGCACTTCACCTGTTCAAGCGAGAATTCCGCGCTCTGGCGGACACCAATCATCCCAATCTCATTGGACTACACACGTTGGAAGCCGACGGTGGGCACTGGTTTTTCACCATGGACTTGTTAGGAGGCGAGGATTTTCTTTCCTACGTGCGACCGGCAGGTGATGTCAACGAAGCAAGATTACGTTCTTCGCTCGCCCAATTGATCGCGGGAGTGATGGCGTTGCACGGCCGCAATATTGTCCACCGTGATCTGAAACCAAGCAACGTCATGGTGTTACCGAACGGCCATGTGGTCATTCTTGATTTTGGTCTCGTGCTTGGATTCGAGGAAGGAGGAGCAAGCCAAAATATCGGCATCGTTGGAACCCCCCGGTACATGGCACCAGAGCAGGTAGGTGGTCAACGTATCACTGCAGCTAGTGACTGGTATGCAGTCGGCGTCATGCTCTACGAGGCTTTGACTGGCGATGCGCCCTTTGCCGGTTCTCTGTCGGAGGTGTTGCATGGGAAGCAACGTCTTGACCCACCATCACTCCCTCAGGATGACAGGATACCAGTTGATCTGGCGGACCTGTGTATGGACCTCTTGGCCCGAGATCCGGAACGGCGTCCGGATGCCCTGGCCATTGCCAACACGATCACCACACATCAAGTGCCCATAGAACCGGGGTCAGGCCCCAGTTCCCAAGCGTTGGTGGGGCGTGAGCCACAACTGGCAACGCTTCAATCGGCCTATGCCTCGTTCACACAGGACCAGTCTCCAATCCCGCTTTTTATTCACGGTCGTTCCGGTGAAGGGAAAACAACGCTGGCGGAACAGTTTTTGGAGCCGTTGCGGAACAGCGAGAACCTGGTTATCTTGTCCGGTCGCTGCTACGACCGTGAATCCGTACCGTTCAAGGCACTGGATAGCCTCATTGATGCCTTGTCCGCGTTTATGCAAAGTTTGTCTGTTCCGGAAGTAGAATGTCTCCTCCCTGACGATTCGTATTTCTTGAGACAAGTGTTTCCGGTGATGGAGCGAGTCCCGGCCATTTCAACAATTCCAAAGACAAACCTCTCCGGACTCGATGACCAGCAAATCCGCCATCGGGCATTTTCGGCATTTCGCGAATTGTTGTATCGGCTAAGCCGAACGAGGCCGTTAATTCTGTTTGTCGATGACCTGCAATGGGGCGATGCTGACAGTGCCGATGTCTTGTTTGAAGTGCTTCGACCACCCACGGCTCCCAAGATCTTTTTTATCGGAACATACCGAAGTGATGAAGCAGAGAAGAGCCCGTTCTTACACGAATGGCAGTCGTTAAAGCAACAGCACGGACTTGATCTGAACCAACGTGATGTCTCGGTAGCCCCATTGGGTCTTGAAGAATGCACGCAGTTGATGATTGGAATGCTGCACCAAGACAGTGATTTGATTCGTCGGCGCACGTTGCAATTTCATGCCCAGACAGGTGGAAATCCGTTTCTGCTAACTGAACTCATTGGTTGTTTTGATCCGGAAACGGATTCGTTTGAAGCGATGGAAATGGATGAAATGTTGGCGAGAAAGTTAGGCAGGTTACCCCCCGAAGCCCAACCGTTACTCGATATATTAGCCGTCTCGGGACAGACTATGTCCGCAGAGGAACTTGCTCAGGCGACAGGTCTTGACGGGTTTCCCGCTGCTACCCTTACTCGAATGCGAAACGAACGCATTGTCCGCATGATCGGTAACGACAGTAGACAACTGATCGATACGTATCACGACCGCATTCGCGAGACGGTGCTTGACAATCTCGCCACGAGCGATCGCCAAGACCTCCATCGTGATCTTGCGGAAACAATTGTCCGGAGGGTAGGCGGCATTCCCGAAGATTTGAGCCAAGCCATGGAACGAGGCGAGTTTCCTGAATCCGACTTTACCAACCCAAGAATCTATGACCTGTCCTACCATTTCAATGCTGCCGGTGAACGTACCAGGGCCTGGAAGTATGCGGTTCTGGGAGGAAAGCAAGCGGTTCGACAATATGCCCTGGATGTGGCTGCCAAACAGTTTCGCATAGCCGCGAATAACGCTCCCAACACCCCGGAGACAATTCGATGTAACATTCTGGTCAATTACGGCGAATGCTTGTTGTTTCTTGGACATTTCGTGGAAGCAAAAGGGAAGCTGGAAGAGGCTACTCCCCTTGCCAAAGATCCAATCACTCTGGCAACTATCGAGGGCCTGCAAAGCGAACTTGCTCTTCGAATGGGGCAGGTCAAAACAAGCATGGCCTTGCGGGAATCGTCGTTGCGCCGCCTTGGTCACTACATTCCCAAATCCACGCTTGGTTGGGTTTGGGGAATCGCCCGCGAATGGGGCGTTTATTTCTACAATGCTTTATTTCCAAAGCGAACCTCGGAACGGGTTCTGGATGAGCGAGAGGAGCGGATCGGCCCATTGTTGATTCGACTAAAATTGATATACTTTTTTGACAATTATTTCAAAGCCATGTGGGGCGTTGTCAATTTGTTGCGATTTTCCAATCACCACCCCGATCCGGCGATACAGGCTGTCGGCAACGTTTCGTTTGCTGTAGGCCTAAATCATTTAGGGTTGGATGCTACCGCTCTGAAATATTTGAACCGTTCCAAAGAACTCAGTTCTGGCGTGGATAATCTATCACTCCGGGCATTAATTCTTTGCTATCAAGGTGCAATTCAGACATATAGGGGGGGCCATGAGACAGCGGTTACGTTTCTGGAGCAGTCACTCGATTTATACCGTAAGACGGGGACTTATTGGGACAGTTATTCAAGCTTGGTGCATTGGTTTATTTCCAACGAAAAACTGGGCAACAACGCGCTGGTGATCGACGTCGCTCGGAAAACGTTCTTCGAGGGGGTGCATCGAGGTGATGATACTTCTTGCCACTTTGGCCTCGCATATTGGGCTGTATCGGCTTGTGGAAATTTGCCATTTTCCGACTTGCGCAGTTGCTTTCGTGCCCTGCCGGAATGGGATCAGGCAACCGTCTTGTTGTTGTTGGGGGAAGCGCACTGGCACACTTTCCATGGACGCAGCAAAGAGGCTTTGGAAGTCTGCGAACAGGCCTTTCAATTAATCAAGACAAATCACAATTATACATCCTTGGGAATGGCTGCACTTCCCAGTTTGATGACCGCTCTTCGACTAAGGGCCAATGACCTGGTTGGCAATGACAATCATCAATGTCAATTGCTTCGGCGACGGGCCTTTCGGCTGGCGAAATGGGGGTCAAGGTTCATTCGGTTGTGGCCCATTTACCAACCGCATGTACTCCGGGAACTGGGGTACGCTTACTTGTCCAGGGGACAATTACGAAAAGCGCTTCAACTGTCGGAGCAAAGCTGTGCCTTGACGCTCACGCAGAAGGCCAAGTACGAGCATGCGGAATCGCTTTACTTACGGGGTATCGTGGCAAAGCGGTCAGGACTCCCGGAAGCCAATCAACAAATCGAAACTGCCGAAGCATCTCTGGCCGAACGCGCACGAATTATAGCGACTGAGATGAATCGCTCTACGTACCTCTCAACTTCGATGGAGACTTAATAACTCGAATCTGGGTACTTCACATGGCGAAAATATCCACCTTACCGCCCGGTCCATCCGGTTATTGGCTGTTAGGTTCCTTGCATGACTTTCGTCGCGACATGCTCGCCTTTTTCACCAAAAACAGTCTGCAATACCAAGACATATGGTCGATGCATCTGGGTATGGCTGCTCACGTGGTTGTCAATCATCCGGACCTGATCCACCAGGTACTCGTTAGCGACAATAACTCCTACGGGCCTGCATATTTCAATAACTTTTTGCGTTTCCCGCTTGGGAATGGCCTGCTTACTAATGACGGCAAATCCTGGTTGCGACAACGGCGACTCATCCAACCGATGTTCCAAAAGCAGCGACTTGGCAATTATACAAATACGGCGGCTAAGATAACTGAGAGATTTCTCGATAGTTGGCAAGAAGGCGAGTGTCGGAATGTGCACAACGATATGATGCACGTGACTATGCAGATAATGTCTCAAGTGTTGTTCGGAATGGATTTGTCGGATGAAGCAGAAATTGTGGAACAGGCATGCCTGACTATTTTGGCCGATTTCAAGTTTCGCCTGGAAACGAAAATTGACTTACCGTACTGGCTGCCAACACCGTGGAATTGGAAACTCCACAGAGATCGAAGCAGGCTACACGAACTGATTGATCGCATTATTGCTGACCGCAGAAACCACCCAGGCCAACAAGATGATTTGTTAACCCGATTGCTTGCCGCCCACAGTGTAGAAGATCCATCCGGTATGTCTGGCGAACAAATTCGTGACGAACTTATCACCATGTTGGTGGCTGGACACGAAACTACCGCCAACACAATCACCTGGACTCTTTTTCTCTTGGCCAAGCATGAAGAAGTCCAGGAACAAGTGGTAGACGAAATCCAATCGGTCGTTCGTGGGGAAATACCATCGGCGGATGAATTGCAACAACTCACTTGGACGGAGCAAGTGCTAATGGAGGCCATGCGACTTTATCCTGCCGCTTACACAATTGGTCGGACTGCGCGCCATGAAGTTGCCCTAGGAGGTTTCCGTTTACCTGCCCGGTGTGTTATCCTCATGTCTCAGTGGGCGACGCACCGCGATCCACGGTTCTTTGATAATCCAAACGAATTTCTTCCCCAGCGATGGAGGAATGGACCACGAGGGTTGCCAGACCGAGCATTCTTTCCGTTTGGTGCCGGCCCCCGGAGGTGTATAGGTCAACATTTTGCCGGGATGGAATCAATGATTGTCTTGGCTACGTTGTTAAGAAGATACCGGCTTGTTTTATCCGGAAACAAAGCAGTCCTACCGTGGCCTTCCATAACATTGCGACCGAAATATGGATTGCATGTCGGTGTTCAAGTTCGCCAACAAAAGTGAAGATTCTGGCCATCGACATCACACTGGTCAAGACGCAAGAATGCATCCTGGAGATTTCCTTCCGCCGCCTGCTGAACCATCGCTCTGGTGGAGTGTCCCAAGAAGGCCGGTGTCCCCGTTAGAATCTCGCACAGGATTTCTCCCTTTCCGAATATGTCGGCTCGCAAGTCAAGCGTGTTAATTTCCCATAGTACTTGCTCGAGAGTCATGTCCACCGGAGTCCCCAAGATTTCTCCCGTCTCCTAGAGTCTAAGAAAGTCTCCACGCTTCGACGAATCCGCCGTCCCCGGTTCGACAATCTCAGTTTCGCTTTAGCCAATCAACTCTGAGAGAAACTTGGCCAATTCTCAATCCATGACCTGAACTTTCCCGAGCGTTCCAACCATCACGTTCGAAGGCTTCGAGTCCCTGTGAATGATTCCACGAACGTAGTCGGATTGGGCAACATGACCATCACCGCAAGGGTCTGGTAGAACTGCAGATCACGCACCCGGCAGACAGTTCCCATCCCACCCTCGGCAATTCGGGTTCCCAAGACATACCGTCTTGCACTTTCAGGCAGCTCTTCCTTTCGTTGCCTTGCCGATGGTGTCTTGGAACTCTCCGGTTGGACAAGTAAGGAAGAGACCTCCGAATCGACAGTCAAGACACTCCTGGACCGCTTCGGAGATTTGAAATCGACCGTCACTGGTCCTTCCGGTTCGGCCTGTTGGAGTCTTCGCTCGACTTCTGTGGTCCAGTTCCGGAGCCCACGAATGCAGCTGTTTGAGGAAAAACGCTGGCTTCTCCGCAGGTAAAGCTAAACAGTGTTGATAGACTTGGTCGACTCGGTTGAGAAAGTCGGCAGTCATGGTTACTTCCTTCCGCGGACAGAACAATTGCGCCAGCGGGCTTGTCGAGGATCGGAAAGCAAAATCTGGATACTTTGAAATCGAACGAACTAAAATTCAAAGGCGTGATGTGGTCGGAAATTGGAAAGTTGAGGAGTGCCCCTCTTGTGCGTCTCATTGACTTCAATTCGCACTGCAGTCAGTCTAGTCGACCGCGAGTGTGAACATGTCTCTAACTTCAGCGGTCGACCACACCGACGCGTTTTTTGGCATCTCGGCGTTCTGGATATTATTATCGTTAAAACGGTTAAATACAAAACACAAACATTCTTTTAAACTGGATCATGTCGGATGCTCTCGTCAGTTACCGACATCCAAAAGGGTCCATTTCCAAAAAGGGGTAAAATTCTGCAATTTGAAACGAACTTGTTCAGCCGGAATCCCCAGAAAACCCTGGGAATAATCGTCTAAAACCTCAAATTGGAACTATGTACCTGTATTTGGCATGACCAAAATGTTTGAATGGAAATCCATTAAGGATGGCAAAATTCCATAAGTCACTGTAAATCAACAGCTTGTGCGTCGCCAAAATTACCCCTTTTTGGAAATGGACCCCTTGCCAGAGTAAAAGCTTCAACACCGCGACACTCGCAAGCATCACCACGGCGTTGTGGTAACAGATCAGGTTATATCGATATCGGTCAGGATTCTGTTCGTTTTTGTCTACGTTTTCGGAGGCAAGTAACGGTCCGGGGAATTGGAACTCTCCGGACCTTGAGAGTCATATTCGAGCCTTCCGTTGATTTCCCGGTCGAGAATTGACAGGCATGTGGATTACTTTGCTGATTTTAGAGGATTGACGGCGACTGAGTGAATCTCCGGTGTCCGGTTTCGATTATTCAACACATCCAACCGGACATCGGTTAGTGATCCCTTGTGAAACAGCTGAGATCCTACTTCGCTGCCATCTACATACACCGTGATCGAGGCACCACGTTTACTCACGATACGTTTCACGGTAATTTCCACGGTGGTTTGCTGATTGCCGCGTATGAATTTTTGGATGTCCTTCTTGATTATTTTTCCTCTGCTGTCGAAATAATAAAAATATCCCCTGTGGAATTCGATGGTCCAGGGGTTAGCATTCTTGTTGGCCAGCGTGAGTCTCAGTTTTCCCGTGGGTCGGGTGCCGTCACGGCCAACCGAGACGTAATCCACGACAAGGTCGAGTTTGAAGCCGTCCCGAATTCTTTGGGGAGGAGGTAGAATCGAGTATGCCTTGTCCCCGCCACCGCTCGGCATCAATACGCCCTTCTGAACGACCATGTTCCCTTTCCACCCTTCGGGCACCAACCCACCTCGTTCTTTTCCGAAGTTGGAAGCAAATGGCTTGGTTCCGCCGATGGCTTTTGTGAACTTGACGTCGGGCAATTTTCCCAGGGTAATCAATGCTGGAACTTGTTGTTTGTTGAGAAACGTTTTGGCATTTTGTTTAACTTTGTCGCGGACATAGACATAAATTTCGGCGGCTTCAAGGAACCCATCGGAATTCTGGTCGAGGTCATCGTTCACCAGAGCCTCTGAGAGGACAAAGGTAAACATCCCCTGTTTCTTGACCTGAAGAGGATGCGACTCCTGGTCCGCATCGCAACTCGCTATGGTCAACACATTCTTCAACTCGGCAAATTCTCTCCCTAATTCTTTTCCCGTGGCCGCCTTGAATTTGGGGTGGAGAGCAAGGGCTCTGGCTCCGGCATGACAGCAATCGAGGATGCATACTTTGGTCGCCTCGGTGGCGGACAGAAGCCGGCGGATGCTTGCCGTGCAGATGGCAGTAGCTTCGAGGTTGGCCGGGTCGGTGTCCTTGGTAATTAAAAATCCTTGTCCTTTACCGTTGACATAGCCGTGACCGGCGAAGAAAAAGACCACCGTGTCTTGTTTATTCAAGTTACGCAGGTTCGCTATCAACTCGCGTTCGATGTTGGCTTTGGTAGGTTGATCAAAGCCATTCCCTTTTTCACTGTGGAGCAGACTGACGCGTTGGAATGTACCTCGTTCTTTGTCGGTAAGGATTCTGGCCAGGAGTTTGACATCACTGACGCAGTAGGGCGTGGGCGAAATATTATCGTCATCGTATTCATCAATTCCGACACCGATGAACACGCGTTGTTGACTCATGGCGGTTGAGGCACAAGTCAGTACAGACATCAGGACAAGCAAACTCATTCTGGACATCGGTCTTTTCTCCTAAAAAATCTGAGATAACTGGAGTCAATGGAGGGGAATTTATGTCCCATCCTTCGGGCTTGTTGGCACATACCGGGACAAGTTTGGACGTGCGTACAAACGGTTGTCTCACGGTTGGGGATTGATGACTTCGAATGTCGCGCTCGCCTCTGCCCATTTCCAGCCTTGCGAAGTGTCACGACCCTTGAGGCGGTCATAGAGCTTCTCGACTTGTTCCTCAGAGAGGACATTCAAATCCGTGGGCACGCTCCCTCTGATTTCGGATAGTGTTAACGGGTCGTGGGCAACGACGACCCATAGGGTACGTTCACCGAACGGCGGTCCCACTTTGGTCGTCCACCGGATTTTCTTGTTCTGTGCGATGCTGTTGGAGAGTTCGGGCCTTTTCGGGTAAAGCAGCTTCGTGTTGAACTGGGATTTTGAGAATACATACACGTACCCTGGTTGATCGCTGATGACAGAGATTTGTAAATCGTCACCAGCGAGATACGTTCGGTCGTCGCGGTCCATGGTGACACTGATGTCGGCAACTTCCGCTCGCGTTGGTAGCTTCTCATGGGCCATCCAGTGGTCGACCCATTCGCTGACCATCGGAATGTAGAATAAATCCAACGTCTGGGTGACGATCGTCAGGACACTCATCACGACTCCCAGAAATGCGATCGTGGAGAGTAGCCTGAGTTTGGCATGTGAAGCATTCTCTGTTACTTCCATTGATCTGAAGCTCCTTGATGGTTGGAGTTTCCCGGGGCAAGCGCTCCGGGAACTTCGAGTGACTTTCCGAGATTCATCGAACGAGCGAGAAATGGAGACTCCCATGGTAACTGAGCGAAGGGCGCTGACTCTCTTTGTAAGTACCGCGGACGTACGTTTCAACTTGATCCGCGATCTGTTGATACAGCTGGCCGACAGTCGCAGTATCAGCGGTCTTGTTAAGGGTATTGGCGAAGTAATGGGTCATCACGCTCAGATGGGATTCTTTATGCACATAAGGCTTCTGTGACTTTTGGCAACTTTCGATCAATACCAGATTGGGTTGCCCGCCACGGACCTCGGCTAGACTTTTGACCAGATTGTCAAAAATGCCGTTAATGCTTCGGCTACCGAAACGTGACTCGCAATAGCGGTAAGTTTCGAACAGGCAGATGATCTGCCGGCCTTTGAGGCGGCCGAGGATCTCCGCCAGGTCATTCTCGGTGATGAGGGATCGAGTTCTTCCGGTGACCGTGGTCATCTCGGCATCGAAAGGAACCAACGCATCGACCTGTCGGCCGGATGTCTGCTGATAGTGGATACTACCAGACCAGTGAATGGCAATAATATCTCCTGGAGCTGTCGTGGTCTCCAGCGCTTGCAGGGCTGCGATAATCCGGCTCCGGGTAGCATCCTTGTTGAGCATCGTCTGAACCTGGAACCCGGCCTTATCCCTCATCACTTTGGCCATCGCCTGGGCATCCCTGGCACAGGCACTGTTACGGAAACCACCTCGATCTTCGTAGTAGCTCAGGCCAATGTGCAGGGCAATAAGTTTGGGTCGATGTCGTTTTTGCTTCCGCTCGGCCATTGACTCATTCTTCGGTTTAGTTCGGCCCTTTTTTTCCGCAGCCACTGTTTGGATCAACACGGCATCTTCCGCCCATTCGTGTGAATCTTTTTTTCGCAGTTCTTGAAGGAGTTTGATCGCCCCGGGAGACTTGATTTGTGTTGCCACGGCTTTTTGCAGCGTTTGTAAATCGAGGCTATTCAGTTTTTTCTTGCTTGCGATGACCTTGACATATTCGCTCCCGAAGGGGGCCACCACGCCGATTTCATATTCCGCTTTCTCGGGGGGAATGGTCACAACTGAGTTGGCCTTGATGTAGTTCTCCGTTTGGATCTGGTTGGGGAAGAGGCAGTAGACTTCCCCATCTTCCGTGCAATTGAAGGCATAGACAAAAGCATCCGCTGTCGTGCGTAAGGTTAGTTTGAAGGATTCGCCTCCTTTATAAATGGGAGGGGTTCGGTCTGCCGAGGCTGTAACCCGGAATGTCGATTTCGGGTTTTTGATTTTGATGATTAAATTCCGTTGACCCATTGAAGAGGCAGGGAGTAGAAAGGTGAGGGCGATGGCGACAACGGTCCAGTATTTCACAAGGCGATTAGACATTCGCGGTGACTCGAACTGGCAGTAAGAAATTTCTTTTCCACTTGAAGAAAAGGGCGGGACGCCGGGAGAGGACGGGGCATATTTGCCTACCCGGTTCAAAAGCGATGGTGTTTTCATAATAATCCTCCAAACAATTAGGTCGTTACACTGCATGTACAAAAAGCCACTTGTGCCCTGCCAAATTCACTTCGCGAACAGAAATGTTCTCGCGTGTATTAAGCAGACCGCAAAAGTAGGCACAAAAAGTCTGAAAAAATAATCAAACGGTAGGGATGACCGAAACAAGAGAGGTGAACGGCTCGTTTTTCGGGAGAGTTTGGGATGGACGAACCAGGTGAATTGACGGTCTTGCTCCAACAAGCAGAATCCGGAGACGTTTCCGCTGCAAATCAGCTTTACGTTTTGGTCGAACAAGAGTTACGAGCGATTGCTGCCGCGCGCAAGAATCGAACTGCAAACGAGTTGAGCATGTCAACGACCTATCTTGTCGACGAGGCCTTTTTACGAGTTGTGGGCAACAACAAAACGGACTGGCGTCCGGGTGATCGGCGGCGATTCTACTCGTGGGTGTCCATCAAGATACACGATTTGATGATTGATTCCGCCCGCAAGAAAAAAGCCATGAAGCGCGGCGGCGACAACCACCATGTCGCGATCGAAAGTGATCTTGAAGGTGGTCACCAGGCACAAGCCTTCAACGACGTGCTGATTGATCTTCAGGGGGCGCTTGACCGCTTTCAAGCGTTCGCTCCCGACGAGGCGGCGGTGTTTCGAATTCGCACATTTCTGAACTGCACATATGCCGAGATTGCGGAACGCCTGGAGATGAGTGAGACCAGGGTCAAGGGATGCTTCGCGCGAGCCCAACATTGGGTGCAAAATGAGTTGAGGGTTTACCGAGATGACGCCTGAACAGCAGAAATGGAAACGGCTCACCGAAGCGCACGAGCGAGCACTGGAGTTGGAGCCCGACCAGAGAGCGGTTTACCTGGATGACCTTCGGCGTAATGATCCGGAGCTGTTCCGTGAAATTGATGAGTTGCTCAGGATGCAAACCACGTCGGAACTGGGCTTCGATCTCGGCCGGATGGGGCCCGACACGGCGAACTGGAGTGATCTCCTGGGCAGGTTTGCAGACGCACAGCAGTTGGATTTTTTTCGTCAGGACGTGGCCCAACGCCGAAAGGCCGGCCAGAATGGGTTGTTGGAGTTTTACCTCAAGCATCATCCATCGATTGTGCACTTCAAACCGGTGATGCTCGATCTTATTGCCGAGCACGTATGCGTGCGTCTCAAGCGTGGGGCGAGTCCAACCGTCGACGAGTACATTCGCCGATTTCCTTCACTTAAGGCCGAGCTGATCCGACAATTCGACTCGCAACGAACGGTCTCCGCCGAGCAATATTTCCAGGGTCAATCAAATCCGACATCTACGATTGGCCAACAAGCGACAGCCAACCGGGACATGATTCCCGGCTATGAAATCCTTGGCGAACTCGGCCGCGGTGCGATGGGTGTCGTTTACAAAGCCCGCCACCTGGGTTTGGATCGGCTTGTCGCTCTCAAGATGATATTGCAGGGTGAGCGGGCCTCATCGGATCGGGTGCTACGCTTCGAACGCGAGGCCAAAGCCGTTGCCAGATTGCATCATGCAGCGATCGTGCAGATCCACGACGTCGGAGAACACAACGGTAAGCATTATTTCGCGCTGGAACTGACGGAAGGGGGCAATCTCGCCGACAGGCTCAAACGCCAGCGACTGAACGCGTCCGAAGCTGCACGGCTGGTCGAGCAGTTGGCTCGCGGCATGCAAGCGGCCCATGAAAAGGGCGTGGTGCACCGGGATTTGAAACCGGGTAACATCTTGATGAACCGGCAGAATACGCCAAAAATCACCGACTTCGGCCTGGCCAAGGACACGCAGGCCGACGACGGCCTGACCGTGGAAAACGCGATCATGGGGACGCCGGCTTACATGGCTCCCGAGCAGGCAAAAGGAGAGAATCATCTCGTTGGTGCTTGGACGGACGTTTATGCGCTTGGCGCGATTTTGTATGAGTGCCTGACGTGTCAGCGGCCATTCAGCGCGACCTCACGGTTCGACATCTTGGCCAAGGTCATCAACGATCCACCGACGCCGCCGTCCGAGTTGCAAACCGGCATTCCGAAAGACCTGGAAACCATCTGCCTCAGGTGCCTGGAAAAAGAACCACATAAACGCTACGCGACCGCCGCCGATTTGGCTGAGGAATTAGACCGATTTCAAGCCGGCGTGCCGATTCTCGCCCGCCCGGTTAGCCGGGCAGAACGCCTCTGGCGTTGGTGCAAACGGAATCCGATGGTTGCCTCACTGAGTGCTTCGCTGGTGATTGCACTTGTACTGGGTACTGTGGTTTCATCGTATTTCGCTCTGGATGCAATGGAACAGGCATTCCTGGAACGCAAGCAACATGATATCGCCGACAAGAAAACCCGGGCAGCAGAGGCGCAAAAGAAGATAGCCGAGGAGCAACAGGAAAAAGCCGAACGGGAGCGGGATATTGCCCAACTACGGTCTTACCGAAATCTGCTGCTTTTGGCCGAGCTGTCCTGGAAGGCTGGTAACAAATCCGCGGCACTCAAGTTTCTGAAACAGACTCAGAAGGACTTGCGCAACGTTGAATATTATTACTTTCTGAATCTTTGGAAGGGACCGTCCTACTTGTTGGACGACAAGTATTCCGGGGGAGTGGTCAGTCCTGATGGGAAGAGAATTGCGGTCACATTCTACAAAAAATCTTACTTTTCGAGCAGGTATTCGAAAACTTACCGTCCGTCTGAAGTACGCATCCTGGATACCGACACTGGCGAAGAAGTCCTCGCCTGTAAGGGCCAGGCGAACTCCATGAGACACATTGTGTACAGTCCCGACGGCAAGTTTGTCGCATGTAGTTCCCACTGGTTCAAACCAGAGGGTAGAAGCACATACACTAACGACAGTCGTATCCGCATTTGGGATGCCGAAACGGGAGAAAATAAACAAATCATCGACGCCGGCAGTGATGAAATTCGTTGTGTGACTTTTTCAAGAGACGGCAAACTGGTTGCGTATGGCAGTCAAAATGGTGATCTGAAAGTTTGGGATGTTGCCACGGGTAAACGGATTTGGTCAACTAAGTGGGGGTCCACCGTAGTCATTAGCCTTGCCTTCAGTCCCGACGGCAAGAAACTTGCTGCCGGATCCGGGCGAAATGGTGGCAATGGTCGCTGCTCTGTCACAATTTGGGACATCGATAAAGATCAGCCTCTCAGGATGGCCGAATATCACGAGTGTGATGTCTTTTGTTTGGCGTTCAGTCCGGACGGAACAAAGTTGGTGTCCGGGGGCGGTGGATTTCGAGGCCGATGGGAACCCACGAAAGTGTTTGAATTGCGATTATGGAATGTGAAGTCCGGTCAACTGATCCACAAGCTGGATGGACATTCCGGCGTCATTAAATGTGTCGCTTTCAGTCCGGACGGCAAGCAGATTGTAAGTGGAGCGGAAGATTCCACTGTCCGGGTTTGGAAGGCTGAAGCTGGCAGCGTTAACAAAGTGCTCAAGGGGCACACCGGAACCGTCAACAACGTTCGCTTCTGTCCGGATAATCAAATAGTCAGCGTCAGCAGCACACGCGAAGTACGAATCTGGAATTCCAACGGTAATCAAGAATATTTGCCGCTGAAAGGACATCGTGCGGGAATCTCCAGCGTGGCGTTTATTCCAGGCCGAAACCGATTGGTCAGTTCCAGTCACGACAAGACGCTGAACCTGTGGGATCTCACAACCGGCAAAGAACTGAGAACTTCGCGTATCCCTTTCGGCACCGCAATAAGTAGTGTCGCCGTCAGCCCGGACGGCAAGCGGATCGCCGGAGTAAGCGTCGGCCGGGTTCGTCTGGTCAAAAAAACACCGGTTCGGATCTGGGACACGGACACGGGCAAGGAGCTGTTGGTTGTCGACAGGCCGCCAGCATATTTCTCGCCCATCACCCGCACCAACGTTATCGCGTTTTCCCCGGACGGCAACCGGCTCGCCGTTTCTGGTTGGAAGCAAACCGACATTCTCGATAGTCGTACCGGAATCAAGCTTCTTAAGCTAGATGGCGCCGTTGGACCGACAGTGTATAGCCCAAACGGAAAGTACCTCGTTTCCCGCGGAAAAGAATCCGGGATTCTGCTGCTATGGGACGCCAAGTCCGGCCAAAAGTTACGCAGCTTTACAGGTCACACGGCGGAGATTCATGACGTCGTTTTCTGCCCCGACAGCGACCGGATCGTGAGCTGCGGTTCGGACAAAACAATTCGCGTGTGGGATGTCGCTACCAGCGAGCAGATTGTTGTACTGAGAGGACACTCGGAAAAAGTCAACAGCGTTACCGCCAGTGCGGACGGCAAGCGAATTGTCAGCGGAGGCAAGGACAAAACGATCCGAATCTGGGACACCCGCTTCGGTGAGGAGTTGCTTAAACTGGACGGATCCGATTTGCCCACCGGCGTCGGGGTTGTTCGATTCAGCCCGGATGGCAATCGAATTGCAAGCGGGGGTGATTTATTCGATTCCGGTCTTCGGATTTGGTCGGTAGGACCCAACTAAACGACCCGCCATCCGCTTATATCCCAATCTGACATCTGCTCGTGGAAGTCCGTGCCGTAAATTTGAGGAATTCGAGGCCCATGGAAGGTGAACCTACAGACGTAACTCTCTCCATTTCTTGACAGTAGATGCGAAAAACGCAATGTGAATTAAGATATACATTAGATTGAAGTTTTCTTGCCAAGCATCGAGGAGTGTCGAGTAACGCACTCTACGCCAAGTTAGCTGAGGTTGTTACCTGGAGTCTATTCGACTGCAACAGTTTGCCGTTCCAGATGTTCACAGGGTACTCGTCCCCCGATTTTTCATAATTTGAGCAGTTGCCGACAGCGGTCCCCTCATACCGCGGTAGTTTTCGCATTGATTGGGCAAACTCGCAATTATTCGTTGCATCCGTCATTGTTTTAATCAGTCTTGCAAACGCAAGCTTCCTTACATTTCATGCAATCCGGCACGTCCGGATCTGAATTAGTTTCCACCTACTCACCTCATGCCATTCAAGTCTCTTTCCGCGAGTAGAGTTTGAGAAATCGCCCCATTTTTGCCAGGTACGGCAACCAGCAAAATCGGTTGTTCCAAGATTGGTTGGGCAAGGATTCCATTCACCTTATCGGAGCCAACTCATGGAAACGCCACTGCCTGTCGTCGTCAACAGTTATCTGTGTGCCAAACACTTGGCACGGGGAACGCGAGACGAATATTCGTCGACCCTTATGAGTTTTGACGATCAAAATCGGTAAAGATTTCGTAGAAACAGAGTTCGCCCTTTTTGACCTTGTTCTTCTTGGAAACGTGATGGCTCACCGACGTACTTTGACCCTGACCCAATCTCAACGCCACGAACTGCTCGAGGCTAGAGACCACGACCCCAAACCCTACGTCCGCGAACGCTCCGCGGCCATGCTCCAGATCGCTGACGGACGCTCGGCCCATCGGGTGGCTCAAGAAGGGCTCCTGAAGCCCAGAGACCCCGACACCGTCTATGGTTGGCTCGATGCCTACCAAACCAATGGACTCGATGGCTTAAGAGGTCGACAACACGGCGGCGACCGACGAAGTTGCTTTTGACCAAAAACAACAACTCCAAGAGACTCTGCGCCAGGGACCCGACGAGAAAGCTCGCCAAGAAGCGAGTCCCCATCCCAACGGCCCCAAACCGTCTCGCTGGACGCTTCGCACGATCCGCGCCAGTATCGAATCGTTGGCCCACTACAGTCTCTCGGGCATATCGCGGCTGCCTGGTCGTCTGGGACTGAAGTTGCGAAGTGCGAAAGTCCAACACTTCAGTCCCGACCCGGAGTACTTGGACAAATGCGATTACCTCGACCAGTGCCTTCGCCACACGGCTATCACTCCGGAGCGAGTCGTGAGTGTGTTTCTCGATGAGATGAGTTATTATCGCTGGCCCTGCGAATCGAGAGATTGGGCCGACGCCGATGGTGTGTTGGCCGATCGGCAAGGAACCAAACAACAGCAATGGCGCATCATCGGAGCCCTCAACGCTCGGACCGGTCGCGTCGATTATCTCGATGGATACAAGTGCGGACGGGAGAAAGTCATTGCCATGTACGAGCGTTTGGCCGACGTCTACGACCGAGCTGAGGTGGTCTATGTGATCCAAGACAACTGGTCGATCCACACCCATCCAGAGGTCCTTGAGGCGTTGGAGCACTGGCCCAAGATCGAGGCCGTGTGGTTGCCGACGTACTCGCCTTGGCTCAACCCGATTGAGAAGCTGTGGCGTTGGCTTCGGCAAAGTGTTTTGAACTTGCACCGGATGGCCGCAAACTGGGTGGGGCTTCGGGATCGAGTGCGTCAGTTCTTGGATCAGTTTTGTCATGGTTCGCAAGCGTTGTTGCGATACGTTGGGTTGGCCGGGC